>CAJTCL010000089.1 GCA_910575005.1 Lachnospiraceae bacterium | reverse complement strand
TGCTGATAATATGCACAGCGTATCACCAGCGCTGTTTTTGGGTCAAGCATGGATAGTGCTTCCTCCAGCTCTTGATGCAGTTCCCTATGGTATTCACTGCTGCTGGCCAGCTCGTCCATCCTTTCCTCTGTGGAAAGCAGGTCAACCAGGCTGGTGTCCCCATCCTCTGAAATGTATTCGTCCAGGCTTCTTGTCGTCATATTTAGCATGGTTTTTTCCAGATGGCAGAGGGAACGGTAGGAAATATGCAAGGCCCTTTGTATTTCCTCTGGCTGTGGTTCCTGGTGGTATTCCTCCCAATATTCCCTTTTGAACGCTGCGA
>CAJTCL010000088.1 GCA_910575005.1 Lachnospiraceae bacterium | reverse complement strand
CTTACATAATCTAAAAGTGCTTTCATGAACAAATCCATCCTTTTTTCTTTGATTATACCAAAAAATGGATGAAATGTTCATAATTTATTCATTCATGCGTTTGTCGTGGGTATTTCTTCACGACAAACGCACGAATGTGTTTCACGACTAAATCCATACAACTAATAAATTTTTATAAATTTATAATCTGCTCCAGATGTTTTTCTGGATTCGTACCGATTGCATACCCGGGAGTTTGACACATCAGTAATCAAAAAAGTACCTCTAAGTCTTGTAATAGGCTTATTTTTTTGTCAACCTTTTTGTTTTGTTATCTAGTAATATTTAGTGATGTATGGTATA
>CAJTCL010000087.1 GCA_910575005.1 Lachnospiraceae bacterium | reverse complement strand
TCAGCCCACGCATCTTATCATGGTCAAAATTATATCCAAAAATTTTCAGGCTGTTCTTCCTGAACTCCTCATTAGAGATTTCAAAAATCTCCCCTTCTTTTCCCCAGTCAAGTTCCAGAGGCATTGTCGCAATTCCTCGTTCAGATAAAGTCGCAGAAGCGGACGCCGCCGATACAAAATTGATATACGCACCTGGCAATTCCTTGTTTTGTGTGGTAAAACTACCTCCACCTAAAGCCATATTATTTCACCTGTCCTTTCTTATAATTTTCAATCAGTGTGTCAACCGTTTCAAAGGTGTACTTTTTTCCATCTTCCAGAAGGGCATCCACCAAATCCCTGGCATCATAGTATCTTGCAGAGCCAACCATCTG
>CAJTCL010000086.1 GCA_910575005.1 Lachnospiraceae bacterium | reverse complement strand
CCGCATTTTTCCTGTCATCATCTTAGACATACCTTTTGTACCAGGTTCTGCGAGAATGAGACAAACATAAAAGTAATCCAAGCAGTGATGGGTCATGCGAACATTGAAACAACAATGGATATTTATGCAGAAGTCACTGATTTGAAGAAAAAAGAAGCAATTAGAAACTTATCACAAAAACTTGATGTATTTTAGGAAAGAGTCCTTGCGGCTTAGAGAACTGTAAATACAACAAAAATGTGAAAATACAACAAATCTACAACAAATTTGTTTTTTACAATAGGGAATAATACTTGATAATACGTTTTTAAGAATTAACGAAAATCTCTTAAATACGGAATAATAAGTGATAATACTTGAGCTGAACTGTTATTCCCGAC
>CAJTCL010000085.1 GCA_910575005.1 Lachnospiraceae bacterium | reverse complement strand
GTCAAAAGATATTGGGAGAAGAGCATCCACATACAGCGTTTGCGTATAGGAATTTAGCTTATGTTTATAAAAAGCAGGAAAAATACCAAGAAGCAGAAGAACTATATAGAAAAGCACTAGCAATAGATCAAAAGGTATTGGGAGAAGAGCATCCCAACACAGCAAAGGATTATATAAACTTAGGCTATTTTTATGTGAAACAAGAAAAATACCAAGAAGCAGAAGAACTATATACAAAAGCATTAATGATAGGTCAAAAGATATTGGGAGAAGAGCATCCACATACAGCGTTTGCGTATAGGAATTTAGCTTATGTTTATAAAAAGCAGGAAAAATACCAAGAAGCAGAAGAACTATATAGAAAAGCACTAGCAATAGAT
>CAJTCL010000084.1 GCA_910575005.1 Lachnospiraceae bacterium | reverse complement strand
ATCAGTCGGTCATTTTTTGCGGACAGTTCAATACATGCCATCCGTTTCTGCTCCCTGCTCCTGCGTTTGCTCTCGTTTGACTTCTCCCTCTGCATCTTCTTGGCGCAAACGGGACAATACTTTGATATGCCAGAGCCAGGGACGTATTCAACGCCGCACACTGTACAGCATTTAGCGGGCAACGCTGTCCACCGCTTTGTGGGTGTGATATGTAATTCACCGACAAAGCCGATGAATTTATAGTAAATCTTGATTTCCTGCCTAACCGTTCCGTCCGCTGACTTCTCACGCTCCGAAACAAGTATCTTTTCTATCAGCGCATTTATAACGGTTGCGTCCAGTTCCTTTAAGCCTTGGTAGTTACGGATAAGGGAGAGGAAGTCACGG
>CAJTCL010000083.1 GCA_910575005.1 Lachnospiraceae bacterium | reverse complement strand
GTGATGCGCTTAGGGGACACACCCGTACCCATCCCGAACACGATGGTTAAGCCTTAAGCGGCCGATGGTACTATACTGGAGACGGTATGGGAGAGCAGGTGGCTGCCGGATTAAATAAAATATTGAAATAGTCAGACATATTTATTGCTGATTGACTGGGGGCGTAGCTCAGTTGGGAGAGCACCTGCCTTGCAAGCAGGGGGTCAAGAGTTCGAATCTCTCCGTCTCCACTTGAGTATGAAAGTACTCATTGCACGTAAGATGTTGTCATTGTTTTATTTGACATTATCTAAGTGCTCGTAACAGCACTTAACTACTAAGTTCAGACGGCACAGAGCTTGTCTTCACTAAGGGTTAAGTACGTATCGCACGTAAGATGCTGTCTGCATTGCATTTGACATCAT
>CAJTCL010000082.1 GCA_910575005.1 Lachnospiraceae bacterium | reverse complement strand
TTCAGATAGAAGTTGGGATTGTTCTTGCTCTGCATGACGGGGTAGTTGATGCCTGTTCCGTCAATGGCAATCCACCCGACCATATCCTCATTCTGCAAATACAGTTCCTTGTATTTTGCCAATATATCCTCGCCCTCGCTGACGGGCGTATCCTTATCTTTTGGCGGTTCTTCCTCTGGCTCGGCGTTCTCCACAACCTCGGCAATCTCCGCAAAGGCTTCGGTCTGCTCGTCTATCTGCTGGTAATGGCTGTAAATCTTAAAGCCGCAAAAAACCGCCGCTCCCAAAAGGACGACAGCGGCGGCGGTACAGAGAATACATTTATAGTTTTTCAGATTCATAAATTATTCCTTTCTTTATTCTTGTTTTTTTATTTTCAGTTACCGTGTATGCTCCGCCTGCTTCTT
>CAJTCL010000081.1 GCA_910575005.1 Lachnospiraceae bacterium | reverse complement strand
TAGATGATGTCAAATGCAATGCAGACAGCATCTTACGTGCGATACGTACTTAACCCTTAGTGAAGACAAGCTCTGTGCCGTCTGAACTTAGTAGTTAAGTGCTGTTACGAGCATTTAGATGATACAAATAAAACAATTGCAACATCTTATATACTCTCTGGCTGTTTATCAGCCATCAGAATGCCCAATTCCTTAGACCCTCTGATCACTGGTAAATCCAGCCGCAGGGGATGGAGTCTAACTCCTGTCCCTGCCAGCCTCTTAAGAGGCCTGCTTTCTCTTCTATATAAAAAGGCTCATGCCTTGTTTTCTGTTTGATCCGGCAGCCACCTGCTCTCCCATACCGTCTCCAGTATAGTACCATCGGCCGCTTAAGGCTTAACCATCGTGTTCGGGATGGGTACGGGTGTGTCCCCTAAGCGCATCA
>CAJTCL010000080.1 GCA_910575005.1 Lachnospiraceae bacterium | reverse complement strand
TATAGAACAGGTAATGACATTCTTAGTTAGCCGGTCACTACTTACAAAGATAAGCATACTTGCTAATTCGGACACTATCTTACCAATACAAAAAGCAGGTGATGGCAGACCACAATGCGAGTTAGCCAATGGCAACGGACAGAAGCGGGCAGAGGTCATCACCTCACCAGGAATACAAAAACGTTATCAGGAGGCAGTCAAAGGGCGTAAAAGACAGATAGAAGTGAATGCGGAAATTTGGCTTTTAGACAAGGAAGAAACTGCATCTTGTATTAAAGTAACAAAAAATTATAGTTTTTCCGAGAAAAACCAGGGTAAATCTAAGAAAAACCAGAGTAAATCTAAGAAAAATGACATAAAAGAAAGTAAAGGAAAAGAAAGTAAAGGAAAAGGGCTGCCGCGCATAGAACGGTTTGAGGACTTTTGGT
>CAJTCL010000079.1 GCA_910575005.1 Lachnospiraceae bacterium | reverse complement strand
TGGAACAGCCAATGCAGTGTGGGGTTGCCACAGCCTATAGCCTGTGACACATCCCCAGCATGAGAAAGCTGACAGGTGAGCCAGGGACATCCAGCCTTCCACAGCCAGAAAGGTTTTTTACTTTGCAGTAATGGGGAGCTTTGCTCCCCTCCACACATCCTAAGGCAGGGAAGTCCATGGGCTGGCACAGCATCCAGCCCTGGAAGATGCCCCCTTGGCATGGGAAAGGCTGAATGCTTTGCCAACCCATGGAAGTTTTTTATCTTATTCCCCCAGCTTCCTTTTATCCTTTTATGGAAAAAGAAAAGGAAATGGAGGGGAAAAAGCTATACATTGGCTACTTATTAATTAGATATAGAGACATTTCCAGTGTGGGCAGGCTCAAATGCCCAATTTACAAGGGTTCCAGGGGTTTTGACAGTGGACATATATGGCTTATAGGTTAGCCA
>CAJTCL010000078.1 GCA_910575005.1 Lachnospiraceae bacterium | reverse complement strand
CCATAAATCAAAATAGAAAGCAGGTGATATTGTGCCAGTTTTACAATTTATTCAACAGAATTGGATGGAATGGATGTTTGCAGTTGTGGCCACTATTCTTGGATGTTTATACAGGGATGTGGGAAAGCGTCTAAAAGAAGAGCAGAGGAAAAGCACAGCAATAGCAGAAGGGGTAAAGAGTCTTCTGCGGGAAAGTATTGTACACAATTACAACAAATATCAGGACAGGGAATACTGTCCCATCTATGCAAAAGAATCCATGAAAAAAGTATATGAATCTTACCACAAACTGGGAGGAAATGATGTTGCGACAAAACTATACAACACACTTCTGGAAATGTCAGAAGAGCCAAAGGAAAGAGAGGAATCAATATATGAGTGAAAAGACAAAGAGTTGGTTAAAAGCGGCAGGAGTTCGAGCAGTCAAAACAACAGCCCAGGCAGCGGTGGC
>CAJTCL010000077.1 GCA_910575005.1 Lachnospiraceae bacterium | reverse complement strand
GGTTCCATTTACATGAGTGTCAATTCAACAAATCCAGGAACGTTGTTTGGAGGTACATGGGTACGTTGGGGAAATGGTAGGGCTTTGGTAAGTGTGAATGAATCGGAGACGGAATTTAATTCAGTGGAAAAAGTTGGTGGAGAAAAGACACATGTTATAACCACTGCAGAAATGCCGTCCCATACGCACTCTGTAAAGGCACAAACTGTGACTACAAGTACCAATGGAAAACATACACATAGTGGACATTCAAATCAAGATATCGCTTCTGGAACTTCCTCTAAAAATAGGATAGTGAAAGGCGGTGATAATACAGTGAGCGGATTTTTATTGGAAAATGGAGATCACAGCCATACAGTAACTATCCCAGCCTCAACTACTGGCAGTACTGGAAGTGGTGTTGGGCATAACAACCTGCCGCCCTATATTACTTGCTACATGTGGAAACGTACCGCATAAGTATGA
>CAJTCL010000076.1 GCA_910575005.1 Lachnospiraceae bacterium | reverse complement strand
ATTTATAACTTTTGCACACAAAAGAGCGTAACTAATAAACGTATGCATATCCAATTTTGCGCACACAAATAAAACCTGTCTTTATTCAGTTGTAAGCATGATTGATTCATTGGATTTTTGGCTTTTGGCTCATTCAATAACCTTTCACCATTCATAAATAATAGGGATTCTGAAAAGATTTTTAATGAAATATAGAACGAAGAAGGGGGGTTATTAGTAGTGTTCTGTCAAATTCTAATCGTCATTGTTTAATCCGTTGCCCTATAAAGTTTTCTAAGAAATAACATGGTTTATGTTATCCTTTCTGTTTTTGATTTTAATTTCTAATTATTTTGTTTAGTGTTTAACCCTTATTTGTTATTATCAATTCAATTCCGTAGCAAGCTGATTAATTTTACGGATAAAATATCTTGTTAATTTTGGTCTTACCCTGATTCTGTCATCAAGTTTAACATCAACACCAAAACAATTTTTGTT
>CAJTCL010000075.1 GCA_910575005.1 Lachnospiraceae bacterium | reverse complement strand
GTTCGGGACGCAGAGGTCGCAGGTTCAAATCCTGTCGCATCGAGTCCTTGGCAGGGGCATAAAAATAGCTGAAACTCTGAATTTGCAGAGTGTTTAAGCTATTTTTATTTTTGTCCTGAAAAATATTTTGTCACGAATTTTGCTTAGTTTGTCACGAATCTTATCAGGGATAGGGTAGTTTCGTTGGCTTGCATCTGTCTTTGTTCTATCTTTTGCAATTGTAGATTTTACTCTTGATACAGTATGTTGAATATATAGCTTTCCATCTTCGTGTATAGCATTCCATTTTAAACCTAAAATTTCTTCCCTTCGCAATCCATAGTACAGTGCTAGCAGAAACGCAACTTCTAATCTGTGTCCTGATATAGCATCCAGAAAGATAGTTACATCATCCGAACCTATATATATCTTTGTCTGGATGTCTGTATTCTTATGTGGTGTCTTGATTTTTGCAGCAGGACTAATTTGCGTACTGAAATAA
>CAJTCL010000074.1 GCA_910575005.1 Lachnospiraceae bacterium | reverse complement strand
ATCAAGTTTTTCTGAACCTACTTCACTCATTATCACAATTTCGCAGTTGTATTTTTGAAATAGATGATAGAACAAGTCAAAACCTATTCTTGAAAGTCTGTCTTTATAAGTAATAACAACACGTTCCACTTCATTATCAATAATATCGTCAAGCATTTTGAAAAAGTCATTACGCTTTTCAAAACTTATCCCACTTGCAATATCCGAATAAATTCCTGAAATAGTATATCCGTTAGTAAAGCAAAATTGTTTCAAAAGTTCTATTTGATTATTGAGGTCGGGTTTTTGTTTTGATGTAGACACTCTTGCATAAATATATGTTTTACGTTTCATATCCTTATTTAAAAAAGAATATACGCTTTCAGAGTCATATTCGTATCTGCCATTTGGTAATTTTTCAACTTTAATCAAACCCTCTTTCACATACTTAGTCAATGTAGGACGGGTTATTCTTAAAAGTTTCAAAACTTCATTCGCTTTCAT
>CAJTCL010000073.1 GCA_910575005.1 Lachnospiraceae bacterium | reverse complement strand
CGGGAAAACAGGTGGAGGAATGCGATTTTAACAAACGGGGAACGTCCGCTGGTGTCATATGTGGCGCAGGGAGGCGCAGTCAACCGGATCCTGGAAATCGAGTGCGGGGAAAAAGTATACCAAGAACCACAAAGAACGGCAGAGATTATCAAAAAGAATTATGGGTTTGCAGGGAAAGAGTTCGTGAAAGCCATAGAGGAAATGGGTGAGGATGCGGTCAGGGAGATTCAAGAAAAGTATCAGGAGCAGCTTTATGACGAAGAAAAAATGCAGAAGCAGAGCCTATCGCTGGCCATCATCCTGACGGCTGACCAAATCGCCACAGATACACTGTTCCAAGACGGGCAGTATATCTCAATCGAAGAGGCGAAAAAAGTCTTAATTGACCGCAGTGAGCTGTCAGACAATGAGCGCTGCTACCGGTACATACTGGATAAGGTGGCTATGAATGGAATGAAATTTGATGGTACAACCAACTGTGAGAAGTGGGGGATTATAGA
>CAJTCL010000072.1 GCA_910575005.1 Lachnospiraceae bacterium | reverse complement strand
CAGATGGCAGAGGGAACGGTAGGAAATATGCAAGGCCCTTTGTATTTCCTCTGGCTGTGGTTCCTGGTGGTATTCCTCCCAATATTCCCTTTTGAACGCTGCGAACTTTCTCATTCTGGTTTTAAGGTACTCTGGAATACGCACCATATAGGTATAAAGCCTTTATTTTGCTTCCAGAGCCTTTCCTGGTTGATGGTAATGTCGATCCCCTTTTGTATCTGTTCCACAAGTTCTTCGTTTGACATGCCTTGCCATCCCCCTTATCATGGATTTATCTATGAATGACCTAAGAACCCTATCCCTCAAAAGCCTTCTGTTGCAGCAGCAAGGCTTTTTTCTTTCACACATGCTTACCCTTCCCAGCCATTTGGTTCATACTTCCACCACTGTCCATCATCCCCAACCAACTCTTCTTCCCCTGGTTTTATCCCATACTCCGCCTGTTCTGATAACTCCTCCTGTTTATTTCCAGATAACGCCACTGCTTGTTTGGGTACACTGACCAAAAGTCCTCAAA
>CAJTCL010000071.1 GCA_910575005.1 Lachnospiraceae bacterium | reverse complement strand
AAATCCATACAACTAATAAATTTTTATAAATTTATAATCTGCTCCAGATGTTTTTCTGGATTCGTACCGATTGCATACCGTTTCTTTTTTAGGCTTAAAGACTTATTCCCTACTTCTATCAACTTTAATATATTCATTGACAGTTTCCTCATGATATTCAAGTTATAGGCTGCCTGTTTCTCTATCGTATGATTCTCGTCCTCACGAAACGTCACATCCAAATGCCAATGGTAACTTTCCACCATCCAATGTCCACGCACTGCACGTGCCGCCTCCTCAATCCCTGCTGGCAGGCTGCTTATAAAATACCTTTCCTCTATGCTTACTTTTCCTTCCTCTCCCGTTACTGTGTTACGTGTCAGGATCACTGTCTTTAGCCCCGCCCACTCTTTTTTCTGGCTTAGCCATGAAATGTCCTCTGTCTGCCAGTATTCCCTCTTTTCTGCCTTCCCTCTTGCTTTTTCTACTGTTTTTTTATAGGCGCATTTTTTCAAAAATTTATCCTCTGAAAAATACAGACTGACATCCTCCAGTAACTTCCCCTGGTTTGCCTTTAGCGCCAGTACATAGTCCGCACGTTTCTGACGGATTTTCTTTACAATTG
>CAJTCL010000070.1 GCA_910575005.1 Lachnospiraceae bacterium | reverse complement strand
GCAGGCTAGAGGAATGGAAAGAAGGAAGAAAAGAAAGAAGAAGACCTTGAAAGATGGGTGTCTTACAAGGTCCTCTGTTTACTCTTTTATTCTGTTTTTTGTTGCCCTGTCAGGATAAATTATAATCTGCCAGCAGGATATGGAGCTTCTGCTGTGACAGCAGGCTAGAGGAATGGAAAGAAGGAAGAAAAGAAAGAAGAAGACCTTGAAAGATGGGTGTCTTACAAGGTCCTCTGTTTACTCTTTTATTCTGTTTTTTGTTGCCCTGTCAGGATAAATTATAATCTGCCAGCAGGATATGGAGCTTCTGCTGTGACAAGAATGTGTCATGGCAGAAGCTCTATATCCCCATGGCAGATTTTATCCTATCCTCCCTCTCTTCTTCCTCCCTCTCTTTTTCCCAGAATAATATCATAAAACTCTCTCTCCTCCCTCCCCACATCACCCCCATATCTCCTTCTTCTCTCCCTCCTTCCTCTCTCTTTTTCTCTCTCCAGAAACAGAAACACCCCCCCCCAGAACCCCAGCCTTTCCAATAGAATGGAAGAAAGAAAAAAAGAAAAAGAAGAATATCTGCCTTGCCTTGAGCATGAGATTTTTAAGACAGGCTTAGGGGAAT
>CAJTCL010000069.1 GCA_910575005.1 Lachnospiraceae bacterium | reverse complement strand
TTTAGAAACAATTATTCTGGTAGATGATTCTGTGCGATTACTGAGTCAGTTTGTGGAGGTCATGGATTTAACTGATTTATATCCTACTTACAAAAGAATAAATACGTTTTCTCCAAGAACTCTCCTGAAGATTGTTTTGTACTCATACATGAATGGTGACTATTCCTCCCGCTCTATGGAGCTTAACTGTAAGCGGGATATTAACTTTATGTATCTTTTAGAAGGAAAGCCAGTTTGTGACCACGCCACTTTTGCACGGTTTCGTAGCATTCATTTTGCTCCATGCGCGAAACGCATTCCCGCTGAAATGTCCCACCTTCTTTATGATCTCGGGGAAATCTCAGGGGAAACGATTTTTATTGATGGCACAAAAATCGAGGCTTGCGCCAATAGATATACATTTGTTTGGAAAAAGGCTGTCACAAGAAACCAGGGAAAAATGTTGATAAAAATCGCTGGCCTCATTGCCGAATGTGAGCAGCTTTACGGGATTCGGATTGTCCATGGAGATACCGTCAAAATGAAACATGTAAAACGGTTGCGCAAAAAACTGTATGCATTAAAACAGGAGGAAAACATTGCGTTTGTACATGGAATAGGCAAGAGAAAATCTGCGCTGCAAAAGAGCATTGAAACACTGGAAGGTTACCTG
>CAJTCL010000068.1 GCA_910575005.1 Lachnospiraceae bacterium | reverse complement strand
CACAGCTTTGAAAAGGAATACAGCGACTTAGGCGTGCCGTATATCCAAGAGGACTGCGACATCCTAACAAGCGACAATCTGGTTATCTACGGACACCACATCAAAGGCGGCAGGATGTTCGGGGCATTGGAAGATTATAAATCCAAGAACTTTTATGAGAAGCATAAGACCATTCAGTTTGACACCCTCACGGAGCAGGCGCAGTATGAAATCATTGCCGTGTTTAAGACCGTGGCGTACAGCTCACAGGGCTACCGCTACTATGATTTTGTCAATGCGGAGAATGAAAAAGAATTTGATGCCTTTGTCGGGAAGTGCAAGGAGCTTGCCTTGTATGATACGGGCGTGACAGCCCAATACGGCGACAGGCTCATTACCCTCTCCACCTGCGAATACTCGGCACAGAACGGCAGGCTTGTCGTCGTGGCAAAAAAGGTAAACTGACATGACCGCAAATCTTCTGGGAAAGGAGGTCGGATTTTATGGCTGATATAAAGACCAGAGATGCGGTCAAAGGAACGATTAAGACTTTAGACAAAGCCGCCATAGCAGGCAGGCGCATGAAATCCGCTTACGCAAAGACAAAGGACAAGGCGGAGCAGGGATATTATGCGGAGGAAAATTCCCCCACGGAATATGCCGCCGACAAGGTTTCCCATGCTTCGGGGCGTAT
>CAJTCL010000067.1 GCA_910575005.1 Lachnospiraceae bacterium | reverse complement strand
GGGGAGGGAGGAGAGAGAGTTTTATGATATTATTCTGGGAAAAAGAGAGGGAGGAAGAAGAGAGGGAGGATAGGATAAAATCTGCCATGGGGATATAGAGCTTCTGCCATGACACCTGCCCCTAAAAATCCCATCCTCCAAGCCAATCACCTCATCTTTTTTCTCTTCCTTCTTTCCCTTCTCCTTCCCTTGAAACCACTGGGTTTCTTCTTTCTTCTGGAGAGAGAAAAGCCCCCTGAAAGACTGAAAAAGAGCATTCTTTCCATTCTTTTTCCTTCCTTTCTGCCATCCTTTTTCCCCTGAATCCCTCTTAAAAATCTTATCCTAAAGCCATCCCTTTCTTCTTCCTTTTTCCCTTTCTTTTTTCCTCCTTTTCCCTTGAAAACACTGGGGTTCTGGGGATTTCTTTCTTTTCCCAGGAGAGAGGAAGGACACCATTCTGGGGATGGAAAAGAGGATTCTTTTCTTCCTTTCTTTCTTCCTTTTTCCTTTCCTTCCATTCCCCTAAGCCTGTCTTAAAAATCTCATGCTCAAGGCAAGGCAGATATTCTTCTTTTTCTTTTTTTCTTTCTTCCATTCTATTGGAAAGGCTGGGGTTCTGGGGGGGGTGTTTCTGTTTCTGGAGAGAGAAAAAGAGAGAGGAAGGAGGGAGAGAAGAAGGAGATATGGGGGTGATGTGGGGAGGGAGGAGAGAGAGTTTTATGATATTATTCTGGGAAAAAGAGAGGGAGGAAGAAGAGAGGGAGGATAGGATAAAATCTGCCATGGGGATATAGAGCTTCTGCCATGACA
>CAJTCL010000066.1 GCA_910575005.1 Lachnospiraceae bacterium | reverse complement strand
AAGGCATCCAAACCTGCCAGTATTTATTTTGGGGAAGTGGTAAGCAGTGTCCCGCTTAAGATTAATGTGGAACAGAAGATGGAGCTTGGGGAAAAACAATTAGTACTTACCCAAGCTGTGACAGAGTATCGAAGGATGGTGACAGTGGAGGGGGAAAGTACAAAGACATTGGTTGTTCACAATGGATTGGCTGCTGGTGATGGGGTGGTCTTGCTTCGGCAGCAAGGGGGACAGAAATTTATTGTGTTAGACAGGATTGGAGGGAGATAAGATGATACCTTCCACAGAGGGATTTCTTGATCAGGATTTTGAGATCGAAGAGCAAGCAAATAAAACATATCGCATGGATCCGAATACGGGAAGCATAGGGGGAACCATAGATGGGTTAGAGGCTATCAAACAGGCAGCTTTTAAGATACTGAATACAGAACGTTACCAGTATGTGATCTATTCTTGGGGTTATGGCATAGAAACCTTGGATTTGTATGGGGAGCCAATTTCTTATGTGTGCCCAGAATTGGAACGCAGGATAACGGAGGCGCTTACTTGGGATTCTCGTATTACTGAAGTGACAGATTTTGAATTTGACCTGCCAAAAAAAGGTGTGGTACATGTTAAATTTACCATATATACCATCTATGGGGAAGAACAGATGGAAAAGGAGGTGGCTATATAATGTATGAAAGGATTACCTATGAGGATATTTTGGAGCGGATGTTAGACCGCGTTCCAGAGGATATGGACAAACGGGAAGGGTCGGTGATCTATGATGCATTGGCATCCGCCGCAGTGGAACTGCAGCT
>CAJTCL010000065.1 GCA_910575005.1 Lachnospiraceae bacterium | reverse complement strand
GCACTGGGAACACAGACAGCAATTGTAAAGAAAATCCGTCAGAAACGTGCGGACTATGTACTGGCGCTAAAGGCAAACCAGGGGAAGTTACTGGAGGATGTCAGTCTGTATTTTTCAGAGGATAAATTTCTGAAAAAATGCGCCTATAAAAAAACAGTAGAAAAAGCAAGAGGGAAGGCAGAAAAGAGGGAATACTGGCAGACAGAGGACATTTCATGGCTAAGCCAGAAAAAAGAGTGGGCGGGGCTAAAGACAGTGATCCTGACACGTAACACAGTAACGGGAGAGGAAGGAAAAGTAAGCATAGAGGAAAGGTATTTTATAAGCAGCCTGCCAGCAGGGATTGAGGAGGCGGCACGTGCAGTGCGTGGACATTGGATGGTGGAAAGTTACCATTGGCATTTGGATGTGACGTTTCGTGAGGACGAGAATCATACGATAGAGAAACAGGCAGCCTATAACTTGAATATCATGAGGAAACTGTCAATGAATATATTAAAGTTGATAGAAGTAGGGAATAAGTCTTTAAGCCTAAAAAAGAAACGGTATGCAATCGGTACGAATCCAGAAAAACATCTGGAGCAGATTATAAATTTATAAAAATTTATTAGTTGTATGGATTTAGTCGTGAAACACATTCGTGCGTTTGTCGTGAAGAAATACCAGAGATTTGTTGTATTCAAAATATAAATATGCTATAATCTCGTTTTTGACACTTTAAGAATCAAGTAAGTGCCACAATCTCTCATAAATACTGGGACGGTGGCACTTTATGCTGTATACATGAAATATAGTAATGTTTTATC
>CAJTCL010000064.1 GCA_910575005.1 Lachnospiraceae bacterium | reverse complement strand
ATGTCACAGCAGAAGCTCCATATCCTGCTGGCAGATTATATTTTATCCTGACAGGGCAACAAAAAACAGAATAAAAGAGTAAACAGAGGACCTTGTGAGACACCCATCTTTCAAGGTCTTCTTCCTTCTTTTCTTCCTTCCTCCCTTCTTCTAACCTGCCCCTAAAATCCCATCCTCCAAGCCAAGCACCTCATCTTTTTTCTCTTTCTTCTTTCCCTTCTCCTTCCCTTGAAACCACTGGATTTCTTCTTTCTTCTGGAGAGAGAAAAGCCCCCCTGAAAGACTGAAAAAGAGCATTCTTCCCTTTCTTTTCCCATCCTTTCTTCCATCCTTTTTCCCATGAATCCCTCTTAAAAATCTTATCCTAAAGCCATCCATTTCTTCTTCTTTTTCCCTTTCTTCCTTCCCCTTTTCCCTTGGAAACACTGGGGTTCTGGGGGATTTCTTTCTTTTCCCTGGAGAGAGGGAGGCAACCTTTCTGGGGCTGAAAAAGAGGATTCTTTTCTTCCTTTCTTTCTTCCTTTTTCCTTTCTTTCCATTCCCCTAAGCCTGCCTTAAAAATCTCATGCTCAAGGCAAGGCAGCTATTCTTCTTTTTCTTTTTTTCTTTCTTCCATTCTATTGGAAAGGCTGGGGGTTCTGGGGATTGATTCTGTTTTTGGAGAGAGAAAAAGAGAGAGGAAGAAGGGAGAGAAGAAGGAGATATGGGGGTGATGTGGTGAGGGAAGGGAGAGAGTTTTATGATATTATTCTGGGAAAAAGAGAGGGAGGAAGAGGGGGAGAGGATAAGCTAAAATCTGCCATGAGGATAAAGAAGATTTTCCATGACA
>CAJTCL010000063.1 GCA_910575005.1 Lachnospiraceae bacterium | reverse complement strand
CAATGTCACCACCAAGGCCACCGATTGGAGTCTGCTGGTAAGTCTGTTTTGGTTCTGGTATTTCTTCAGGCTTAAACAAATCGGATACCATACCTTCCAATCCTTCCCCAAGACCATATCCCAAATCCCATGCTTCCTTATAATCAAACCGATCTAGATGATAATCGGAACCATCCACTTTCTTAAAAATCTCTTCCCCAGAACCAAATGTCTTATCTACCCAACCATCAAGGGAGCCACGCCAGCCTGAGACTGCACCAGCAAGATTTGAACCAAAAATAGTGTCGATTGCTGATGCCAGACTTTCCAATAAACCTAAGACACAATCTACCAAATCAAAAAATAGCCTGGCAATTGCACCCACAGGATCATTAAATACATTGCCAAAAAAGTTTGCAAACGCCACGATAAAATTCCAAAGGACACAAAAAACGTCTATGATAAAGTTAATGACCATCACAATCTGGTTCCCAATAAATGCAGCCGCTACCGCTAATGCACCGCAGATCATTCCGGTGGCTGAGATTGAAGTTCCTGCAAAATGATTCACTGCTGCTACCGCAGCATAGAAGATGGCTATCAGGGCGATAATCAGTATAATAATCCATACAATGGGACAGGCATACATTGCACTATTTAACCCCATTTGTGCAGTTGTTTGCGCCCATGTTGCACCAGTCGCAAGCATCGTTGCTGCTGCCATTATCCCCTTCGCTACTGCAACAATACCACTAACTGCCACCATAGCGAATTCAGCTCCTTTGATCAGTAATAACCTTCCATAATACACTGCAAGAGCCCCTGCCACTCCATAAATAATAGGGGATAACCACGACCAGTTATCAGCCAAAAGTCCAACCCCACCAACAA
>CAJTCL010000062.1 GCA_910575005.1 Lachnospiraceae bacterium | reverse complement strand
GGAGGTTTTCCCTCCCCGCCTTTTATTGAATGCTCTCGATAATCATTTTGATTACTGTAACGAGAGTTCCAATTTCAAGGGCAAGTTGTGTAAGTGCTCGCACCACTTTTATCAGCTTGCCAATTTTTTTGTCCATCTGCGTTTCCTCCTTTCTTCTCTTGATGATATTAGTATAAACCAATATCGGTTTAAAGCCAAGCATTTTTTAAACTTTTTTTGGATTATTTTTCTTGACTTTTTTTCTATATCAAATTAGAATAGAGTAAAGGAGGTTCGTGTATGCTGACATATAAGATAGATGTGATAGAAACATTGAAAGAATCCGGGTATAATAGCACTAGAATATTAAGGGAAAACATACTTAGTCAATCCGCTATGCAGAAGTTGAGGAAAGGAGAAATGATAGGAATAAAAACATTGGAACAGCTTTGTGAATTATTGGATATGCAGCCAGGAAATATAATAAAATATGTAGAAAATAAACCATAAAAAGTTTAATTTTAATCTTGACAATAAACCAAATATAGTTTATAATAGTATTATCAGATGAGGCAAGTAAATCTGATAGACGGAAAGGAGAATACAGAATGTTGGAGGTAATGGACGAAATGGCAATCAGCGAAAAAGAAATGAAATTGCTTATGAACTTCGTGAAAGATGATTTGAAAGAAGCAAGAGATAGTGAGGACATAGAGAAGAAAAACAGCAAGATTGACAGGGTGTTAGAACACATTCAGCAATACTTAGAGGATTAGGAAGAGAGAGCGGAACTTGCCACCGCTCTTTTTCTATTTTTCATAGCCAATTAATATGCAGCAGGACAATTCCAGTCTTTCCCCATATATACTATTGTAACGCTCTATTTGCCTCATACAGGCATTTTTGTGTATCTCTTTTTATCCCAGTAATACTGTTACAAGCCAAAATAAGGACATTTAGAGCGTTTACAGCTGGTTACTGGCTATACTTA
>CAJTCL010000061.1 GCA_910575005.1 Lachnospiraceae bacterium | reverse complement strand
AAAGAGAGGAGGAACGCCTATGGACGGTGAAACACGCTCCAATCAGGGCTATGAAATCATAGAGAGCTGCACTATCGGGAACACGGAGCTTGTCATCGGGCATCACCCGAAAGCACCGAACCCTTATGTATGCTGGTACTGCAAGGGCGGCGACAACTATTATTGGGGCTGCTACTGCAACACCCTTGAAGCGGCGAGGGAAAAGCTGAACGAACGCTACCAGTCGGAGTGCCAGATGCCATACAACCAACAGCACGATAAAAAGGCGAAGCAGCACGATGGGCGTGAGCGGTAGCACGGGAAACAATGAAAATGACAAGAAATATGACTGCACGGACTGTCCTTATCCCCGATATAAGGACAGCCGTGTCATCTTCTGCGACGTCTGCATCCGAAAGGTTTTAGACTGGCAGAGGGAGAAAAAGCAAAGAAAGGAGAATCCCGATGGAGAACGAAGAAAAACGGATGATTAGCTCCTACGAGGTCACGCAGAGCATCCACATCGGCAAAAAGGAAGTCGTGTTCGGCATAGATGAGAAAGAAGAATACCCGTATCTTGTCTGCTGTTGCACTTACGATAACCCGCTGTCCGCAGAATGGGTGACGGATGCGGTCGGCTCTGACGACTATCTGGAAGCCATGCAGATGTTTACCGACAGGGTGCAGGAACAGATAGAAAGTGTAAGAGACGAGCAGGAACAGTTCAAGTTTGACATGACCCCGTTTACCATAGACGACTGCATCCCAGACGACAAATGCGGCAGCATTGTGGGAAAGGTCGTTGTCATCAATGCCGAAGTCAACCGCCACGAATACCGACATTCTGCCTACCAGCTTGTATTGGCGGACGGCGGTCACGGAGCGTTGGGCGGCAGGGGGCAAGGCGGTGTTCGGCACTTCCCTTGCGGACGGAAAGCACGCCCGATGGGAACGGTGCGACGTGCTTGGGGAAATCAAGCCAGAGAAGATGCCCG
>CAJTCL010000060.1 GCA_910575005.1 Lachnospiraceae bacterium | reverse complement strand
ATTCCTTTTTCCATCCCCTTTTCCATTCCTTTTTCCATACTCTCTCTGCGGATTCTTTCTTCTCTTAATTGCAGTTGTGGCTCCATCATTTCCAGCAATGATTCAAACATACCTTCATCCCCCTTCCATTCTTCCAATATCCATTTATTCGCTTCCAATGCCACTTCTAGTACCGATTCTGCCAGCTCCTTTTCGTATACCTCTGTCATTTGTTTTCTCTGTTCTAACAATTTTCGGATCTCTTCTATCTCCAAGTTTCGAGATAAGGATCTCAACCAAGTATGGCTCTTTTTCTCCAATTCCTTGGCTACCACTATTTGTGTTGGAAACAAAACCTTTTCTTCTATGTAATAGATTCCCTTATATGGACTAGTTATGTTATAATTATGTTCTTTCAAATACTTGAAAAGCTCCTCTGGTTTCCCATATCGAATGATCGTCACTGTGATATCATCTGCTTTTCTCTCATCCAAGATTCTACCATAGGATTTATATAGACTCGCATATGCCCCTATCTTATAAAATACATCGATATCTAAATGATCTTCTGGTGATTTATATTCTATGATATTGTGCCCTCTGAAAAAAGCTCCTATCTCATTGGTAATCTGAACATCTGATTCCTTCTTGATTACCAGCAGATCAATCTCCAGTGGTTTCCTGTTTAAATTATGTTCGCTCTCAAATTCCAAGTCATCCCTGTTTTCCATAAACTCTAAGTTCATGGCTGCTACAAATCCTGGATGCCACTGAATCTTACCTTTTTCCATACATATTACTCCGATAATGATTATTTTCTTACTATAAAAATTATAGCATATTTTCTCAATATCTTCTTTGCGAAATCATTATTACAAATATTTTCTTGCATCCGCCTCAGAAAGCCCATAATTCTTAATAATTGCTGTCTTTATCTGTGCATCTCCTATCCCAAATTCCCGCAATGCCCCTACCATTCCACGAATTCCTTTTTCCATCCCCTTTTCCATTCCTTTTTCCATACTCTCTCTGCGGATTCTTTCTTCTCTTAATTGCAGTTGTGGCTCCATCATTTCCAGCAATGATTCAAACAT
>CAJTCL010000059.1 GCA_910575005.1 Lachnospiraceae bacterium | reverse complement strand
AAGATTTTCTTGACACAGTGCAAAAATATATTGACTTTTCACAAAATGAGGAGTTATGGAAGGAGGTATCACAAATGAGTGGCCTTGGAATGAGTATTTTGCAAGAAGGATTGGAAAAAGGAATACAGGAGGGACTGGAAAAAGGAAGAGCTAACCAGTTGACGCTTAGCGTGTCCAACTTGATGAAATCCATGAATTTATCATTGGAAGATGCCTGTAAAGTATTGGGGATAGAACCAAGTGAATATGAAAGAGCCAGAGAACTGGTAAAATAGAAGGGGAATTAAGATTTACAGAGGAGGAGATGATTGGCTTGGATGATGTAGTTGCGGGAAGTTTGGATATGCTTAATTCTTTACAGTTATCTACAGATTTAGAAGGAATAGATGCGGTAAGTAAGGAGATATTAAAGAATAAGGAAGTTCTAGCAATTCTATTAAAAGGTGTGGTAAAAGAATATCAGGAATATACAACAGCTGAGATTATGGAGTTTATAGAGGCAGATTCGATTGTGTCAGATGCTGATGTAAGCACAGGCCGAACCAATACGAGGATTCAGGGGGAAAATATAGAGTTTGTGCAGTTAAATGAAAAAACATCAAATTTTGATATTCGTTTTCAGACCAAAAATCCAAAATTATCATCAGAGGTTCAAGTGAACCTGCACATAGATGTAGAACCGCAGAAGGATTATAGGCCAGGCTATCCAATTGAGAAGAGGGGACTGTATTATTTATCACGTAGTCTCTGTTCACAATTGTCGGTAGTCACAAAAAAGACAGATTATAATGAACTGGAGAAGTGTTATAGTATCTGGATCTGCAGAGATAATGTGCCAGCGGGGGAACAGTACAGCATATCATATTATGGGATAGAAAATAGCAGGAATATCGGGAATTGTCATACAAGAAAGGAAGATTATGATTTATTAAACCTTGTCATAATCCGTCTTGGGAAACCAGAAGGTAACAAAAAAGAAGGAATACTGGAGTTTTTGAGTGCAATTTTCTATCCCCACAAAAAAGATTTTCTTGACACAGTGCAAAAATATATTGACTTTTCACAAAATGAGGAGTTATGGAAGGAGGTATCACAAATGAGTGGCCTTGGAATGAGTATTTTGCAAGAAGGA
>CAJTCL010000058.1 GCA_910575005.1 Lachnospiraceae bacterium | reverse complement strand
GGCACTCTGTGGAGACTGCCAGGGACAACCTGGAGGAAGGCGGGGATGACGTCAAATCATCATGCCCCTTATGGCTTGGGCTACACACGTGCTACAATGGTGCAAACAAAGGGAAGCGAGATGGTGACATGAAGCAAACCCCAAAAAAAGCACCTCAGTTCGGATTGTAGTCTGCAACTCGACTACATGAAGCTGGAATCGCTAGTAATCGCGAATCAGAATGTCGCGGTGAATACGTTCCCGGGTCTTGTACACACCGCCCGTCACACCATGGGAGTTGGAAATGCCCGAAGTCAGTGACCTAACCGAAAGGAGGGAGCTGCCGAAGGCAGGTCCGGTAACTGGGGTGAAGTCGTAACAAGGTAGCCGTATCGGAAGGTGCGGCTGGATCACCTCCTTTCTAAGGAAATCAAGTAGAGATTATTTCACTGTTGAGTTATTAAGGGAGACTTAATAACAGTACTTGGAAAGAGGAATAATGAAGTTCGACTGCACTAAATTCAAGCTTCGCCAAAGCAGGCTTGCTTTCATTAAGTAGCAGCGAACAGCTTTCGCACTAGCTTCGAAAGGACCTCAGCAAGTGCTCAAAGCTTCCGGTGGTGATGCGCTTAGGGGACACACCCGTACCCATCCCGAACACGATGGTTAAGCCTTAAGCGGCCGATGGTACTATACTGGAGACGGTATGGGAGAGCAGGTGGCTGCCGGATNNNNTAAGTGCTCGTAACAGCACTTAACTACTAAGTTCAGACGGCACAGAGCTTGTCTTCACTAAGGGTTAAGTACGTATCGCACGTAAGATGCTGTCTGCATTGCATTTGACATCATCTAAGTGCTCTAACAGTACCTTGAAAAATTCACACAGAAAAGATGATAAGAATAAATATTCTTACCAAGACATCAAAGATCCGAAACAAGTATTTTAAAATACAAGCATGGGAAACCATGCAGGCCATTTCTATAACGCTATATGGAAATGGAGGACATAGAAGTATGTCCAAGAGGCCAAGCAAAAAAGGGCACAGGGTGGATGCCTTGGCACTAAGAGCCGATGAAAGACGTGATAAGCTGCGAAAAGCCGCGGGGAGGAGCAAATATCCAATGAGCCGCGGATGTCTGAATGGGGAAACCCACATGGAAAAACTCCATGTATCCATACGCCAATCCATAACGTATGGAAGGGAACCCGGTGAACTGAAACATCTAAGTAGCCGGAGGAAAAGAAAGAAACATCGATTCCGTAA
>CAJTCL010000057.1 GCA_910575005.1 Lachnospiraceae bacterium | reverse complement strand
TATTTACGGGCAAGTTCCTGACTAAGATGAAACTTTTCCTGAATTTGTGACAAGATTGTCTGTGTGGGCACCCCTAATTCTTTCAGCACTAAGACCATTCCTTTTATTCCTTCTTCCACTCCTTTCAATCTTCCTTCCTGTATTCCTTCCAATCTTCCTTCTTCCCTGCTTTGTTCTCTGATTTCTGCCTCTCTCATCAACATTGTCATATATTCCTGCCTCCATTCTTTGTTTGACTTTATCTGTTCTACCTTGTTCTCTATTTTCTTCACAAATATATTATCACTTTCTTCTCCATTCACATACTTGAGAAATTCCCGCACATCCTCCTCTTCTGCATTTTGATAACCTTTAGCATTTAAAAAGATTTTTCTTGTCCCATCCTTCAGTCTTAGCTCTTTGTCTTCTACACAGAGATTTTCAAACGTATATTTTGCCTTTCCCTGCTCAAATGGGTCAAATGTACAGATAAAAATCACATAGCTTTCTTTTAGTTTTCGGTAACTTTCACCTTTTTCTATTGTATTTAAGTCAATCATTCCCTGATAATAACGGCTCCTATAGGGAAGATTTTTCTGATTTGTTGTCTGCATTTCCAAGTTGAATACGCGATTCCCATCTTCCACATATACATCAAGCCTGACACTTTTTGCATCCCATTTGATATCAATCTTTTTTTCCTCTTCCAGATATATGATATCTTTAATTTTTGTTCCCAGCAGTCTTTCTATAAGTGCAGCGCATATTTTCTTGTCACGCATTACTTTTGCAAAGAGAAAATCATCCTTAATTTGTAGTTCTTCCCATGCCTTTTGGTAATCCATTTGAGTTTCATCTCCTTATGTTTTCATTTTACCATGCTTTCCTCATTTCCTCAATTGGAATCTTTGAGAATACATATAAAAAGAATCTCCTGATGCTTTCTGTTCACATACAAGGGATTCTTTCTAAATGATCTATTTGTTTCGCTTAGTTGTTGTTTGAAATATAGGTTCTAATCTTGATAATTTTTTGAGCAAAACAGAATGCTGTCAAATTTACACAACATTTCCTTTTTTAACACGGTTTACTCTTTTTAAAGCTATATTAAAATTAGAAACTAAATTAGTTCAAAAACAATTAAAAATTCTAATCTAAATTTACAGATATTTACGGGCAAGTTCCTGACTAAGATGAAACTTTTCCTGAATTTGTGACAAGATTGTCTGTGTGGGCACCCCTAATTCTTTCAGCACTAAGACCATTCCTTTTATTCC
>CAJTCL010000056.1 GCA_910575005.1 Lachnospiraceae bacterium | reverse complement strand
TGAAAAATGGCTTTCCGCAGATAAGGTGATCCACGTTTGCTCATTACATTGTGGGCTGCTTCAAATTCACCGGATTGAGTGACAGTAGCATCCAAACCGGCAAAAGCCACCAGTTTTCTGGGGCTGTCAAATTTGGAGATGTCGCCAATCTCGCTTAGGATGGCCGCTCCTGTGACACTGCCAATTCCAGTAATGGTGGTAATGGGGGATTCCAGTTTTCCCATGATGCCGGAAATTTCCGTTTCTGTTTCTTTTACCTGCTTTTCGATAAAAGAAATTTGCTCAATCAGTGTTTTGAGCTGGAATGTGAAGCTGTTTTTGGCAAAGGTAATGCCAAAAGAAGAGGATGCGGCAGCCTTTAACTGTTCCGCTTTCGCAGCGCCGACTTTCTGTCTGCTGAGCTGAGCCAGCAGTTGGGCCAGAGTTTCAGATGAAACCGATTCAAAATCAATCGGCGAAGAAAACTGGAGGAGGATTTCTTTTGAGGTTTTGCCGAAAATGTCGGAAAAGATGGACTGGTATTCTGGGAAAACCTGATCCAGCACACAGACAACTTTCCGTTTTAAATCACTGATGGATTCCACAAGATAAGTGCGAAAGCGGGTCAAGGTACGCAGGGAAAACAAATCTTCGTCTGCAAGCCTGGTTTCCATGAACTGTCCATACCGGATCAGGTCAGCAATCAGGAGGGAATCAATGATATCGTTTTTTCGTCTGCGGATTTCTGTTCCCCTGCGCCATCCGTCGGTCTGGATCGGATTAATAACATGGAGAAGGAAACTTTTCTCAAAGAGGAAGGAGTAAACAGAAAGCCAGTAGTGGCCAGTAGCTTCCATACCGATTTCAAAATCGGTGGGATTTAAAGAATAAGAAGCGAGTTTGAGAAACAAGGCATTTCCTCCATCCGAAGTGTTGGGGAAGGAAAAAGCTTTGAATACTACTTTTCCGGTATCGTCCATCATAGAAGCAACATGATTATTTTTACCAATGTCAATGCCAACAAAAAACATAAGAACACCTCAAGAAAAAGATTTCAGATTGGGGGACCACTCATCTAATAAGCGCCACTACCTTGTGCTAAATACGGAGAGAAGCCATAGGGCAACCAACATCCAACTCATACGTGGAAAGCTTATTAGAGAGAGGGATCAGTCTTTCAAGTACGAGCAGAACCGCTCAAGGAGTGAACGATCACCCTCTCAATCTAATAAAACCATTATCTCCTATCAGACTGGAGATGTAAAGAAATAGGTCTAAGGGTTTATAGGTATCCCTTGAACAACCTAAATACATTATACAAG
>CAJTCL010000055.1:1408-1508 GCA_910575005.1 Lachnospiraceae bacterium | reverse complement strand
GTGAAAGCGTGCTGAAAACCTGCATCAACGAGGTAAAAAAGAATTATGATACTGTCCTTGTTGACTGTATGCCGAGCTTGGGTATGCTGACAATCAACGC
>CAJTCL010000055.1:0-1387 GCA_910575005.1 Lachnospiraceae bacterium | reverse complement strand
TGATGCCGATGCACAGGCAAATTTAACCATGTCGCTCGGTTACAGCCGACCAGACGACTTGCCCGATACGCTCTCCACCATCATGCAGGACATCATTGACGATAAACCTGTCGATGTTTCCAGAAGCATCCTGCACCATGACGAGGGCGTTGACCTGCTCCCGTCCAACATTGAGCTGTCGGGGCTGGAAGTAAGGCTGATTAACGCCATAAGCCGTGAAAGCGTGCTGAAAACCTGCATCAACGAGGTAAAAAAGAATTATGATACTGTCCTTGTTGACTGTATGCCGAGCTTGGGTATGCTGACAATCAACGCTCTTGCGGCTTCTGACAGCGTGGTTATCCCGACACAGCCCCATTATCTTTCCGCCAAAGGCTTAGAGCTGTTGCTTCGCTCCGTGTCTAAAGTGAAACGGCAAATCAACCCACACCTGCGGATTGACGGCATCCTTATGACGATGGTAATGCCACGCACGAACATCTCTAAGGAAATCACGGCAACGGTAAAAAGTGCCTACGGGCAGAGAATCAAGGTATTCGACGCACAGATACCCCACTCCATCCGTGCCGTGGAAGCCACCGCAGAGGGAAAGAGCATTTTTGCCTACGACAAAGGCGGCAAAGTAGCCGCCGCTTACGAGCAGTTCGGAAAGGAGGTGGCGAAGCTTGGCGAGAAACAGAGAAAACAAAATCGAGCTGACCGCATACGATGACCTCTTTGAAACGGACGAGAGCCGTGCGGAAGCGAACCTAAGCAAGATTAGGGAAATCCCGATTGCGGAGATTGACGAGTTCCCAGACCACCCGTTCAAGGTCTTAATGGACGAGGACATGGAGCAGCTTGTGGACAGCGTAAGGCGGAGCGGCGTGATGACCCCTGCCACAGTCCGCCAAAAAGAGGACGGGCGGTATGAGCTTATCAGCGGTCATAGGAGGAAAAAGGCTTGCGAGCTTGCAGGGCTTGAAACACTCAAATGCGAGGTTAAGGAGCTGACCCGTGACGAAGCGATTATTGTCATGGTGGAAAGCAATCTCCAAAGGACTACTATCTTGCCGAGTGAAAAAGCCTTTGCGTATAAGATGCGGCTTGAAGCTATGAAACGGCAGGGTGAGCGTACAGATTTAACTTCTGCACCACTGGTGCAGAAGTTGACGAGCCGAGAAAAGATAGCGGCAAAAACTGATGATAGTCACGAGCAAGTACGCCGCTTTATCCGTCTGACCGAGCTTGTACCCGAAATCCTGCAAATGGTTGATGAACGCCAGATTGCTTTCCGTCCTGCGGTGGAAATCTCCTATCTTTCCGAGGAACAGCAATACACGCTTTTAGAAGCGATGGGCTACAATGATGCCACGCCCTCTCTTGCACAGGCTATCAAGATGAAAAA
>CAJTCL010000054.1 GCA_910575005.1 Lachnospiraceae bacterium | reverse complement strand
TCGGGTGATGCCCGATGACAAGCTCCGTGTTCCCGATAGTGCAGCTCTCTATGATTTCATAGCCCTGATTGGAGCGTGTTTCACCGTCCATAGGCGTTCCTCCTCTCTTTCAATTTTTTACTCACTTCAAGATTCTTTGGCATATCTGCGGTATGCCTTTTCCCCTTTGGCTCTGATTTTCTGCATCCGCACACTCCCTAAAAGTTCTGGGCATTTCTCCTGCAATTTGCGGCGTGTCCTGCCCACGCTCTCAAAGCTCGGCAAGCCAAGCTCCTTATGGTTCAAAAGTATCTGGGCAAGCGGCATATTTCCCGCATCTTTCAGATAAAGGTTGCAGAGGGCAAGGTACAGCACCATGTCGTCGTTTCTGGCGTCCTCATTCTTTTGCAGGACGGCTCTGACTTTGCCCTCAATGGTTTTCAGACTGTCCATAAATTCCTCCGTTCCGTGTGTTTCTTTGCACAAACATCCTTTATAAATGGAAAGAGAGCGGTATTTTTCAACCACCCCAATCCACATCAATCTGTCTTAATTTATTTCTTCCTGTTACGGATTTTCAGCCATACCGCCGCACTTACCATGAATACGGCAAGAATGGCTGCAATGATTGTCTTTCCCCTCATCCTGCTTAGTCCTCCTTTTTCTTTCTTCCGCACTGGTAGCCTGCAAACCCGAAGATTCCCGCACCGGCTGTAAATGCCGCCGCAAGGCTCACCCACAAGCCGAGATTAAAATCGTCGCCTGTTTTCGGGGTGTCACGCAGTTCGTTGTGCATGGTTACGGTTGCTGTTTCATCTGTCTTAATGGTCACTTTCTGGTCGGCGGGCAGGATATAGCCAGAGGATGCCTTGTCGCTGACCTCGGACACGGTGTACTCGCCGATACGCAAGCCGTCAACTACGATTTCGCCGTTCTTGTCCGTCTTGAATGTCTGGTCGTAATCTTTGCCGATGACACGGAAAGAGAATCCCTCCACTTTTCCGTCAGAGGAAGTCTTGACGATTTTAAGGCTTCCTTTCTGTGCTTCATTTAAAAATCCTTTGCCCGCTTCATTCTCCACGTTGTAGGTCTTGCCGTTTTCCTCAATGGATACGGGATAAACATTCTCGTCCAGAACAAAGCCTGTCGGGGCGGTTTTCTCACTGACAAGGTACTTGCCGTATCTGAGGTCGTTCATCTGGTAAACGCCTTTTTCTACCTCTCCCATCTCGCCGAGCAGTTCATCCTTTTTATCCAATTTCCCGTCGCCGTCCGTATCAGCGTAAACCTCAAATACCGCACCTGTGAGCTTGTTGTCTGGGTAGTCCTTGTCTACTTTCGTCAGAGCGATGTTGCCCATAATAAAGTAGTTGACAAGCTCTATCTCCACAACTTCATCAACCTCGCTGATTGTCACGCTGATTTCTTCCTCGGAGAGTACATATCCTTTCGGGCTTTCGATTTCACGGATTATCCATATGCCATACGGAACTTTATCAAAAGAAAAACTGCCGTCATCCTCGGATGTGGCAGTGGCAATCGCATTTTCCTTTGTATATTCTGTTGTCCCCGTCTGAAAGATGCCGATGAACGCACCGCCTAAATCCTCGCCATCCTCGTTGGACTTTTTGCCGCTGACAGAGCCGTAAATCAGTTCGTTTTCAATGGCTTC
>CAJTCL010000053.1 GCA_910575005.1 Lachnospiraceae bacterium | reverse complement strand
GAAGGAACTATTTTTTGCCACTTTCGTGAAAAAGAGCAAAAGTATGATAAAATCATCGGTTCTTATGAAAGTCTTGAAATACCTTGTCCAGCAAAATGGCTATCATTTATAAAAGTTGTAAATTGGTGTTTATAATAAAATAAAACCAGAAAAGAAAGGAATCGTTATGACAATCCTGATTGATAAATTACTTCTTCTGACAGGCTGTACAATGTTTATGCTCCATGATATAAAAGAAACAGGAGTTTTACAGATCCTAAGCCTATTAATGACTATCATTTATACCTGTTGTATTAGTAGCTGCAATCTGGAATTGCGTGCACTTTCCCAACTATCCTTAAAACGCCGCTATATCTGCATTGGATTATCGGCATGGTTTGTTCTATCAGTTCTGCCACTTACATCAATCGGTTATTATCTGCCTTTTGTCTTATATGAGATCACTGTCTTATTTCCATCAGAATTTAAAAAATATACTCCTGGGATCTCTCCAAGCTCTATCCCCTCTATATCCAGTTTTGAACACAGATCTGACTCACAAAATTTTCTTTTACTCTTAGGCTGCTTCTTATCAATCTTGATGTTTGGATTCTATACAGAACTAAGACCAGAACTATTAGTTACGCTCTGTCTGCTTGCAATCTGCCTATCTTGGAAAACAAGACGCCTAATCTATCTAGAAGAGTCGCTGCGCTTGCTGCGGGATGATTCTACAGAATATTACCTATTGTCTAAACAGAGACATCAAGCCTTGATTGAAAAACAAGATTATGAAATTCATGTGGCCACCCTAAAGGAACGAAACCGCATTGCCAGAGAAATTCATGACAATGTAGGACATATGCTGTCACGTTCCCTGCTGCAATCTGGCGCCTTGATGGTACTAAACAAGCAGGAGCAATTGACAGAACCATTAAACGCTTTAAAAGACACCTTATCCTCCGCAATGGATTCCATTCGTCAGAGCGTCCATGATCTTCATGATGATTCAATTGACTTAAAGAGTAGTATTGAGGAGCTTTTGTCGCAATTTTCAACTTATCAGATTCAATTTGACTATGATTTAGGTTCTGCCGTGCCTGCACCAGTAAAATATTGTTTTCTATCTATCATAAAAGAAGCGCTCTCCAACATTGCCAGACACAGCCAGGCCACAAAAATCTGCATTATATTGCGGGAACATCCAGTCATATATCAACTTACTGTTTCTGACAATGGCACTAGCAAATCCCCAATGGATGATTATTCCCCTGGAATTGGCATACTCAATATGCAAGAACGCATCCGGCAATTAAATGGAAATTTCCATATCACAAAGAAAGATGGATTTCGCATATTTGCATCCATCCCAATATCTTTAAATGAATAGAATTTTTGCTGTTAGATCATTATAAACTCATTAATTTTATATAATACAAAGAATTTTATAAAACATTTTATTATTTGACACCACTTTACAACTTTTTTAATAAAAAAATGCCGCACAAGGCTTTCTGTTGTATAATGAATTTGACCAAAACATTACAAAGGATAGTGACCCTGTACGACAAACTTATTATACAATGAAAAAACTTTAATTGGTAGACTTTATCATTATTTTTACAATTATTTTGAAACCTGCTGTGCTCCCACTGCCCAGACATTAATCCTGCTTCTGCTTTCCATACTGGCTCTGGAATCCGCCGATTCCATCCGTTTCCTTTACAGGCA
>CAJTCL010000052.1 GCA_910575005.1 Lachnospiraceae bacterium | reverse complement strand
CACAAACTTGGCTATTCCTTATCCCAGGCATTCAAAACAGCCTGGAGGCGGGTAAAGAAATCTATGACCTGCAGAGTATCTGGTGTGACCTATGAGAACCGGCAGCAGTTATTGAAATACATTGCCAGCCAGAAAGAAGAGAACCTGACTGTATACCTCAGAAGGGACAAGGCAAATGTCTATGACCGTTATGCCGTGGCAGTTGTGGTAGGCATCAAGGATGTAGGATATGCACATATCGGTTATCTGGCAAAGGGATTAGCCCAGAGTATGGCGGCAGTCATTGAAAAGGGTATTCAGGTAAAAGCAACTTTGCAGCAGGTGACCGGCGGGTATTCATACAAGGAAAACCTTGGTGCCCTGGTAAATATTGCAGTGTGAATTTCCACAACCTGTAATACTCATAAACTATTTGAAAGACGGTGGCGTATGTTATCACTGGAAGATATGATGGAGCTGGTGGAGGCGGAAGAAAAACGCCTTGGCGTAGGCAGTAAGGAGTTCCTGCAACGCCATGAGGAACTTATGGATCTGATTGACAAGGCCATGCAGAAAAGGAAGAAAGCTGATGGCAGCAGAAGGGAGGTGAGAAAGCAATTGTGAATGGTGACGTAAAAAAGCCTAGCTTTCTTGTTTATTATGACAATGAAGTTATTGTAGTACGGCTTTCAGACGAAGAAGCAGGAAAATTATTCAAATCATTATTTCCTTACGGAAGAGATGCAATTAAGCCAGATTTTGATGAAAGTCCCGCTCTTGCTATGGCTTTTGATATTTTAAGTATGGCAATTGATAGGGACAAGGAAAAATATGTGAAGCGTTGTGAGAAAAATCGGGAGAATGTTGAAAAGCGTTGGACTAAAGCTGATAAGCAATCGAATACGAACGTATACAACGGCAAGCAATCGAATACGAACGTATACAACGGCAAGCAATCGAATACGAAATATACCGATAAGGATATGGATAAGGATATGGATAAGGATAAGGATATGGATAGGGATAAGGATAGTATTAATTATCAGCAAATAGCTGATATGTATAATGAGACATGCGTCTCATTCCCTCGGCTGACTAAATTATCCAATTCCAGAAAAAAGGCAATCAGGGCAAGGCTGAACCAGTATACCCTTGAGGATTTTAAACGGCTCTTTACAATGGCAGAGGAAAGCAGTTTTCTGAATGGGAAGAACAATCGAAACTGGTCTGCAAATTTTGATTGGCTCATTAAGGATGCAAACATGGCAAAGGTGCTTGACGGCAATTATGCGGATAGCAGGAATACAGGGAACGATATTGGAAGGGGCGGTAGCGAAGTGGATATTTCTACAGAAAACCATTATCTAAAACCCAAAAAAGACATTGAAGCTGAGATTTTTGAAATCGTCCATAGCCGTATCAGCCAGGAAGCGTTGGAAAGGTACCAAGATAAAATACATGAATTAATTCGCCTATGCTGCCCATTTGAAATCTTTACACAGGAGCAGATAGATTATATGCACAGTGAATGGGGGATGGAGCCTGCGCCAAAGGTGGACACGCTGATAGTACCAGATGAAAGTAACTTTTCGTTTTGGGATCATAGGCTGTATTCAAACTAGTTCCAAATGAGATCATGAGTCCAACAGGGCTATAAGAAAAACGCCCCTACCAGTAACATAAATACTGGTAGGGACAGTACCCTAACAACTAAGCAAGTTGGAGTATGCAGGTATTATATCACGCCTGCTGCATCCAGTCAAAGAAAATTGATACAGGAGGCGTGATATAGACGGGAGTTTGACACGGGAGTTTGACACATCAGTAATCAAAAAAGTACCTCTAAGTCTTGTAATAGGCTTATTTTTTTGTCAACCTTTTTGTTTTGTTATCTAGTAATATTTAGTGATGTATGGTA
>CAJTCL010000051.1 GCA_910575005.1 Lachnospiraceae bacterium | reverse complement strand
GTAAGTACTAATTGTTTTTCCCCAAGCTCCATCTTCTGTTCCACATTAATCTTAAGCGGGACACTGCTTACCACTTCCCCAAAATAAATACTGGCAGGTTTGGATGCCTTTACTGCATCCAGCGCTGCTTGTTTCAATGTCTCCACAAGCCCATTTGCATCAGGCAATAAACTCACCTCCTCTTAAGGTCAAATCCATCCAATGTTCACTTTCCTTGTAGGTGTGGGTGCATTTTTCCACAAGCATCCAATTTGCCACTTTTACATCTCCAAGGTTTAAATGAACTACCACCATTGACCCAGCTCTGACCCTGTTATCGCCAAACGCATTTTTTATCTGCAGCTTTCGTGTTTTCTTATTATACAGCTTTAAAAGGGCATCCGCTTTGGTTTTGCCATTTTCCCCTTTCTGCAAGGTTTCAAAGTATTGTAAAATTCCCCATTTATTGATATTAGATGAATCCTGTGCAATATATACTTCCCGCTTTTTGCTCTCTTCATTGTCATAGGTCAGCTTGATCTTGTTATAAGTATTTTCATCTATGGATGAGGTATAGTCATAATTTTCCCCCGTCTCTGCATCAATCATCAGATAAGCGCCTGGTTTGCCTACATACATCGAAGAAAGCTTTTTCAAGGTCAGTTTTCCAAACTCATCGTATAACACAAACATCTCCCCTGTATTGGTCAGTGTCAGATCAAGGGCATTGGCCACCATCTCAAACAAAGAAGTATCTTCTTCCACCCTAGATTCAATGACATACTTACTATCTTCCAATGTTCCCACTTGCAGCGCATAATCATTTGCTATCATCTGAATAAATTGAGAAGCGGTCTTAGCCTCATACACTTTGGTATCTTTATTCTTTAAATACCTTAACTGATCATAAGCTGTTACAGTGATGATTCCATCTTTGGCTCGTTGTTGTTTGAACACAAAACCAAAAAACACCGGCTTTTTATCTACTTTGAGACGTACCGGACTGCCCTCTGAAAAATCAAGTATCTTATCTTTGATGACTTTAAATTCCAATTTCCCTGGGCTGTCCTTGCGCTCGGTGGACCATGTAATCCCCTCCTGCACCGCAGGAAGATACACTTTGGTCCCTTCGACATTTCCAATCAAAAGCTCTACTTTCATACGTCCTCCTATACAGGCGGGATGGTAAGCACCTGCCCTGGATAAATCAAGTTTGGATCCGCACCAACCACTTCTCGGTTCGCCTCATAGATCACTGTATAAAGAGCCCCATTCCCATAGAACTGTTTTGCAATCTTCCAAAGGCAATCTCCGCTTACCACTGTATAACTCTGTGCGGCTGGTGCATTATCGGTTTCCCTTGGCGGCTTTGTCTCTCCGCTTGGTTTCTTCAACTTGACATTGACTGTTTTCGTACCAAACTCCCGATACTGTTTCAGTTTAAACTTTACTTTTAGGTCAAACCCTTCCTTTGCATCTTCCGTAATCTTATAATCTTCCAAAGATACCCGCATATTTGTATGAAACAGTCTGGTTCCAGAAGGCAGCCTCCTAGATACAATAAACTGGAATGGCTTTCTGGACTTTTTGAGCTTTTCAAAATAATTGAGGAAATAAGCAGCTTTTCGAAACCCATGTTTATAAACAGCAAATGGATAGCGCACTTGTGGAATCAAGCATTCAAACTCAATATCTGTAAGCTCTGCCTTTTTTAGCAGATTGACTTGCCCTTCGTTGATCAAGGTCACAGTGTCATTGGCATTGTTGATCTTGAACTCTAATTTTTGCGGGGGAATGGGCAATAAACATTTCTTTAAATAAAAATCGTATCTGTCTTTCGCCATTATTTATGCACTCCTTCTGTTACACTGTCCACGGCCTCGCCCACGGCATCTGTCAGGCCAGAAACAATTCCATCCAAATCCATTTTCGAAGACACATTGTTATGATTGACTTGTTCAATGGTAATTTCCGCTGTTGTAAAACGATTGACGGCTTCCTGTTCAGCGATGTCCCTCAGATATTTCAGTTCTTCCTGCGTAATATTCATAGAATCATTAATCGCCCCTGTATCGCCGGCAATGTCATCCAGATTTCCGGCAGCGCCACTGTTGTTTAGACCATCTGAGACCCCGCCGCCAATGTCACCACCAAGGCCACCGATTGGAGTCTGCTGGTAAGTCTGTTTTGGTTCTGGTATTTCTTCAGGCTTAAACAAATCGGATACCATACCTTCCAATCCTTCCCCA
>CAJTCL010000050.1 GCA_910575005.1 Lachnospiraceae bacterium | reverse complement strand
GTAAGTACTAATTGTTTTTCCCCAAGCTCCATCTTCTGTTCCACATTAATCTTAAGCGGGACACTGCTTACCACTTCCCCAAAATAAATACTGGCAGGTTTGGATGCCTTCACTGCATCCAGCGCTGCTTGTTTCAATGTCTCCACAAGCCCATTTGCATCAGGCAATAAACTCACCTCCTCTTAAGGTCAAATCCATCCAATGTTCACTTTCCTTGTAGGTGTGGGTGCATTTTTCCACAAGCATCCAATTTGCCACTTTTACATCTCCAAGGTTTAAATGAACTACCACCATTGACCCAGCTCTGACCCTGTTATCGCCAAACGCATTTTTTATCTGCAGTTTTCGTGTTTTCTTATTATACATCTTTAAAAGGGCATCCGCTTTGGTTTTGCCATTTTCCCCTTTCTGCAAGGTTTCAAAGTATTGTAAAATTCCCCATTTATTGATATTAGATGAATCCTGTGCAATATATACTTCCCGCTTTTTGCTCTCTTCATTGTCATAGGTCAGCTTGATCTTGTTATAAGTATTTTCATCTATGGATGAGGTATAGTCATAATTTTCCCCCGTCTCTGCATCAATCATCAGATAAGCGCCTGGTTTGCCCACATACATCGAAGAAAGCTTTTTCAAGGTCAGTTTTCCAAACTCATCGTATAACACAAACATCTCCCCTGTATTGGTCAGTGTCAGATCAAGGGCATTGGCCACCATCTCAAACAAAGAAGTATCTTCTTCCACCCTAGATTCAATGACATACTTACTATCTTCCAATGTTCCCACTTGCAGCGCATAATCATTTGCTATCATCTGGATAATTTGAGAAGCGGTCTTAGCCTCATACACTTTGGTATCTTTATTCTTTAAATATCTTAACTGATCATAAGCTGTTATAGTGATGATTCCATCTTTGGCTCGTTGTTGTTTGAATACAAAACCAAAAAACACCGGTTTTTTATCTACTTTGAGACGTACCGGACTGCCCTCTGAAACATCAAGTATTTTATCTTTAATAACTTTAAATTCCAATTTCCCTGGGCTGTCCTTACGTTCGGTGGACCATGTAATCCCCTCCTGCACTGCTGGAAGATACACTTTGGTCCCTTCGACATTTCCAATCAAAAGCTCTACTTTCATACGTCCTCCTATACAGGCGGGATGGTAAGCACCTGCCCTGGATAAATCAAGTTTGGATCCGCACCGACCACTTCTCGGTTCGCCTCATAGATCACTGTATAAAGAGCCCCATTCCCATAGAACTGTTTTGCAATCTTCCAAAGACAATCTCCGCTTACCACTGTATAACTCTGTGCGGCTGGCGCATTATCGGTTTCCCTTGGCGGCTTTGTCTCTCCGCTTGGTTTCTTCAACTTGACATTGACTGTTTTCGTACCAAACTCCCGATACTGTTTCAGTTTAAACTTTACTTTTAGGTCAAACCCTTCCTTTGCATCTTCCGTAATCTTATAATCTTCCAAAGATACCCGCATATTTGTATGAAACAGTCTGGTTCCAGAAGGCAGCTTTCTGGCTACAATAAACTGGAATGGCTTTCTGGACTTTTTGAGCTTCTCAAAATAATTGAGGAAATAAGCAGCTTTTTTAAATCCATGTTTATAGACGGCAAATGGATAGCGCACTTGTGGAATCAAGCATTCAAACTCAATCTCTGTAAGCTCTGCCTTTTTTAGCAGATTGACTTGCCCTTCGTTGATCAAGGTCACGGTGTCATTGGCATTGTTGATCTTAAACTCTAATTTTTCTGGGGGAATGGGCAATAAACATTTCTTTAAATAAAAATCGTATCTGTCTTTTGCCATTATTTATGCACTCCTTCTGTTACGCTGTCCACGGCCTCGCCCACGGCGTCTGTCAGGCCAGAAACAATTCTATCCAAATCCATTTTCGAAGACACATTGTTATGATTGACTTGTTCAATGGTAATTTCCGCTGTTGTAAAACGATTGACGGCTTCCTGTTCAGCGATGTCCCTCAGATATTTCAGTTCTTCCTGCGTAATATTCATAGAATCATTAATCGCCCCTGTATCGCCGGCAATGTCATCCAGATTTCCGGCAGCGCCACTGTTGTTTAGACCATCTGAGACCCCGCCGTCAATGTCACCACCAAGGCCACCGATTGGAGTCTGCTGGTAAGTCTGTTTTGGTTCTGGTATTTCTTCAGGCTTAAACAAATCGGATACCATACCTTCCAATCCTTCCCCAAG
>CAJTCL010000048.1 GCA_910575005.1 Lachnospiraceae bacterium | reverse complement strand
GAGGTTTTCCCTCCCCGCCTTTTATTGAATGCTCTCGATAATCATTTTGATTACTGTAACGAGAGTTCCAATTTCAAGGGCAAGTTGTGTAAGTGCTCGCACCACTTTTATCAGCTTGCCAATTTTTTTGTCCATCTGCGTTTCCTCCTTTTTTCTCTTGATGATATTAGTATAGCATAGTTTAAATATTCCACCAATACATATTTATAAAAAAGTTTAAAAATGCTTGAAAAAGTTTTATATCTGTGATATTCTAAAATTAATAGGGGGTGAGGAAATGGCTTTTGCAGATAAAAAAGCGGCGTTTGCTTATGTGAATGAATATCAAAAAGAGAAATATGATAGAATTACTGTTATGGCAGGAAAGGGGAAAAAAGCGGAATATCAAGCAGCGGCAAAGGCGGCGGGAATGTCCTTGTCTGCATTTATAGAAATGTGCGTTGATGAAAAAATATCAAAAGAATAGTTTAAATATGCTAAAATAGTATTATCAGATGAGGCAAGTAAATCTGAGAAAGAACGGAGGAAAGGATATGGTAAAGGTTATGACAGATAAACAAATGCAATTCATAGCGTGGCTGATTACAACAGCAACCGACAAGTGCCAGACAATGGACGAGGTAAGGGAAATGAACAAAGAAATCCGCAAACATTCAACCGGATTCAAAGAAGAAGCTGAGGAACAGAAAAAAGACGAATAATACAAAGAGAGCGGAACTTGCCACCGCTCTTTTTCTATTTTTCATAGCCAATTAATATGCAGCAGGATAACGCCAGTCTTTACCCATACATGCTATTGTAATGCTCTATCTGCCCCATACAGGCATTTTTGTGTATCTCTTTAGATTATCCCAGTAATACCGTTACAAGCCAAAATAACAACATATAAAGTATTTATAGATATACCCAGCTCTTTACTTTTATTAACATTTTTAGTTTTCATTGCATATCTAGAAAAGCCAGACACTCAAATGCCTGGCTTATTTACTAGCTTATATCCTGACAGGCGCATTTATATGCCCATTCCTGCCATTTTTTCCATTATATGACTAATTCATTGGTGCAGCAGCCCAAACACTACTATGAAGCTTCTGCGGCTCTTTCCCTTTCTTCTAACAATAATGCTACTACAGGTCAACAACGCCACTCTCGTTCTTGTTAAAATCCATTACAAAAAACAAAAAAGAGCAGTTTTTTTACTGTTTTACTTTTTTATACACCAGTTTACAACTTTTTTAATAAAAAAATGCCGCACAAGGCTTTCTGTTGTATAATGAATTTGACCAAAACATTACAAAGGATAGTGACCCTGTACGACAAACTTATTATACAATGAAAAAACTTTAATTGGTAGACTTTATCATTATTTTTACAATTATTTTGAAACCTGCTGTGCTCCCACTGCCCAGACATTAATCCTGCTTCTGCTTTCCATACTGGCTCTGGAATCCGCCGATTCCATCCGTTTCCTTTACAGGCACTTCCTGTCAAAGCTTACAGATAAATCCCTGAATGCCTTTTACTATGCCTGTTCCTACGCCAAAGTGGATTATTCCAGGTTTATGAATGTCACGGCATCTATGACATTGAAACTAATCCCAAAACCTTTAGAGACTCAGCCTGTTTTTTTATGCATTGATGATACCATTGTCCCTAAATTCGGGAAAAAGTTTGAGAATGTCTCAAAATTGTTCGACCATGCCGCACATAATGGCAGTGGCTACCTGAACGGGCACTGCTTTGTGAGCGTCATGCTCTGCGTCCCTGTATGGGATAAGGACAGGATCGTTTACCAGTCTGTACCGCTTTCTTACCGGATGTGGCAGAAAAAAGAGTCCAAACTGGAACTTACCGTTTCCATGATACGGCAGGTTATGCCTGAGTTGATGAAAAAGAAAAATGTCATTCTTCTATGTGACAGCTGGTACACAAAAAGCATTTTAGTTTCTATTGTGGCTGAATACAAAAACCTCGACCTAATCGGGAATGCAAGGTATGATTCTGTCCTTTATGACCTTGCCCCGCAGCCAACCGGCAGGAGGGGCAGGCCTGCAAAACATGGAGACCGCCTTTCCATTGAGGAAGCTTTTACACTTTCAGAAGAAAAAATAGGCGGTTATTACATTGGCGCCCGCCGTGTACTGACGAACATTTTCGGCACAAGGGAAGTGCTTGCCTATGTGACAGCCACAGAGAAGAGAGGCGGTTGCAGACGCCTGTTCTTCAGCACCATATTCCCAACACAACTGCAGATTTTTTGTGCATGGCAGGAAAAAGCCCCCTTGAACCAGACGGGAAGTTCCTGGATGGATTACATCCCTTTGTTTCTATACGCATTCAGATGGAACATTGAAGTCAGCTATTATGAGCAGAAAACTTTCTGGTCATTATGCAGTTACATGGTGCGCAGCCGAAAAGGGATTGAACTGCTGGTTAATTTGATCAATATAGCTTACTGTGCAATGAAACTGCTGCCATATCAGGATGCAGGATTTACAAAATACCGGAATGGAAGCGTGCAGGATTTCCGGTTTGTGCTCAGCGAGCGGATAAGG
>CAJTCL010000047.1 GCA_910575005.1 Lachnospiraceae bacterium | reverse complement strand
CCTTCCCTCTTGCTTTTTCTACTGTTTTTTTATAGGCGCATTTTTTCAAAAATTTATCCTCTGAAAAATACAGACTGACATCCTCCAGTAACTTCCCCTGGTTTGCCTTTAGCGCCAGTACATAGTCCGCACGTTTCTGACGGATTTTCTTTACAATTGCTGTCTGTGTTCCCAGTGCATCCGTTGTAATTATGGTTCCTTTTATATTCAAACCGTCCAGCAGTTCAGGTATTGCCTTAATTTCGTTTGTCTTTTCCTCCACTCGTTTCTGTCCCAGGCAAAACCCCCTCTCATCCACAGCGCTGACAATGTGATTGGCTTTCTGGTTTTTCGTTCCGTTTCCCCTTTGGGTTTTTCCGTCAATGGCAAGCAGCCGTTTTATTTTATCCCCTTCGTTGCTGTTTAACATTTCGTTCCACTGTTTCTGAAAATTTTCCAGAAATTCCGATGGCACCATTGCGAAAACCCTCTGGATTGTATCATGAGAAGGTATCCCGTTTGGGAGTTCCAGATAATTCCGCAGGAACTTTTCGTGTTCTTTTCCGAACACTTCCATTTCCACCCAGTCGTCTGCATTTGCAAGCATTGCAAAAAAGACAAGCATAATAATATCCATCATCTTATGCAAAACCTTTTTTTCCTGCCTTATATCTGTAACTGTACTTACATAATCTAAAAGTGCTTTCATGAACAAATCCATCCTTTTTTCTTTGATTATACCAAAAAATGGATGAAATGTTCATAATTTATTCATTCATGCGTTTGTCGTGGNCGGGAGTTTGACACATCAGTAATCAAAAAAGTACCTCTAAGTCTTGTAATAGGCTTATTTTTTTGTCAACCTTTTTGTTTTGTTATCTAGTAATATTTAGTGATGTATGGTATACTGATAACAGAGGTGATAATCGTGCGGGTGACAACATCTAAATCCAAAAATTCGGAATCCTTTTACATTACCCAGTCATATACAAATGCGCAGGGAAAAAGCACTTCAAAAACTATCCGCAAGCTTGGCACTCTGGCTGAATTATCAAAGTGTCTCCATACTGACAGGGACGGGGTCATGGCATGGGCTAATGAACAGGCACGCCTTGAAACGGCGAGATACAAAAGCGAAAAGGAAGATGCTCTTGTCATGGTTCCTTTTCACTCCAATAAACTCATGGACTATTATAAGCAGAAACTTTTTACCGGCGGCTATCTTTTCCTCCAGTCGGTTTACTATGGCCTCAAGATGGATTCCATATGCCGGAAGATCAAAAGCCGCTATAAGTTCGAGTATGATCTGAATGCAATCCTGTCAGACCTGATTTATACCAGGGTACTGGAACCTTCCAGCAAAAGAGCTTCTTTCCAGGCTGCAAAACAATTCCTTGAGCCGCCCGCTTACGAACTCCACGATGTATATCGTGCCCTTTCGATCCTTGCCAGGGAAATGGATTTTATCCAGGCGGAAGTTTACAAAAACAGCTTTTTCCTGGGCAGCAGAAATGACCGGATTCTTTATTTCGATTGTACGAACTACTATTTTGAGATTGAACAGGAGGACGGAGATAAAAAATATGGCAAGAGTAAAGAACACCGGCCAAACCCGATTATTCAGATGGGGCTTTTTACGGACGGTGACGGACTGCCGTTAGCTTTTTCCCTTTTTCCAGGAAACCAAAATGAGCAAAAATCACTAAAGCCCCTGGAGACCAAGATCCTTCAGCAGTTCAGATGTGAAAAGTTTATATATTGCAGTGATGCGGGCCTTGCGTCCGAAGACAACCGGGTATTCAACCACATGGGGAAGCGCTCATTTATTGTAACCCAATCGATTAAAAAACTCCCTGCCGAGGATCGGACATGGGCACTGGGCAGGGACGGTTTCAAGCGTCTGTCAGATGATGCGTCTGTCGATATCACAAAACTGTCAGAAGATGATAAAGACCAGCTCTTTTACAAAGATGAACCATTTACAACAAAAAAACTGCACCAACGGCTGATCATCACATATTCCCCAAAGTATGCTTCCTATCAGAAGGCGGTTCGTGCGGAGCAGATCGCCAGGGCGGAAAAGATGGTTGCCAATGGCACTTTGAAAAAGCAACGCAAAAACCCGAATGACCCTGCAAGATTTGTAAATAAAATCGCTGCGACTGAAGAAGGTGAGAAAGCGAAAATGCACTACTATCTCGATCTGGATAAGATTGCCGAAGAAGAAATGTATGACGGGCTTTACGCCGTCTGTACAGACCTGCTGGATGATGACGTTGCAGATATATTAAAAGTCAGCGAGGGAAGATGGCAGATTGAGGATTGTTTCAGAACTATGAAAACAGATTTTGAAGCAAGGCCGGTCTATCTGGCCCGTGAAGACCGTATCAAAGCGCATTTTCTCACATGTTTTCTTTCTCTGCTTCATTTTCGGTTATTAAAGCGTTCCCTAAAGGACGCTTATACCACGGAACAGTTACTTCAAACCTTAAGAAACATAAAATTTGCAGATGTAGAAGAACAAGGATTTATGCCTGTATATGAGCGCCAGAAGATAACGGATGACCTTCATGAGACATGTGGATTCCGGACGGACTATCAGTTTATAACAAAACGGAAAATGAAAGGAATTCAGAAAAAAAGTAAGCGAAGATAAAACATTACTATATTTCATGTATACAGCATAAAGTGCCACCGTCCCAGTATTTATGAGAGATTGTGGCACTTACTTGATTCTTAAAGTGTCAAAAACGAGATTATA
>CAJTCL010000046.1 GCA_910575005.1 Lachnospiraceae bacterium | reverse complement strand
TTGGGCGGCAGGGGGCAAGGCGGTGTTCGGCACTTCCCTTGCGGACGGAAAGCACGCCCGATGGGAACGGTGCGACGTGCTTGGGGAAATCAAGCCAGAGAAGATGCCCGACTGGGCAAAGGAAGCACTCGCAAAAATCAAGGAACAGGAAAAGGCGAAGAAATCAAAGAGCAGGGAGGAACGCTGATGGAGGTACGGGCTTTGACGCAATCCGAACAGAAATACACCTACGCCCAGAGTATGCAGCTTGAGGGGCAGACGGGATGTATTGGGCATCTCCGAGGTGATTTTGCCCCCTCTGGATATGGCTTTCATACCACTTGGTTTGATACCAGAGAACAATGGAAAACGGACGAGTTCAAGACAGGTCTGGACGATATTATCAACGCCCTGCGTGAAGATAAGGGGCTTCTGCATAACCGCTATGACATGGGTGCATTTACAAAGGAATTTCCCGATAGTGGCTTTAATGGGAACTATTGCACGGAGTACGGCTTCCGTGTGGATACAGAGAAACACGCTTTCCTGCTCCGCTGCAACCCGACAAAGGGCGACTATAACTTTTACTGCTACTGCTATGTGAAAGAATGGCTCGACAGGCATATATCCAGAGCAGAAAAGGGAATCCGATTTATTGACCCCCATTACAAAGAACTGTTCCGCATCCCAGACGGCGGGAAAATCATCATTACGACGGCGTGGAAAGAAAAATTTGAACACGCCTGCCGCTATATCGACGAAACCCATTTAGAGTTAAGCTCTGGCAGGGGCGGCGACATTTACCACATCTGTGAGTTTGCCGAGCGCATGGAGAAAAACGGGGCAACGTATGAGCCGAAGCCGCAGGAGCCGCCGTCCGCACAGAAAGCCCCGAAGCAAAAAGACCATGAACGATAGGAGGTATGGGATATGCCAGTCAACCCAAAAGCCGTCAGAGCCTTAAACAAGGTTCTGGACGCAGGATTTACCGAGGAAAAAGCCATTGCTGCCATGACGATGGACGACATTCTCTCCATGCAGGGCATCACGGTAGCGGACATCACGCTCATCAATGAGCTGCAAAAAAGCATCAAGGGGAACAAGGTCATCTCATTTCTGGGAGGTGGGATGGAATGAGTACGGAGCTAATCAACCGCATCACGGTAAAGAAAGACGGCGTGTATGTATCTTCCCACAGCTCCAACGACACCTCTCCCTACCATTCATGGAGATGTAAGGGACTGTCGGAAATCTATGATGCCGAGGGGCAGAAAGGGCTTGACCGTGAGGTTATCCGTATGCTCTATGAATACGCAGAGCTTCGTGGGACGCATAAGAGCCTTGACCGTTACCGCTACGCAAAGGACGCCCCCGCCGCCCATGCCATCTACAAGGAATATATGGACAAGATAGACGACCGCTATGAGGGCTTAGATGAAGCAGATAAAAAGAGTGTCTGGTACAAGCCCACGGAAAAGGCAAAGGAATACCGAGCCTATGAGCGGGACATGCGGGACAAGATGTATTCCGAAATCGCCGAGCGGTGCGGGGAATACGACAGGAAGCAGAAAAACAAAGATATGGAACGATAAGGAGGTGTGAGCCTATGGCTGCAAAGTACCAGCTTATTACGGAGCTGTACCGCCGCACGGGGATGGCGGTCGCAAAGAACCCGCAGGCTTGGCAGGGCTTTTTATCCTCTGCCTGCCACAATTACAAGTGCCGCTTTGACGAGCAGCTCTTGATTTACGCCCAACGCCCCGACGCTACGGCAGTCGCCGAGATTGGCACATGGAACAGGCTCTTTAAGCGTTGGGTAAATAAAGACAGCAAAGGCATAGCGGTCTTTGACCCGAAAGGGCGCAGGAACACGCTGAAATATTATTTTGACGTTTCCGACACCCATGAGGGCTACTACGGCAGCCGAGCCGTCCCGATATGGCAGATGGATAAGCGGTACGAGCAGCCCGTCATGGAGCGGCTTGCGGACAGGTTCGGCGGCACGGAGGGCGGCGATTTTGCCACATTTTTAATAGGGACGGCGGAGAACGCCGTGGAGGACAACTTGCCCGATTACCTCTCACAGCTAAAGGGCTGCACGAAAGACAGCTTTTTGGAGGAACTGGACGACTATAATATAGAAGTGATTTACAGACGGCTTGCCGCAAACAGCGTCGCCTATATGCTGCTGAGCCGCTGCGGTCTGGATACGGATGGGTATTTTGAGCATGAGGACTTTGCAGAGATTATAAATTTCAACACGCCCCAGACGCTGAACGCCATCGGCATCGCCACGAGCGACATCTCCGAGATGGCGTTGCGGGAAATCTCTGCGGCAGTACGAAATGTGCAAATCGAAGCTAGAGGTCAGAACCGCACATTTGCAAGGGACATCGCAAGCCAGTATGATAAAGGCAGGAAACAACCCGAAAGGAGCGAAGATAATGGGCGAAATCACTTACACGAAACAGGCGGATTATCTTATTCCCGACCTGACATTACCGACAGAGCCAGAGCTTCCGCTTGGCAGGTACGCTTTGATGCACAGGGATTATCTGGAAAACCACAAGAGGGTGGCGTACCTCAACCTGCTGACAGCGGGCAGGCTGAACGAACACTTACACCAGACCGAACAGACGGCGTTGCAGCGGCTGGAGCTTCTAACGAAGCAGTTAGCAGCCGAGCAGGGAGTGACGGAGGAGCTGAAAGAGAAAGCCCCGATGCAGTGGCTCGGCATGATGAACAATATCCGCAGCCAAGCGGAGGAAGTGATACTGGAAGAACTGATTTACAATTAGGAAATTCAGAACCA
>CAJTCL010000045.1 GCA_910575005.1 Lachnospiraceae bacterium | reverse complement strand
TTGGGCGGCAGGGGGCAAGGCGGTGTTCGGCACTTCCCTTGCGGACGGAAAGCACGCCCGATGGGAACGGTGCGACGTGCTTGGGGAAATCAAGCCAGAGAAGATGCCCGTCTGGGCAAAAGAAGCCCTCGCAAAAATCCAATCGCAGGAAAAGGCGAAGAAATCAAAGAGCAGGGAGGAACGCTGATGGAGATACGGGCTTTAACGCAATCCGAACAGAAATACACCTACGCCCAGAGTATGCAGCTTGAGGGGCAGACGGGATGCATTGGGCATCTCCGTGGGGACTTTGGCGGCTCTGGGAACGAGTTTCATACCGATTGGTCTGATACGAGGGAACAGTGGAAAACCGATGAATTTAAGTCGAGGCTTGACGATGTAATCAATGCCCTGCGTGAAGATAAGGGGCTTCTGCACAGCCGCCGTGATATGTCGTCGGCTGCAAGGCAATCCCCCGATGCCGCCTTTATGGGGAACTACTGTACTGAGTACGGTTTCCGTGTGGACATCGACAAGCACGCTTTCCTGCTCCGTTGCAACCCCACAAAGGGCGATTACAATTTTTACTGCTACTGCTATGTGAAAGAATGGCTCGACAGGCATATATCCAGAGCAGAACAGGGAATCCGCTTTATTGACCCCCATTACAAAGAGCTGTTCCGCATCCCAGACGGCGGGAAAATCATTATCACTTATGATTGGGGAGAAAAGGCGGAAAAAAGCTGCCGTTTCATTGACGAATACCATACCGAGGTGGGCAGCAACCTCTACCACATCTGCGAGTTTGCCGAGCGTATGGAAAGGAACGGGCATAGCTGCGAACCGAAGCCGCAAGAGCCGCCGTCCGCACAGAAAGCCCCGAAGCACAAAGACCATGAGCGATAGGAGGTATGGGATATGGCAGTCAACCAGAAAGCCGTTAAGGTTCTAAATAAGATATTTGAAGCGGGCTTTACCGAAGAAAAAGCCATTGCCGCTATGACGATGGACGATATTTTATCCATGCAAGGCATTACGGTTGCGGACATCACGCTCATCAATGAGCTGCAAAAAAGCATCAAAGGGAACAAAGTTATCTCTTTTCTGGGAGGTGGCACGGAATGAGCGGAGGACGGAAAATCTGCATGACGGACAGCGTAGGAAAGGAACTTTTCTCTGTCCCCGATGGCGGCGTCATCCGTATGTTTTATGGGAACGGGGAGGATTATTTTGCCGTCTGTCGCTATCTGGACGAAACCCATGCAGAGATTGACGGCGTAAGGTGCGCCGTTCGGGAGTTTGCACAGAGGATGGAACAAAACAGAATCAGCTATGCCCCTGCTTAAAGGCGGGGCATGGACAACAGGAGGATTGATATTTTTATGGAACAGACTGTTTTATCGGGCGGTGATAGGGATTGAGTACCGAGCTTATCAACCGTATCACAGTAAAAAAAGACGGCGTGTATGTATCTTCCCACAGCTCCAACGACACCTCTCCGTATCATTCATGGAGGTGCAGGGGCTTGTCGGAAATCTATGCCGCCGAGGGGCAGAAAGGGCTTGACCGTGAGGTTATCCGTATGCTCTATGAGTATGCCGAGTTTCGTGGGACGCATAAAAGCCTTGCACGTTACCGCTACGCAAAGGACGCCCCCGCCGCCCGTGCCATCTATCAGAAATATATGGACAAGATAGACGACCGCTACGGGCAGATGGACGAAGCCGACCAGAACAGCGTCTGGTACAAGCCCACGGAAAAGGCAAAGGAGTACCGAGCCTATGAGCGGGAGATGCGGGAAAAGATGTATTCCGAAATCGCTGAAAGATGCGGGGAATACGACAGGAAACAGAAAAACAAAGATATGGAACGATAAGGAGGTGTAAGCCTATGGCTGCAAAGTACCAGCTTATTACGGAGCTGTACCGCCGCACGGGGATGGCGGTCGCAAAGAACCCGCAGGCTTGGCAGGGCTTTTTATCCTCTGCCTGCCACAATTACAAGTGCCGCTTTGACGAGCAGCTCTTGATTTACGCCCAACGCCCCGACGCAACCGCCGTAGCCGAGATTGGCACATGGAACAGGCTTTTTAAAAGATGGGTAAATAAGGACAGCAAAGGCATAGCGGTCTTTGACCCGAAAGGGCGCAGGAACACGCTGAAATATTATTTTGACGTTTCCGACACCCATGAGGGCTACTACGGCAGCCGAGCCGTCCCGATATGGCAGATGGATAAGCGGTACGAGCAGCCCGTCATGGAACGGCTTGCGGACAGGTTCGGCGATACGGAGGGCGGCGATTTTGCCACATTTTTAATAGGGACGGCGGAGAACGCCGTGGAGGATAATCTGCCCGATTACCTCTCACAGCTAAAGGGCTGTACAAAAGACAGCTTTTTGGAGGAACTGGACGACTATAATATAGAAGTGATTTACAAACGGCTTGCCGCAAACAGCGTCGCCTATATGCTGTTAAGCCGCTGCGGTCTGGATGCGGACGGGTATTTTGAGCGTGAGGACTTTGCGGAGATTATAAATTTCAACACGCCCCAGACGCTGAACGCCATCGGCATCGCCACGAGCGACATCTCCGAGATGGCGTTGCGGGAAATCTCTGCGGCAGTACGAAATGTGCAAATCGAAGCTAGAGGTCAGAACCGCACATTTGCAAGGAGTATCACAAGCCAGTATGATAAAGGCAGGAAACAACCCGAAAGGAGCGAAGATAATGAGCGAAATCACTTACACGAAACAGGCGGATTATCTTATTCCCGACCTGACATTACCGACAGAGCCAGAGCTTCCGCTTGGCAGGTACGCTTTGATGCACAGGGATTATCTGGAAAACCACAAGAGGGTGGCGTACCTCAACCTGCTGACAGCGGGCAGGCTGAACGAACACTTACACCAGACCGAACAGACGGCGTTGCAGCGGCTGGAGCTTCTAACGAAGCAGTTAGCAGCCGAGCAGGGAGTGACGGAGGAACTGAAAGAGAAAGCCCCGATGCAGTGGCTCGGCATGATGAACAATATCCGCAGCCAAGCGGAGGAAGTGATACTGGAAGAACTGATTTACAATTAGGAAATTCAGAACCA
>CAJTCL010000044.1 GCA_910575005.1 Lachnospiraceae bacterium | reverse complement strand
TACAATACCCTAAAAAATTCACACAGAAGAACCGAAAAGTGAGGTCAAGCCCTCGACCGATTAGTAACAGTCAGCTCCATACATTGCTGTACTTCCACCTCTGCCCTATCTACCTTGTACTCTTCAAGGGGTCTTACTTCCTAAGAATGGGACATCTCATCTTGAGGGGGGCTTCACGCTTAGATGCCTTCAGCGTTTATCCCTTCCGGGCTTGGCTACCCTGCCGTGGCATTGGCATGCCAACAGGTACACCAGCGGCCCGTCCATCCCGGTCCTCTCGTACTAAGGACAGCTCCTCTCAAATATCCTCCGCCCGCGCCGGATAGGGACCGAACTGTCTCACGACGTTCTGAACCCAGCTCGCGTACCGCTTTAATGGGCGAACAGCCCAACCCTTGGGACCTGCTACAGCCCCAGGATGCGATGAGCCGACATCGAGGTGCCAAACCACTCCGTCGATGTGAACTCTTGGGAGTGATAAGCCTGTTATCCCCAGGGTAGCTTTTATCCGTTGAGCGATGGCAATCCCACTTTATACCACCGGATCACTAAGTCCTACTTTCGTACCTGCTCCACCCGTCGGTGTCGCAGTCAAGCTCCCTTCTGCCTTTGCACTCTAAAAATGGTTTCCGACCATCCTGAGGGAACCTTTGAGCGCCTCCGATACCCTTTCGGAGGCGACCGCCCCAGTCAAACTCCCCGCCTGGCATTGTCCCACCGCCGGCTCACGGCGGCTGGTTAGGAACCCAGTGCTGCAAGGGTGGTATCCCAACAGCGGCTCCCGCATGGCTGGCGCCATGCTTTCACTGCCTCCCACCTATCCTGTACATGCAGCACCAAATCCCAGTGCCAAACTGGAGTAAAGCTCCATGGGGTCTTTCCGTCCTGGCGCGGGTAGCCAGCATCTTCACTGGCACTTCAATTTCACCGGGTGCATTGTTGAGACAGTGCCCAAATCATTACGCCTTTCGTGCGGGTCGGAACTTACCCGACAAGGAATTTCGCTACCTTAGGACCGTTATAGTTACGGCCGCCGTTTACTGGGGCTTAAATTCAAAGCTTTGCTTTCGCTAACCTCTCCTCTTAACCTTCCAGCACCGGGCAGGCGTCAGCCCATATACTTCACCTTGCGGTTTTGCATAGACCTGTGTTTTTGCTAAACAGTTGCTTGGGCCTTTTCTCTGCGGCCACATCTCTGTGGCGCCCCTTCTCCCGAAGTTACGGGGCCATTTTGCCGAGTTCCTTAACAATGCTTCTCCCGTCGGCCTTAGGATTCTCTCCTCATCCACCTGTGTCGGTTTACGGTACGGGTACAATATAAACAATAGCGGCTTTTCTTGGCACATGGCTTGCATGCTTCGCTACTTTAGTTCACTCCACTTAACGTCTTCGGCTTAGACAGCGGATTTCCCTTCTGCCCACCTACCTCGCTTGTACTGGACTTTCCATTTCCAGCCCATGCGTTCCACATGCGTCCCCACAGTTCTGTTATACTGTAGTACAGGAATATCAACCTGTTGTCCATCGGCTACGCTTCTCAGCCTCGCCTTAGGTCCCGACTTCCCCAGGGCAGATCAGCTTTACCCTGGAATCCTTGGATATTCGGCCGGAAGGATTCTCACCTTCCTCTCGCTACTCATTCCGGCATTCTCCCTTCCCGAGTCTCCACAGCTCTTTCCAGTGCTGCTTCTTCGTCTCGGCAATGCTCCCCTACCGATGTATACAAATACATCCCGCGGCTTCGGCGGCGTGTTTTAGCCCCGGAAATTTTCGGCGCAGGGCCTCTCGACCAGTGAGCTGTTACGCACTCTTTGAATGTATGGCTGCTTCTGAGCCAACATCCTGGTTGTCTTTGAAACCCCACATCCTTTTCCACTTAACACGCACTTTGGGGCCTTAGCCGGCGGTCTGGGCTGTTTCCCTTTCGACTACCCAACTTATCTCGTGTAGTCTGACTCTCATCAATCAACTGACTGGCATTCGGAGTTTGATATTCTTCGGTAAGCTTTGACGCCCCCTAGGAAATTCAGTGCTCTACCTCCAGCAGTCTTTGATAAGGCTAGCCCTAAAGCTATTTCGGGGAGAACCAGCTATCTCCGGGTTCGATTGGAATTTCTCCCCTATCCACACCTCATCGCCACCCTTTTCAACGGATGTGCGTTCGGCCCTCCACTGCCTCTTACGGCAGCTTCAGCCTGGACATGGATAGATCACCCGGTTTCGGGTCTGCCCCATCTGACTCTATGCCCTATTCAGACTTGGTTTCCCTTCGGCTCCACACCTTAAGTGCTTAACCTTGCCAGATGGCGCAACTCGCCGGACCGTTCTACAAAAAGTACGCGGTTCCGCTCATAAGGCGGTTCCACAGGTTGTAGACACAAGGTTTCAGGTTCTCTTTCACTCCCCTCCCGGGGTTCTTTTCACCTTTCCTTCACAGTACTATGCGCTATCGGTCACTAAGTAGTATTTAGCCTTACGGGGTGGTCCCCGCTTGTTCCATCAAGGTTCCACGTGTCTCGATGTACTCTGGATCCCGCTCTGCCGAACTGCCTTTCGCTTACGGGGCTTTCACCCTCTCTGGCTGGCTTTCCCAAAACCATTCTGCTAGACCATTCGGATCAGGTCTGCGGTCCAAACCCCAGGATGCACGCATCCTGGTTTAGGCTCTTCCGCGTTCGCTCGCCGCTACTTACGGAATCGATGTTTCTTTCTTTTCCTCCGGCTACTTAGATGTTTCAGTTCACCGGGTTCCCTTCCATACGTTATGGATTGGCGTATGGATACATGGAGTTTTTCCATGTGGGTTTCCCCATTCAGACATCCGCGGCTCATTGGATATTTGCTCCTCCCCGCGGCTTTTCGCAGCTTATCACGTCTTTCATCGGCTCTTAGTGCCAAGGCATCCACCCTGTGCCCTTTTTTGCTTGGCCTCTTGGACATACTTCTATGTCCTCCATTTCCATATAGCGTTATAGAAATGGCCTGCATGGTTTCCCATGCTTGTATTTTAAAATACTTGTTTCGGATCTTTGATGTCTTGGTAAGAATATTTATTCTTATCATCTTTTCTGTGTGAATTTTTCAAGGTACTGTTAGAGCACTTAGATGATGTCAAATGCAATGCAGACAGCATCTTACGTGCGATACGTACTTGGCCCTTAGCGAAAACAAACTTTGTGCAGTTTGAGCTTAGTAGCCAAGTGCTGTTACGAGCACTTAAATGATACCAAGCAAAGCGAAGGTAACATTTTACATGCGATACGTACTTAACCCTTAGTGAAGACAAGCTCTGTGCCGTCTGAACTTAGTAGTTAAGTGCTGTTACGAGCACTTAGATGATACAAATAAAACAATTGCAACATCTTATATACTCTCTGGCTGTTTATCAGCCATCAGAATGCCCAATTCCTTAGACCCTCTGATCACTGGTAAATCCAGCCGCAGGGGATGGAGTCTAACTCCTGTCCCTGCCAGCCTCTTAAGAGGCCTGCTTTCTCTTCTATATAAAAAGGCTCATGCCTTGTTTTCTGTTTGATCCGGCAGCCACCTGCTCTCCCATACCGTCTCCAGTATAGTACCATCGGCCGCTTAAGGCTTAACCATCGTGTTCGGGATGGGTACGGGTGTGTCCCCTAAGCGCATCACCACCGGAAGCTTTAAGCACTTGCTGAGGTCCTTTCGAAGCTAGTGCGAAAGCTGTTCGCTGCTACTTAATGAAAGCAAGCCTGCTTTGGCGAAGCTTGAATTTAGTGCAGTCGAACTTCATTATTCCTC
>CAJTCL010000043.1:610-4224 GCA_910575005.1 Lachnospiraceae bacterium | reverse complement strand
GTTACAATCAAACTTAGTTTCTCTTCTCAGTCCGTTCCCCACTTTTCCAAAAACAAGCGGACAAATGTTTCAAGGTATTCTGCTATGTTCTACCTTGTGATACTGTCAATCAGCGCATAAAGTTTTTGTTTCTTCTTTGTCATTGTGCCGCACTTCCCTTCCTTACTTTTGTGGTTGGTTTCATATTCAACACTCCCTTTGACATTTCACTAGCTACTCAAATACTTTTTCATGTAAAAAGTAAGACTAATCCCGTTACAATGATAATTAATCTAACAATTAATAATGTCAATTTAAAAACTTCTTTTAACATATTGATTTTACAGATGGATTTTGGTATAGTTGCATTGGGGAGGTTTTCCCTCCCCGTTTTTTTATTAGATGCTCTCAATCACCATTTTAATGACAGCGATGAGAGTTCCAATTTCAAGGGCAAGTTGTGTGAGTAATCTGACAATCTTCACCAGCTTGCCTATTTTTTTGTCCATCTGCGTTTCCTCCTCTCTTCTCTTGATGATATTATTATACACTATAAAGTGTCGTTTGTCAATACATATTTTACACTTTTTTATTTCTTTTTATAATTATTATTTGACTTTTTACACTTTATAATGTATAATAGCCACATAGAAACAAGGAAAGGAGTGTATAAAATTATGTCAATTAGCATGGGTGAAAAAATCAAAATTGTCCTTAAACGCCGTAATATGACATTGGGCGAACTAGCAGAACAAACCTCACAATCACGCCAAAATTTATCAAATAAGATGAGCCGTGATAATTTCAGCGAAAAAGAACTCATGACAATAGCTGCTGTTCTTGATTGTACCTATCATGCAGGATTTACCATGAATGATACTGGGGAGGAAATCTAATTATGGAACATGGACTAAGCAAAACCCGCTTATATTCCATTTACTCAGGAATGAAACGCACTAGCAACCAAAAGGTTGTAACCGCCGCCATTCAGAACCGCCCTAGCAAGGCTCTATCTGCCCCATATCAGGCTTGTACTGCCTTACCTGATAGAAATACCGCCTACGCCGTTACAATCCAAAATAGGGGCTTGTGGTGCGTGTATTGGGTAATGGTTCATGGAATCACCTGATAGAAAAATGGGATAATAGAAGAAACGTGTGTTTTGTTCTTGCACTCTGCTGCCGGATATGCTATATTAAGCATAGAAAAAGGGAAAGTCATAGAAGCGGCTCTACCCCTTAGATGAATAAGCTATAACCTCTTATGAGGTCAGCCGTCACTATTGGCAGTAGTGGCGGCTATTTCTTTTTTCCCTTGTAAACCTGATAAATCAAATTCGCAAGGGCGACAATGAGTATTCCAATCTGGATTAAATCCTGATATGTAACATACATTGTATCGCCCTCCTTTCTTTCGTCTGGAGGGCTACTTGAACCCTCCGATAAAACAAGAGGGGTAAAGCCGCCTTTGGCTCTATGGTTTCCCATGAATGGAGTATAGCACACATTTCTTTTTCAGACAATGCCTATACCAAGTTCTAAAACATTTTATCTTTCTACCCTTACACCATTCCAAACCCGATTATCCCTTTTTCTCGCCTTGTATGACCGTTTATCGGTCATGCAGCAGGATAACGCCAGTCTTTCCCCATATATGCTATTGTAACGCTCTATTTGCCTCATACAGGCATTTTTGTGTATCTCTTTTTATCCCAGTAATACTGTTACAAGCCAAAATAAGGACATTTAGAGCGTTTACAGCTGGTTACTGGCTATACTTAAATCTTAACTTTTCCTAATAATTATTGTGATTAAAATCCGTTACCAAAAACAAAAAAGGGCAAAAGGGCAATTTTTTTCGCAATTTTATTTTTATATATATTACATCCCTTTTTTATAAAATTTCTAAAATATATTAAAATAAACTGCCCTTTTACCCTAAACCCAGGAAATTCAAGGCTTTGCTTGGGGCAATTTTGAAAATTAAAACTGCCCTTTTTTACCCTTTTTTCCTTAAAACTGCCCTATTCAGACACAGGATCACTCTTTTTCTATTCGCTTATCATTTGTCATAATGCCATTTAGGGCAGTTTTTTAGGGCAGTTTTTGAGAAATTTATGACCTGTTTTGCCCTAAATTACCCTTGAAAAACAACTTCCCTCCTGACTTCTTTTCCTTGCAAACTAATGTAATATTTTTTTCTTGTAACGTTTTTATCAGTCTATATCAAGAAAAACTTACCTGCAAATGAATACCGTTACAATCAAACTTAGTTTCTCTTCTCAGTCCGTTCCCCACTTTTCCAAAAACAAGCGGACAAATGTTTCAAGGTATTCTGCTATGTTCTCCCTTGTGATACTGTCAATCAGCTCATAAAGTTTTTGTTTCTTCTTTGTCATTGTGCCGCACTTCCCTTCCTTTCCTCATTTTTGTGATCTGTTTCATGTGATTTTGTCCTCTTTCTTTTTTTGGCGGCTTATGGTATATTAAATATGCAGCCGCTTTATGTGGTTTGTAATAGGTTCGGTGATGTTTTACGGGGACTTACAAGCTTTTCAGCTATGCCCCGTTTGGTGTTACTCGGTTATGTAGTCAATGTATTCGGCTTCTGTTGCAAACAAGATGTATTCGCCGTCTACATATCCCATGTAACCGTAGGCTGTATAATAGCCTTTCATGGAATCACCCCCTATTTATATTTAAGATTTAGGTTAGGTAGTAATTCGCTTTGGTCGGCTTGTTTACTGCCTTTCCTTTATCTTATGGACTTATTATATCACCAGTTATCGTGATATTCAATAGACAACATCACCAATATTCATGATATATTTTTGTGCATATTATCACTTATTATCGTGACATTCCTATGATATACTATCCTTGTTATCATATACTTACTAATAGGGAGGTTTTCAGATATGCCAATAAGCTACAACAAATTATTGACCGTATTTAAGGAAAAAGGCGTTACTTCTTATACTATTAAAAAAGAAAAGATTGTCGGTCAATCTGCATGGAAAAAGATACACGAAAATGGACACATAGACACTAGAACTATTGAAGCATTATGCAAGTACCTAAATTGTCAACCAGGAGACATTATGGAATATATACCTGACAACGAAAAACAAGAATAGCTGCTGCCCATGCCTGGCTTATCGGTCATGCAGCAGGATAACGCCAGTCTTTCCCCATATATACTGTTGTAACGCTCTATTTGCCCCATACAGGCATTTTTGTGCATCTCTTTAGTATAATCCCAGTAATACCGTTACAAGCCAAAATAAGGACATTTAGAGCGTTTACAGCTGGTTACTGGCTATACTTAAATCTTAACTTTTCCTAATAATTATTGTGATTAAAATCCGTTACCAAAAACAAAAAAGGGCAAAAGGGCAATTTTTTTCGCAATTTTATTTTTATATATATTACATCCCTTTTTTATAAAATTTCTAAAATATATTAAAATAAACTGCCCTTTTACCCTAAACCCAGGAAATTCAAGGCTTTGCTTGGGGCAATTTTGAAAATTAAAACTGCCCTTTTTTACCCTTTTTTCCTTAAAACTGCCCTATTCAGACACAGGATCACTCTTTTTCTATTCGCTTATCATTTGTCATAATGCCATTTAGGGCA
>CAJTCL010000043.1:0-603 GCA_910575005.1 Lachnospiraceae bacterium | reverse complement strand
CCCTAAATTACCCTTGAAAAACAACTTCCCTCCTGACTTCTTTTCCTTGCAAACTAATGTAATATTTTTTCTTGTAACGTTTTTATCAGTCTATATCAAGAAAAACTTACCTGCAAATGAATACTGTTACAATCAAACTTAGTTTCTCTTCTCAGTCCGTTCCCCACTTTTCCAAAAACAAGCGGACAAATGTTTCAAGGTATTCTGCTATGTTCTCCCTTGTGATACTGTCAATCAGCTCATAAAGTTTTTGTTTCTTCTTTGTCATTGTGCCGCACTTCCCTTCCTTTCCTCATTTTTTCGATTTGTTTCATATTCAATCCCCTTTCCTTGATGTTTTACCACCTACTCAATAGATTTTCATGTGATAATCAAAATTAATCCCGTTACAATAATAATTAACCAGATAACAGACAATACTAACTTAAAAATTTCTTTTAACATGTTGATTTTACAGATGGATTTTGTTATAGTTGCAGTGGGGAGGTTTTCCCTCCCCGCCTTTTATTGAATGCTCTCGATAATCATTTTGATTACTGTAACGAGAGTTCCAATTTCAAGGGCAAGTTGTGTAAGTGCTCGCACCACTTTTATCAGCTTGCC
>CAJTCL010000042.1 GCA_910575005.1 Lachnospiraceae bacterium | reverse complement strand
CTTACATAATCTAAAAGTGCTTTCATGAACAAATCCATCCTTTTTTCTTTGATTATACCAAAAAATGGATGAAATGTTCATAATTTATTCATTCATGCGTTTGTCGTGGTTAAAAGTTCCCAAATAAAACTCCCCGCAGCAGAACTACGAAGAATCATACCCTAAGAAATCGCACTTTTATCCAATAAAATATTTTCAATTTTAATTCTTTCTATTTTTATAATAACTCTTTTCTTTTCATTGAGCACTATTTGTTTTCATAAGTACAATTAGTTACAAAATATTACTACAAGACATATTACTTATGTATTCATGATATTTCAGCACATTCAGAAAATAGCGACCACGCATATCTAAATCCCACCCTAAATATCAGTTCATCATTTTTTAAACAAAGATACAAGATATAATCTTCCAATTTTCGGTAATCTTCCTTTTCCAACTTTCCCTCTAACCAATCTAAATCAACATTATTTTTCATCATTACATGGTTATACTCCCAACTATTTGTAAATCTCTCAAATATTCCATGAATCCTACTATTTGTTTCATCCATTTCCTGAAAGAATGTTTCATGCTCCGTGTCACACTTCCCTATTTTGATTAAGAATTGACTATCATCAGATGTCACTATCCCAAGCAGACCACCGTCTTCTGTCATATGCTCTACCGTGGCGGCAGGCACTTCCATTTTTTCAAGATTTTTTAAAAGCATATCTGTAAATTTCTCAATATTCATAATTCGCCCTTTCCTTAATTCTTTTTTACAAAAACTTCCTATCATGCTCTATACCAATATTTCATTTGTGTCTTTCCCTTTATTTTCACGCATTTCCCAGAGGATTGTTTCTGCATAACTACGCATCAATCTCCAGTATTCATATTCCATATCCCCAGTATGTTATGTCAATTCTTGTCCTAACAACTTTTCACATTCAGGATTTGCATACAGAATAAAGATTTTTCCGTTTTTAAACCGCTTAATCACAAAATACCGTCTTGTATCTCTGCTGTTATCACTCTTTGTAAAAATAAAATATGCCCTCAATATGTCGCTAATATTTGGATTGTAAGACGGAAGTAAAATCTGTAAAATATTGACTCCCCCTCTTTCAAAAATCCTCACTTCAAAATCCGAATTTTCATATGAACTTGGCAAGCCATCATCCTCACATAATGTTTGGTACATATCATGAATAAAAGTTTTACCGTCCTGCTTTAGAAACCCGAAAAATTCATCTCTCTCGTTTTCCGTTCCCTTATATAATATTGCAGGAATCAGCATTTGAAAAAGTTCATAACGCAGACAGTAATCTCCATCATACTCCTTTTCCACACTTTTCACCTCCGTATTTTTATTACTCTTATTATAATACGCCGTCATTATGCCGTCAACAAGTATTTAGCCGTCATTTTAACGGTATAATAACATTATAAAGCCGTTAAGGAAGTGTTATGTTATGAAAATCGAGCAATCTAAATTCACGTTGCGAATCAATGAAGATATACTAAAGAAATTCCGCTATATTGCTGAATACAATACACGTTCTACCAATAGGGAATTGACTATACTAATCAGAAAGCATATTGCTGAATTTGAAAAGAAGCATGGAAAAATAAAATGAATGTCTGGCTATAAATATTACGCCGTCATACAGCCGTCAAACCGTCTTTATGCCGTCAGATTGACAGTATAATAACGCTTGTATGGAGGTGTTTGCATGACGACTGATACAGCAAAATTTACATTAAGGATAGACGCTGAATTATTAAAAAAGTTTCGTTTTGTCGCTGATTATAACGCCCGTTCCGCAAATCGCGAGCTGGAAGTCCTGATGAAAAAACACATTGCTGAATTTGAAAAAGAAAATGGCAAGATAACTTTTGATTAGCTTTTTTTCTATATTCAAAAGGTGGAGCAGCTAGCCGCTCCACCTGCAATTACCATATAGCCCCTCTTACAACACTGTTAATTACACCACATTCCCACATTATACATAAATTATCTCACTGTTTACTACTTCCCTCACACATGCCCGAATATTATTCATTTTGCCGACCCACTCAAGCTGGTTTTCTGCCTTTAATTGTTCCGTCACCCCCTGCCTGTCGGCAGATTCCTTTACCAGCCGAGAAAACATTTCCTCTGCCTGTTCATCCACACTTGCAAGGTATTCGTTCAGCCTGCCGCTTGTCAGTAGATTTATATAGACAAGTTGTTTATTCTCTTTGAGATATTGAAAATGCCGTTGCCCCCAAATGCCAATCAGCTTTTCTTCTTCGGGTGGTAACGCAAATTCTGGCAGGTAATAGCCGCCTTGCTCTGCATACCAAAGACCATTTTTTTCATCATAGATTCTGTTTTCCATAGAATTTCCTACCTTTCCTCTTTATTATTTCTAAACCGTCTTCCACGCTGTTTCGCCTGCCGCGCCACTTTTGCCTGCTCCAAAAGATTGTCCATCTGCTTACTTCCAAATGCCTTACAGAGCAGCCGATAATCCTTATTTTCTATGCGGAGGTTTTCATTTTCCCTTGCCAGCTTCCCGTTTATTTTCCTTAAGCCCTCATTTTCCCGATGGAAATTACCGTTTGTGATATTCAGCCGATAGTAGCTGTCCAACGCTTCAAAATATTTCACCAGCGCAGCCTTAACAAGTGATTTCATCTTTTGCATCAAAGGCTCTGCCACTTTGGTTTTATATGACTTTGCGGACATCAAGCCCTGCGGCTCTGGCAACTGGTACTCTGGGGAAGTGTCAAGCGTCTGCTCAAGCGTTTTTAGGCTCTCAATGCCTTTTCCGTAATTTTCCACTCTGTCAGACAATGCTTGAACTTCTTCTTTTTTTACCAAAATCCGCCCATCAAGCTGGACAACCTCTTTTTCCCGCTCCTGCTTTTTATAATCAAGGACAGATAAATGCTTTTCATGCGTACCCTTATGCTCCCATTCAATGCCATAGCGTCCCATAACGGCTGCAAGGTTTTCTTTTTCGGACTGTACCCATTGACCCCACTCCGTATCGCCACGGGAACCGCCTTTAAATCCTTGCGCCGCTAACGCCTGTTTCAAAGATACCCTCGTATCTAACCCTCGCTTGCTGCCAGTCGTGAACGGGACAAAGTCAATGTGCAGATGCGGCGTTGCTTCGTCCATATGCAGGTGAGCCGAAAACACATATAAATTTGGATTTCTTGTCTGAAACTTCTGATAATACTCGTCTAAAACCTGCTTTGCAAGCTGTCCGTTCTCACTTCCTGCACCCATATTTTCCTTATCGCCAATCTGCAAAATCAGCTCATGGAATGGCTTTTCCTGCTTTGAGTTCCGTATCTTCTCATAATAATCAGCAATGCGGCGGTCTGCCCTTGTCTGTTTCTCATTATATCTCTGCAACGCTTCATCAAATAACTTATGATACACTTTCTTTATGCTCTCATTACAATAATCTGCATTAAGGTGTGAACGCTCCCCATCCACATTTTCAGCTTTAAATTTGCGGCTGTTATGGTTGACCGAACCTTTCCCCACCATTGCGCTAATCGTCCGTTTTATAAAACCACACCCTTTCTTTTCGGCTGGTGGCTTTGTTACTTTCCCGAAAGTAACGCAAAAGCACTTTTGTCAGCTATTCCAACAAAAATGCAGCCCGCAAGCGGGTTTTGCGCCCTGCCGGGGGCTATTCCATCCTGCGGATGGAACGGCTGTCCCAGCCGTCCTAAGCAAGCTCCATTTTCATCACTCAATCCTTTCTGCGTCGGTTTGCGTCGGTATTGACGGTATTTTCCATACCGCCCCACTGTATAAAATACCGTCGCAACCGACGCATATCGACGCATTTATTTTTGTGGCAAAAGGCGTTTCAGGGTAATCTTCCGTTCATGCCCCCGTTTATTGCCGTAGGAAATACCATAATCATTCATAAGCTGGCTGTTTGCCACGTTCAGTTTCCTAGAAAGCACATTTGCCTGCAGCTGCATATCTGGAAGCTGTTTCAGCAGTTCGGTCGCTGTCCCCTCCCACTCTTGGTTATCCTCTGTCAGAAGTTCATTGATTGCTTCCAGCAGCGGGTCTGGCGGCATCTTCCAAAGTTCCGTTTCTGCTTTTTTGAATTTCCAAATACAGCGTTCCCTGTCAAACTCAAGCATCAGTTCTTGGTCTGGCTGGTCACGCCCTACAATATCCAGCACAGCGGTATTGTCAGTACGCTTTTTCTTCTGCATGATAAACGCCCCGTCTGCCGCCCCAAGCAGCCCATTCGTGCCAGAAATCATGTCAAAGCTGTCCCCTGATTCCAGTTTTCGGGTATGGTGGACGACCAGCAGGCAGACAGCGTATTTGTCACTGAATGATTTTAACCTCGTCACAATTTCATAATCGCTGGAATAACTGTAACCCTCCCCACCGACCTCGCGCACCTTTTGGAGTGTGTCAATGATAATCAGCCCTGCGTCCCTATGCTTTTTTACAAACGCTTCTAATTGACCGTCCAACCCCTCTTTCAGTGTCTTTGCCTGTGTTGCAAAATATAAATTGTCTGCGCTTTCCACGCCGAACATCCGCGAGAGCCGCCGTTGGAGCCTTGCATAGTCATCTTCCAGCGCCAGGTATAACACCGTCCCTTTACGGACTGGATAATCCCACAGGGGAATCCCCATTGCTACATGGTAGGCAAGCTGCCCCATGAAAAAAGACTTCCCCACTTTTGGCGCGCCTACAAACAGATACGTGCCGCCATACAGGAAACCGTCTACCACTGGCATCCTCGGCGGGTAAAGCGTGTCATACAGTTCAGTCATGGAAACGGTCTTTAAGCCGCCGCACTCGGATTCCTCCGAGTTTTTGCGGCTATTTGTGGCTTGCAGATTGATTTCCCCTGCCCCATTTGTTATAATCTCGTTTTTGACACTTTAAGAATCAAGTAAGTGCCACAATCTCTCATAAATACTGGGACGGTGGCACTTTATGCTGTATACATGAAATATAGTAATGTTTTAT
>CAJTCL010000041.1 GCA_910575005.1 Lachnospiraceae bacterium | reverse complement strand
TCGGGTGATGCCCGATGACAAGCTCCGTGTTCCCGATAGTGCAGCTCTCTATGATTTCATAGCCCTGATTGGAGCGTGTTTCACCGTCCATAGGCGTTCCTCCTCTCTTTAAATTTTTTATTCACTTCAAGATTCTTTCGCATATCTATGGTATGCCTTTTCCCCTTTGGCTCTGATTTTCTGCATCCGCACGCTCCCTAAAAGCTCTGGGTATTTCTCCTGCAATTTGCGGCGTGTCCTGCCCACGCTCTCAAAGCTCGGCAAGCCAAGCCCCTTATGGTTCAAAAGTATCTGGGCAAGCGGCATAGCTCCCGCATCTTTCAGATACAGGTTGCAGAGGGCAAGGTACAGCACCATGTCGTCATTTCTGGCGTCCTCATTCTCTTGCAGGACAGACTTCACTTTCCCCTCTATGGTTTTCAGATTTTCCATATCTACCTCCATACATGGAAAGAGGGCGGTCATTGAAAACCGCCCCAATCCACATCAGTAAAATATTTCTCAAACTATTTCCTGCGGAGATGCAGCCACGCAGCCGCACCGCCGATAAACGCCACAAGCACAATGGCGATGATGGTTTTTCCCCTCATCCTGCTTAGTCCTCCTTTTTCTTTCTTCTGCACTGGTAGCCTGCAAACCCGAAGATTCCCGCACCGACTGTAAATGCCGCCGCAAGGCTTACCCAAAAACCGAGGCTGAAGTCGTCGCCCGTTTTCGGGGTGTCACGCAGCTCGTTGTGCATGGTTACGGTTGCCGTTTCGTCCGTCTTGACGGTCACTTTCTGGTCGGCGGGCAGGATATAGCCAGAAGATGCCTTGTCGCTGACCTCAGACACGGTGTACTCGCCGATACGCAAGCCGTCAATGACGATTTCTCCGTTCTTGTCGGTAGTAAAGGTCTGGTCGTAATCTTTGCCGATGACACGGAAAGAGAAGCCCTCCACCTTACCGTCAGAGGATGTCTTGACGATTTTGAGTGAGCCTTTCTGTGCTTCATTTAAGAAGCCCTTGCCCGCTTCATTCTCCACATTGTAGGTCTTGCCGTTTTCCTCGATGGATACGGGATAGACATTCTCATCCAAAACAAAGCCTGTCGGGGCGGTTTTCTCACGGACAAGATATTTGCCGTACCGCAGGTCGTTCATCTGATACACGCCTTTCTCCACCTCGCCCATCTCGCCGAGAAGCTCGTCTTTCTTGTCCAGTTTTCCATCTTCGTTTGTATCAGAGTAGACCTCGAATACTGCACCCGTGAGCTTGTTGTCTTGGTAGTCCTTGTCTACCTTAGTCAGAGAGATATTGCCTTTGATGAAATAATTTACAAACTCAATCTCCACAACCTCGTCAACCTCACTGATTGTCACGCTGATTTCTTCCTCGGAGAGTACATATCCTTTCGGGCTTTTGATTTCACGGATTACCCATGTGCCATACGGAACTTCGGCAAAAGAAAAACTGCCGTCATCCTCGGATGTGGCAGTTGCGATTGCATTTTCCTTTGTATATTCCGTTGTCCCCGTCTGAAAGATGCCGATGAACGCACCGCCTAAATCCTCGCCATCCTCGTTGGACTTTTTGCCGCTGACAGAGCCGTAAATCAGTTCGTTTTCAATGGCTTCTCCCTCGTTTGCCGTGATATTCACGACGGCTGTTTCCTGCCCTGCGTACTCGAAGTCAACAGGGTACTTCTCATCGCTGATAAGGTAGGCGGCATTTGTGCTGATTTCCTGCACATAATAGCTGCCCATCGGCAAGTCGCTGATTGCTTTTCCGTGACCGTTCTCATCAAGGAAGATGACTTCAATCAATCCGTCCGCAGGGATAACAGAACCGTCTGCGGCGGTCAGCTCCTCGGCTGCATACAGACCGAACATGACGTCCTTGATTTCGCCGTTGCTGCCCACGCCGTATGCTTCATCAACCTCAAGGCTCTTGATTACGTCAATTTCTACACGCTGACGCTCATTGTAAAACTCCGTGCCTGTTTCCGTCACTTCGATTTCCTGCCCCGCATACACAAGCTCGACCGCATGGATTTCATCATTCAGCACCATGCCATACGGGGCGGACACTTCCTTTACCTCATACTTTCCGAGATAAAGCTCCTTACTTTCCGCCGTTCCGTCCTCGCCAGTCGTTACAGTATCTACCACCTCGCCTTTTTCGGCTCTGACTGTTCCGTCTGTCGTGATGATGTCCTCGGCTGCGGTAATCTCGTAAACTGCACCCTCTAAATTATCCACGGCAAAAATCGGCTGGTACAGCCCCTTGTTTCCTGATACCCTGCTGAATACCTCCCCAGACTTTCCTACCGTGATTTTCCCTTTCTGTGCCATATTGGAGCGTTCCACCTTTACAATGGTGACGCCGCTTTCTTCCTCGGAGTTTTCCTGCCCCACGTCAAAATAAACTGGCTCGGAGTCTAAAACATAGCCGTATGGGGCTTGCACTTCCACAAGCGAATATCCCTTGCCGTATTCTAAGGTCTGCGGCGTGATAAGCCCGCCGTCCGCCGTGGTGTAGAATGTGTCAATCTCCGTCACTTCTGGATAAGTGAATTTCATTGTTACAAGGTTTCCCTCTGGGTCGTAAATCTGGAAGCCTGCGCCCGCATAGGGAATAACTTTAGCCGTTTCTATATCCTTTTTCACAATCTTGATATAGCTTTCAAAGTTGGCGTTGTTGATAAGGTAGCGGTAGGTCTGGCTGTCCTTGCAGATGAACACGTCAAAATCTTTCATCAGCTCCCGACCGTCCCATCCAGAGGTCTGATGCACGGTATAAATGCCGTATGGCATATCCTTTGTCTGGGCAAAGCCGTTCTCATCGCAGATAAGCGTGTCACGCTCGGTTTCCTCCGCCGCATCAAAGCTGCCTGCGGATTTCAAATACACCTCAAAGACAGCCCCCTCCTCTGGTGTTTCAATCTGGGTTTCGCCGTTGTCGGTGTGCTTGATGACGGCGATGTTCCCCTTAATGACCTGCTCATTTACGTCGTTCTTCGCAGAATTGTATTCCACGGTATAAAGTTCTGGCTCTGCCCCTACATGGTGTACGGTCGTGTCCAGAAGATAGCCCTCGGACGGGGTAATCTCACGGACGCTCCAATCATTCCCGCAGATATAATATTTCGTTGTGAACTGCCCGTTTTCATCGGTGGTGTAGGTGTCAACCAATTCCTCGCCCTTATAGATGCCGTAAACCGCACCTGCAAGGGTGGCGTCGCCCTGCGGCTTCTCGCCCGTTTCCACGTCGGTCTTTAATACCGTGACATTGAATTTCTTCAAGATGTTTGTAAAGCTGCGTTTCGTGACCTTTTTCCACTCAATCGGGGCGGTCTGGGATGCAGGGACAACGTAGCGGATAGCCGTGTCCACTTCCTCAAGGGTGTACGGCGTGCTGCCGCTGATAAGGACGTTCTCAAACTTAGCCAATCCATTCTTATCGGTCACGGCGTATTCATCAACCGCCAATCCGCTTAAAGAAGTGCCGTAAAGGTGGAATTTCACGCCCTCCACCAGATTATCCTCGGATGTTTTCACAACCTCAAGGCTTCCACGTTTCAAGGTATTGCTGAACGTCACCGTAGAGGTTTTCCCGCCGATGATTGTCACGGTCTGGGTTTTCTGCGGCTCATAACGGTCGATGGACTGCTCCGTGACGGTGTAAGTGCCAGGGAATAATCCCTCAACCGTGATATTTCCGTCCTTGTCTGTTTTTACGGTCTTGTTGAAGCCGTCGCCCTTGATGGTAAAGGAAATCCCCGCAACAACGCCGTCCTCGGAAGTCTTTTTCAATGCGACCGTGCCTGTCGGCGTTTCCACGTTGATATACGCCGTCATGGTGTCCACGTTTTCCACGCCCGTAATGACATCCTGTAAATTCGGGTCGCCGTAGGCAATCATCTTCGCTCCGCTGCTGACCGTCGGCGTGTTGTTCCTCGTTGCCGTAATCCTCGCCTTGCCGTCAATCGCCTTTTTTGACGTGATGGTGAGCTTGTTCCCAGATTTGGAAACTTTCACATTGCTGTCGGAACTGGTAAAGGAATACTCGGAAAGAGCATTATTCTTATCCGTCAATGTCAGGCTGTACTTCCCGTCCTTATAGGCAAGTTCTTTTGTAATATCTTTCTTGCCCGCCGACATGAAGCTCGGAATCGTGCTGTGCCTTGTCATGAATGACACAATCTGGTCGTAAGCCGCCCTCGCCCCGCTGTTGGCATAATTAGAGCCAAAGTGCAGGCTGTAAACGGTCGTGCTTGTCTGGCTGTACGGGCTTGCTGCCTGTCTGCATCCCGTGACAAACTCCCACACAAGAGTCTGCGTGGCAAGCCATTTCTCGTCATCGCTCCCAGATAAATTTCCGCTGTTTCCCTGATAGCCGTAGAGCAGGGCAAGCCCCACCGCCTTTTTCTGTTCTGCGGAAAGGGAGTTCCAAGCGTTGGAAGATGCCTTTGCCAACGTATTGCCCGTTTTTAAGGGTACGCCCGGCTGAAGGCAGAACGCCGTTTCCCCGTCCACATACATACGGTATTTGTATTCGCCTGTCCCTCCTGCGGTATGACCGCCAATGTTGGCACTGGAATTATATCTGATTGCGTTCCCTGCACCGTCATAGGTGTGGGTAAAGCTAATCGTGCCGATGTCGCCCGCCGCAAACGCTGTCGTGGCAGGGACGGCAGACAGTGCCGTGACCGCAACAAGGGCAAACGCCGCAGCCCTTTTGAATAATTTACGAATCTTCATTCATTACCTCCTGTTCGTTCTCATGTTGATAGTTGCTCATTGATTTGCTGACAGAAAAAGCTGCCCCTCTGGACAGCCTTTACGCCGAATAACTCATGACAATGCACAAGTCATTCGGCTGTCGTGGCAGTCGCCAAATGTCCGTGCAAGCACGTCCGATTGGCTCGTTGCCTACGCATATTTCTTTTCTCGGATAGTTACTGGCAGTATCTAGGGGGAGAGGTGTGGAGAGGGGGAAATTCAAAAAAATTTGCTATCCCCCAAAGGGCGGACTTCTCCCCAAGTGTGCGGTTATCTTTCCTGCCCCCGCTGCCTTTGCAGATGGCGGTTGTAAAACTCCAACGCCTTTACGACAAAATCCGTTTCCTGCCCTCTGGGGATGGATTTTGGTATGAGCTTGGTTATCCGCTCGTCCTTAAAGGCGGGCTTCTCTTTCTGGTTCGGTTTTTCCTCCTGCATGATGCTCTGGATAACCCCATCTGTGAGCTTTCCCTCCTGCATGAACTTTTTCATCTTGATAGCCTGTGCAAGAGAGGGCGTGGCATCATTGTAGCCCATCGCTTCTAAAAGCGTGTATTGCTGTTCCTCGGAAAGATAGGAGATTTCCACCGCAGG
>CAJTCL010000040.1 GCA_910575005.1 Lachnospiraceae bacterium | reverse complement strand
CCGCCTTTGATGTGGTGTCCGTAGATAACCAGATTGTCGCTTGTTAGGATGTCGCAGTCCTCTTGGATATACGGCACGCCTAAGTCGCTGTATTCCTTTTCAAAGCTGTGCTTCAGATAGAAGTTGGGATTGTTCTTGCTCTGCATGACGGGGTAGTTGATGCCTGTTCCGTCAATGGCAATCCACCCGACCATATCCTCATTCTGCAAATACAGTTCCTTGTATTTTGCCAATATATCCTCGCCCTCGCTGACGGGCGTATCCTTATCTTTTGGCGGTTCTTCCTCTGGCTCGGCGTTCTCCACAACCTCGGCAATCTCCGCAAAGGCTTCGGTCTGCTCGTCTATCTGCTGGTAATGGCTGTAAATCTTAAAGCCGCAAAAAACCGCCGCTCCCAAAAGGACGACAGCGGCGGCGGTACAGAGAATACATTTATAGTTTTTCAGATTCATAAATTATTCCTTTCTTTATTCTTGTTTTTTTATTTTCAGTTACCGTGTATGCTCCGCCTGCTTCTTAGGCGTTGGTAAATCCCTGCAATATTCGGGATACCGTGCCTTGATGCCCTCCATGAAATACGGGGCGAACTCGCAGCAGAACAATTCCTCTGGCGTGAACAGCTTCTCACGCCCTTCCTCGGCGTAACCGTTCCAGAGGTTAAAGGCAAGGTGGCAGACCTTGACCGTGCCGCTTGTCTGCCATCCTGCGTGCATCCCCTCTGGCTTGATGCAGTCCGTCTTAAAATCGAACATGGCGTTGATGTTCTGCCTTGTTTCCCCCGCAATCCCCATCACATAGAAAAACGCCCTGTGGTAGCAGTCGTTTACCCTGCATTTCATCATGCTTTCCAGAAAAAAATCACGGTGGGCTGCGTTGCGAAACCTTATCTCTGACATAAAAATCCCCCCAATCTTAGCACTCCCCAAATTTCGTCGTCATCAGCTTATACAATTCCGTATTGCGTGGAAACTTGTTTACGAACGGCACGAGGGAGCTGCCGACTTTCAAAAGCCCCTGCCCCGCACCGACATTCGTGATATAGCTCATCTGCAAATCAGAGATGTTAAGGAGCTTTGCAAGCTCGATACGGTCTGTGGATGCTTGGTTCAGCATGATGATGAATTCGCTGTTGGCAAGCATCGTCCTCGCCGTATGGCTCTGCAAGAGGTCGTCCACGTTCTGCGTGATGCCCGTGCAGTACGCCCCGTACTTACGCACACGCTTCCAGAGGGTAAAGAGGAAATTTGCCGAGTATTCATGCTGAAAGAGCAGATAAATCTCGTCAATGAAAATAAAGGTGTTCCTGCCTTTCGCCCTGTTCTGGGTGATGCGGTTTAGGATGCTGTCAAGCACCACAAGCATACCGATAGGCTGTAACTGCTTGCCCAAATCGAGGATATCATAGCAGATAAGGCGGCTGTGGGTGTCCACGTTCGTATGCTTGGCAAAGGTGTTGAGAGAGCCGTCCGTGAAAAGCTCAATCGCAAGGGCGATTTCCTGCGCTTCTGGCTCGTCCTGCTTTAACAGCTCCTCACGGAAGTCCTGCAAGGTCGGCGGCGTACCCATATAGTTGCCCTGCTGGTAGTAGCGGTAGACGCTCGCCGTGCAGCGGTCTATGATGGACTTCTGCTTTGCCCCAAGGCTTGCCCCGCCAATGAGCTGTTCGCACAAGGACAAAATAAACTCTGATTTCAAGATGACGGGGTTCGCACCGTCGCCGTAATCAGAGTTCATGTCCATTGCGTTGATGTGGTTGTCGCTTGTCGCCGAGATGTGGATAACCTCGCCCTGCATCGCCTTTACAAGAGGGGCGTACTCTCGTTCGGGGTCTATTACCAAGACATCGGCGTTGGGGTCGGTCAGAATGATGTTCGTCATTTCCTCCTTTGCCGTGAACGACTTGCCCGCACCAGACACGCCGAGGATAAAGGAATTGCCGTTCAAAAGGTGGCGGCGGTTGGCGATTATCATATTTTTGCTGATGACATTCTGCCCGTAATACACGCCGTCCTTATGGTAGATTTCCTGCACACGGAAAGGGATAAATACCGCAAGGCTCTCCGTCGTCAGCGTCCTTAACGCATCAATCTTCCTCACACCGAACGGCAGGGCGGTGTTCAGACCGTCCATCTGCTGGTACTTCAGCACGGCGAACTGGCAGAGATGCTTCCTTGCCGTCGTAAGCAGGGCTTCCGTGTCATTGTCAAGCTGCTCTTTGGTGTCTGCGGTATGCACCATCGTAAGCACCGCAAACATCATCCTCTGGTCACGGGTCGTCAAATCGTCGAGGAACTCCTTGCTTTCCTTTCTCTGCTGCTCCAAGTCGTAGGGGATGACGGCGGAAAAATTGTTGTTCTGGTTCTGTTTCCTCTGCCAGTTCGTGATGTTGGTTTCCACACCGAGCAGGCGGTTCTCTACCTCCCGCACGGCTTCGTCCGTCGGGACAGGCACGACGTCCACGGAAAGCATCATGTTACGGTTTAACTCGCAAAGCTCCGCCACCATGCTGTCCTTGATATAGGCGGCATACTCACGCAGGAATATCACACGCCCATACCGATTCCCCATCTTGAAATAATCTTTTTCAAATTCAAAGGAGTCGGGACAGATATAGTCCTTGAAGTCGTGACCTTTCCGCATGGTCTGCGCCATGCCAAAGGAGAACGCCGTTTCCTCGCCCGTGCGGTAAAAATCATGGAAGATACGCAGCTTGTCGTTAGCATCCAGTTCCGTACACTTCGAGCCTAAGCGGTTGAAATGCCCGATAAGGTCAGCCCCGACACGGGCAAAATAACTCCTCGCTTCCTCGATGTTCTTCTTGCAGACGGAAACCGTCACATATTTGTCCTGCACGGTGGAGTTAGCCCCCGTCGCCTTGTCCAGAAGCATCTTGTTATACTCTCTGCGGTATTTATCCAAGTCGTCCTCCGCCATCGGGATAAGGATTGTCTGCTCAAAGTCTGCCTTATTCAAACGGCGGTTGTTGATGGTGATTTTCGTGGTCGCCCCGCTGTCGAGGGCATTTAAAAGCTCCGAGTATTCGAGGAACATCGCTTCTTTATCCTCACGGCTCGCCACGGCGTAGTTGATGTCCTCAAACTTGAATGTCTTTGCGTATTTGTTCCTGCCCACAAGGAAAATGCCGTCCTCCCACATGGTCTTTAACGGGATGACCGCCTGCACCGACTTCGGCACAATGAATTTCTCCCTGTCCTGCTTGAACAGCGTTTTCAGCGTCTTAATCATGGTCTACCTCCTTGCGCTTTCTTGATTCCTTATTTTTCTTTCTGGCTTTTTCAGCCTGTTTTCTCCGTTCCCGTGCCGCTTTGCGCCTTGCCCTCCTGCATTTTTTCTTTTTCTTATCCTGCACGGCGGGCAAGCCCTTTTCATGGGCTTCAATGGCGTTCTTCATCGCTTCGTAATAAAGATTCTCTGGGGCAAATAAAATCTTCTTCGGCATCAGAAACTGCGACTTTATCCATGCCCACACAAACTGCTCGGCGGTCATGCCGTTATACCTTACAAAGCCCATGACCGCAAAAGGGGAAGCCCCCAAGATGCACATCCAGCTCAATGTTTCCGTCCCAAACCTGCCACGGAGCAGGAAGAACAAGCCGACCGCCACGCCGCAGGCAAGCACGGAAAACAGGAACTGCCGCATCGACAGCCCGAAGAACATGGATTCCGTGTAGTTGCGGATTTCCTTATTTATCTTGACTTCCATATCAGCACCTCTCCTCCCCGACATCCCCCGTCGAAATAAAGAGGATGCTGCGTTTTGGGATATATGCAAATCCAGAAATGGCATCCCCGATTTCAAATATCTCGTTATCGTCAGCTTTTTCAAATTTTCCGACCAGCCCTTTTTCAGCAGGCAGGTCATAGGCTTCGGAAGCCCCGATGACTTCTCCATTTAGCAAATGGATATTATAATTCTGGCAATACTTCGTTTCTTTTTTCATTTCAATTTTCCTTTCCTGTTGGATAATTACAAGCCCATCATCTCACGCACAACACGGTCTGCCATCTTGACCGCACCGACAAGGACGAGCATATTGAACACCAATTCCCCGATATAGCCCCATACCATCGTGACCGCCGCCGCATCGGGGTTGACTGCGGGCGGGGACGCCGCAAACACCGAGAAGATGATGCAGGCAAGCACGATGATTGCCCCCTCAAAGCACACGGCGGAGTAGCTCTTGATGAAGCTCTTTCCCACGCTCTGGCTCGGCTCCCCCGCAAACGAGGACAGCGGCACGGGGGCGATGGCGGTATATAAATATAGCTTAAAAAACCTGCCGTACACCGACATTATCATAATGAACGACAATACCGTGATGAACAGCCCGCCTATCAGCGTGACCGCCCAGAGAGGGATGCTCTCGAAAAAGCCGCAGTCCTCGACGGCTGTCACTATCTCTGTCGGCAGCACGGTCTTTTGTGCCGAGCCGAAGCCTGCGGCTTTCATGATTGCAGAAATCACGCCCTGCACGATTTTGAACAGAGCCATCATCAGCTCCAAGCCGTAAGTGACCGCACCTTTCGCAAGGGCGAAGCGGATGAACAGCTTCAATGCGTGTTCGGGCTTTTTGACCTGTGCGAAGTCGCCGCAGGTACGCATCACGCCAACGACGAAAAACAGCACGAGCAGGGCAAGCCCTATCGCCTGCAACGCTCCGTGGATGTCAACGATGACTTTCCATATCGCACCGCCTTTAAAGGTTTCTGGGGATTGGGTGATGAGCTGCCATATCTCGGCTAACTTTTCATTCCATGTGTCAAGGGCGTTCTCCAAGTTCTGGACTACCCAGTTGTCTGACATTCGACCACCTCCGTTCTTAAAATTTGATAGCGGGGCAAGTTCCGCAGAGCGGATCTGCCCCGTTATCTTATCTTGTGTCAGTCTGTTATTTCAGTCTGTTTTGGATTAGCCTGTGATGAGGGTCAAAATCTCTTTCGCAAAGGTAATCACAACGCCGCCCGCCAGTGTGAGGAAACCGTTCGCCCTCTGGGACGGGTCGTGGGATTTCAGCGACAAGCCGACCTGCACGATGCCGAAGCCGAGCATAATCATCCCGACCGCCCGTATCAGACCGAAGATGAAATTGGAAAGGTTGTTGACGACGGCAATCGGGTCATTGGCGGCAAAGGCGGTCATGGGTTGCTTTCTTCTCGTTTTTCTGGAAAAGTTTCATAGGGTAAATCCTCCTTATAAATTGAATATTTCTTCCAAGTCCTCATCGGACAGAAGCTCATAGGATGTGCTGACAGGGTTAAGCGCAACAGCGTCTTTTGGAATATCCCCGCCAAACACAAAGGTTGCGACCGCCTGCGTCGGCTCGCCGTGGATATACGGCGGCTTCCCCCCGTC
>CAJTCL010000039.1 GCA_910575005.1 Lachnospiraceae bacterium | reverse complement strand
GGGTGTCGCTGCGGGCTTCGATTCCCTCGCACAATCTGACCTCCTTCCGTAGTGTTTTCATGCGCCCTGTGATTTCCGACAAACGAGCCTTGACCGATTCTTTATCTTTGCCGCTTGCCTTGCGGCTCTGGGAGTAAAGCCCCTTGCGCTGTTCGGTCAGCTCCTGCATCTCGGATTCCAGAGAGCCTTTATAAGACAAAAGCTGCCCCGCCGTGTCAATATGGTTGCGGCAGAGCAGCCTTGTTTCGTTGGTAATGGCTTCCATCTTCAGCAAGTCGTCTTTCAGAAGATAGTGAAGCCTTGCATAATTCGGTTGTTTCTTCTTTGGCAGGATGCCGAGCTTGTAGCGGTAGTGGAGATACAGCCCACGCAAGCCGCCGATTTTCTTGGCATCCTTTAATGTGCCTTTTACCTTTATCACTCTGACCTGCGGCTGTTCTTTGGAAAAGCTCTGGAACTTGACCGCATAGGAATTTTCCCTTATGCGTTCCGTTATCCTCTCGTTGGTGTAGTCTTCGCCGAGCTTGTAGAGCCGCTTCGGTCTTTGCCATCCCTTGCCGACTATCGTCCAGTATTTTCGGTTGGGGTCAAAATTGATGCGGTATCCCATTTCCGACAACTGGCGGTCGAAGTCTTTCAGCGTGAACGATTTTGAGATGGCTTCGTCCACCGCCTGCCGTGCCACGGCATCCCTCGTAGGCAGACCGTTCTTCTCGGCTTGGCAGAGGACATAGGGCTTCTTCCTGCCGCTTGGGTGTTCGATGACCGATAAGGAATACTCACGGCACAATTCGTCCGAACGCTGGCGGAGCAGCCGCAGGTTCTTCTTGTTGTCGTAATAGTGCCTGCCGTCAATATAAGAAACCGAGTTGACGACAAAATGGTTGTGCAGGCATTCCGTGTTCAGATGCGTCGCCACAATCACTTGAAACCTGTCGCCCCACATCTTCTCCGCCAGCTTCACGCCGACCTCATGTGCCTGCTCTGGCGTGACCTCGCCCGCCTTGAAGCTCTGGAAGCCGTGATAACAGACTATTTCACTCTGGTCGTTCCATTGGGCTTTCGCCATCATCATCTCATCCCTTGCAGTGGTCGGGTCGCAGTTTACGCCCGTGACAAAAAACTGACGCTCGGTCTTGTCGCCGTTGGTGGCATACTTCATCACGTCGCCCATCGCCTGCAAGTCTGCATCCGTGTATTTGGGGTTGGCGGTCTTTTCTGGGTTCTCGGCGTAGCCGATGGGGTGGTCGAGCCTGCCCTTTACGTCCCATATCTCGCAGACCGCCATCAGCCAGACATCTTCCTCGGAACAAGGTAGCATCTGCCCACGTTCAGACGGAAGTCACGCCACCGTTTGGCTTCGTCGTAGAGCATCGGCGTGTCCACAAAGTTTAGGGCGTTCGCCTTTGCCGCAAGCTGGTTGATGCGGTTGCCGATGGCGGACAGCTCCCGCATGATTTTATAAAACTCTGGGTCTGGCTTCTCGCACAGGCGGTAGCCCATGACCATCGACTGGAGCAGGGCTTGTCTGGAATGCCCCGCCCTCTCCGCAAGGGAGCAGAGGTATTCAGCTTCTTCCTCTGTCAGTCGGAACAGTATCTGCACGTTTCGTTTCCGCATTGGCATCCCCCTTTCCCTCGGAGAGCCTGTTAATCTGCAACACGCACATACACGCCACGCCGACCATGCCGCCGAGCGTCGTGCCGAGAGCGAAGAACAATAAATCTCTCATCCTTAAAAACTCCTTTCTTCCTGCCGCACTCTGGCGGCGGTCTTTTCCACGGGGTATTAGGGGAGCTTTCCCCTAACAAGCGAATTTTGTTTCCATCGGCTGATGGATAACCAAATTCAGTGCTTGGTAAGACGTGTCTTTAATCCCCGTCCCCGCAACAGCATCCTTTACACACCGTTCTGAAACACGGACAGCCCGAACAACAATCGTCCTCAAAATCCTCTCCCTCGGATTCGTTTTCTTCCCCTGCGTCCTCCATAGGGTCGTTAATCTCGGCTTCGCCGCAGACAAAATCCCCGTCGGAAAACTTCACAAGGTCGGTGTCAAACAGGACGGTCTTTAACTTCTCCGCCGCCTGTTCGGGGCTGTCGGCATGGATGGAAACGGTCTTTGCATAGTGGGCGACAAGGGTCACTTCATAATTTTTCAATCGTTCTTTCCCCCCTTTCGGTCTGAAATTTTGTTATGGTTACGGTCATTTCTTACTGAAAATCTTCATTCAGTCAGCGGGCATCCCTCCTTTCACGGCTCGGTTTCTGCCTTGCAATCCCCAGATAGGACATTAAAAAATCGTTGAAGTCCTTGCCGATTGGCGGCGGTTCATCAACAATTCGGTAGTCTTTCTGCAACAATTCTTTCAAGGCGGCGGTACATAAACGACCTGCTTTGTCCTTATCCAGATGCAGAAATATGGTCTTGATTTGCGGGTTTGCTTTCAAAAAAGTCGTGAGGGCAACGGGGATTTTGCTTTCTTTCAGCTCTTTCTTCGGCTGGTACACGCCCGACAGGGAGAGAAGATTCTCCGCTTTATAATCTTTTCCCTCACATTTTAAATAGGTGGCGTAGGAGAGTAAATCAATGGCGGCTTCAAATAAATGCACGGCATCGGTCGGCTCTTTTGCCAGCAAGCGAAACGAATACCGCTTGTCGCTGCCCGATGCGTCACGCTTGAAGCTCCGCATCGTGCCACGGCAGGCGGCGTACTTTGGCGTCCCACTTTCATCTTTCCCGATGAAAACAGCGTTGTGGTAGTCGGCACTTTCAAATATAATCCCCTCGGCAATACACTCTTGGATAAGCTGGTAGTCAATGCCACGCCCGAAAAGATACTCCGTCACCCTGTCGCAGTTTTTGTTCTTCGGCGGCAGGAGCAGCACCTTTGGCTCGTCTTTTTTCACGGCAGGGGGCGGCGGCTTCCAGTCCGCCATCGTCTGTCCCGTGAGGGTTTCCACGGCTTCCACAAAGCCGTATTCCTTGACTTTCATCAGATAATCAAGGGCGGAATAGCCGCCGAAGCCCCTCGACCACCAGTACCATTTGCCGTTGGAAATCTTCAAGCTGTCATGCTCAGCGGTACAGTAGACGTTCGTCGTGCCTTTGACTTTGACAAGGTTGCTCGGTTCGTAGGCTCTAAGATAAGACAACAAATCTATCTGCCTTGCCTGCTCAAGTACGTCTGGGTCAATCTGCACATAGGGTTTAGATGCTCTCATTCAAATAAAAATCACCTCCAGAAATAGAATTAGCCGAGGGATTTTCGTAAATGAAAACCTCTCGGCTATGTAAAAAACAATATCAAGTTTATACTAACATCATTTTTTCTTGACTAGTTCACTAATTGTGTCCCTTTTCAGATGCCACTTTGGAAAGCTTTATCAAGAAATCATTCAAAACATTATTCCATATATTTAATTCTGAAACACACTTTTTAAGGTTATCTTTATAATGATTTTCATTGATTCCTAATAATTCAAACAGTGTTCTGCGATATAATAAACTTATTTTTGACGAATATAAAACGGACTCATTTCCAGTAAAATGTAAGCCTTTTTGTTTACGCTTGATGTGCATTATCCGAACTCTGCTATTAACCATTGTTGATAAAAACTCATCATAATTATTGGATAATTCATTTTCAAAAATATCTGTACCAAATTTATCAATCAAAGCTTCTAAACAGTTTCTAAGAGTTGTTCCACGTTCCCCTGGAAACAAAGATGAGAAAAGATTGGTATGTTCTTTTACAATTTCAATAAGAGGTTCTGCTAATTCCACCAAAAAAGCACATTTAACATCTACTGTTATTCCACTATTGCTTACTGAATAAAGATACATTTGATGCACCACATCTAATTCATCAAGCAATTTTTCCCATTTATAAAACAAATCCGCTGTAATGACAGAATCAAATTGCATCATTTTGTCATTAGAATAATTACAAAAATCGGCAGATGAAAAGTAAGATAGCCGCCTCTCTATAAGTTGTTCTTCATAAGAATGTAATATATCTTCATTTTCCATATCAGATTCAGATAATTGAATTTTTGATAATGGGATAAACGTGCCATCCAATAACATTAACAACCGTTCAATACTTAAAAACAGTGCATCCAAATCAAATACGGAAACATCCTCATCGGAAGTTACTGTTATTTTTCTAATTCCTAATTGTTCAATACTAATATGAAAATTCTTCCCCTTTTTAATGTCAAAATTAACTTCATGCGGACCGTCTAACATCATTTTTTCATCTTTAAAGGTAGCTACTAAAGATTTGCACGCTACTATTTGCTCCATACTTTCTTTCCTCCTTTTAACACATTTTCTTCACAAAAAAACACATTCTCATATTTACTAATTCAAACTATAAGTAGTCCAATCTGTAAAATTACTTACCTCATCTTTAGTAAATATTAGAATGTGTTCTTTCGTATTTTCGTTCAGAATAAACTATTTCCCGAAATTTGTCAACAATATTTTGTGATTTCTTATAAAAAAAATCAAGATATAGCGTTTATTGTCTATCCGAACTATGTAAAAGACGGCATCAGCACTCACGCCGACACCGCCTTTCCCTCGGTCAGTCCGTTATAAAATCCCTGCCTTTTTCAGATACCCCACGCTGTCATAGCAGCCACGGAAGTAAACCGACTGCATCTCCATGTCCGTAAGTTTGTTTCTAAGCTCCATTACTTCAATCAACGCTGCACATTCTTCCTCGGTCAGTTCCGCCGATGTTTCCGTGTCAAACACTCCCAAGACTTTCGGATATTTCCCATAAAGTCTCTCAATCTCGGCTCTTATGGCACGGTATTCCTCGTTTTCTCTGGACAGCTTTGCCACGACAGAGCCGAGGTATTCATTGAAGATATTGCTGTGGGCGTCTACAAAAGTTTCAAATCTGAACGTATCAGACATTCCTCTTCACCTCCGATTTTTTCTAATCGTCCTTATTATAATACCCCAAAATCAGCAGTACAAATGTGCAAACTGGATTTAACGCTCCCTATCCACACTTTTTTTCTCTGGCTGTTCGTCGTTCTGCTCTGGTTCATCGTCAATAACAGACTTGTCCTTTTCATTCAGATTCAGTTCGATATTGAGGGCGTTCAGCCGTTTCGTCTTTTCTTTCAGCTCATTTTCAAAGGCAAACGGCTTCTTCACTTCCTCTTTTGCGGTTTCAAGCTGTGCAATGGTTTCCTCCTTTCTCGTCTTGGCGGCTTCCAGTCTGGCGGGGATTTTGGCAATCTCATTCTCGATTCGGGTCAGATTGCCGATGGCATCCGTCCCTAAATCTACCTTATATTTCCTCATTCCGCAAAGGTTCAGACAATAGTGTGCATTGACGGTATCATAGAAAACCTCCATCTGAAAGCCACGGTAGCTGCCGATTTGTATCGGCTGTGACAGCGGGTTTTCCTTGCAGATGGCAAGCAGCATCCCGCCTGCGTCCGCTTTTTCTTTGTAGGTCACGCCGTTTAAAGTCATCGGGCAGAA
>CAJTCL010000038.1 GCA_910575005.1 Lachnospiraceae bacterium | reverse complement strand
CCAGGGTTCCCTGGCTGGGAGGCCCACCAAAAAGAAAATTGTGTAATAAGTTATACACAATTCAGAAAACCCACATAAGGAATAAAAATAATGTCTGGGCCAGGAAAGCTTTTCTGGCATGGAAGGCCGTCAGGGGCTTTATAGGGAAGAAAAAACAGAGGGCTTTAATCAGGGCTGACTGCAATGGGAAGAAACAGGAAGGGTCATTGCCCCCATTGAAAACCACTGATATTTTATTGAAAATCATAAATAGATTTTCACATAATATCAGAAATGCAGGCCTCCATGTGCCAGTGGGCAGGCCAGGCATAAGCCTGCTGCAAGGTTTCCAGCCAATGTGGGAACCAGGCAGAAGGGAAGCCATGCTTTGTGGATGTGCCTGGGGATTGTGCCCAGCCCAATGGGGCATGGAAAATTCCACTGTATACTAAGCATCAGTTAAATATGGTGCATAGACAGGAAACCACTCTGGTTCCAAGTGAATGTGGTGTATAAGCAGGCAATTATCTTGAGGCTCTTTATCATGTAAAGGTGATGCAGAAAACAAGTGTTTGCCAGGATTTTATTGTCATGTAAATGTGATGCAGAAAAATGGAATTCCCATGGTTCCTGCATCCATCTAAAGGTGATGCATGAAGGAATAAAAAACTTTAATTTTTACCATCAGGTAAATGTGATGCATAAAGTGCTTGCTCTGTGGAATTTCCTTTCCAAGTAAAGGTGATGTAAAAAATGCCTGCCCTGTGGAATTTTCTTTCCAAGTAAATGTGATGCAGAAATCCAGGGGTTATTCTTAACCCAGGCATCAGCTAAAGATGATGTAAAGTGTAAAGCATTGTGTGTTTCTGCCATCAGGTAAAGGTGATGCATGATAATTCTCCCCCTTTTTCCCCTGCTGCATCCATCCCTCATCCTAATTTCTGCAAATTTTCCCCCCATCCATAACTTGCTATAATGTACCTGTAAACAAAACAGATTTAGGAGAAAGTAAAGGAGGAATGCCATTTGGAAAGAAATTTGGAGAATTATTTAACAGCACAGGAAAAGAAAAAGATGGATGAGATCATATCCAGGGCAATGAAGAGGAGGGAGGAGAATGGATGGAAAGAAGAGCAGCAGCCATTTCAGCAGCCATTTGAGTTTGTAGTTATTAATTGCCAATGCCAGGAAGCACAGGAAGAACAGGAGGTACAGGATGAAAAAGATAATCTTAATCAAATGCTTGGAAGGGTGTGCAAATGCATCAGGGCCTGTGGGCGCTGCCCCAGGGAGGATGAGGCCCTGCCCTTTTAGGGATAGGGATATGCAATATGACCCAGAAGATGACAAGAGGGAGACAGAGCTTAAGATTTCTTACCAGAAGGGCAGGATAGATTCCCTCATCCAGTTACTGAAGGATGGGGCCATCACACTGGATGGGGTCCACCCCTATGCAGAAAGGGAAATGGAGGAGCTGGATGAATTGTACAAATACAAAGACAGTTTGATGTTTGGGCTGGAAGGAATTTAGGGAGGAAGTGATGTCTGGAAAAGAATGGGATGTTTCCCAGGGGTGCATGGCACTCCTGGGAAACAGGTACATAATGTTGGGGAGACAGGAAACTGTTCCCCCATTTCCTTCCAGCAATGCAAAATCCCATATTTATAGTAGGAATTTACAATAAGGAAGGGGTTTGCTTATGGAAGAAAAAGGAATTAGGGTTTGCCAGATGCTGGAGGAAATGCTGGAAAACCAGGAAATGTCCCAGGAAGAGGAAGGGAAGGTAAGAAAATTATTTGAAGAGAGGGAGGACAGGAGGGCTGAGGTAAGGATTGCCTATGACCTTTTGGATTTGCTCCAGAAAGAAGTCAGGGGTAAGGCTCTCCCAGACAGGGCTTTGGGGAACCAGTATGGGGCAGCTTTATGCAATGGTTTTGGGGGTTCCTTGTATATGGCAAGGACTGAGGCTGGGATCACCCAGCAGCAGTTGGAAGATGTGACAGGGATAAACCAGGCTGACATCAGCAGGATTGAGAGGGGCTTCTCAAACCCTTCCATATCTACTCTTAAAAGATTGGCTGTTGGGTTAGGTAAAAACCTGAATATTGAGTTTGTATGACAGTCAAGGCACTGCTTAAAATGCAGTGCCTTGTGTTTTGGGCAGGGGTTCATGGGGCAATGCCATGTTCAGTTTCATATCTGTGGGCCAGCTTATAAAATGAATTGGTCTTCAGCCCAAGGGTTTTCATGGCAGAGGTTGCAGTGATCTCCTTGTCCTTCCATTTCCTATAGTAAAACTCAAAATGCTCTGGGAACTGTATTGGGGGCCTGCCAATGCACCTGCCAGTCCTCCTGCTGGTCCTTTTCCCAGTTTTCTCATCAATGGGCATGGCAGCAATCCCCTCAGCTTGTCTGGCATTTATCATTGACCTCTCATTTTCAGCAATGGAAGTCAGCACCTCAATTAAAATGTTGTTTATCATGTCCAATATCCATTCTTGCCCTTCAGATATTTCTGCCATGGTGGAAGGGATGTCTAAAACCTTAACCCTGATGCCATTTTCAGAAAAATATTGCAGTTCCTTTTTTGCTGCATTTTTATCCCTGCTGAACCTGTCCAGGGATTTAATGTATAAAGTGTCCCCTTTTGCCAGCTTGCCAATCCCATGTTTCAGTGACTGGTATCCAGCCCTGTTGAAATCTTTCCCACTGGCCCTGTCTGTGACAATCATGTCTTCTGGCACATATTCCCTCAGGGCTATGAGCTGCCTGTCCAGGTTCTGCTCCCTGCTGCTGACCCTTGCATATCCAACTGTCTTCCCTATTTTTCTTCCTCCTCTCTTTCTAAACATCCTCCTGTTTTTAAAGGTTTGTAAAACCTTGAGCTTGGTGGTTTGTAAATAAATATTGCATATCATTTTGGGTGTTGCTTTTATTATACTTTTACAAAAAGTATAGCAGTGGGATGGGGAGTGGGGATTTAGCAGAAATGGATGCCCCCTTGCTGGAGGATAGCTTTGAAATATATTTTTTCAGATAACCCATATTTATTGTGTAATGAAAATGAAGAAGGGGAGGGAAGGCATGGGGTTTGAAATTTAATTGGGGAAAGCATCCATATTTAACATGTGCAAGATAAAGAAAGGGAGGGAAACCATAGGGCTTAAAATTTAATTGGGGAAAGCATCTATATTTAATGTGTACAAAATAAAAAAGAGGAGGGAAGACAGAGGCAGCAGTAAATGGGGACACCCTATACCCTGGAATGTATGTTCTGGGAAAAGAGAGAGGAGTGGGAAGAAAGGAAAATAATTCTTATAGTTAATGTATGACAACTATTGAGTCCAGTATTTATATTTCCTCTAATGACATAAAGTATTCAGTTCCAACAAAACCTTCTATAGTATTATAAATCAGCCATGGCAGTCTTTGAAGATTGCTGTGGCTGTTCTTTTTTTGAGAAAATTCTTTTGTTTGGAAAATCCATTTTGAATATGTAAAAAATTCAAAAAAGGAGGGCTACATAAGATGTGCAGGAGAGGAGACATATTTTGGGCAGAGCTGGAAGGGGAGGCTGGAAGCAGCATGCAGGCAGGGGCAAGGCCTGTGCTGGTTGTTTCTAACAATAATGCTAACCAGTATTCATCAGTAATTACTGTTATTCCTATTACAAGCAAAATGGGGAAAACCAAGCTTCCAACTCATGTGTTGATTAAAGAATGTGGGCTGTCAAAGCCAAGCATAGCACTGGCAGAACAGATCACTTCCATAAATAAGGACAGGCTGGACAGGAAGATTGGGAGCATCCAGCATACTGTCTATGTTGGGCTGGTGAAAAAAGCAATAGGGATTCAACTGTGCTTATAAAAAGGGCACATTTTATAGGAAAAGCCTTGGCAGGTGCCCTGCCAGGGCTTTTTCCATGGATTGGCATTGGATGGCACTGAAAATGTATGGTAATTCCATTATGGGCCAGGGGTGGGGCATGATGCTTTCTTTTTCACAAAGGCTGTCTGCTGATAGCCATGGCTTTTCCCTGAATGCAAAAATGGAACCTGCCCATGGCAGATCCCATTTTCTTCTGTGTCATTTTTTACTGGGCCACCAGCCCCTCCAGCCATGCTTTTTCCTGCATTGGCAGTTCATCTAAAACAGCAACCTGGAAATCAAACATGTACTGGAAGCCATAAATCCCCTGCCCCAGTTCCCAGACAGGAATCTCAGCTTCTGCTAACTGCTGCATCAGTTCCCTGGGCCTGTCCCTTGAGACAAGGGATATTGTTATGTCCCTTGCATTGCCTGTAGTGCTGCTGGTGTCTGCCCTGCATAGGCAGGCATAGCCATTGAGCAGGAATACCACATCAATATTTAAGTCCCCATTGTTGGGGCCATATACAATGAGGTTGTATTTTTTTAAAAAGCCACCAACCCTGTTCCTGATTTCCAGGCCAGTGGGCTTCCTGAAAGCAATTGTCTTTACAGCCCTATGTGCATATCCCTTGGCAGGGTTTGCCCCAACCCAGCAGCTTGACAGGTCTAATCCAATATTTTCTGTAGTGCAGCATGCACACCTTCCATTCCCTTTTCCCATTCTTATACTTCCTTTCTCTCTGTCCTCCAATGGTTTTCTTTTACATTTACATTATTAAATATGGAAGGGAGGGGATATGGAAATTTCAACTGCCCCATGGGGGCTTCCCTATATTAATAGAAGGGACACCCAAATGGTTTAATGGTCTCTGCAAAAATCTTCCAGGGATGGCTAGTGGTAAGATATGGAAAAAGAAAGGGAGAGGAGGCAGTTATTTTGAAGAGGAGAGGATTCATCATTTATGTGGCAGTTTTGGTTATTGTAGTTATTTTGTTTAAGTGTGTGTTCATGCTGGCTGTTGTCCCAACAGAAAGCATGGCAGGGACCATTGAGCCTGGGAACCATGTTATCTGTTCCAGATATGGGATAGGGGAAGGGGATATTGAAAGGTATGATGTCCTGGTGTTTACACCACCAGACCATCCACAGATGCTCTATATCAAAAGGGTGGTTGGGCTTCCAGGGGAGACAATTGTGGTAAAAAATGACAAAGTGTATGCAGATGGAGTTGAACTGGATAGTTCCTTCACCAAGGCTCCCCAGAACAGGAGGGGGGATGGCATCTATAAAGTCCCTGATGGGTGTTACTTTTTCCTTGGGGACAACAGGAATAACAGTAATGACAGCAGATTTTGGAAGAACAAGTATGTGCCTGCTGCAAACATCAAAGCAAAAGCAAAGTTTATATGCTTTCCATTTACAAGGCTCACTTGGCTGTGATGCCAATGCAGGAACAGAAGGGTTGATGAAAATATGAGGAAAAGGGGGAGGAAGGCTTGGACAGACTGATAGATGACTTATTGAAAAAAGGCTTAGGAAACTTTATTGACAGGAGCAGGGTGCCCTTATTTGGGATGATGAGGTTTACCAGAAATGCAGCAGGGAGGAGGATAAGGCAGAAGAGGAGTTCCTGGGGCTTGGGCTGACAGTGGGGCAGGTAAAAATTATAAACAATTATGTTTCAGATGTCAGGGCTACAAACCATAGATACTCAGACCTGTCTTATTTGGCAGGGGTAAAAGATACTGTGGGGATGTTGGTTTCCCTGGATATGATTAAAGGGATGGAGCTGTGAGAGGGGGAGGATATTGGGAAATAACTGATAAAAGCAGGGATATGGAAAAATGATGGGAAGGGGAAGGAAAACCCCTTCCTTTTCTTTGCTTTTTTCCCCTTTCCTTCCTTGTCTGGAAGGATGGAAAGTGCATGTTCCAACACTTAGAAAACTGCTGTGCAGCAGGGATGGGGCAGGTGGCAGGCATATTATTTTGGGGGTTGAAAAAGCCCTGATGGGTGGTGCCCACCAGAGCCTGTATCAATGATCTTATGTTCAATATCTCATGTTTGGGATTGCCTGATGCCCAGTGCTATCTAATGGCTGTTTTCATGGCATCCTCTTTTGAATTGATAGTTTCAATTTCTGCTAAAAGGGCAGCCATGTCAACACACCCAAAGGTTGGGAGGACTGGCTTGCCCTCTGAGCTGTCAATGGTATAGAGGACATTCCCAATAGCTTTCCTGATGGCAAAATATCCACATTCCTCACAGGTTTCCTTATGGCAGAGATAGGTCTGTGCAATGACATTGTGATGGGGTTCCCCATTCCCCCATGCTGTCCTTGTGGCTGCAAAATAGCATCCCTCACTGTATGCCTGGGTATTTTCCTGGAAGTCCACCACAGCATAATGGAAATCAGCATCCCCAAGCCTTCCCTCCATTTTTCCATAAGTGTCAGAGTGGAGGAGATAAACTGCCCACCCCATTGCCCTGTCCTTCCCCAATGTGGATTCCATGCTGTGAAAGTTTGAAAATTCCAGGTGGTGCAGCTTCAGGTATGAGAATATCACATCTGGGGTTTTTCCATACAGGCAGTTTTGCAGGGAGCAAACCATTCCCTTTAATTCTGGCTGTGGGATTTTCCCATGGAAGATAGTGGTGTAGAGTTTGCCATCTGCACCAAAATCAAACCTGTACTTCTGTGTTTTCATAAATTTAGTTACCTTGCCTGACATAAAATCAGCCTCCTTTTTATTTGATATGCCAAGCATATACCATCCATGCCTTTGGCTTTTCTGGCAAAAATGCATTGGGCAGTGGGAATGGCTGTATCCATAAATGATAGCATATAGTTGAAATTTGTCAACAGACCAACATTACAAAACAAGTGTAATGTTGATAGAATTTCACAATAAGAAGAAAGGTGGAAGAAAAGATGAATGTGGAACTGTACCTCAAAGAAATGGGACAAAGGATCATGGAGAGGAGGAAGAAACTGGGGCTGACCCAGGAGGCTCTGGCTGAACTGAGTGAATTAACCACTCAGTTTGTGTCATATGCTGAATCAGGAAAGAGAGGGATGAGGCCAGAGAACCTGATGAAAGTGGCTGCTGCATTAGGGGTAAGCACAGACTATTTGCTTACAGGGGACATCATTGACAAGGACAAGCTCCTGCTGTCTGAAAAGCTGGATAAGCTGACCCCACAGCAGGTAAGGATTGTGGAAAATGTGGTTGATGAATGCATTGCTCTCTATAACAACAATAAGTAGCCTTTGAAAAAGCCACTGGGAAAATGAGGGGGATGGGAGGAGGCATATTGGCTTAGTTTTTCCTCTCCCCAATTTTCCAATTCCATAGTCCCACAATCCATGATAAAATGCATATAAATCTTATGGGGATAGCCAGTACTTTGCTTTATCCATGCAGCAGTCTGATTTTGAAATTGAAAATAAACATGATCCATGTTAATATTATAAATAAGGAAGAAAGTTATACAGGAGGTGAAGAGTTGGGAGAGAAAGAGAAGAAGAATGATGATGGGATAGTAAAGCATACCCTGAAAGATAGTGTCTTTACCTCATTATTCAAAGAAAAAAAGTATTTGATGCAATTGTATCAGGCTTTGCATCCAGAGGATACAGAAGCCACAGAAAAGGATTTACATGATGTGACAGTCAGCAATGTCCTTGTTAATGATATTTATAATGATGTGGGATTCAGGGTGGGTTCAACTTTACTCATACTTATTGAAAGCCAGTCAACATGGACTGTTAATATTATTTTCAGGGCACTCATGTATCTTGTCCAAACCTATAGGGAATATTTTAGAGAGACCAAGCAGAACATATATAATAGTAAAAAACTTAAAATGCCAAAGCCAGAGATTTATGTGATTTATTCTGGTGACAGGAAGACAAGGCCTGAAGAAATTTCATTTTCAGAGGAATTTTTTGATGGTGAGGAAGTCTGCCTGAATGTGAAGGTGAAGATGATTTATGATGGCAAGGAAGGGGATATCATCAGCCAGTATGTAGCATTCACAAAAGTGTGTAATGAGCAGGTGAAGGTTTATGGCAGGACAAGGAAGGCTATTAAAGAAACTATCAGGATTTGTAAAGACAGGAATGTATTGAGGGAGTATCTGGAAAGAAAAGAGCAGGAGGTGCTGAGTATGTTGATGGAACTGTATGACCAGGAAGAAGTGATGAGGTCCTATGTGGAAAGTGAGAGGTATGAGGCTGAAAATGCAATAAAGATAGAAACAGCAAAGAGATTCTTAAAAATGGGAAAACTTTCCATTGAAGAGGTTGCAGCAGGCTCTGGGCTTACAGTGGAGGAAGTAGAAGAACTGGCAGGCTTATAATCTGTATAATACAATTATTAATTTCATAATAATCTGAGATAAAAACAGGATTCACATTGATGTGGTGTCCTGTTTTTTTATTGGGAAATTTTATGGAGGATTTCTGATAAATGTAATGTACTGAATTTTTTCTTAATGATGTTGGTAGCAGGGTAAAGCCTGCTCTTTTTGAAATGAGAGATGGTAAAGCAACAGTTTTCTCTAAAATTTATAGAAAATCCTTTGTGCTATGCTAAAAAAGTAAAAAAGAAAAGCATAGGGAAAGGAGGAGCTAGTGGAGAAATACCTATTTGAAAGGGAATGGAAGGAGGCTGTACTGATAAGAAAAGACAATAAATCAACAGTTCTGGTTATAAATGGGGAAGAAATGGAGATTTGCTGTCCCAAAATTGTCAGAGGGAATATCACTGAAGGGGGAATGCCATGTCTTGTCTCTGAAGGCAGGCATTCAAAGAATGGAAAATATGAAATCATGGCATTTTCACTGGATAATCCCAAAATGGGAAATAAAGACTGGATTTGCCTAAGGCCAATTATTTTTGAGGATGCAATTGAGCATTTCCTTGCCAGCCATCAGATGGAAGAATTGGACAATGGCTGTAAAGTTTATGAGGAACTAAAAGTGGCAGGTAAAAAATGGGATTTAGTGACAGGGAATGCTTACATTGAAATCAATGTCCCTGATGCCATCCTGAATGCAGCAGGTGGTGGGTGGATGCAGGTAAAGTCCCTGATGCTGACTGCTGAAAAAATTGCAAGATATGAAAGTGCCTTTGCCAGTTTAGGGGATACAGGAAAGAAAATGGTTTTCCTGACAATATTCCAACATGGGCTTAATGAAAGAATGCAGGACTGGCTTTGCAGGGAATTAAGCAGATATTTTGCAATGGACATGGATGAAAGGGTTGAGTTCTGGATTGCTGACCTGAAGCTGGAGCCAGATGGGATAGGGCTTCTGTCATACCAGAATATTACAGGAAGGGTTTTATTGAGCTGAAAAGGAGAGGAGGGAAGGGATGCTACAGGCAGAGTTATTACAGTATAAGATAGTCAGGGTTGACATGGTGGATTTGCTGGAAGATGAAGGGGAAGTCAGGCTCCTTAACAGGACAGAGTGTGATGGGGAGTTTAGGGAAAAAGAAAACCTGGCAGTGGTAAGCCTGACAGAATATGTGGAGATGGATGGGGAATATGATAATTTCCACATTGAGCTTGAACTGGAAGGAATCTTCCATATTGAAGGAATGGAAAACAGGGAAATAAGGCAGGAGGCCCATGTCAGGTGTTATGAAAAGCTAAGGACTTATGCAGAGCAGATTATTAAACATCTGGCTGCTGAAACAGGGCTGGAGGGGTTTGCCCTCCCCCAAAAAGCCATGGAACCTGATTTGATAGAATTTGGGAGGAAGCAGGAAGGGGTGGGGAATAAAACAATGAAACCCCAGAAGAAGTTTAAGAAAGGGAAGGTTATAGAGATAGAAAAGTAATTCATTTTTGCAAGAATTCCAAAGGAAAAGAAGGCAGTACAATGGAGGAGGAAAGGAGGAGAAGAAGATGGATGAAACATTAAAAAACATCATTTCCAGTCTTGGGGGCAGGGAGATTGGCATTGATGGGACATTCAAATTCCATTGTACATGCTGTGGGAAATGCTGCATAAACAGGGAAGACATTTTGTTGAACCCCAGGGATGTCTACAATATGTCCAGGGAACTGGGCATGTCCCCAGAAAAGTTGGTGAAAAAGTATTGTGAGGTTTATGCAGGGGAAGACTCAAGGGTTCCCATTGTGAGGGTCAAACCCAAGGGGCATGTGAAAAGATGCCCCCTGCTGAAAGACAGGAAATGCATGGTCCACAAATCCAAGCCATCTGTCTGTGCCCTGTTCCCCATAGGCAGGGTCCTGCAAGTGGGTGACACAGAAGGGAACATCAAGGATATTTCTGTGGAAGATGTCCAATATATTTTCAGCAGCCCTGGATGTGGTGACAATGCAGAATCCCATACTGTGAGGGAATGGCTGGGGCATTGTGGGATTCCCATTGAGGATGAATTTTTTATCAAATGGCAGAAGGTTATCATGGAGACAAGCATAATTTTCAGGAAGATGGAAAAGAAATTCAGGCCCCAAGTAATGGAATTGGCATGGACAGCAGCCTTTGTAGTTCTTTACCTGCATTATGACACTGGGGAGGGGTTCATGCCCCAGTTTGAAGAAAATGCACAGAGTTTCCAAGGGCTGCTGCATAAAATCCAGAAAGATTAGAAGATTCCATCCATATCAGGAAGGGGAGGATGCCTAAAAAATACTATGTCACAGCAGAAGCTCCATATCCTGCTGGCAGATTATATTTTATCCTGACAGGGCAACAAAAAACAGAATAAAAGAGTAAACAGAGGACCTTGTGAGACACCCATCTT
>CAJTCL010000037.1 GCA_910575005.1 Lachnospiraceae bacterium | reverse complement strand
AGGGTTCCCTGGCTGGGAGGCCCACCAAAAAGAAAATTGTGTAATAAGTTATACACAATTCAGAAAACCCACATAAGGAATAAAAATAATGTCTGGGCCAGGAAAGCTTTCCTGGCATGGAAGGCCATCAGGAACTTTATAGGGAAGAAAAAACAGAGGGCTTTATTAATCAGGGCTGGCTGCAATGGGAAGAAACAGGAAGAATCATTGCCCCCATTGAAAACCACTGATATTTTAAAGGAATATCAGAAATGCAGGCCTCCATGTGCCAGTGGGCAGGCCAGGCATAAGCCTGCTGCAAGGTTTCCAGCCAATGTGGGAACCAGGCAGAAGGGAAGCCATGCTTTGTGGATATGCCTGGGGATTGTGCCCAGCCCAATGGGGCATGGAAAATTCCACTGTATACTAAGCATCAGTTAAATATGATGCACAGACAGGAAACCTACTCTGGTTCCAAGTAAATGTGGTGTATAAGCAGGTAATTATCTTGAGTCTCTTTATCATGTAAATGTGATGCATAAAACAAGTGTTTGCCATGATTTTATTATCATGTAAATGTGATGCATGAAAGAATAAATAATCTTAATTTTTACCATCAGCTAAAGGTGATGTAAAAAATGCCTGTCCTGTGGAATTTTAATGCCAGCTAAAGGTGATGTAAAAAATGGTGGGGTGTAGTATTCTTTTTCCAGCTAAAGATGATGGCTGTTCAGCCCAGCATATGGATGTGGGCATCTAAAGGTGATGCAGGATAATACATTTCCCTTTTTCCCCTGCTGCATCCCTGATCTCTGCAAATTTTCCCCCCATTCATAACTTGCTATAATGTACCTGTAAACCAAAAACAGATTTAGAATAAAGGAGGAATGCAACTTGGAAAGAAATTTGGAGAATTATTTAACAGCACAGGAAAAGAAAAAGATGGATGAGATCATATCCAGGGCAATGAAGAGGAGGGAGGAGAATGGATGGAAAGAAGAACATCAGCCATTTCAGCAGCCATTTGAGTTTGTAGTCATTAATTGCCAATGCCAGGAAGCACAGGAGGAACAGGAGGTACAGGATGAAAAAGATAATCTTAATCAAATGCTTGGAAGGATGTGCAAATGCATCAGGGCCTGTGGGCGCTGCCCCAGAGAGGATGAGTCCCTGCCCTTTTAGGGATATGCAGGATGGATATGACCCAGAGGAGGACAAGAGGGAGACAGAGCTTAAGATTTCTTATCAGGAGGGTAGGAAGGATGCCCTGCTCCAGTTAGTTTTGGATGGAGTCATTACACTGGATGAGATCCATCCCTATACAGAAAGGATAATTGAGGAGCTGGATGAATTGTACAAATACAAAGAAAATTTGATGTTTGGGCTGGAAGGAATTTAGGGGAGGTGTCTGGAAAAGAATGGGATGTTTCCCAGGAGTGCATGGCACTTCTGGGGAGCAGGTACATAGTGTTGGTGTTCTCCCATTTCCTTCCAGAAATGCAAAATCCCATATTTATAGTAGAAATTTATAAATAAGGAAGGATTTTTGATATGGAAGATAAAAGAATTGGAATTTACCAGATGCTGGCAGAGATGTTGGAGAATCAGGAAATGTCTCAGGAAGAGGAAAGGAAGGTAAGGGAATTATTTGAAGAAAGGGAGAACAGGAGGGCTGAAATCAGGATTGCCTATGATTTACTGAATTTGCTCCAGAAAGAAGTCAGGGGTAAGGCTGTCCCAGACAGGGCTTTGGGGAACCAGTATGGTGCAGGCATGTGTAATGGTTTTGGAGTTTCCTTGTACCAGGCAAGGCTTGAGGCTGGAATCACCCAGCAGCAGTTGGAAGATGTGACTGGAATTAATCAGGCTGACATAAGCAGGATTGAGAGGGGGATATCCAACCCCTCCTTAGCCACTATCCAAAGGCTGGCTGATGGGCTGGGCATGGGTCTGAGCATTGATTTTGTATAAGGGATGGCAAGGCACTGCCTTATGGCAGTGCCTATGTTTATGTGTGGATGGCTTGCTGATTTTCATATTTATGTGCCAGCTTATAAAATGAATTTGGTTTCAGCCCCAAGGATTTCATGGCAGCAGTGGCAGTGATTTCCTTTAATTTCCATTTTTGGTAGTATTCCTCAAAATTCTCAGGGAACTGTATTGATGGTCTTCCAATGTATCTTCCAGTCCTCTTACTGATTCTCTTCCCAGTTCTTTCATCCACTGGCAAGGCAGCAATACCTTCAGCTTGTCTGGCATGGATTGTCAGCCTTTCATTTTCAGCTATTGATGTCAGGACTTCTATTAAGATATTATTTATCATGTCCAGAATCCATTCCTGCCCTGCTGCAATCTCAGCCAAAGTGGAAGGGATGTCAAGGATTTTAACCCTGACCCCAATCTCTGAAAAGTACTGTAGTTCCTTTTTGGCATCTTCCTTATTCCTGCTAAATCTGTCCAAAGACTTAATGTATAAGGTGTCCCCTTTGACTAACTTCCCAATCCCCACTTTCAATGACTGGTATCCTGCCCTGTTGAAGTCCTTGCCACTTGCTTTATCAGTCACTATCATATCTTCTGGCACATATTTTCTTAAGGCTACAAGCTGCCTGTCCAGGTTCTGCTCTTTTGAGCTTACCCTTGCATAACCAACAATTTTTCCCAATCTTTTCCTCCATTTCTCTTTCTAAAACTTCCCTGCTTTTACAAATATTTGTAAACCCTGCACATGGTGTTTTACAAACACTATTCCTATATCAATTCAGGTATTTCTAAAAGTGTACTTTTACAAAGAGTATACCAGAGGATTGTTTGGGAAAATTTTTGCAGAAATAGGCAGAAATATGTTATTATGGTAAAAAATATTAACAAAAGAGGAGAAAAGGGTAATGGAATGTATAATATCAAAGGCATCTATCATAAATAGATGTAACAAGGATGGGAAACTGCATTTATTTTTCACAGAAAAAGAGAGACCCTGTGAAGAGGCATATTTAAAAGAAATTTTAGACAGTAATGGCAATAAGTGCATCAGATACTTCATTGACTTGGAAACAATCAGTGAAGTGGATAGGCTTGGTGAGGAATATGGAGTGGATATCTTGGTGACAAGGAACCTGGATTTCCCACAGTGCATTGCCCTTGTCTTGTATGATGAGGAAATAAAGCAGGATGGGTAATGCATCAAGGTGTGCAGGGGCCATTTGCTGGGGATGCCCACAACCTAAGGGCTGTCTTTGTCCCCTTCTATGAGAACTCCTAAAATTTAATTTTTGGAATCCTCCATATTTATTGTGTAATGAAAATGAAGAAGAGGAGGGAAACCATAGGGTTTAAAATTTAATTGGAGAAACCATTCATATTTAAAATGTACAAAATAAAGAAGAGGAGGGAAGATGGAGGCAGCAGTAAATGAGGATACCCTGTACCCTGGAATGTGGGTTCTGGGAAAAGAGAGAGGAGTGGGAAGAAGAGAAAATAATTCTTATAGTTAATATTTGACAATCATTTAGTCCAGTGTTCATATTATTCCTCTAATGACATAAAGTATTTAGTTCCACATAACCTTCTATGTATTATAAATCAGCCATGGCAGTCCTTGGAGATTGCTGTGGCTGTTTTTTGTGAAAAAATTCTTTTGTTTGGAAAATCCATTTTGAATATGTAAAAAATTCAAAAAAGGAGGGCTACATAGGATGTGCAGGAGAGGAGACATATTTTGGGCAGAGCTGGAAGGGGATGCTGGAAGCAGCATGCAGGCTGGCAGGAGGCCTGTGCTTGTCATTTCAAATGACAAAGCAAATGAGTATTCACCAATTATTACTATTATACCCATTACCAGCAAAATGAATAAGGCAAAACTGCCAACCCATGTCCTGATTGAAGCATGTGGCCTCACAAGGCCCAGCATTGCTTTGGCAGAGCAGATAACTTCTATTAATAAGGAAAGGCTGGGGAGGAAAATTGGGAGCATACAGCAGACAGCCTATGTTGGGCTGGTGAGTAGGGCAATAGGGATTCAGTTAAGCTTGTAAAAAGGGCACATTTTATAGGAAAAGCCTTGGCAGATGCCCTGCCAGGGCTTTTTCCATTTCACAAAGGCTGTCTGCTGGTATCCATGGCTTTTCCCTGAATGCAAAAAGGAACCTGCCCATGGCAGATTCCTTTTTCTTCTGTGTCATTTTTTACTGGGCCACCAGCCCCTCCAGCCATGCTTTTTCCTGCATTGGCAGTTCATCTAAAACAGCAACCTGGAAATCAAACATATACTGGAAGCCATAAATCCCCTGCCCCAGTTCCCAGACTGGAATCTCAGCTTCTGCTAACTGCTGCATCAGTTCCCTGGGCCTGTCCCTTGAGACAAGGGATATTGTTATGTCCCTTGCATTTCCTGTAGTGCTGCTGGTGTCTGCCCTGCATAGGCAGGCATAGCCATTGAGCAGGAATACCACATCAATATTTAAGTCCCCATTGTTGGGGCCATATACAATGAGGTTGTATTTTTTTAAAAAGCCACCAACCCTGTTCCTGATTTCCAGGCCAGTGGGCTTCCTGAAAGCAATTGTCTTTACAGCCCTATGTGCATATCCCTTGGCAGGGTTTGCCCCCATCCAGCAGCTTGACAAATCTAACCCAATATTTTCTGTAGTGCAGCATGACAGTTTCCTATTCCCTTTTCCCATTCTTATACTTCCTTTCTCTGTTCTCCAATGGTTTTCTTTTACATTTACATTATTAAATATGGAAGGGAGGGGATATGGAAATTTCAACTGCCCCCATGGGGAACCTCCCTATATTAATAGAAGGGACACCCAAATGGTTTAATGGTCTCTGCAAAAATCTTCCAGGGATGGCTAGTGGTAAGATATGGAAAAAGAAGGGAGGGGAGGCAGTTATTTTGGAGGGAAACAGGAGGGCCTCCAAATGAGTGGATGGTTTCTGCAAAAGCCTTCCAAGGATGGCTAGTGGTAAGATATGGAAAAAGAAAGGGAGAGGAGGCAGTTATTTTGAAGAGGAGAGGATTTATCATTTATGTGGCAGTTTTGGTTATTGTAGTTATTTTATTTAAGTGTGTGTTCATGCTGACTGTTGTCCCAACAGAAAGCATGGCAGGGACCATTGAGCCTGGGAACCATGTCATCTGTTCCAGATATGGGATAGGGGAAGGGGATATTGAAAGGTATGATGTCCTGGTGTTTACACCACCAGACCATCCACAGATGCTTTATATCAAAAGGGTGGTTGGGCTGCCAGGAGAAACCATAGAAATAAAAAATGGCAAAGTATATGCTGATGGAGTTGAACTGGATAGTTCCTTCACCAAGGCTCCCCAGAACAGGAGGGGGGATGGCATCTATAAAGTCCCTGATGGATGTTACTTTTTCCTTGGGGACAACAGGAATAACAGTAATGACAGCAGATTTTGGAAACAAAAATATGTGCCTGCTGCAAACCTTAAGGCAAAGGCAAGGCTGATAGCCTTCCCATTCACAAGGATTGGCTGGCTGTGATATTGCATGCAGGGACAGAAAAATATTTGAAAAGATGGAGAAAAGGGGGAGGAAGGCTTGGACAGACTGATAGATGACTTATTGAAAAAAGGCTTGGGAAACTTTATTGACAGAAGCAGGGATGCCCTTATTTGGGATGATGAAATATATCAGAAATGCAGCAGGGAGGAGGATAAGGCAGAAGAGGAGTTCCTGGGGCTTGGGCTGACAGTGGGGCAGGTAAAAATTATAAACAATTATGTTTCAGATGTCAGGGCTACAAACCATAGATACTCAGACCTGTCTTATTTGGCAGGGGTAAAAGATACTGTGGGGATGTTGGTTTCCCTGGATATGATTAAAGGTGTGGAGCTGTGAGAGGGGGAGGATATTGGGAAATAACTGATAAAAACAGGGATATGGAAAAATGATGGGAAGGGGAAGGAAAACCCCTTCTTTTTCTTTGCTTTTTCTTCCCTTTCCTTCCTTGTATGGAAGGATGGAAAATGCATGTTCCCCCACTTAGGAAACTGCTGTGCAGCAGTGATGGGGCAGGTTACAGGCATATTATTTTTGGGTTGAAAAAGCCCTGATGGGTGATGCCCACCAGAGCCTGTATTAATATCTTATGTTCAATATCTCATGTTTGGGATTGCCTGATGCCCAGTGCTATTTAATGGCTGCTTTGATGGCATCCTCTTTGGAATTGATAGTCTCAATTTCTGCTAACAGGGCAGCCATGTCAACACAGCCAAAGGTTGGGAGGACTGGCTTGCCCTCTGAGCTGTCAATGGTATAGAGGACATTCCCAATGGCTTTCCTGATGGCAAAATAGCCACATTCCTCACAGGTTTCCCTATGGCAGAGATAGGTCTGTGCAATGGCATTGTGCTGGGGTCCCCCATTGTCCCATGCTGTCCTTGTGGCTGCAAGGTAACATCCCTCACTGTATGCCTGGGTATTTTCTTGGCAGTCCACCACAGCATAATGGAAATCAGCATCCCCAAGTCTTTCCTCCATTTTTCCATAAGTGTCAGAGTGGAGGAGATAAACTGCCCACCCCATTGCCCTGTCCTTCCCCAATGTGGATTCCATGCTGTGAAAGTTTGAAAATTCCAAATGGTGCAGCTTCAGGTATGAGAATATCACATCTGGGGTTTTTCCATACAGGCAGTTTTGCAGGGAGGAAACCATGCCCCTTAATTCTGGCTGTGGGATTTTCCCATGGAAGATAGTGGTGTAGAGCTTGCCATCTGCACCAAAATCAAACCTGTACTTTTGTGTTTTCATAAATTGGGTTACTTTGCCTGACATAAAATCAGCCTCCTTTTGTAATTTGATATGCCAAGCATATACCATCCATGCCTTTGGCTTTTCTGGCAAAAATGCATTGGGCAGTGGGAATGGCTGTATCCATAAATGATAGCATATAGTTGAAATTTGTCAACAGACCAACATTACAAAACAAGTGTAATGTTGATAGAATTTCACAATAAGAAGAAAGGTGGAAGGAAAGATGAATGTGGAACTGTACCTCAAAGAAATGGGACAAAGGATCATGGAGAGGAGAAGGAAACTGGGGCTGACCCAGGAGGCTCTGGCTGAACTGAGTGAATTAACCACTCAGTTTGTGTCATATGCTGAATCAGGAAAGAGGGGGATGAGGCCAGAGAACCTGATGAAAGTGGCTGCTGCATTGGGAGTAAGCACAGACTATCTCCTGACAGGGGATATCATTGACAAGGATAAACTGTTGCTCTCAGAGAAACTGGACAAGCTGACTCCCCAACAGGTGAGAATTGTGGAGAATGTGGTTGATGAATGCATTGCCCTCTTCAGTAAAGATAAGTAGGCTCTGGGAAAAACTGCTGGGAAAATGATGGGAATGAGGGAGGAATTATAAGCAAGGCTTCCTTCCCCATCCCTCCAATTCCTTAGCCCCACAGTCCATGTAAAATTTATATATTCATCTTGGGAAAGCAGTACATTGCCTTATCCATGCAGCAGGCAGATTTTGAAATTGAAAATAAAAACAATTCATGTTAATATTGTAATGAGGAACAAAGTTATACAGGAGGTGAAGAGTTGGGAGAGAAAGAGAAGAAGAATGATGATGGGATAGTAAAGCATACCCTGAAAGATAGTGTCTTTACCTCATTATTCAAAGAAAAAAAGTATTTGATGCAATTGTATCAGGCTTTGCATCCAGAGGACAGGGATGTTACAGAGGATGACCTGCAAGATGTCACAGTCAGCAATGTCCTTGTAAATGACATCTATAATGATATAGGCTTCAGGGTAGGCTCAACCTTATTGATTCTGATAGAAAGCCAGTCCACATGGACACCCAATATCATATTTAGGGCATTGATGTACCTTGTGCAGACTTACAGGGAATATTTCAATGAAACCAGGCAGAACATATATAACAGTAAAAAATTAAAGATGCCAAAGCCAGAGGTTTATGTCATCTATACTGGGGACAGGAAGACAAGGCCAGAAGAGATTTCATTTGCAGGGGAATTTTTTGGTGGGGAGCAGGTCTGCCTGGATTTAAAAGTGAAAATGATTTATGATGGCAAAGAGGGGGATATAATAAACCAGTATGTAGTATTCACAAAAGTGTGCAATGAGCAGGTGAAGGCTTATGGCAGGACCAGGAAGGCAATCAAAGAGACCATCAGGATATGTAAGGATAAAAATGTATTAAAAGAATATCTGGAAAGCAGGGAACAGGAGGTGCTGGACATGTTGATGGAGCTGTATGATCAGGAAGAAGTGATGAGGTCATATTTGGAAAGTGAGAGGTATGAGGCAGCACAAGAGGCTGAAAATGCAACAAAGATAGAAACAGCAAAGAGAATGCTGGAAGATGGCACATTTTCAATAGACCAAATAGCTAAATTTGCCAATCTTCCAATAGAAGCTGTTCAGGAGATAGCAGCTTTACAATCAGTACAAAGAAAGCATTGCTGCCAAAAACAGAAATAAAAAATGCAGGGAGGCAGGAGCCAGAAAAGGAGCCTGCCAATCAAAGAAACCATCAGGATATGGCAAGGATAAAAGAGTTGCAGATGGCAACATAATTTTTGGCAGGTTCCATTATCTATATTGTAAGGGTTCTTAATAGAAGTGTCAGAAAAGCAGGGTTCACAGAGATATGATGTCCTGCTTTTTTTGTGGATTTTTAAAGGGCAGGGCTGGTTTTTGCAGGGTTTATAAGGCACTTTCTTATGGTATGCTTGCAGGGCAGCAATGAAAAGCAAGGGTCAGACTGGGAAAAGCAATGAAAAGCAAGGATTAGACTGGGAAAAGGAGGAGGAAGATGGGAAAAGTAGAATTGTTAGGCTACAAGATAAGCAGGCTGGAGCTGCTGAATGGACTGGAAGATTCTGGGGAGGTCAGTCTGTCAGACCATATGGAATTTTCTGTCAGTTTTGAACCAGGGGAAGACATGGCAGTGGCAGTGCTGGAACAATATTTGGGGATGGAAGATTCCAGTAAATTTCACCTTAAACTGGTTTTGGAGGGGATTTTCCATGTGGATGGCATTAAAAATGGCAAATTTCCAAAAGAGGAACAGCTAAAGTGCTATGACAGCCTGTTCCCTTATGCAGACCAGATTATAAGGATGCTCTCAATAGAAAGTGGCTTGATGGAAGTGGCAGTGGAGAAAAAAGACCTGGAGCCTGTAAGTGTGGGCAATGGGCAAAATGCAAAAATTCTGGGGGACAAAAAAATGGCAGGCTTCCAGCCAGACACAGACAGTTAAGGGGACATTGGGATAGAGGGAGGACAGGGATAAGGGGCAAAAGCCTGCTGCATTTTTATAGGTACAAAATATAAGGGAAAGAGAAAAACAGGATTCACAGGGGTGTGTCCTGTTTTTTTGTGTTTTTTTAAAGGGCAAGGGCTGGCTTTCTATGGAATTTTCTCTAAATTTTACAGAAATCCCCCTGTGCTATGCTGAAAAAGGAACAGGAAAGCAAAGCAGGGGAAGGAGGAATCTGTGGAGAAGTATTATTTTGAGGAAGAATGGAAGGAGGCTGTCTTATTAACCAAAGAAAACAAGTCAACAGTTTTGGTTCTGGATGGGGAGGAACTGGAAATTTACTGCCCTGAAACTGTCAGGGGGAATGTCAGTGAGTGTGGGACACCATGCCTTGTTTCAGAGGGGAAAAGCCCAGATGGTGGGGGATATTCAGTGATGGCTTTCTCCCTGGATAGCATAGTGACAGAAAATAAGGGCTGGATTTGTTTGCAGCCCATAGTTTTTGAGCAGGCAGTTGGATTTTTCCTTGCCAACCACCACATGGAAGAACTGGCTGGTGGATGTATAGCCAGCAGGAAAATAGAAAGCAGGGAAGAAGGGCCAGATTTCATATTAGGGGATGCCTATATTGAACTCAATGTGCCAGATGCCATCCTGAATGCAGCAGGGGATGGCTGGTTGCAGGTAAAGTCCCTGATGCTGACTGATGGGAAGGCTGTAAGGTATAGGGATATGGTTTCAAGGATGGAGAATGGAAATAAGAGGTTTATTCTCCTGACAGTGTTCCAGCATGGGCTGAATGACAAGATGAAGGGTTTCCTGTGCAGGGAACTGAGCAGGCTCTTTGGGGCAGATTTGCAGGAAAATACTGAATTCTGGGTTATTGACCTAAGGTTAGAACCAGATGGGATCACCCTTTTGTCATGCCAGAACATCACAGACAAGGTTTTATTAAGCTGAAGGGAGCAGAAGCAGGATGGGCAGAGAAAGTGCATTTTTGCAAGAAATTAAAAGAGGGAAAAGGAAGGTACAATGGAGGAGGAAAGGAGGAGAAGAAGATGGATGAAACATTAAAAAACATCATAACCAATCTTGGTGAAAGACAGATTGGAATGGATGAAGAGTTTAGATTCCATTGCACAGAGTGTGGAAAATGCTGCATCCACAGGGAGGATATCCTTCTGAACCCAAGGGACATTTACAGCATGTCCAAGGAATTAGGGATGTCCCCAGGGGAGCTGTTTTTGAAGTACTGTGAAACTTATATTGGTGATGGCTCCAGAATCCCTATAGTAAGGATCAAGCCCAAAGGCTCAGTGAAAAGATGCCCCTTGCTGAAAGACAGGAAATGCTCAGTCCACAAATCCAAGCCATCTGTCTGTGCCCTGTTCCCTATAGGCAGGGTCCTGCAAGTGGGTGACACAGAAGGGAACATCAGGGAGGTTTCTGTGGATGATGTGCAATACATTTTCAGCACACCAGGATGTGGGGATGCTACAGAGAGGCACACTGTAAGGGGATGGCTGGGGGCTTTTGGGATTCCCTTACAAGATGAATTTTTCATTATGTGGCAGAAAATTATTGTGGAAACAAGCATGGCTTACAGAAGATTAGAAATGAAAGCCAGCCCCCATGTAATGCAGCTTGCATGGCAGGCATGTTTTAAGGGGCTGTATCTCCATTATGACACTGGGGAAGACTTCCTGCCCCAATTTGAAGATAATGTGAAAAGCTTCCAGGGACTGCTGCACAAAATGTAAAAATGGGATTCAGGTGAAAGGAAGGGGATGATGCCTAAAAAATACTATGTCACAGCAGAAGCTCCATATCCTGCTGGCAGATTATAATTTATCCTGACAGGGCAACAAAAAACAGAATAAAAGAGTAAACAGAGGACCTTGTAAGACACCCATCTTTCAAGGTCTTCTTCTTTCTTTTCTTCCTTCTTTCCATTCCTCTAGCCTGC
>CAJTCL010000036.1 GCA_910575005.1 Lachnospiraceae bacterium | reverse complement strand
TAAATCCTTTTCACTCACGTCGGCCTGCCTGACAACAGGCTTTATTGTCATGCTCTTTTTTCTATAAAATTTCTTTTGAATTTTTTCAATTATCTACTTGACTTTTAATAGTTGGTCTTTCGTATAGTTTTGTGTGCAAACTTATTATACATCAGAAAGTGTCTTGTGCGTTATTTTATTTTTCTTTTTTTGAAAAGTTGTAAAGTGGTATTCTTTTATTTGAATATGTATAAATTGTTTAATCTGTGTATATTATCCCAAAATTAACGGTAAAATTTCAGATGAGCAAAAAAGAATGCCAGGGATTATTAAAAATGAATAATATGAGCAAGTTGAAAGAACTTGTCGGAAATTTCAAGGATAATGGTTTTAAGGTATATATGAATAAAGGAAAGGCACATAGCTGATTATGATATAGGGAAAGCATTTGGTATAATAGAACATGAGATCATGATGTCTACGATTTGTAATATGAAACGTTACAAGCTGGAGAAGATCAATGAGATCAAGAAATGGAATTAGATGAAGATAATAAGAGGAAATATAAAAAAGATTGTAAGATATAAAAATCCTGATATAATAAAAAAGTATTTGTTAATAATTCAGGATTATCAAAGCAAAAAAGAAAAAGGATTATATGGTGATATTGTATGGTGAAAATCGAGCTTTTGGAGTTGACAGAAACTATTGCAAGATATAAATATTTTCCAGAAAGTTCGGAGAAATGTGGAATTGTAATGTTGGATAGGAAGACAGGGGAGAGAGTCTTTAAAAATGTTACAAAAATGCTTGATCAGCACAAATCTCGTAGTGTTCTATCTGAAGTGCAATCGGAAACTATCATAGATATTAAGGATTACAGAGAGTAAGGCGGTGGGAAAATGAAGAAAATACCAACATTATTTGAAAGAGTATATGAAAACCACAAGATAGTAGATATTCTTCCAAGAGTGATAGAGGGCATGGAGTGGGTGCTTGCCGGAGATGGAATTGCTACGATTAAAATGGATGGTTCGTGTTGTGCAATCATAGGTGGAGAATTATATAAAAGATATGACGCTAAGAAGGGAAAACCAGTGCCAGACGGTGCTATTAAGTGCCAAGAAGAACCTGATCAGACAACTGGACATTTGCCTTGTTGGGTAAAATGCGATAGGGGCAATCCAGCAGATAAATGGTTTTGGAAATCATTTGATAATACATCAGAAATTGAAGATGGAACATATGAGGCAATCGGCGTACACTTCCAAAAAAATCCGTATGGGTTATCAAATGATATTCTGGAAAAGCATGGTGTTAAGCAGATAGAAGTGGAAAGGACATTTGATGGAATAAAAAAATATCTTTCCGAAAATTACATGGAAGGTATAGTATTTTGGAAAGACGGAGAGCCAAAGTGCAAAATCAAGCGGTCTGATTTTGGTCTTGTGTGGAACAAATAAATATCATTTCGTGCCAGTAGATACGAGAAATCGTGTTTGCTGGCATTTTTATTTTAATATTGGAAGCCGTTAATAAAACCCCGTTTTGTGCATTATCACATTCAAATGTGCATATTATTTGTTCTATTTATGAACTTAATGTGCAAATAAAAATATATTGTTAATTGCACATTTTGATTGTGTTATAATAAGCCTGTAAAGAACAAATATATGGGGGTGATATAAATGACAGAAGAATTTAACGTGGTATGTGATAATGAAGAAAAAGAAGAAATAGATTATCTATCTCTTGGCAAAGCCATGAAAAAAATACGCACATCAGCAGGGATCACGCAAGAGAAAGCTGCTAAGATTTTTCATGTATCTAGAACTGTATATACTAAGTATGAAACTGGAACAGTAAAGCCAAATCCTGATATGCTTAAACTTTTTGCAGAACATTTTAACGTGAGTGTTGAAGAACTTATGAAAAAAGTTTCCGTTGCAATTCCTGACACATGTGCCCTGTTGAGAAATAAAAGATTGTTACATATGCTGCTTGAGGATTATGATCAGATCATAATTCCCAGTACGGTTTTAAGGGAACTTAGTTTTAGAAAGACACAGAAGCAAACTACTCAAGAAAGAAAAATATCACGAGTTGCCTGGCAGATCATGGCAAATATTGATTACTATATGTCTGAATACCCGAAAAGAATCCGTAAATTTGATAATGAAAATTATGAGGTTCCAGACAGTATACCAGATGTGAGAAATATGATAAATGATCACAAAGTAATGGTATTGGCAAAAGAACTACAAAAAAAGGTAATTGGTGATGTCATTATTATCCATGATGATGTTGACTTTTCTATCCATGATGGGAACGCGGTAAAGGTAGATGATTATGTTGCAAAAAGAAGTACATTAATTGATTATACATCCATTATTGATCTAGATTTGGAATTTGACCATCTGGAATACTTTCAAAAGATTGTATCTACGATGGATTTGAATGTATATTTGCCAGATGGAATGACATTGCTGATTAGTTGTATTACCTGTAATGATCCAGAAAAAATGGAAGAGAGAGGTGGCAGAAGGATTCCAGATCAAAAAATATTAAAAAAAATTAGATTTCTGTTAGATAAAGGTGCAGATCCTAATAAAAATGATAATGGCCGATACTGCTTGTCACCATTGGCACATAGTATTCAAATTAGAGAAAGATATGGTTTTGATATTTTTCATATGTTGATGAAGGCTGGTTGTGATTATAACAAAGCTTCCAGAGATGAAAGAACAGCTAGTTATATGAAAGTTGGTAAATTGAATGAAGGGAATACACCCCTGATGATTGCGTGTTGGCATGGTAAGAAAAAATTTGTATATTCTCTTTGTGAGAAAGCGGAAATCTCTATTAATCAACAAGATAGTAATGGGTACACAGCATTGATGAAATGCGTAGTTCAAAGATATAATAGAAAAAAGAAAGGATTGTCTTCAAAGATGAATGAGGACTTGTATAAGTATCTTGTTGTAAAAGGAGCTGATACTCGAATCAGAGACCGAAACAACCATACTGCGCAGGATTGGTGGAATCGCGGCGATGATTTTGGTTATAAGGAGACTGAAATATGGTAGATCGTATATGTATTTCAATAAATAATCGTTGCAATCTAAAATGCCGGTATTGCCATTTTAATGAGAAAGGGCATATGGATGCGTGTCCAATGGACATAATAAAAATTCTGGACAATGTAAAACGATATGCACATCATGATTTCAAGATAGGTTTTGTAGGAAATGGAGAACCTTTGCTTGATTACGAAAAATTAAAGGAGTATATTCTATGTATTTCTGATAATGAGTGGGTAAAAGTCTATACAATTACAAATGGTACAATTGCATTGGAAGATAAAGAGTGGGATTTTCTTGAAAATCATCAGGTGAATGTTGGTTTTTCCCTTGATGGGTATAGAGAACTGCATAATCGTAATAGATGTAATTCATTTGATGAAGTGATGAAAAATGTTAATGCATATAAAGATGTTACAGGGCATTACCCAACTTTTAATGCAACTGTAGGAAAAGAAAGTATAGAAAATGCAAATCAGGTTATTCATTTCTTTGAACGATTTGGTACACGTATTACATTTTCAAGGATGATAGGACAATATGGGATACCCCTTGATGAATACCGAAGCTTTGTGAAACTGGCAGAAAAAAATCTTTCAGTCAGACAAGGGGGATTTGATTGTACTATGTACAGTGGAAAGTGCGGAGCCGGTAAAAATAACTATTTTTTTGCAAATGGTAAAATATATTTATGTGGAAACTGCATTGATCTTCAGCCAATTGGAGATAGTGGAACAACATTATATGAATTAGAAAAAATGTCACTGGATTTTGACAGAAATTTTTGTTATAAGGAGTCTTTATGAGGATGGGGTTATATGGCTTGCCGTGTGCGGGAAAAACATATATATTGGAAGCGGTAAGAAATTTTGGAGTATTAGAAGGGAGTAAAATGTTACTTGAGCTTTCGCAGCAATTTCATTCCTTACACAAAGATGAAAAAGATATATTGCGTAAGACACTGGCAGCCAATTTAAAGAAAAAAGATAATTTTATCATGGATGGTCATTATTCATTTGGTGATGACATTGTATTTACAGAGGAAGACGGAACTTTATACGATGTAATAATATATCTGTATGTGCGGCCAGATATATTAATGGAACGGATGAGGAAGTCCGCAAAGAATAAAAAATATCTCGCATATGATATAGAAAAGTGGCAAAATTTTGAAATGGAGAATTTAAGACATTATTGTCATACAAATGATAAGGATTTCTATATCATTGATCATCCATTACAAGGATATTTCAAAGATATTAGTATAATACTTGATTTTATTGATAATCTTTTAGAGGGATTTAGTTGTAGAAAATTTGCTGAGAAATGTACTAAGAAAATTATATCTTACCATAGTGGAGATACCATTGTGTTGTCGGATGGAGATAAAACGCTTTCTTCTGAGGACAGTAGTGCGTTTGTGGGATATAGAACACATTTGTTTGACGGTAACTTTTATACGGGTTTTCAATCATGGATTCACAATAGAAAATTTTATGATTTTGTGAATGAAAATCATTGTCAATGTGATTTAGGAAACTTGGACATTCATTTGAATGAAATGATACTTCGTGAAGTGAAAGCATCTGGGGCTGTATTAACTTCTGGATATTATGAAATCTGGAAACAAATTTCACATAAATTAAGAATCCCATTTTTTTATGGAGAGCAAATGTCTGCTGAGACTAAATTTTTTATCGTAAAATATTTGCAGCAAGCTGGTAAGAAAGTAAAAGCTTATGGAGATGGGATGAATGATTATTTTATGCTAAGGCAGGCAGACATAGGCTGCTTAATGTTAAAAAAAGATGGAACAATAAGCAGATCGCTAATCGGCAGGGAATTGGAGGGAATAGTGTTTGTACATAATTAAAAAAACAGAAAGAATCAATCAGTTAATTGCTATTACTAAATCGGATTCAGGTATATCAGGACCTTCATTGGCTAAAGCACATATGGAGCTTGGTAAAATGTTGGGGGAACAAATGAGAGGATTTATCCCAGCAGAAACAACAATTGTTGCAATACTAAGAGGCGGTATTTTCTTTGCAGAAGGAATGTATTTTCAAATGGGGTGCAGGTTTCAAACATATGACCCTAAGCATGAGGTATTTACCCGACCAGCAACAAAAAATGTGATTTTGGTAGATTCGGTAATTAACACTGGAAGGACGCTGCTAAATATCTTTGAAGAAGATATGTCAGTGGCGTGTTGTGTAATCAACCAAAAAGCAGTTTCTTATTTTAATGACCACTTATTTACAATAAGAATATCCCAGAATTCTTTTGTAGGACAAAATATACCTCGTCAAATAGATCATGCAGGTCCAGATACAACTATGAGATTGTTCAATATACTGTAAATAATAGTGACATAAGGGGGATCTGGTTTGCTGACAAATATACAAAAGCGAAAGTGTTGCATATTATATTTAAACCAGTGATCATAAAGGAAGAATGAAATATGAAACGATGTGTTCTGTTGGAGCCAGCAGCAGAAGCTGTCTGTAATCAAAGCTCTGTGCCTCCGCTGATTTTTCAGTTGCCGCCTGAACAGGGCAGGAGAGTATTGGAGGAAGCGCAAGATACGCCAGTATATAAGTATCCTGCCGATATATCCTCATATTGTGTCAATACCAGGATGTGGGGCAGTATACCAGTATATTTTATTGCACCTAAAGTTGAAAAAATCAGAAATATTATATTCTATATTCATGGCGCAGGTTGGGTATTCGGCAGCTTTCATACACACGAAAAGTTAGTTAGAGAGCTGTCAGCAAGGACTAATTCACTGGTCGTATTCCCTGAATACAGCCGGTCGCCGGAAGCAAAATATCCGACAGCGATAGAACAGTGCTATTTTATCCTTTCCCATATAAAAGAAATCATTGGGAATTGTTTTTCAATGACCAACTGTACAACACTTACAGTAGCAGGCGATAGTGTTGGCGGAAATATGGCAATCGCTATGACTCTGATGTCAGCGATGCGGCATGGCCCATGTATTCATAATCTGCTGTTATATTATCCAGTCACGAATGCCTGTTTTGACACGCCGAGTTATCGTCAATTCGCAGTGGACTATTATCTGTATCGGGAAGGAATGAAATGGTTTTGGAGGCAATATACAGCTTCTATGAAAGATCGAAATCAGATCACCGCATCTCCCCTTCGAGCGAGTATAGATTGTTTGGCGTGCTTTCCTCAAACGATGATCATAAACGGTCAGGCGGATGTTTTGCGCAGCGAAGGGGAAGCCTTTGGCGAAAAGCTTCGATGTGCAGGCGTGGAAGTAACTGCATTGCAGGTGCAAGGTACCATCCATGATTTTGTGATGTTGAATGCACTGGATCAGACAAATGCTTGCCGTACCGCTATGGATGCGTCAACTGAGTGGATCAATCGTTTTGTATATGAATAAAAATAGTTATAGAGGGGATATTTTTTCAAAACAATATCCTCTCTGAGTCTATCTCAGGTTTTGTTTCGATAATTAGGATATGGTATCTATTTTGTTTTTCGTTCCGCTTTTACTTTCATTTCACCAAAAGTGGTTTCCTTTACAGCTCTTTTATAATCAGCAACATTTCTTAAGTAAACCCCTCCCCAAATTAAACCAATAAGAAAAAGAACTAAGATAATAAATGAAATTATTTTCTTTGTCATTTCACTCTCTCCTGCGCGATGGAACGATATAACATATCCATACCATATTCTAAAAATTGATTCTTAGATAAGTGCATCACTTTTTCAATATATTCTTCTTTATTTGCTGCCAATTGAATGAGTCCTGACAGCATACCCCAAAAATGAAAGATAGCAGGCATGATTTCTAAGTCTTCACGCAAATTTCATACTGTCTAATACTAGAAAGCCGATAATTTCCTCTTTGTTCTCAAAGTACACATATAATGTTGCTTTACTATATCCAGCAATTTTGGCTATCTCATTCATGGAAGTTGCCGTAATGCCTTTCTCCATAAATAATTTAGATGCTGCTGCGGCAATATTTTCTCTATGTACGCTTTTTGGTTCTTTTTTCCTACGAGCCATCTGTATTCCACCTTTCAATAATTAAACCTATAGTTTAATTATATTTTTATGACATGGATTTGTCAATCTGTTTTATTTTATCATCCTAAATAGTTTTCATTATTTTTTCTATTGCCAGTGTAGGCAGCTCATTTATCCCAAAGTGCAGGATGTATAAAATGCTATTTTTTCACACTTTTTTCAAAGAATATTTAAGTTTCGTTTAAAGTTTCAAGACTATACTGAACAGAAAGAAAACAGCGATTGGAAGAAAGGAAGAGTGAAGTTTATGAGAAAAAAATACATAACATTACTTCTTAGTGCAACTCTGGCTTTATTTTTGTTCAGTGGTTGTGGTGAGGCAGATAAAGGAATCAAAACTCGTTCTCAAGAATTTAGAAATGAGGAAAATGCAGTGTATGGGGAAGTCAGCGAGATCACAGAAGATAATGTCACAATAAAGGTTGGGACTCAAAAGAAGGATACACAGCCAGAGGAAAGAGCTTCTATGTTAGAACTAACTGGGGAAGAGAAAGAAATTGAGATTACAGAAAATACGATCATTAATCGGCGAACTATGGGAGGCAGAGCTGGAAACATGTCTGAAAACGAACAGCCAAATGGAGAAATTCAATCAGGAGAACGGCCAGAACAGCCAAATGGGGAAGATCAACCTGGAGAACCACCATCTGGTGAGCCACCAGAACAACCAAATGGGAATATTCCATCTGGGGAATTTCCAGAGCGGTCAAGTGAAAAGGATATTCCAAGAGATCATGCAGAAGAGATCCGTATTTCTGATATTTTAGAAGGGGATTTTGTTCGAGTAGTATTTGCGGAAGACGGAAGTACGGAAGAAATTACGGTAATATCTGCGAATATGAACCAGACAGAAGAATCGTCACAGTTAATCTAGAGATAGGAGGAACATTATGGACAGGAAGAAAAAGAAATTTCAGAAAAAAAAGATTTGGCTGGCGTGTGGGCTTGCTGTTGGAATTGTAATTGTGTCTGGCGGAGTTTATTTTGTTCAAGGGAAGTCGGCTGGGAAGGCATCGGCAGAAGAAATGCCTGTACAGGAAACTCAGGCAAAAAAGTCAACCATTTCCAATAGCATTGTTGGTACTGGAAATTTGGAATATGAACAAGGGGAAGCTGTTACCATTCCCACAGGAATTATTGTGGAAGAAGTCAAAGTGGAGAGCGGCGATCAGGTTTCTAAGGGGGATATACTGGCTCTTGTCAACCAGACTTCTGTACTGCGTACAATGGAAGAGATTCAGGAGAAGATGGAAGAACTTGATGAAGAGATCAATGAGAGTAAAGAAGAATCTGATACACAGTCGGTAAAATCTAAGGTGGATGGAAGAGTAAAAAAAATCTATGTACAGCAAGGACAGGAAGCATCAGAATGTATGGTGGAACAAGGGGCATTGCTGTTATTGTCGATTGACGGTTTTCTTGCAGTAACGTTCGAGACGGATGCGGACATTGCCAAAGATGATTCCGTTATTATAAATCGTGCCGATGGAACACAAAAAGAGGGGATAGTAAAAGAAGTTTCTAATGGAACATGTACCGTACTCTTTTCAGACAGTGGCATAGGGATTGAAGAAGAAGTGACAATTTCAGATTCTAATGACAATATTTTAGGAAGCGGCGCCACCTATATTCATCAGCCGCTGACGATTACTGCAGCATCAGGAATAGTGGAGGAGATCTGTGTCTCTGAGGATGAAAAGGTATACACAGATACGGTTCTTTTTACAATTGACCAGGGAGGAGAAAGCCTAAAATATCAGGAACAAATGGCGGAAAGACAAGAATTGGCCCAAAATCTGCAGAAACTGATGGTATTATCCCAGAGTGGTGCTATTACTGCGGAATCCTCAGGAACAGTTCAATCTGTAACTATATCTGCAGAGAGCAGCCAAAGCACGCAAGGAAACACAGGAACCGTACAAATTTCTAAGCAGAGCACACAAGGAAGCACTGTGGCTGCTGCGGTTTCTACACAGTATAATCAAATAAATACAGGAATCGTACAATTGTCAAAACAAGATTCTGATACAGATATAAATTCTCAAATGCCATACGAAGAACAAGGAACATATTTGTCTTTGGAAATCACTGATTCTGGTAAGACAAATCAAAATTGTCTTGTGATTGAGACGCCCAAAACAGGTAAAAAGCCTCAGACAGAATTGACAGCCGTTGATGGTAGTTATGAGGGTGTCGTTTCTTGGATGCCAGAGGATAAAAAGTTTATAGCTAAGACATCCTATCAGGCCAAAGTTGAGTTGTATGCTGCAGAGGGTTATTCTTTTACCAAAGAAAGCATCAGTCAAATAAAAACAGGAGTTTTATCTGGCATGGCAGTGTCAGAAGATGGAAAAACACTTACATTTCAGATTACTTATCCTATGACAGAAGCAGAGAAGAATGAAGAAAATCCTAACAACGATGGCAATAATGATGGCAATGGAAATCACAATGAGAACGGCAATAATGATGGCAATGGAAACCAGAATGAGAATGGCAATAATGATGGCAATGGAAACCAGAATGAGAATGGCAATAATGATGGCAATGAAAACCAAAACAGCGACGGAAACAATGAGAGCAACGGCAATAATGGTGAGAACGGAAATACGAATGGCACTGGAAACAATGGTGGAAATGGAAATCAGAATGAAAAAGAAAATCAGGATGGCAATGAAAATAACAGCAATGAGAACGGAAATCGGGAAGGTATTGAGAACAATAACACAAATGGAAATCAAGAAGGTAATGGTTCAGGGATAGAAACTGGAGGAGATCATGCACAGAGCAGCAATGGAATTTCTCAGGTTGAAAATAGTGCCAGCAATGGACAGACACAGACAGCAAGCGTCAATACATCTGATTCTGGTAGTAGAACCCTGACCAGCAGCGCCTCAAGTTCAGGCAGTGTACAAAGCAGCAGTACAGAAACGTCATCTGATACAGATGACAGTGAAATCACAGCATTTACTTTAGCAACGGCAGATACCATGATATTATCAGTAAATGTAGATGAATTAGATATCAATTCTGTCTCTAAAGAGCAGCAGGCAGAAATTGTGCTGGACGCCATTGAGGATGAAGTTTTTACAGGAACTGTGAAAAAAGTAGGAAATTCTGCAAGCAGTTCCAGCGGCGGGGTGGCAAAATATACAGTGGAAATTTCGATTCCCAGAGATGAGCGGATGAAGGAAGGGATGAATGCTTCGGCCACAATCACTGTGGAAGAACGTGAAAATGTAGTGACAATTCCGGTAAATGCTCTTCAGGAGCGAGGCAGTCGTGTTTTTGTCTATACAGAGACTGACGGTGAAGGAACTCTTTTGGGAGAGAAGGAAGTGACTACTGGATTGTCGGATGGGAGCAATGTTGAGATTACAGAAGGCTTATCAGAGGGGGATGTTGTATATTATCATAAAATAGGAAATACCTCCCAGAAAAATTCGGAACAGAATTTCCATAAGATGGAAGGTGCTCCTGGTGGAGAAATGGGAAATATGCGTCAAGGTGGTTTTCCGGGTGGAGATTCTCGCGGTGACATGCCCAGTGGACGGGAATAGGAGTAGAAAGAATGATTCAATTACATGAGGTTTCAAAAATATATCAGATGGGAAGTGACAGAGTGTATGCTCTAAACCATGCCACAATGGAGATTAGAGATGGGGAATTTGTTAGTATTGTAGGTCCGTCTGGAAGTGGAAAATCTACCATGATGAATATTATTGGCTGTCTAGATACCACAGATGAGGGAAGTTATATCTTGGATGGTGTTTCGATTGAACATTATTCAGAAAAAGAATTGGCAAAAATACGCAGTCAAAAGATTGGTTTTATTTTTCAGAACTTTAATTTATTGCCCAGGCTTACCGCAGCGGAAAATGTGGAACTCCCATTGATTTATCAGAGGTTTTCTGCACAGGAACGCAAACGAAGAGTACAAAGGGCAATGGAGCAAGTGGAGTTGTCCCATCGGATGGGGCACCGACCTACAGAATTATCAGGCGGACAGCAGCAGAGAGTAGCTATTGCCCGTGCTCTGGTGACATCGCCTTCTCTGTTCTTAGCTGATGAACCGACAGGAAACCTGGATTCTAAAACAGGTGAGGAGATTATGGCATTATTCCATAGCTTACACGAGACGGGAAATACAATCGTGTTGATTACTCATGACAATCAAGTAGCTAAGGAGGCAGAACGGAAGATATATATTCGGGATGGAAAGGTCATGGAGGTGGCAGTATGATAATTCAAACCGGAAAAATGGCGTGGAATGCTGTCTGTGCCAATAAATTGAGAACGTTTCTTACTATGCTTGGAATTATTATTGGCGTGGCAGCATTGATTATTTTAGTTTCGATTGCTGATGGAGCAGGAAATTCTGTGTCCAGTCAGATTTCACAGATGGGAAGTAACTATTTGAGTGTACAGATCTCAGATAATAAAGAAAATCCATTGAAGCTATCAGAGTTTTCAGAGATTATGAATGCAGATGAGTTTTTGGATTCAGCACCAATGGGGAGAAACAGTGTTACTGGAAAAAGTGGATATACCAGTGGTTCCGTAAATCTCTATGGAACCAGCGGCGGATATTTTTCTATTATGAATATGGAATTATATACAGGCAGATTGTTAAAACAGACAGATCTAGAAAATCATTCCCATGTCATTGTACTCTCTTATGATACGGCGGTAGAATTTTTTGGGCGTGCCGATGCAGATGGGGAGAGCTTGTCATTGGATGGACAGACGTTTCAAGTAGTAGGTGTATTATCTCAGGATTCCGTATCTCCCTCTTCGGCTATGATGGTGAGAAATAGTAATGATAGTTCCGAAATTGTGACTCTGGAAGGGTATATTCCTTATTCTACTTTAAGTAGGCTTTCGGATTATGTGTTGGAAATTACACAATTTTATGTATCATCTGTCAATCAGGAATCTATGGATCAGGCAGAAAGAAAATTAGAAGAACGAATGATGGCACGATTTGATTATGATGAGGAAGCCTTTACGATTCAAAACCAATCAGAAGTGATGGAGGCTATGGAAGAAGTTGATCATACGATGTCCTTAATGTTGGGCGGTATTGCAGTAATCTCGCTTTTGGTTGGTGGAATTGGAATTATGAATATTATGCTGGTGTCTGTCACAGAGCGAACAAGAGAAATCGGCATCCGCAAAGCGATTGGCGCCGGACAGGGCAGTATTATGCTGCAGTTTCTTCTGGAAGCACTGATGGTCAGTATGGCAGGGTGTATGGTGGGAATAGGTATTTCCTTTGCCGTTTTGAAGGTAATTGGACAGGTGATGGGTTCTGCGATGGAAGTCTCAATGGATGGCAATGTAACGCTGTTATCTGTGGCCTTTTCTGGTGTCATTGGAATTGTATTTGGCCTATATCCTGCACAGAAAGCGGCCAGAAAGAAGCCCATTGATGCTCTGCGGTATTCTGGTTAAAATAGTTGACAGATCAAAGGCAAGTTCTTATAATCTCGTTTTTGACACTTTAAGAATCAAGTAAGTGCCACAATCTCTCATAAATACTGGGACGGTGGCACTTTATGCTGTATACATGAAATATAGTAATGTTTTAT
>CAJTCL010000035.1 GCA_910575005.1 Lachnospiraceae bacterium | reverse complement strand
TATGAGGATATTTTGGAGCGGATGTTAGACCGCGTTCCAGAGGATATGGACAAACGGGAAGGGTCGGTGATCTATGATGCATTGGCATCCGCCGCAGTGGAACTGCAGCTAATGTATATTGAATTGGATGTGGTTTTGCGTGAGACATTTGCAGATACTGCTTCTAGGGAGAATCTTCTCAGACGTGCAGCGGAGCGGGGGATAACGCCAAAGGGGGCAGTAAAGGCAGTGCTAAAGGCAGAAGCTTTGCCAGAAACCTTAGATATCCCCATAGGCAGCCGTTTTAGTTGTAATTCATTGACCTACCGTGTGATTGAAAAAGTGGAAAATGGGGTTTATCAGATGGAATGCGAAACGGAAGGGACCGCGGGAAATCGTGTGTTTGGCAAGTTGATTCCGATTGAATATATAGATGGACTGGAAAAAGCGGAATTGAAAGAGTTGTGGATTCCAGGGGAGGAAGCGGAGGAGACAGAATCCGTAAGAAAAAAATATTTTGCATCCTTCCATAGTCAAGCGTTTGGGGGAAACAAACAGGATTATATGGACAAAGCCTGTAGTATTCAAGGAGTGGGAGCAGTGCGGGTGACGCCAGTATGGGATGGAGCGGGAACCGTAAAACTGACAATCTTAGATACACAATATCGGGCGGCAAATGAACATCTGCTTGACCAAGTACAACAGATCATGGATCCCACCAAGGATGGGAATGGGACAGGGATTGCACCGATTGGCCATGTAGTAACCATAGATACACCCGCGGAGTTTCCAGTATCGGTGCGAGCTGCAATAGTTTTTGATACGGGTTATAGTTTTGAAACCTTAAGATCACAGATTACCGAGGCCGTGGATAAATATTTGGCAGAGGTGAGGAGAGAATGGCCGCAGAAAGAGACAATGGTGATCAGAATTGCACAGATTGAATCGAGGCTTTTGGGGATTACAGGGATTCTTGATATTTCTGCTACGTTGTTAAATGGACAGGCCGAAAATTTAATTCTTAAGGAAACTCATATTCCAGTGTGTGGGGAGGTTAGCACATGATTAGAGAAGTCAATTTAATCTCTTATCTGCCAGAATATTTAAAAGATTACCAGGAGATGCAAGAAGCTTTAAAGACACAGCAGCCCGAACTGCAGAAGTTGTGGGGACAGCTAGAAGCAATGCAGAATAATCAGTATATTTTGTATGCCGATACACAAGGGATAGAAAAGTTTGAGCAGATGCTTGAGATTGCTGCATTAGATGATGATACACTGGAAAACAGAAGGTTTCGTGTCCTGTCACGGTGGAACAATGCCATTCCGTACACGACAATCGTATTGCATGAAAAGTTAGAAACACTCTGCGGCAAAGACGGTTATCTATTACAAGTCTTACATAAAGAATGCAAGGTTGTGGTAAGGGTATCTCTGAAAAGTAAGAAAAACTTTCAGATGGTGGAGGAGATGTTAGATAAAACCCTGCCAGCAAACTTAAGCTTGGATTTATCTTTGCTCTACAATCAGCATGGGACGTTAAAACAGTATACACATAGGGAGCTAACAGCCTATACCTATGGACAGTTAAGGAATGAGGTGTTAAAGAATGGCTAGCCAAACACAGAATTACCATTATCCAAAGCCAGAGGAAGAAGATTTCTATGATGTGGGAGAGTTTAACCGTGCAATGGATATGATTGACGAGGACATAAAACAAGTGGAAGAGGCGATTCCAGCGGCAGTACGTGTTAAAGGTGCAGCAGAATCTAGTTACCGGACAGGGGATGTCAATATAACGCCAGAGAATATTGGTCTTGGAAATGTGCCAAATGTATCAACCAATAATCAGACACCAACTTTTACACAGGCATCTACCAGGGTAAATATCATTAATGGAGAAAGATTGTCGGTGATTTTTGGAAAAATCATGAAATGGTTTGCAGATCTAAAAACCGTTGCTTTTAGTGGAAAATATACCGATTTGACAGATAAGCCCACCATTCCAGCGGCAGTGAGGGTAAAAGGAAATGCGGAAAGCGCATACCGGACAGGGGACGTAAATCTTACGGCGGCGAATATTGGGGCACTTGCAGTAAATGGAAACGCCGTATCTGCAACAAAAGCAACACAGGATAGTGACGGAAAAGTGATTAAAGACACTTATTTACCATTATCTGGCGGGAACATCACTGGTAACTTAAGGTTAAAAGGTTCCGGTAATTATGGAAACACACTTAACTTTGGTGATGGAGACTATGTTCATATATCAGAACCAACGGAAGACCATTTAGAGATTAAAGGGTCATATATAAATTTTGTGACATCTGCCACAGGAACTGGAAGGTTTACATTAAACGGAAAAGATATTTTGACCATAGATAAAATATATCCAGTTGGTTCCATTTATATGAGTGTCAGTGCTACAAATCCAGGAACATTGTTTGGAGGTACATGGGTGCGTTGGGGAAGTGGCAGGGTTCCAATAGGCGTGAATGAATCAGAGACGGAATTTAGTTTAGTGGAAAAAGTCGGTGGTAGCAAGTATATGCAGCAACATGATCATACTCCAGATACGTCTAGTATGGGGTTTTTGACCTATAAATATGGAAGTACAATTCAGCGAGCACAAATACAAAAAAATGCAAGTTCTGGATTTTATACACATGGAGCGAATGCAGTTGGTGATTTAGGATATTCGCTTAAAACTTCAGAGAGCGGTACAGGGGCAAGTGGAAACTTGCAGCCCTATATTACTTGCTATATGTGGAAACGAACCGCATAGGGACAGAAAAAAATATTATCAGAAAGAAGGTGATACCATGCAGGTTTTACAATTTATTCAACAGAATTGGATAGAATGGCTGTTTGCTGTTGTGACCACTATTCTTGGATGTTTATACAGGGATGTGGGAAAGCGTCTAAAAGAAGAGCAGCAGAAAAGCACAGCAATAGCAGAAGGGGTAAAGAGTCTTCTGCGGGAAAGTATTGTACACAATTACAACAAATATCAGGACAGGGAATACTGTCCCATCTATGCAAAAGAATCCATGAAAAAAGTATATGAATCTTACCACAAACTGGGAGGAAATGATGTTGCGACAAAACTTTACAACACACTTCTGGAAATGCCAGAAGAGCCAAAGGAAAGAGAGGAATCAATATATGAGTGAAAAGACAAAGAGTTGGTTAAAAGCGGCAGCAGTTCGAGCAGTCAAAACCACAGCCCAGGCAGCGGTGGCTATGCTGCCAGCATCGGCGACAATTGCAGCGGTGGATTGGAAGGTTGTGGTTGGTACGGCGGCATTGGCGGGAATAGCCTCTGTGCTGACTTCCTTTGCAGGGCTGCCAGAAGTAAAGGAAGGGGAGTGAAAAAGTATGATTAAAATTGTTTTTAAAAACGGGTGCATCTGCAAGTGGAAGAAAAAGCAGTGGACAGACTATAAGTATGATGGAAAATGTTTTATCGTCATCAAAGACGGACAGTGGGTAGGCATGTACAATATGGATAGCATTGTATCTATCATCGTTAAGTAATCAGGGAAAAATGTGATCAGAAAGCGAGGAAAAGAGAATGAAAATTAATACAGAGTTTATCTCGAAAAAGTGTACATATGCCGGACAGAACATCCCTAAGTATATCGTAATCCATGAAACGGATAATTTCTCCAAGGGCGCTGATGCTGGCAGACATGCACAAGCGCAGGCAGCAGGACACCTAAGCACTTCCGTACACTACTATGCGGGTTCTGATGGCACATACCAGGCAGCAGATCATAGAGACGGAACATACTCCATAGGCATTGAATATGGCGGCGATCATGCTATCAAGGACGCCACAAACCGAAATACAATCAATATCGAGATCTGTGTGAACGAAGATGGAGACTATACAAAAGCCCGTGAAAACGCCATCGAGCTGGTTAAGCACTTAATCCAGACTACTGGCATTCCAGCGGAAAGAGTTATCCGGCACTTTGACGCAAAAGGCAAATACTGCCCAAGGAAGATGATGGACAGCTCTGCGTTATGGGAGGATTTCAAACGCCAGATCGGACAGCCGGCAGCAACACAGCCACAGGAAACCGACAGGCCGGCCGCTGCGGAAGATAAAACGGAAGAAATTTGGCACCGTGTCGGCTCCGGCTGGAAAAACGGCATCTGCCAGGGACAGACAGGGGCTTATCATAATCTGGATTTCGCCATCGCCGACTGTCAGCCAGGACAGAGCGTCTATGACGAAAGCGGAAAGGTAATCTACTCTGGAGGGAAAGTCGAGGCAACGGGCATCTGTCCCACATACACACAGAAACAGTTTATCGTGGACGTGCAGAGCGCTACAGGCTCCAAAGTAGACGGCATGGCGGGGGATGAAACAATCCGAAACACCGTCACTGTATCAGCAACGAAAAACCGCAAACACCCAGTAGTCACCCCGCTTCAGAAGCGCCTGAATGCCTTGGGGTACGACTGTGGTTCTGTAGATGGTATCGCCGGACAAAAGTTTACGGCAGCAGTCAACGCCTACCAGAAAAGTGTCCTGGGTTATAAGAAGCTGGATGGAGAGATCACAGCCAAAAAGAAGATGTGGAAATCCCTGCTGGGTATGATATAATAAAAAATGAAATGTGTTTTATGATTAGTTCAGTGGTGGCAAATGCTACCGATTTGCCACCGAACGAAAGATTTTCACAACATTTTGAGAAGTAGATATATATTGAACTTACTTATAAATAAAGGAATTTCGGGTATCACAGTGATATTAGAGGATATAATAAGTTGTTATTTCCACAATCAGCGAATGTGGAGACAGTATGTTTAATGTCCAAACTTCATGCAGACTAACATATCGAGGTGGAACTTCAGATAGACAAGCTTGATTTGACAACTGCGGAGAGTAAAGCTACCTATGAGGAAATCAAGGATTATGTGTTGGAGTCTACGGGGTTAAAGGTCAGCAATCTTTATATTGCGCAGATAAAGAGCAAATGTGGTATAATCGAAAGAGAAAATTATAATAAGGCAAAGTTCGAGGCGGGGAGACAGACGAAGTGCCCGATAGAGAAAGAAGCAGCAATTATGGATGCGCTAAAGTATTTTCAGATGATATGAATATACATAGTTCTTCATAGTGGTCTTGATGATATTTTTGAATTTACAGATAGGAGAAATAGAAATGGCAGCAAAAGCAGCAGTTAAATCAGTTGAACCTAGTATTGCTGATTTGGCGAATGGTTGGTTGAAATCGTATAAATTAGATTATAAGTTAGAGCAAGAATCACTAAATACAGAAATTGATACGGCCCTAAATGATTATTTTTCTAAAAATGGTGGCGTGGGTGGAAATAGACCTGATTGTAAACTTCTGCTTCAGGATAAAGCATTGAGTTTCTATCCAGTACTTATAGAGTACAAGGGATACAAAAATAAGCTCGTCAAACTTGACTCCAATGGACAAGTAGATAATAAGACGGCAAAAAATAAGCCAAATTTTAAGAATATTAATGCTTACGCTGTAAATGGTGCCGTTCATTATGCTAACGCATTACTGCACCACACAAGTTACACTGATATTATTGCTATTGGAATGACTGGTTACAAGGATGAGAATGGTAGTCTTCAGTATTCTATTGGTGTTTATTATGTTTCTAAAAGCAATTTCGGTGTCGGGCAGAAGATTGATGATTATTCTGATTTTTCATTCCTTAGAAAAGAGAACTTTGATAGCTTTATTGAGAAAGTAAAGAGTTTGCAATTATCACAAGAAGAAATTGATAGGTTAAAGGAGCAGAGAGAAAAAGAAATAGATGCCAGTTTGGTAAAGCTGAATAATGATATATATCAAAATGAAAAGGGGTTAGGCGAGAATGACCGAGTGTATCTTGTGGCAGCTTCTATTATTGCGACAATTGGAATTCCTGGAAAAGTAGCACCTCTTGAAAAGTCGGAGCTTAAATCTTCATCAGAAGAGGGCAACACAGATGGCGATATTCTTGTTAGGAAGATAAAAGCTTTTTTAAATGAAAAGAAGTTGCCAAAAGAGAAAAAAGAACTTATCCTGAGGACATTGCAAAATACATTGACCACTGATAATATTAACAGGGTTAAAAATGGCGAAAGCCAGTTAAAGCGTGTGTTCACAAAGATTGTTGATGATTTGGGTATCTACTATAAAATCGGCTTAACCACTGATTTTACAGGTAAGTTGTTCAATGAAATGTATGGATGGCTGGGATTCTCACAAGATAAATTGAATGATGTTGTACTTACACCTGCTTATGTCGCCAAGTTATTAGTCAAGCTTGCAAGAGTCAATAAAGACTCTTATGTTTGGGACTTTGCCACTGGCTCTGCTGGACTTCTTGTAGCAGCTATGAATGAAATGCTCAATGACGCTAAGGAAAAAAGCACGTCTCCAGACGAGTATCAAAAAAAGGCTACTGAAATTAAGGCAACGCAACTGCTTGGTATAGAATTACTTTCCAGCGTTTATATGCTTGCTATTTTAAATATGATTCTTATGGGAGATGGCAGTTCAAATATTTTGAACAAGGACTCCTTAATGGACTTTACTGGTAAGTATGGTTTTGGAAAGACCAAAAAGAAATTCCCAGCAGATGCTTTTGTATTAAACCCACCTTATTCTGCACCTGGCAACGGAATGAATTTCGTTGAAAAAGCCCTGTCGATGATGCATAAAGGGTATGCGGCTATCATTATTCAAAATTCAGCAGGTTCCGGAAAAGCAATCAAATATAACAAAAAGATACTGAAGCATAGCACATTACTTGCAAGTATAAAAATGCCCATAGACTTGTTTATTGGTAAATCAAGTGTACAGACAAACGTTTATGTATTTAGAGTCGGTGAAACTCATCAAAAAGATGATATTGTTAAATTTATAGACTTTTCTAAGGATGGTTATACTCGTTCCAATCGTAAAAAGGCAAGTAATAATTTGAAGGATACTGACCATGCAAAAGAGCGTTATCAAGAGGTCGTTGATTTAGTGCGCTTTGGCAAAGGTAAACTATGCTTATTTACGGAAAGAGAATACTACGAGGGAACGATTGATCCGAAAAACGGTGCAGATTGGAATCAGACTGCACCGATTGATACAAAACCTACTCTGGAAGATTTCAAAAAAACCGTAAGTGATTACCTTGTATGGGAAGTTTCAAATTTACTGAAAAATCAGAATCGTGAGGATGAACGCCTGGGAAAATAAATGCCTCGCTCAATGAAAAACTAAGCGAAGTTGAGTGGGGCGAATACATGCTTGGAGACTTGTTTGAAGTAGAATCATATACAAAAAGATTTGATGCGAATAAGGTTATTGTAAAAGATTGTGGGAAATATCCCTATATAGTTAGAAAGAGATCTAATAATGGGCAAAGAGGTTTTATAGATGAAAGTGAAAAATTTTTAAACAGTGGAAATACTATTTCATTTGGTCAGGATACCGCTACTATGTTTTATCAAGAAAAACCGTATTTTACAGGTGATAAAATCAAAGTGTTAAAGCCTAAAAATAATAAATTCAATAAAGATAATGCTCAATTCTTTCTTGCTGCATTAAGAAAACCTTTCAAATTGTTTTCTTGGGGAAGCTCAAGTTTTAATGTTGATATTATTAAAAGTCAAAAAATAAAATTACCAGTTAAGAGTGGTGAAATTGACTTTGATTTTATGGAAAAATTTATTGCAGAGCTGGAAACTCAGCGTGTTGCAGAATTGGAGGCATATTTTTCCGTTACAGGACTGAAAGATACACATTTTTCCATTGAGGAGCAACAGGCATTGGAAGATTATGATAAGTTGGAATGGAAAAAATTTAACCTTGAAACATTATATGGGAAATCAACTCGTGGAAAGCGTTTGAAAAGCGCTGATAGAATTCCAGGAAGTTTACCATTTGTGACTGCAGGTGAAGCAAATGAAGGTGTTTCTGATTTTATTGGTAATGATGTTCATGTCTTCTCAAGAAACACAACTACGATTGACATGTTTGGTTCTGCTAAATATAGAAACTATGAATATGGCGGAGATGACCATGTTGCAATTGTGCATACAGAAAAATTGCCGATGAAAGCAGCCATATTTGTTACAGCGGCAATTCACAAGTCATCATATAACGGTCAATTTGATTATGGCAGAAATTTTTATGCCAAAGATGCTGATAAACTTGATATTGTTCTGCCAGTAAAAAACGGAGAGCCTGACTATGGTAAAATGGAAACGATTATTTCAGCAATTCATAAACTGGTTATGGGAGAAGTCGTTATGTATGTGGACAGAAAGAGCAAGGCAACGATAAAGGCTGTATCAAGGAATAATTAAATTATAAAATTGGAGACATTAGAGAAAATGAGTGATATATTTGCGGCGAATATTGAAAAAACAAAAATAAATATAAGAAATATTCTTGATAATGTTTACAAAATCATGCAGAACTTTGGAAAGTTATATGTTATAACAAATGATGAGAAAAAGAAAAACCTTATTACTTAACTCATTAAAGAAATTGATATATCCGAATGGAGATTCTAAAATGTTGTTTAAGTCAATAGAATTTAATTTTCCAATTTATATTGATGGAAGAAAAGTGAGGAAAATTTTGTAGGAAAAGGATAATACTATTGAGATGGTATACCAGTTAAGTTTCGTAAAATAAGGGTTAAGCCTTTACAAATAGAGATAATAGCTATTTGCAGCCAATTTTCTATTGTAGTTTAAGTAATAAGCTAAAAATGTATGAGGAGGAGTTGTATTATGGAAACAATTTTAATTGAAGCATTAACATTTCTTTGAGCAAGTACAGCAAGTGGTATTACATGGGATGTGATGAAAGAGGCAGGAAGTAGGTTTCTTGTAAAGTTTAAGAGGCATTTTACAAACGCCAAATTTTTTAAAGATGAAAATCAAGCAGAAGATTTTTTTAAAGATATCTCTTCTAAGGAATCATTGAATAAAAGACATCCTCTGGAAGACATCTGGTCTATTTATGATAATTGTACAGGTAGTGAAGCCTCAGATGGGGAACGCACATACATATAATATTGAAAATCAATAATTTAATCAATTTTATTATAAGTGGCAAAAATGAAGTACATCTTTTGCATCTTTTACTTTCACTGTCTGAAGATGCGGCTGTTATATTAATTGAAAATGTGACATCCTGTGACTTAGTAAATCTGCTTTCTGAAAATAACAATGGTTTATTTTTATTTTCTCGTTATTATTCTATGTTAGGCGATAAGATAAAAACAGATTAGATACAAAAATAGTAATAGATGATTATAGAAATATTTTTATAAATGGCGCTTCTATCAGTGGTTTTGTTTTTTGTTGGCGGTGGCAACAGAGGAACTAAGACAGAAATTAAACTGTTTGATGACAGAAGATTTTATTGACAGTTTAATTCAAAATACGAAAGAAAAAAATTATTCCATTGGCACATTAAATTTATCTCTAAGAGAAATGAAAAAGGAATCGCTGGAAACATTGCGTGTATTTGAAGGAGCACTAGGAGTGGAAGGATATCAGGAACTATTGAAAACACAGGGAACAGTTCCAATATTGGCGCATTTAATCAGACGTTCAACCGAAGAAATGCAAAAAGAACTGTCACAGATGCTGCAATCTAGTCCCGCATTGGTGGAAACATTACTAGAGAGGACAATAGACAAAGGAAGTTTTCTATTGGTACCTTAAATTCTTATATAAGAAATTGGGGCGGAGAATATAATTCTTGTTCTCAGATATTGGAGAATTTGATTGGGGCAGATGGATATTTAGAGATGTTTTCAAAATTTAGTGGACAAACTATATACAAATATGAATGTTTGGAGTGAATCTAAAAATTATATTTCAGAAGAATCTTACACAATAATGAAGGATTTTAACAATGATTTATACTATGTCCATAAGAAGAATAGAAAAAAGTTCTTTCGTTTTATTAAGAAAGAAGTTTCTTTTGAAGAATGGTTAAAATGGATTAGAAAAGGAGCAACACTGGAAGAGGGTGTTTTAATAATAAGAAATCTGCCGTTAAGTGTCACAGAACTTATATCAATTGCATGGTTAAATAATTATAATGAGGTTGTGGAGGATAACCGTTTTGTTGAGCAGCAGCGCAATCATAAATGGATGATAGCTCCAAAAGTAATGAAACAAGCGATCATAAAAATTAGAAATTATAACGAACAATTTGGCAGACTTTTAGATAACGAGTATCGTATGTTATATCAGATGGGAGATGCCAATGTTCCCATTTAATAAGGCTAGAATAAAAAATGCAGAATATATAAATAATCCTCTCTGGGCATTCCATAGATTTTGGCTCAGAGAGGATTGTCATGCAACAGTATTTTTCTTGAAATCTAATATTTATTATTATAGTGCAGCAAAATCATGTTCAAAGAATGCTCCTCATCCATCATCTGCTGATAGATATTGTATATTGAGGAACAGGAATTTTGTGTTTTCTCAATAATTTTATCAAAATGTCTCTCCAGGGTCAGTAAAATGGAGTTGTCCATCTCACAAGTCTGATATTTTTGCCGCAGGAAAGAGAGCAGCTTTGGATGATAGAAACGCGAGACATTCAATTCCTGAGTTAGTGTGTTGCTCATCAGATAGCTCAATGCCACAATTTCAGTAGCAGGGGCAGGCTTAAATGACACAGGCGTATTGTTTGACCAGCATTCTAAGAGGAGGAAGGAATCATCTATGATATGGATAATTTGAGGATCAATCGCTTCCTCAAGAATCTCCCTTGTGACTTTCAGAGTGGAATTGCGGTATAAATCTGTTAAATATTGATCGTAATCTTTGGCACAAGATAGGCGTGAGGACAGGGAAATCTTTCCAATATTGTGCAAAAGAGCCGCAAGTTGTATAATACTGCGCGAATTTACATCAAGGTGCAGTGTGTCTGAGATATGTTCACTGAGCTGAACCCCGTAATTGGTATGCAGTGCAGTGTATTCATTGCGAAAATCCACAGAGAAAATAAAGGTCATAAGATAATTATGTATCTGTGATTCTGTGAGAGAAAAATGATTTCTTGTGTAGGTTCTTAATTCCTTCTGATATTCTAGAGAATGGATTTTTTCCAGTAAATGGTGTTTCTTTTCGGTCTCCTGAAACCAACGGATATCTGAGGGCAGAAAGATAGTGCCACAGCATTTTGACAAAAAGGAATCCAAATCTTTGGCATCATTCAAAACACAGAAGATATCAATTCGGTCTGCCAGATAGAGTAATTTGGCAATATCACGATGGTAGTTGCTGATAGGGACAGGGTAATACTGTGCATTACAGTGATGGTGGTATAAAATAACATCGGCATATTCTGGCAGTGGTGAAAAGGTTTTAAACAGAAGATAGCCGAACACGGAATGTTCCATAGAATCATTAAGATCAAAGCTCAATATGGAATCAAGTTCCTTTTCCTTATACGCGCCAATGTCATGGAGCAGTCCAAGCATGAAAATGTCCTGCTTTTCCTGTTTGGTGTATCGATTGGTATCGTCCAGCATTTTCATAAGAATGTATGCAACACGTTCTCCATGATTGATTAGCCTGGGATCTAGATGTCGAAAGGAATGACAGATGACATCTACGATGTTGATCAGCGGTACTTTTTTCATACTATATACCTCCATTCTGCAATCGGTTGTGATAATACTGCCATTAGTCTGAAAGACAAACAGTAGTATTAAAAACCATTTGCTTTTATTGTGTAAATTATATTATAATTATATTAAATTTGGGATCTGGTGTCAATAAAACAATCTACAGGAAAAATGATTATTGAAAAGGAGTGAAAAGATGTATCGGATTATGGCAATGATGCTGCGAGCAAATATCCTTACGGGCAAAAGTACGAATGTTGCGGCAGATAATTTAGCGGAGCTTGAGGAGCTGCAAAAAATGGCAAAACCAGAAGTTTTAAAAGGGTATTTGGAAGATTTTGTTCCCATATTGCTTGATTTTGCAGTACGAGTAGTAATCGCCCTTTTGATCTATTTCATTGGCTCGAGATTGATTAAATGGATAAGGAAAATTTTGAGAAGGGCTCTGGAGCGTTCAAATGTAGATCAGGGTATCTGCCAATTTCTGGATTCTTTTGCTAAAATTGCAATGTATTTTATTCTTGTAGTGGCGGTAGTCAATGAGCTTGGAGTAGAGACCACTTCTGTGGTGGCAGTACTTGGCTCAGCCGGACTAGCTCTTGGTCTTGCCTTGCAAGGAAGTCTTTCAAATTTTGCGGGCGGCGTATTGATTTTATTGTTTAAACCTTTTAAAGTTGGGGACTATATTATTGAAGATACTCACAAAAATGAGGGGACTGTATCTGAAATCATGATTTTTTATACGAAGCTTGTCACCACAGACAACCGTACTGTTGTGATTCCGAATGGCATACTTGCCAATTCCAGTCTTACTAATGTTACACAGGAGGACAAGCGCCGCATAGACTTGTATGTGGGGATATCGTATGAATCTAATCTCAAAGAGGCAAAGGCCTTGTTATCGGAGCTGGTGGCAAAGGAAAGTTCCCGTCTGGAGGAGGAAGAGACAGCTGTGTTTGTGGATTCCTTGGAGGACAGCAGTGTTCGTCTGGGCTTAAGGTTCTGGGTCGCGGCTTCTGATTACTGGCCTGTGAAATGGAAGCTAACAGAACAGATCAAGGAAGTGTTTGAAGAGAATCGAATTGATATTCCATATAATCAATTGACTGTTTCCTTGAGGAAAGAATGATTTCATCTTCTTGTAGGTGATTTCTAAGCAAGAACGCCATCGGCGTTCCACGACAAACGCATGAATGAATAAATTATGAACATTTCATCCATTTTTTGGTATAATCAAAGAAAAAAGGATGGATTTGTTCATGAAAGCACTTTTAGATTATGTAAGTACAGTTACAGATA
>CAJTCL010000034.1 GCA_910575005.1 Lachnospiraceae bacterium | reverse complement strand
GGGCAGAGGTGGAAGTACAGCAATGTATGGAGCTGACTGTTACTAATCGGTCGAGGGCTTGACCTCACTTTTCGGTTCTTCTGTGTGAATTTTTTAGGGTATTGTATATAGTCCTCGATAGCTCAATGGTAGAGCACGCGGCTGTTAACCGCGGGGTTGTTGGTTCGAGCCCAACTCGGGGAGTTTTTTATATCGTTGGCCTTTGGGTTTGAGGATATCATACTGAGGTGCTGACATACAAGGCTCCTTGGTCAAGCGGTTAAGACATCGCCCTTTCACGGCGGTAACACGGGTTCGATTCCCGTAGGAGTCATTGACATAGTTAATAATATGCCGATGTGGCTCAATTGGCAGAGCAGCTGATTTGTAATCAGCAGGTTATCGGTTCGAGTCCGATCATCGGCTTGTGTTGAAAAATCAACTTGGACCTTTAGCTCAGTTGGTTAGAGCAACCGGCTCATAACCGGTCGGTCCTGGGTTCGAGTCCCCGAAGGTCCACTCATTAACTATGATAAATTTGGCCTAGTGGCTCAGTTGGTTAGAGCGCCGCCCTGTCACGGCGGAGGTCGAGGGTTCGAGTCCCTTCTGGGTCGTTAATATGGGATCTTAGCTCAGCTGGGAGAGCATCTGCCTTACAAGCAGAGGGTCACAGGTTCGAGCCCTGTAGGTCCCATTTTTGCCGCAGTGGCGGAACTGGCAGACGCCCGGGACTTAAAATCCCGTGGGTAGTGATACCCGTACCGGTTCGATTCCGGTCTGCGGCATGTTATATTTAGTGAAGAATCCTGTATAGCAGGGTTCTTTTTTCTATATTAGAAAAGTTCATAGAACTTTCCTAATATAGAAAATGTTAGGTTCAGGAATTTTTTACACACTATTTCTAACATGGACTGATCAATTTGTTTCTTAGGAAAATCTAACGAATCTCAAAAGTATCATCTAAAAGCAGCCAGTTTGCTCGAAAGAGCTGCATAATTTGCCAATAGCTCATACCACGTAATTGATATTCTTTGACCAATGCGAATTTTGCAGAGAGGCTGCGTACATCTTCAAACCATACTTCATGTTCCAATCCCTCGAGTAGATAAGTAAAATAAGGAGATTGAGCAATTTCATCAAACTGAATGGGAGCTCCATGTGCGATAGCAATCTGAACAGCTTCAATATTCCCAATCGTAGTCGCCTTGGAGGTGCCTTTGACAAAAGGCAGCGTCCAGTCATAACCATAATTTGGGATCCCAAGGTGGATTTTTTCAGAAGGAATTTTTGTCAATGCATATTCAACTACTTCCCGAACTTTATTGATCGGTGCTACTGCCATAGGAGGGCCATACGTGTATCTCCATATAAGATATATTTTCGTAAGCTTTCTACTTAATATTTTGGCAGCTTTGGATATATCTTTAATGTAAAATTAGCATAATTGTGTTCAGATTTGCGATTTCTTGTCATTTTTTGATATTCCACATGTTCTAAAATAGTTTTTAAAATATCATTTTTAACAGAAATGTTGTCTATGTTGTAATATAACTCCAAAATATTTTGATGCGTTGGCAGAAATACATCACATTCGGAAAAGTTTTGTTGTTTTTCAATAGACTGTTGAAGATTTGATATAGTTATCTTGATAATCTCTATTTTACTGGAGACTGCTCTCAAACGATTTTCAAAAATATCTACGGTGTACAATCCTTGTTCTAACAAATCGTAAGTCCGTTCTCTCTGTTTATATAAAGAATCAAGCTTTTTCAGGCAATTTTGTAAGGTGTGTTTTGTTGTAAGTACTTCAAAAGAATTGTCGACTTTTTTGGGGAATACGAAAGAATACCCTTCCAGCCATGTCTGTAATGATTGTAATAGTTTTTGTTCTACCAAGACAAGCGGGGCAGATATATTGTCACAATTTTGATTCGGACAGCGCAAGATGCCGTCGTTGTCTTTACTGCTAGAAACTCTGGTAAGCAGAGAACCACATTTTGCACATCTGATAATACCAGATAATGGATTTTTTAAAGCTTTATGATCCGCGACTGGAGAAGTATAATTCTTTTTTGCAAGTTCTTGTACTTTATAAAAAATGTTTTCATCAATAATAGCAGTATGTAAACCATTATAAATATGAAAATCAGGATTTTTTTTACGAATTTTTTTTGTAAATCCATTTACCATAATTTTTTTTTCCGTATTTTTGCCCCAACAGACTTTACCAATATAGACAGGGTTTTGAAGCATATCTTTTAAAGTGCTGGGGGACCAGTGAGTAGAAGAGGCTGGTGAAATTCCCATATTGTCCAGTTTTTTGCAGATCAATTGACGCCCTAATCGTTTATAGGAGCCATCTGCTTGCTGTTCTCCATAAAGATATAGATGAAAGATCAGACGGACAATATCTGCTTGTTCTGGGATTATTTGCAGTGTATATCCTTTGTCATTGTCGATTTTTATTCTTTGATAGCCGTAGGGGGCAGTGCTGGCAATCCATTTTCCTTCCTGTACAGATGCAATTCGCCCTTGCTGTATTCTGCGATTGATAGTTTTAAATTCTCTGCGGCTCATAAACAAGCTAAACTCAAAATATTCTTCATCGTATTCATTACCAGGGTCATATATTTTCATGGGGGTAATGATTAGCGTGTCAGAAAATTTGAAATATTTTGCAATAGTTCCCTGATCATGAGTATCTCCTCGTGCCAATCGTTCTACTTCCATCACTAGAACACCATCACAAATTCCTGTATTGATATCTTGTAACAATGTTTGAACAATTGGTCTGTCCTGGATTGTCTCGCCAGATACAATTTCTTGGTAAAACTTTGAGATCGTAATACCAAGTTTACTGGCAAGTTCTTGCAGCATTTGTTTATGACGCAAAAGGGTTTCCCCTTCTCCATGTGCCTCTGCCTCACGGTCAGCACGGCTTTTCCTGAGATAAGCAAAATAAGTGCCTGATGGATTGAGTGATCTTTTCATAACAACCTTTTTTATTCATATTTTTTTGTTTATTGAAATTTATGATTCATTTTCTATACCAATGCGCAATAGATATAAATATGAAAAAATCTTTGTAACTATTTGAATTAAATTTCAAGAGGCTAAATATCTATTTTAATGAGATTCTGAATAATCATATATCTTTGGTATTAAAAGTGAAAATTGGAAAGGGCTGATATACCGATTGCTCTGTCATTATACAGCTTAAGCAACAAGAGAGATAATATCCTAACTGGCTGTCAGGTATATCAACCATAATTATATTGTAGTAGATAGACTGAAGATGTAAAGAAGTAGGTCTAAGCAAGTATCCCTTGAACAACCCAAATATGTTATACATGGAGGTCAATTAGATGACAGATCAATTTATGCTGGAAGAGACAAAAATTATAATTTGTGATGATCAATGTGTCTCAAAAGAGGAAGCAGAAGAAATCTTAGAGGATTTAGCTAAAAAGATAAAGTTTTGTGCAGCAAAGAAAAAACATCAGTCTAAGTAAGTGAATAAAGAGTATTTTAATGGGATAAATTTGTTTTCAGACTTATGGATGTTTTCCTCATATGATTTGCCAAAATTGTTTGAGTTATTTTAATAAAAAATGCTAAAAGGCTGCGGGAAATCCACAGCCTTTTCTTAGGGTGTGCTGACAGAAAGGGGAGTAATGTCAGCAAGTATATTATAGCAGTTTGTCAAAAAGGATGCAAGGGTGGAGGTATTTGAAATATTGATTTCAAATCTGATGTTATTAGATTTTGCAAATGTGTGTTGATGCTTTCGTCAGTAGTCTAATGATATATTTAAAATATATGGAGAAACGTGTATCCCCACTCATATGTCATCAGTAAAACATAATCTGCTGCTTCTCCAAGCAAACCATAGTCTTTTCCTTCATATAAAAGCCCTGTTTGGGTATCAGAGATTTTTGGTGCTAGGGCAACAGAGACGGGATATCCTAATGCATTTATAGCAGTTCGTATATCGCGGACAAAATTTACAAATGCAAGTTTATCTTCAGGAAGAATATATTCAAAATCTATATCTACTCCTTCAAAGCCTCGGTTTTCAATTTGAGCGATCAGATTTTCAATTAATGTTTGCTTTGCTATTTCATTGTTTACCACTTGAGAAATCAGATAGTTGCTGAATTGTCCTGTGGGACCAAAAGGAGTTAAGGTCAGGATTGGCGATACAGTAAAAGATTTTGCCATTGCAATCATAAAGCTATCATCCAACAGTGGTGGAATTAAAGTGCCTTCTGGCGTAAATCCATAGGAAAAGATAAACAAGTCGGACAGGTAGGGGAGCGTCTGTTCTAATACCCAGCGACTGATAAATGGATAAGCATAGCCGCCTACATAGGCACTGTATGCGAGGGCAGTTGGCAAATTACGGTTTTCAGTTTGCTCAGGGGAATTAATATCTGGGGTAGAGTTTTGTAGCAAGAGCGCCTGGCCCACAGCCAAGGGAAAAGGATAGGAAAGCTGATTATCGTAGATTATAGCTTGTGCAGAGACACTCTCAGATTCGGCAATGGAGTCCACAGTATCTCCTGGACGGACAATGTATATTTTCATAGAATAATGTTGAAGTCCTTTTTTGTTAAATTATGTGAAAAGTTGGTAATTGTTCTAGTTTTAAGTTTCCCCTTTTTCTTTATTTATAATTATAAGTACCAAAAGCCGTTTTTGGTCCTGGTAATAGGAGAAGATTGCATACAGATTGAATTGGAAAATAAATGTTCTTAATGCAGTCTTGTGTCAATAAATCTTACTTCTTTGTAGTACTTCAATTTGATATTTAATGATTGCAAAACGGAGAAATGAAAATATATTGATCATGTAAACTATATTGGAAAATTAACCTAAGAATGGGAAAGAAAGGGAGAAAAAATGGCAAAATTACACAATTAATAAAAAAATATAGTAGATTTTTTGTCTAAAAAGTGATAGAATTAAGTAAAAACACATGATATAATTCCTCTGGCGAGATTGGGGAAAGCAGAAAATACAAAGAATGAGGAAGTGGATTTATGGTTTTGAATCAATTAAATTCGGGCCTGGTTTATACAAATGATGAGTGTATAGGATGTAATCATTGTATCTCGGTATGTCCAGTATTTGAGGCGAATTATTCATTGAAGCAGGATGAAAAGGATGTAATTTATGTAGATGGCGAAGCCTGTGTACAATGTGGAGCCTGTATTGATGCCTGTCATCATCATGCCAGAAGTTATCGGGATGATACCGAGCAGTTTTTGGATGATCTAAGTAAAGGAGAATCCATCAGCCTTTTAGTTGCGCCAGCTTTTATTGCAAATTATCCCAAAGAATATGGAAAAATTCTGGGATATTTAAAGAGTCTTGGTGTAAAACATATTATCAGTGTCAGCTTTGGCGCGGATATTACTACCTGGGGGTACATAAATTATATTACAAAATATAAATTTCAAGGGGGTATTTCACAACCTTGTCCAGCTATTGTGGATTATATTGAAAAATTCATTCCTGAGCTAATTCCAAAATTGGTTCCAGTCCACAGTCCGATGATGTGTGCTGCAATCTATGCGAAAAAATACATGAAGATCACAGATAAGTTGGCTTTTCTGGGTCCTTGTATTGCCAAAAAATCTGAGATCAGTCGCAAAGAGAATCAAAAGTATATATCTTATAATATAACATTTTATCAATTGATGAAGAAGCTCAAAGGAAAAAATTTATCATCAGCAAAAGTAGTTGATGAATTGGAATATGGTTTGGGAAGTGTTTATCCCCAACCAGGTGGATTGAAGGAAAACGTAGAGCATTTTCTAGGCAAAGATGTGATGGTCCGCCAGATTGAAGGGGAAAATCATGCATATCATTTTTTGAAGACTTATGCAAAACGTGTGAAAAATGGTAAGCCATTACCTTTTATGGTAGATGCGCTCAATTGTTCCAATGGGTGTCTGCATGGAACTGGTGTAGAGCCAGAATTTGTGGAAAATGATGATGTGCTGTTTGAGATTCAGGCACAGAGAGAGAAAGCCAAACAAAGAAAAGGCGATAGAAAGAAGGATAAGAAAAATCCTTGGGCAAAAAATATAGATTATCAGAAACGACTAGAGAATTTTAATGCCCAGTTTGCAGGTTTAGTGTTGGAGGATTTTATATGTAAATATCAGGAAAATAAAAAGTCAATCGTGGCCAGTGAGCAGCAGATTATGTCCGCATTTGAGGATATGCACAAAAATACATTAGAAAAACAGAAAATTGACTGTGGGGCCTGTGGATATGACAGTTGTCGGAAAATGGCTCAGGCTGTAGCTCTGGGAATGAATCGCAAGGAAAATTGTATGCATTATGAGAAAGATGTGATACAACAGGAGCAGCAAGAGACGAGAATACTCAATGAACAGCTTCAAGAGCAACAGCGCATAAAAGCAACTCTCTATGAAGAGATTATGGAAGATTTTCGTGAGATCAGAAATGCTATGGGAGATTTGGCAGATGGAAATCAAGTTTCAGCGGAGGATGCTACCAAAATAGCGCAGGCGGTAAGTGGAATGTCATCTTTTACAGAAATGCTGCGGGATTCCATGCAACAGGTTTCAGAGGCAGTACAGGGTTATGATACGATGAATGAAGATATCATTAAAATCTCCAATCAAACGGGTATGCTTGCCTTGAATGCAGGGATAGAAGCAGCCCGCAGTGGCGAGGCGGGCAAGGGTTTTGCTGTGATAGCCAACCGAGTCAGAGAATTGTCAGAGCAGACTAAGGAAGCAGTTGCCGCAGGGAAGGAGCAGAGTGAAGTTTTGCTTCCAGCGATTGCCAAGCTAGATCAAGAGACAATGGAATTTTTAGATAGTATTGACAGAATCAATGGTGCAACTTCTGCACTTGCAGCCAGCAGCCAACAAATATCGGCGCAGACAGAGATGGTAGATCAGGTGGTCAATAATATGACAGATAAGATGAATAAACTTGTGGAATGATTCGTGAATACATCTTAATAAATCTTATTTTAAAAGAAAAAATCTCGCTTATGCGGGATTTTTTCTTAATCATGAGTACTAAATTTTCCGACAGGATTGGCGTTCCATTAATTGACATGGCAGTTTGATTTTCATAGCCGTAGCAGGCTGCAGTCTTAATATATTGAATACAATATTAGCGCCAAAGCTGCCCATATCATATGCTGGGGCATGTATGGTAGTCAGTGGTGGGGTCGTAAAAGATGAGAGACTGGTGTCATCAAACCCCATCAGGGAAATATCGTCAGGAACCCGAATACCACTGTTATTCAAAGCACGCAATGCACCAATAGCAATTGGGTCACTAGATGCCACAATTGCTGTGGGCAGGTTTTTTGATTCTAAGAGCTGATTCATCATAAAGCAGCCAGATTCAATGGTAAATGATTCCTCTAATACAAAGGGTTCATAAATGATATTATGTTTTTGACAATATTTTGAAAATAGTGTTTTGCGCATATCTGGAAATAGCTGCTGATCAGCAAGATATTCCTTTCCGCCTAAAAATCCTATTTTTTGGTGTCCCAGAGAAGTTAGGTAGTCCAATGCTGTTTTCATTGCATCTTCAAAATCCAAGGTAATGGTAGAAACGTTTATGTCATCAATGGGCATGTCTAGGAAAATAATACTGTTTGTAATTTCTTGAAAATGTTTAATCTCATTTTTACTAAATTTTCCAACACAGATCAGTGCATCAACATTTTTTAAAGCATCCATATAATTTACATCTGCTTTATAGGTACGCACTACATGGATGCAGTGCTGCATACAAAAATCTTCAATTCCCTGCCGGATTAAAAGATAATAATTATCTTCCATTTCCTGTTGTGGGGAAAACCATTGAACAATTCCTAAGGTGTATACGGATTTATTGGAAGCGCGGGATTTTTTTTTGTAATTCAGGGCATGTGCTGAGTCCAGAACCTTCTGTCGTGTGTCTGGCGAAACATTCAATGTATTGTCATTATTTAAAATTCTTGAAACAGTGGCAGAAGAAACTCCTGCGGACACTGCAATATCTTTAATGGTTGCCATAAATACCTCCACATATGGATTTATACTAGTGTAATGTATGAAATAACCTTGTACTTTAAAGAATTGTGGATTTCATCAGATACAGTATACCAAATGTGGAAGGAAAAGGGAATAAAATTTAGTAAATTTACTAAATTATTGTCTCAGTTACAAAAATCGTAAATGTTTGATATATAGCTTATGTTTGATTATATTATGAAACATTTCCTAAACCAATTAAAACTTCCTTTCTCTAAAAGGCAAAGCCATAGGTGCAAAATATTATTTTCTGGAATCTCTTTTGCAGTCAATACAGCAGCATATCGTTTCTCTTAATTTTACAAAAGAACAGATTGTACTGTGTTTTCCTGAGATTTTTATCTTTGGGGATTATATATTTTAAATTCCAGATTAGTGGCAGGATCTGGTTTTTGGGGTTCTAACATCACAACATAACGTCTAAAGCCATGTTCATGATTGGAGGTCAGATTATACCTTTCGCATAGATCTACCATTAGTTTAAGCACAAATCTATATTAGAAACGTTCTGGCTGGCAAAAGAAAAAACTTTTTCAGTATCAAAATAGCTGAGCTTGCCGTGTAGCACGATTCATATAATTATTCGTTGAATCCATATCCTCAGTAAGCAAAGCCTTGATGAAACTATTGTAAGCAGATTCTTCGGCTGCAAACCATCTATGTTCCATACAGTGAAACATAGATGGTTTGTCAAAGAAATTTTATATTATGATTTTCTATTATTTTCATCATCCGTCAATCGCCATCGAAGTATAAATGTGATTTATCTATAATAAAAGCAGTCTTTTTGTATTAAGCCGCCAAAATTCTGAATACCAATACATATTGTTTTTGCCATAAATTCTTCTTTCTCGAAATAATATATAGTTTTTAGTGGTAATAGTATAAGGGATTTACTATAAAAATACAATTTAAATTTACCTTAATCTATAAATATTTACTAAATGCATTTACTAAAAATATTGACTGTTTACTAAAGAACATATATAATATATCCATAGGGCAAAGATAAATGAAAAATGAGATGGAAGTGTTACATTGACAGCCGTTTTTCAATTTTTACAAACAAAATAATAAGCTTTGCCCGCTCAAAATAAGGAAAATAAGTAAAGGCGGGGCGAATATGATGAACACAAAAGTATTGGCAGAAGAACTGAACAAAAAAAGCTTTGAGGAGCGTCTGAGAGAAGTCTATGTGGACACTGGGGTGACAGATTATCAGAAAAAACGTTATCAGAAAGCAATTCAGGAGTATGAGAATTTGTATGGGGAGCAGGAAGTGGAAATCTATAGTGCTCCTGGAAGAAGTGAAGTTGGAGGTAATCATACAGATCATCAGCATGGTCAGGTGTTAGCAGCATCAATCAATCTCGATGCCATTGCAGTAGTAAGCAGATCAGAGGAAAATGTGATTAAATTGTTGTCAGACGGCTATCCGATGATTACCGTGGATTTAAAGGATTTAGAGATGAGGGAGAACGAAAAAGGGACTTCCGCAGGTTTGATTCGTGGTATGGTATATGGACTTAAGAAGAACGGCCATAAAGTGGGCGGATTTCAGGCATACGTGACAAGTGATGTATTGAACGGGGCTGGAATGTCTAGCTCAGCAGCATTTGAAGTGTTGGTTGGAACCATTCTATCTGGTCTCTACAATGAGATGCAGATCAGCCCTGTGGAAATTGCACAGGTGGCACAGTATGCAGAAAATTGCTTCTTTGGCAAGCCATGTGGTTTGATGGATCAGATGGCATGTTCTGTTGGCGGTCTGATACATATTGATTTTGAAGATCCAGCAAATCCAGTGGTTGAGAAAGTGGATGTGGATTTCAGTTCTTATCATCATAGCTTATGCATCACAGATACAAAGGGTTCCCATGCTGATTTGACAGATGATTATGCTTTGATTCCACAGGAAATGAAAAAAGTGGCAGAGTTTTTTGGGAAGGAATATTTAAGAGAGATTGACCCACAGGAGTTTTACAAGGCCATTTCCAAAATTCGAGAAGCATGTGGTGATCGTCCTGTGTTGCGTGCACTTCATTTCTTTGAAGAGGAAAAGCGTGTCGAGCAGGAAGTAAATGCTTTAAGAGGCGGAGACTTCCAGGGATTTTTGAACACAGTTCAGGAATCTGGAGATTCCTCTTTTAAATTTCTGCAAAATATCTATACCAACAAAGATGTGCAAAATCAGAGTGTTTCCATTGGTCTTGCAGTTAGCGACAGTATTCTTACTGGAAATGGTGTCAGCCGTGTGCATGGCGGCGGATTCGCAGGTACAATCCAGGCGTTTGTGTCAGATGATTTTGTAGAAAATTATCGGGAAATGTTGGATAGTGTATATGGTAAAGGTTCTTGTCATGTGTTGAAGGTTAGGCCATGTGGCGGAATCAAGGTAATGTAGGGAGGTTTTTATGGTAAACGAAGCGATCAAAAAATTAGTGTGTTATGGCTTGGAGAGAGAACTGATTTCTAAGGATGATGTGATTTTTACCACCAATCAGTTATTAGAAGTATTACAGATTGAGGAATATGAAGAACCACAAGAGAATTATCAGAATGTTGAGTTGGAACCAGTGTTGAAAGAGCTTTTGGATTATGCTTATGAACACGGGGTTCTGGAAGAAAATGGTGTTGTGTATCGGGATTTATTTGATACAAAATTGATGTCAAAATTGATGCCGCGGCCAAGTGAAGTGATTGCAAAATTTTGGGCTATCTATGAAAAAGAAGGGGCAAAGGCAGCAACAGATTACTACTATAAGCTGAGCCAAGACAGTGATTATATTCGCCGTTATCGGATTGCAAAGGATGTAAAATGGAAGGCTCAGACTCCATATGGTGAAATGGATATCACAATCAATCTTTCCAAACCAGAAAAGGATCCAAAGGCGATTGCAGCAGCCAAAAATGCAAAGCAGAGTGGTTATCCGAAATGTCTGCTTTGCGTGGAAAATGAAGGATATGCAGGTCGTGTCAATCATCCGGCAAGACAAAATCATCGCATTATTCCAGTGACAATTCAGGACAGCCGCTGGGGATTCCAGTATTCTCCATATGTATATTATAATGAGCATTGTATTGTATTCAATTCTCAGCATATTCCAATGAAAATTGAGCATGGTACATTTTGTAAGCTGTTTGATTTTGTGAAACAGTTCCCACATTATATTGTAGGCTCCAATGCCGATCTGCCGATTGTGGGAGGTTCTATTCTCAGCCATGATCATTTCCAGGGTGGAAGCTACGAATTTTCTATGGCAAAAGCTCCGGTTGAGCGGGAATTTACAGTGGCAGGCTTTGAGGATGTCAAGGCGGGTATTGTAAAATGGCCGATGTCTGTGATTCGGATTTCTGCATCGGACAGTGACCGTTTAATTGCGCTTGCTGATCAAATTCTGACAGCGTGGAGAGCATATACGGATGAGGATGCATTTATTTTTGCAGAGACAGATGGAGAGCCCCACAATACAATTACTCCAATTGCCAGAAAGCGTGGAGAGTTCTTTGAACTGGATTTGGTATTGCGCAATAATATTACCACAGAAGAACATCCTCTGGGTGTATATCATCCACATGCAGAACTTCACCATATTAAAAAGGAAAATATTGGATTGATTGAGGTAATGGGTCTGGCAGTACTTCCCGCACGTCTGAAACAGGAGATGGAAACTCTAGCAGAGGCAATTGTGGAACATAGAGATATCAGAGCGGATGAGAGCATTGAAAAACATGCAGATTGGGTGGAGGAATTTTTGCCTAAGTATGAGAACATTAGCCGTGAAAATGTGATGGATATCCTTCAAAACGAAATTGCTCTAGTATTTAGCAAAGTGTTAGAACATGCTGGAGTTTATAAACGAAATGAAGAAGGGCAGAAAGCTTTTGATAAATTTATTGCAAGTTTATCGTAAAAAAGTAGTTGTTGTTTTAAATAATTAATACATGTCGCTGCATAAAAATTTATCTGTTTTGTGACATGTGGCTGCCGCAAATAAAGGAAAATATAATTAGTTTTTATAATAAATTGATTTGAACCAGTTTTTGGTGCTGTTGAAATAATGGTCTTCTTTGAAAAAATAAAAATTAAATAAAAGTTTAATAATAAGATAACGTGCATTTCTGCTAAGAAGAAATGCACGTTATTTTGAAAATAGCAAAATTAGTGGCAGTTATGATCTCCACAATTGTGATCTCCACAGCTATGTCCTTCTTCCTGGGAGTGGTGACTGCATGTGGTATTGGGATCATATGCAAGTTGTCCCCTTAAAAAAGCGTTTACCTGTTCATCAGCATTTCCAGACGCACCTGGATAGAGCTTAATACCGGCGTTTGCCAATGCATTTCGAGCGCCGCCGCCAATTCCACCACAGATTAACACATCTATACCACCTTGAAACAAAAATCCGGCAAGTGCACCGTGACCTTGCCCGTTGGTATCTACAATTTCAGAGGAGACAATAGAGCCATCCTCCACTTGATAAACTTTAAATTGGCTGGTGTGTCCAAAATGCTGAAAGATCTGTCCGTCTTCGTATGTGACTGCAATTTTCATAAAAAATCTCCCTTTCTTAAATTAATTAGAGCTTAGTGAGAGCTCTTCTTTTAGTATAAGATAATTATTATCATATTTCAATTATAAAAACATAGCAGTTTCGCAGATAATATGATATGCTCATAGTGTTTCAGCTATATAGTGTTGGGTCAGGAACATTTGATGGGACAGATTCAGATTAAATGATGAGATTTAGTATATGAAAGACCAACTATTAAAAGTCAAGTAGATAATTGAAAAAATTCAAAAGAAATTTTATAGAAAAAAGAGCATGACAATAAAGCCTGTTGTCAGGCAGGCCGACGTGAGTGAAAAGGATTTA
>CAJTCL010000033.1 GCA_910575005.1 Lachnospiraceae bacterium | reverse complement strand
TTTGATCAGTAATAACCTTCCATAATACACTGCAAGAGCCCCTGCCACTCCATAAATAATAGGGGATAACCACGACCAGTTATCAGCCAAAAGTCCAACCCCACCAACAAGCAAATCAAAAATTCCAAGAGCAATATCTGAAATCATATAAAGTCCATTTATCACACCATTGACAAACTCCTGAAACCCTTCACTTTTGGTAATCTCATTTATCCGCTCCAACACTGGCTGAAATGCCATCAATGCATTATTTTGGAAAGAAGTCCAAATCTGTTCAAAGGTCATCGGCATACTCTCAAAGCTGGCGTTGGTTTCATCTGCCGCATAAAACATCGCGTTCTTTACCAACTCTGCTGATAGGATTCCCTCGCTGGCAATATCTTTCATATTCCCTTCGACATTCCCAGCCAGGTCTTCCACTTTCATCTCCATCGCGTCCGCAACGCCAGCCAGCACGTCTTCATTTTCCTCTATGTATCGGGAAATATTCTGCACAATATTCGGAGCCTGCTCTAAAATACTATTGTATTCCTCCCCACGAAGCACGCCAGATCCCATCGCCTGTGTAAGTTGCAGCATAGCTGCTTCAATGCCTGCCGCATCTGTCCCCGCTATTATAAACTGCTTGTTGATCTGCTCCATAAAAGCAATGATCTCTTCGGAACTGCTAAAAGCGTTCCCTGCCATCAGCCCAAGTTTGGAAACCGCATCCGCCGTTGCCTGGTAAGAACCTCTGGAACGTTCCGCAGAACGAAAGATCATGTTCTGCAGCTCCTCGGTACTTTGAAGTCCGTCATTCATCATATTTAACCGAGCTGTTGTGGAAACCATCTGGTCAGACAGGTTAATTGCAGATGAAAGGGTATTCATTATGTCAAATGACGTAATTGCCCCCTTAATAGCCTGTGTCAACCCATTTGCATAATTGGTTCCCTGCTGTATCTCACTGTTAAATCTCCCTTGTTCATCCACATTATCCCTAAGATACCGCTCTGTATTCCCAACGGTTTGGGATAGTCTCAGATAAGCCTCGTTTGCAGCGGAAACGTCCATATCCTGCATCGCCTGATTTAGCTCATTTTGTTCCTGCAAGGCTTGATCTAACTGTGACCGCAACTGTTCTAACTGTGCATTCGCCTGCTCTGTTCCCATATTTACGGGATTACTTCCAATCTGCTGCATCCTGTTGCGGATATTGTCAATACGCACTGCTAGACTATTCAAATTTTGGAATGATTCTGGTGGAAAAATATTGGTACTAAATGCTTGTCTGGCAATGGAATCCTGTGTGGAACTCAATTGCATCAACATTTGATTTGCGCTCGCTGCTTCCTGTCGGAACCGGTCAATCCCCGTACTGTTAAATACTTCCAAACTGTCTGTCTGCCAATGAACTGGCACTTCTACTGGAGCAGGTGATTCATTCGATGGCATTGGTGTCCCAGTTGTGGAGTTGGCCAATGTCTCATTCATTTCTTGAATTGCTGCTGTCACCTGGGTAATCTCATTTCTTGCCCCCTCCAGGCTGCTGGTATCAACATCAGCATTCATACTCTGCTGCATATCCTGCATTGCAGAAATCGCTAAATTTACAGAACTGACAATGCCATTTAATACCATACTAAAATGGTCATTTAACTCAATCCCTGTCTGGATAGACACCGCTGTCACCGTCCTTTCCTTCTCGCCTTACTTTCTACTCTTTTCTTTTCCTTTTTGTCATTTTCTGCCTTGATCTTGATTGCCGCAATCACAAACGCCTTTTCCTGTTCTTCCATCTCCAGGAAGACGGATGGCAAAATATGCAGTTTATGGAGGGCATAGTAGGCATAGTTGGCCTCACCATCCCCTCCTTCAATTAGTTTTTTGCTTCTTGGACTTTATCATCAAGACTTTTGGTAAATCCCTGGAATTTCTGCATCCAAACGGAAAATTCCTGAAATTCTCCAGCATTGTCAACCATCGCATAAATCAACTCTTCTGGGGTCATTACTCCATAAGAATCCTGCAGTTCCTTATCATACAAATCAGGGGACACCGTAGAGGCAACCATCACTTTTACAAGATATTGGGCTGTGTTCACTTTGGGTCTATAAAGATTTGGTTTCCCTGTAACTGGAACATCCTTGGTACAAGCCTCACGCAGCTCTTCATTTTGTTTGGAAGTAATTTGACGAAATTCCCATTCCAGGGGATTACCTTTCTCATCTCGCAAACTGTTGGTAGGCGCATATGTTTCATTTGGCTTCACAACTTTATTGGCTTTCATAAATCTGCTGAATTTTGACATCTTACAGTCCTCTCTTTCTTGTTTATAAACATAAAAAGAGAGCCTATTTCTAAGCTCTCTGGATTATTGTATACTTGTTCTTTCTGTTGTGTCTCATCTTACTTTAATTTGTCAGGAATCCATCAAGATTCTTAAAGGATTCCGGCATGGAAAAGTCCTCAAATGTGAAATCCATATCTTCATCCAGATAATCTGCATCCGCATCAAACTTTGCCAAAATACCGCCATCAATATTACAATCCAGCAATACAATCGTCTGACGGCCTGCTCCACTGGTGGGATCCTCATTGGTAATCTGCATCTCAAAATAGGTATCTTTTCCCTTCTTTTTATAATCCAACATCATCTGGCGAAAAATACTAGTATTATAGTGCGCGGTACAAGAGCCAGTGCCCTTCCATCCAGTCGCCTTGTTTCCTTTCCCTGTCTTTCCAAGAATCGGAACCTCTGTCTTTGTCTTTTCAAATTTGGCTTCCACATTGATTGCCTGCATAAAATTATAACGCCTCTTACCGATTGTTACAAAGCATTCAGCTAACGCTGCAGAAAGCGTATCTTTTGCTGTCATCGTTACATTGTCTTTCAATTCTTACACCTCCTATGCTACTGTCATAGTCATATATAACTTAGACATGGCATTTACTACTGTAATACTGCCACTCACCACTACAGACTTCTTATTGTCTCCCTGTGCAATTGTGACATCCGCTTCTGTGAAATTTTCAATTGCTCCCATATCCTGCAACAATTGACGAATCTTTACTAGATCAGACCAAAGGGAAATTCGGCCAGATTCATTATTCGGCACCACTCCTAGATATTTTGTTTGAAATAAAATCGCATCTTCATTTCCCAACTGGTCGATCACCCGCACCGTCTGGTTATCTTTAAATATATCTCCACAAGTATCAGTCGTGTTTACCAGACTGTTGATATCCTCAAGAACCCTGATATCTGCGTTTACTCTATGTAACACAAATTCTCCTTTTTTTACTGCCTGTTTTAATTGGCTCTGTGTGAATGCTGTGTCCACCGCAAAAGCGCCGTCATATCTCTTATTCTGGCAGGATTTGTTCACTGCACAGCCGCTCTCTGCCCCTGTCACCCAGTACACCAGGCCAGCCTCATTTTCGTTGGCATCTGTGACTCTGTTTTTGACATTGATGACCCCCATATAGTCCGCAGTCATATCATAAAGCACCAACTGGAATTTAATGCCCAACTCATCCCGCAGACGCTTATTATATGCCACATAAAGTTTCTTGGTAATCTCATCTGTCACGGCAACGCCCATCGTATTAAATGTATAAGATTCAATCTGATCTAAATAGGCCTGATGCGCTGTCCCATCCACCGTTGCATTGGTCCCTCCTGTCAATGGGGTTGCTGCAGTGGCTGCAAGCTCTGCATCTGCTTGAAACTGCACAAAATCATTTGCTATAAGGTCTTTCGCCTTGTCAACGGTCTGTACATCCATTTCTCTTTCCCCAAGATACGTAATCACATCAAACTTTTCTGGAGCATCTGCATTTACCTGAATGGCAGTTTTCAAATCATTCCCACGTGTCCCACTGTACAACGCAGTTGCCAAACTATTTGTAGCTTTCGTCCCGCCTCCATTCAAACGGTAAGCATACAGCACACTTGCCCCCAAAAACAAATCACTCAGCCCACGCATCTTATCATGGTCAAAATTATATCCAAAAATTTTCAGGCTGTTCTTCCTGAACTCCTCATTAGAGATTTCAAAAATCTCCCCTTCTTTTCCCCAGTCAAGTTCCAGAGGCATTGTCGCAATTCCTCGTTCAGATAAAGTCGCAGAAGCGGACGCCGCCGATACAAAATTGATATACGCACCTGGCAATTCCTTGTTTTGTGTGGTAAAACTACCTCCACCTAAAGCCATATTATTTCACCTGTCCTTTCTTATAATTTTCAATCAGTGTGTCAACCGTTTCAAAGGTGTACTTTTTTCCATCTTCCAGAAGGGCATCCACCAAATCCCTGGCATCATAGTATCTTGCAGAGCCAACCATCTGTCTCTTACTAAACTGCGGTCTGGCATCCTGCACATTTTCTGTACTGGCTTCTCGTTTTTTTCCTGCTGCCAAATCAATCACCACCTTCCTTTATACTTGTGCTTGTCTCTAAATCCTCCATAGGTGTCTGCTGTTCCATTTTATAGATGAAACAGTCATAATTGACAAAGAAATTTAAAACACCGTCGACCACTTCATACTTCAAGTTTGTCCCTCGCATCGGGCTGTCCTCGCCATCTATTGTAAGATATTCCAGACACTCATACATTTGTTCCGCCACTTGGAGGCATTCTCTCTGTTTTTTGTCTGTTGCCGGAAAATACTGGATGCAAAATGGATTTGTCCTAAAATACCGTTTTCCAAAAAATAACTTGGCGGACGGACTTAGGCAAAAAATAAAAAAACAAGGCTCTTTTAAACCTTGTCTAATTTCCTCCGAATAAATTTCGTAACCTTCTCCAAATTTGTCATCTAGTGCTATACTGATTGCTTCTATTATTGCATGTATCATCTCATACATCCCCCCAAATACTTTCTCACTTTGTTTTCCAGCACTTTAGGTGCAATCCTTTTAAGCTCCTGTTCTGATATCGTCATCATAAAGCGGCCTTTCACCCAGCCTTTGTGATTTGCTGTCCGGTGTCCATACTCCACATAGCTTGCATATGCAACAGGATTTACAATCTCAATCACGTAAGTATCACCAATATGATAGACTGGTATTGATTCTGCATAGTCTTCGGCAGATGATCTATTTCCCCCTGTCCACCCGCAACTTAATGTACCGCCCTTTTTTCCTGAGCCGGCTGAATATTGTCCTACCGGAGTTCTATTCACCACTAAGCGCAATAGGCGGGCAGCAAGTTCTCTGGCACACGATTCCATAAATTCATTGGTATTATTTTCTAATTTTTGCAGCTCATCCCTCAGCTTTTCCAGATCACGTGCCTGAAATCTTCCCATTCCTGCCATTATGCCCACCTCTCAAATAATTCCAAAACAATTTCCTGATGTGTCAGATATACTGCTGGAACACTACTGCAAGTGTAATCTGTTGTAATGCCAGCCTGTGTGACAGTGATCTTAGACCCTGCCTGAATGGATATGTCAGGAGATACAAACAATTTTGTAACTTGTGTAACGGCCGCCGCTGATTCGGACTGTGCAGCGGTATTGAGTGTTTCAAATGACAATTTACAAGGTTGATTTTCCAAAACAACGATCGGTTGACTTGTAGTTAATTTTGACTTTATATCTTTGACCTTTTTCATTTCTGTGATGGTCATTGTGCCAAAATAGGTTGCTTCCAACGCTTTTCGTGCAGCCCCCTGTGCTGCTTGGACTGCACTCACCACCGAATCCTCCGAAAAGAATCAAATTCATTTTTCCCATAGGATAAAAGATAATTGATAAAAGTGGTCAGCCTCTGTTCTGGCGTCTGACTGCCTTCTCCAATTGCAAACACGGTATTTGTGTCACCCATCTGAATCTGCTTAACTGCATAATCCAAATCAAATCCTTCCAGATCAGTTGGAACAAATGTTTTTTTTGAGAGAAGAAATTCACCTGCTGCCATATCAACAGCGATATATTCCAGACCTTCTGGGACATCCTGACAATTAATATCATTCTTAATTGTGTTATGAACTTTCTCCACACAAAAAGCCAAAGCAGATGCATCCTCTTCCTTGGCCTCATAACCAAAAGATTTTAGACGTTCTTTCACTGTTTCCATATCAAACATTAGAATCGCCCTGTTTCTTTTTCATCTCCATCCCATCCTTTCCTATACATTTCTATGGGATTGCTCCCACATGCCTGTTTGGTTTTTGTTCGGTTATATGCTTGACAACCCGCAATGAACTAAGATGCCTACAAAGCAGGATTCTCCGCCTGCGGCAGGTCACTTAGGAAATCTGAAGGAATTTCTTATAAGATGAAAAAGCGCCTGTCTGACTTTATAAAGCCAGATAGACGCTTAAATTATTCAATTCTTATCTTTCATTGGAAAAGTACTGCAAACATATCCTGCAATATCTTCCAAACTCTTAATATTAGCTAGACATCAATTATTCTCGATAATTTCTTCATACCATATTCCGTTTGCACATTCAGTCCCATCATCCTCTAAACGTATTTTTTCTGTGGGAATTCCATCAGGGAAAGCCTTGCACTTCATAGAAGCATCTTCATAATTATTAAAATGTTTACAAAATTCACAAAGAGGTAATCTTATACTCATTTTCTCCATCTCCCTACATATACCTCAACTAATACTTTTGCAATTGCTGGTACTTCCTCTCCATTCCTTATACGCACAAATGCTTCCGCCAACGCTTCATTACCACTTCCACTCTTATCCGCATATTTAGAAATTCCTTTTAAATATTTAAATGAATTTTCTATCTGTATATATTTCGCACGATATTGCTGTTCTGTTTTACAATCCTGATAGGCCATAATATGAAACATCTCATGGGCTATATAATCTTCCAATGATCCACCTGCCAAAAATCCAGCTTCGTATCTTCTTGGAATTATTTTAATTATCTTTTCAAAATCAGCATTTGAATTAATAACCATTCCCATCTTTCCATCATACCATCCTACAACAAATAAATCTCCTTTCCCTGCTGGCTCGACAGTAAGAGAACTTAATCTAATCTCATATTCCTCCATCATTTCCTGAATTGCGAAATCAAGCTGCTTCCTAATGGATGGGGTCATTCCATTAATTTTCATAATATCATCAGGAAATTTTATTCTCAGATTATTATATTTCTTATTTTTATCCGTGTCAATCCCATCTTCCACAAAAGCCCTCTGCCACTCCTCATAACTTATATCCTCTGGAATATGATAAGTCTCGCCATCCTCATCCCTGACAGCACGTTTTTCCATACGTTCAAACTGATCCCCAAATGCCGGCACTGTGGTTGTCCTGCACCACACATGAAACGGCGGCGCTGTCACCCCAACTTCCCACTGTGACATTGGGAATACCTTGCCGTCCATCTCATGACAAATTTTCGAGGTATGGGAATCTAGCGTTGCCACAATTTCATACTGCTCCACACCCAATTCCTCAAAACAATCCTTCTGGGCAGCTCCACTAAAAAAAGCCTCTTCGGTCATCACTAACCGTTCGGCTATTTTTTTAGAAGTATCTAATTTTTTTGTTATGATATCAATGACCTGCTGCGGGTCTTGTCCTAGTATAATGCTTCGGCTTACTTGTGAATGTAGTTCGTTGACCAGTTTTTGGCGGTTGCTCCATATTCTTTCCGAAAAATTTTTACCATCCGCCGCCCAAGGTTTTTGCATTACCTTAGCTATTTTTCCTTCGTCCAGAGCGGCAATTTTCCAGCCAACTCCAATCCCTTTTTGCAATTCAAATGCTGTATGATAGTAGCCTGACTGATATATCTCTTGCATCGCAGAATCAATGGTAATCTGCTGACTTGCAAACATGCTCTCCACGCTCTGCTGCATTTGTAACTTTAAGGAATCTAATCTGCTGATATGAGACTTGCCTGAAATATGCTCAAGCTGTTTTTGCCAATTGCTATTGACCGCATTTTCCTTTCCATAACGGATATACTCGTTGAGATCACTTTTCAATTCTTTCCGTTCTCTGTTAGTCAGCATTCGCCTTGCTTCCTGCAAGTTCACGCCATTTGGCTCTGCAAAACGCTGATACCAGATCCTAATCTGACCTTCGATCTGCTTTTGTGCCTCTCTGTACTGCTCTTCGATCTCTGATTCACATTGAAGCCCCTTCTGATTCTGCATCTGCTCAAGCAGCGTAAATCGTTTATTCCAGTATGTACTATTCCTCATCCACATCACCGTCTGGATTCTCTTGGCCTGGCTCCTCCTGGTTCTGCTGTCCAAAAGGATTGTATTGCTTATCTGCTTCTTGCTGTTCCTTCTGATTCTGTTTCTCCAGCCGCTCCATTTCACCTTTGGGGTCATCCACCCAGGGGTGTTGTCCGATAATTGTTTCATCTGAAAGTATTCCAACGGATTTTTGACAGTTATCAATGATTTCTGATTCATTCATCAAAATATCCCTGTTAAATATGATATTGACTTCTTCCCCCTCAAAATCACCCTGCCCCGTATTGGTAAAATGGGCATTGATAAACCAGAGAATTTCCTCAAATGCAGCCTGATATTCTGTCTCTGTATCATTGGCATCCATATCAATGTCCGAATACATAGATTGAATATTCATCTGATTTGGATTTCCAGATAGTCTGTCATCCTTGGCATCATAACCCATAGCATTTTCAATCAAAGCCTTCTTAAACAACTCCATAATAGCTTTGTAATTATCTGCATTGACCGTAATCTCAAGCGTCTCTACACCACCTTTGGCAGAATCATCATTTCTAACTTTTACTACCCCATAAGTTGCAAGGTTATGCCGAAACTCTCCCAGATTCTGCCCATCATAATTTTTCAATACCAAAATGGTATTGCGGGCATCCTGCTGCATATTATTTTCAAAGTCAGACAACATTACATTGATCCCATCCTGCAAGGACTTAACACGTTTCAACAAGGGAGTCTCACTCTCATTGGCCTTCAGTGGAATCAATGGAATACGTGACCAGTTATACTCTTGCGGGTTTCCATTGTTGTCTGACATAATCAGCGAACATACATCACATTTTTTTTCTTTGGCAAGATCAGGTATTAACTTCCCATTATCCAAAATGAATTTATGAACCCCATCTTCATCATACACTTCCACTTTTTCAATAATTGTTGGTGTTGTTCCCTCATATCCAATTACCAAATACAAACGAACTGCACATTCCAGAATGGTATGCTCCTGATCTTTCCAAAATGGCAAAATCTCATAAGATGGAAAAAGCCGAAAAGCAAATTCTCCATTTTCTGTATAGTACGGATGCAGCCAGGCAATCCCTCCATTGTATGCAGCCTTACTGCTGTTTTTTATTGTTTTCATAAACTGCTTATTAAATATTTTCTTAAGCAGTTCCACATACTGTTCATTCTTGCATTCGATTGCAAATGGCTGGCCAAACAAGTAATTTGCCTTTTGATTGACCATCTTTGCATACTGATTGTCAATCACTCGATTGTTGGGCAAATTTTCTACTTCTTGCAGCCTGCCATCTTCCCCGATCATAGTTCTTTTTCGCTTTAATATGTCATGTTCATTCTCGTAATATTGAAACCCTTTGATCTGCATGAATCTCTGTGGTGAGTTCTTCCAACTCTCAAGTTCCTTTTCCAAAAATTCCCGATCTGTTATCTTTGTATGAACACCTTGCAAGATAAAATTGCTGACCCTTAAAATCAACTTGTTCATCATGTCATGAAACATTCTGCCTTTTCCGCCTTTCCTAATCAAAACTAAATGTATCACCCTTTGCAATGCTCTCCACGGCATAACGCATAGCATCCATCAAATGATTAAAATCATCTACTGGCCGATTCTGCTTTTTCCCTGTTTTGGTATCTGTGTCCCAAGTATAGTTGCCAATCTCTGTCAAAAAATTTACACACTTTGGATGCACCATAATATGATAGTCCTGAAGAAAATCTATGCCATTGTTGATACTGTCCTTGCCCTTCCTCGCTTTGCGAATGCCTTTGAGCCCTAATTCATGCAAACGGTCTATACTCTTTGGTTCCGCGGAATCTGCGGTGATCTTTTCCTTGCCATATCCCATCTGTGTTATCTCTCTGGCAATGGCTTCATTGCTCATTCCAGGCTGATACATTTCATCAAATACCCAAATCGTTTTACTATTCTGATCAATCAAACCGCAAAACAAGGCACTTGGATCGTTGGTATAACCAAAATCAAGGCCAAATACAGACTGAACGCCTGTAATTGCCTTGACTTCTTCTATCCCAAAAAGTTTTTCTTCCCAATTCTCATAAACCAGTCCATCCACGATTCCCCAATCACCAAGGCCCGCAACTCGATAACGTCTTGGATTCTGCTTTTTCATGGTTTCAAACACTTTTAAGTCAGCTGCATCCAGCCACTCATTACATTTGTAATTGGTGGTCATGGCAAGCACTTCATCCTCTGGATGGTCAAAAAAACGCTTTTTTATCCAGTGATGTTCATTCCAAGGATTCAAAGTCAATGTTATCTGTTTAAACAGGCCAGAACCTTCTGGAACTGCACCACGGATGGATTCATCCAGCATATTAAAATCATCCTCTAAACCGATTTCATATGCTTCTTCGATCCACATCCAACACAGACATCCCGTTTTCACTGTGATACTTGTTACTTTCAACGGGTCATCAAGACCCCTGAAATAAATCTTCTGACCAGTTGGCTTATAAGTCATTTCCAGTGGTGATTCCTTGATCTCCCAAAAAGCATCCACCCCAAGTCGGTGAATCGCCCATCTTAGTTCTGTAAAACAGGAATCTTTTAATGTCCGAAACGTTTTTCGAATCACAAGAGCATTTGCATCTGGGTACTTCATGATGTTGGTGATATACCAAAGCGCTGTCGTTTTTGACTTCTTGGAAGCTCTAGAGCCTTTGCAAACGCGGTACCTGCCCTTCCATCGCCAAAACGAACCATATCCCTTGCCGACTATCTCAGGCAGCTTTACCTTTATGCTGCCAGAATTGCACAAGGAGTATTTAGCTGGAAATAAGATTCTTTTTTGATACTCAAAAATATGTTGACTGCTAATCTTCAAGATCACCACTTCCTGAAATCACAATAGGCTGTGTGACATTTACATCCAGCTTGTCATTCCACATCCCTAAATGTTTCCCCAATAATTCCAGTGCTTTTAGCTTAGAAGAAATCTTAATCTCCCTTTCTACACTTGCACCAGTATCACTCTCTGATTTTTTATATTTCATGGATTCAATACAAGCTAAGTCATCTTCCGCGGCAGAGGTTTTGATCTGTCCCTGGTCATCCACAAGATCTGTCATTTTTACAAAAGCGATCTTAGCCAGCTCTAAAACAACCCTGTCTTGATTTACTCCAGTACGTCTGGAACGTGCCGCCATTTTTTCAGATATTGCCTGCTGAACCTTAACATTGCCTAACATCCTTGAACCTTGCACACCTGCAGTTTTTACCGAATAACCTGCTCTTATGGCTGCCTGTGTTGCATTCAGGTCTATCAGATATTCATCCACAAAACGTTGCTGTTTCACTGTTAATTTTGCCATCCAGCAACACCACCTTCCCTATAAATTTATATTTCAGTTTCCAGATGTCACACTCCATAAAATCAATTTTTATGCAAGAAAAAGGACGCCTGTTTCCAAGCGTCCAAGACTATATCCTGCATTAAAAATATAAGGGGAGGGTTACATGATTCATTGACCGTGGTTTCCTTCCACGGCTTATTAACATATTAGTACACCGTAAACGAAAATAGCGAAAATAACGAAATTACTTTTGATTTCTCATAAAATTATGATATTCCATCCGTATGCTATCCCCTGTTGCCTTCCCGCTGATCTTTGCCGCTGTTTCCTCCCAGGTCATCTCCTCAAAAAACTTATACTTTATAATCCGCTGCATCCGCATTGGGATAATATTCATCCATTCTTCCACACGTAATTTTACTTTTTTCGCTCTTACTCTGCGTTCCTCCAAGATTTGTCTTTGTTTTCGCAATTCTTTCCCGTCCACATCATCAAACGCTGTGCCAGATACGGTAAAACTGCGTGCTTGGTAGGGAAACTCTGGGTTACTTCCTTTTACTTTTCCAAAGATTGACGGCGTTCTCTTGCGATCAAGCGCTTGTATCTCCTCCTCTGTCTCTTTTAACAGTATACATGCATGTGTGTATTCTTCTAAAATCTTCTTATCCAAATCCATACCTCCTGCAGATAATCATTCAACACTTATGTCCAATCATCTCTTTTCCTGTTCCTCACATTCTAAAAGAAACTTGACCAGCGCATTCTTAACTTCCACATTCTTCTTTGACTTAAGAAAGATCATACTTACAGACTTCTTCATTTCTTCCCAATCCGTATCTGACAGCGGCTTTCTTCTCTCAGCTTCTTTCCTAAGTCTTTCAATCATATTATCTGTCCATTTTCTCTGTACCTCTGTCATCTGAACCATCTCCTAAAACAAAAGTATCAATTTAGAGCTAATAGAAACAAACAATTTGTTTCCACCAAAACCATTGATCTTCTTATCTTCTTTACTCATTTTTTCTTTTGGTAACAAGGTAACAGAACCTTTTTATAGATAAGTTTTCATAAATATCTGTATCTTAATAATCATACATTTAAACACACACATATCATATATTTTTGTCTGTTACACTGTTACTTTTGTTACTCAAACGGTAATCCTTCCTGTACACAGTAATCTACGGACATAAATCCATCTTTATCAACAGATACTTCATGGTCAAATCTTAGCCATACACATCTATTATTTTTTCCATCTATCTTCTTTTGTTTTGTTGGATTGCCCTTGCTGTCCGTCTGCACAATTCTCTTCCGTACTGCCCATGACAAAAAAGACTTTTTAGAAAACCCGCCGCTTTTGCATAGCTCGTCAAATGCTTGGTTATAAAAAATCACATAATCATGCTCTATAATCCCCCACTTCTCACAGTTGGTTGTACCATCAAATTTCATTCCATTCATAGCCACCTTATCCAGTATGTACCGGTAGCAGCGCTCATTGTCTGACAGCTCACTGCGGTCAATTAAGACTTTTTTCGCCTCTTCGATTGAGATATACTGCCCGTCTTGGAACAGTGTATCTGTGGCGATTTGGTCAGCCGTCAGGATGATGGCCAGCGATAGGCTCTGCTTCTGCATTTTTTCTTCGTCATAAAGCTGCTCCTGATACTTTTCTTGAATCTCCCTGACCGCATCCTCACCCATTTCCTCTATGGCTTTCACGAACTCTTTCCCTGCAAACCCATAATTCTTTTTGATAATCTCTGCCGTTCTTTGTGGTTCTTGGTATACTTTTTCCCCGCACTCGATTTCCAGGATCCGGTTGACTGCGCCTCCCTGCGCCACATATGACACCAGCGGACGTTCCCCGTTTGTTAAAATCGCATTCCTCCACCTGTTTTCCCGGTGGATGCCAAGCTCTTTGTTCGACCGGCTCTTTCCTTTCCCTGAACACAGGTCATACACTACCCCCTCAAAGTTCTCCCTGATCCGTGCGGAAGTCTTGCTGGTGTCGTCTATGATCAGGGGCAGATGGTTTAACAGGTCCGCCTTTGCCTCCAATGCCACATCTGTTGTCTTGAAATCTCCCATGTAGACGCTCTCATCTGGGTTTGCCCAGACAGACGCTGCTAACATCAGGGTAATGGTCTTTCCCCCTTCTGTCTCCCCCCACAAGTCCACAACATAGGGCAGACCTCCCAGCACATGCACAAGCACGCTGCTAAAGGATGCTGCCAGCATAAATTTCACTTCCATCCTCCCTCTTTTTCGCAGTTCCTTTACCAGTCCAAACCACCGCTCCCTGCTCCCCTGTTCTTTCATGCTGTCATATATCTGGCAGAACCGGCGGTTCCCGTCAAACAGGATTTCCGTATCGTATGGCAGGAACCCATGCTTCATCCACCCTAACTTGGAACTGGAATACTGTACTTTGACCACATCTTCATTTAGGTTTTCCACGTCTGACAGGTAACGCACCAGCAGCTTTGCAGTTTCACTGGTTACTGCAATCCCTCTCCCTGACAGCGCCACAATCCTGCCTGCAGACGTCACCATTGTCTTAGGGACAATGATCTCATCCCATTTCTGGTTTCTCTTATAGGCAAGCTTAATCTGTTCTTCCCCTGTTTCCAGGTTCTTCAGGCGCTCTATTGGCAGTATGGGATGATAGCAGGCGGTCTGCTCTGCCACTCCCACTCCCATGTTTGGGGCGTATATCCCCGTTTCCCCTGCAATCCAAGAACCACAGTACAGATTCTGGTACGGCCCTTCAAACTCTGTGTAGTTGTGCATTGTGGCTGTCTGCTGCTTCTTTTTCTTCCTTGTCTCACGGTCNACCATCTGGTCAAACTTTCCCTTGACACGGAACCGCTCTGCCACTTCCTGCGCCGCTAACAGCAGCCTTGCTTTATAGATTTCATCCTCCTGTGAAAAAATTTCTTCAAACACTTCATCTGAAAGGACGGTCTTTTCATTTAATGTGGTTAAATCCATGTTCCCCCTCCGGTTCTTTTCCTCATTTTATCACTTCATAACACTTCTTGGGGTCGTTTAACAGTTCTTGCAGATATTCTTGGTACTGCAGTGCATTGTAAGTATCTGTCCAGCCATCGGAAAGCGGTTCTAAGCGGCCAAGCCACCTGCGATATACCGCAAGCAATAGGTCATTCAGCTTCTTTTTCTGCTTTAACCTTTCCTCTGTTTTCTTCTGCATTTCCCGCCGTTTCTGTGCCCGGTAGATGCTAAGCCTTGCAGTAAAATTAGTTGCATACCCTCCCCCAAGCGCTGCAAATGCCTCTTGGAACGTAAGCCCTTCCATGCGCATGACAAAGGTAAATATGTCTCCATGTGCGCCGCATCCAAAGCAATGAAAGTCTTTCGGGTATAACTTCATACTTGCTGTCTTTTCCTTGTGGAATGGGCAGCAAAGAAAGCCCGCCTTGTTTGGCTGCGGCAGCCCGTATCTTTGTAACATGTCCCTCATGCTATAACGGTCTTTGATCTGCTCAGTATTCATTTTCCAAAACCTCTTTTAATTCCCGAAATAAAATTTCCCGGATCAGCTTTCCGGTCAGTTCTGCCTTGCAAAAATCCAGCTGCATCCCATACCTTGCCCGGTATGCATGGATGCTTGCAACCAACGCTTTGGGATGGTAACGGCTGCGGTATTTCCCGTGGTATGCCTGCTCCCAGCTCCCATTCTCCACTAACAGGTACATGCGGCAGCCCGCTTCCTTGGCACGCTCAAACTCCCTTTCAAACCTTCCCCTTTCCTTCCCAAAACACAGGCACAGTTCATCAAGATTCATTTTCCGCTCTATGGCCACTCGATCTGAAAAGTCTAACATACTCCCATCCGGCAGCTGGCACTGGCAGGAGTAATCCCCAAACTCCAGCTTACGCCGTTCATGTCCTAAGCCGCTTAGCTCTATACGCTTCTTCCAATTCTCCGTTGGCTGCTCCCTGGAATCCACAAGCAGGGTCATGGATTCTAGGGATGCCTTCAATTCAAATGGTGTCATGCCTTCTCCCTACTGAAACGGAAGTTCTTCTTCCATTCCATCTGGAATGGCCAGAAAGCCGTCCGCATCTGCTTTTCCATATCCGCTCCCCTGCTTCTTCTCCTTTTTCAATAAGGTATCTGGCGGAATCTCAAACTCCCCAGAGCGGATTTTTTCTACGGTTACAAGTGAATGGCAGTTTGTATAAAATCCATGCCTGCCATTCTCAAGCAGGTATTCCTTATGGTTAAACAGCGCACCAATCTGTAATCCTTTTAATTTCTGCTCATCCCACTCCCAGTAAAACTGCTCATTCGATTCTTCAAATGCCTGCATGACCGTCTTAAATTTCCGCTTTGTCCAACTGTCCTGCTCGGAGCCGTCATCTTTGGGGACATAAAGCCTGTACGTCCCCTTCCATTTTTTATCCTCCTGCTTCTGGGCATCATAATTG
>CAJTCL010000032.1 GCA_910575005.1 Lachnospiraceae bacterium | reverse complement strand
CCCTCTCAATCTAATAAAACCATTATCTCCTATCAGACTGGAGATGTAAAGAAATAGGTCTAAGGGTTTATAGGTATCCCTTGAACAACCTAAATACATTATACAAGGAGGGAGATGTTTGGCGGTCACAGATGCAGTGGACAAAAACCTGCGCCCGCTTATCAACAGGCTCATGTTCTCCGGGGGCAGTGAAGAGGAGGCAATGGAGGAATATGCGGCGCACTGCGTGCAGGAAATGAAGCGGCACAGGCAGATTGTAGCGATGCGCCTTGTGGCGGAGCTTTACAATGGGAGATGGGAAACGCTTCAGAAAGAGTACGTGAAAGCCCTGTTCCTGATGGACTCCGGCATGGAGATGGGGCGGCACGGCAGGTTCCTGTGCCTGTGCCTGCTGATGCAGGGGTTCCGGCACTTCTGCGGGGACGGCATGGAAGAGCTGTCCATGTTTGTCAGCAGCCTGCTCCCAGATGAGTTTGAGGGGGACGGACTGCCATTCACATGAGGCTTATGGCAATTAGGGACGCTGGGGTCGGGATGCTTGTAGACCTTGTAAGGAGCGTAAGCAGTGCGGCGGAGAAGTACAGGAAATATTATATCAGGAGGGTAAACAGGGAACGCCTTATTACGCTGGAATCCCTGCTCGCCCTGCTGTATGAAGGGAAAGAGGCGGAGCTTGCGGCGGATTACCCAAAGGCTCTTTTGCTTGGGGAGGGATTTGAAGAATTTAGCGGCATGGAGCGCACCCTGTGCCTGATGTTCCTTTTAAAGGGGCTTAAGCGGCATGGGGAAGACGCGGCGGACAGGATGCCGGAATTCATAAAGGAAGTGTCAACGGGTAAATACGGCATGGAAGACCTGCCTTACCCGGAGTAATCTTATTCCAGGGAAGGGATTCATTCCGGGGGTACCGCCACGTCATTCTGGCGTATGTCAGGTATTTCCTGAAGGAAGTGAATTACTGCACCGCATCCAGGTTCCTGAAAGCAAGGGTTAGGATGGAATTCCGAGAGTGGGTGGAAAGGCTTAAAAGATGCGAGCCGTGGCTTGCGTAGGGGATTGTGCAAAAGTGCCAACTCAGTGCAGCATAGATAGAGAAAGACCTGATATTAACGTCAGGTCTTTTTCCATGCCTGTATTTAGGCGGACGGACATCTGCGGGGTATCTAAGGTCTGGGGGATTGGAAAGAGGAACCCTGCGTTGAAATAAGGAAGAATTGGAATTTAGGGATTGAACCTGGCGGCACTGTAATTAAGGTAAGAATGCCTGTTTGAATCCAGAGAATCTTATTGATTTGAAATGCGCCATGTGAACAGAGGTGGGTGGAAATTGATTTGAAACATGCTAACTGAAGTGAGGGCTGTGAAAATCCTTTTCAGAAGCGAATTTATGCTGAAATGAAATATGCTGTTTGAAGTAAGGCATGAGAAAATCGTTTTGAGCGGCAAGTTTGGGTTGAAATAAGTTGAGTGAAAATTGAATGAACATGTGCTATTTGAAATAAGAAAAGCGAAAATCGTTCTGAGTTGCTTCCTTTGATATATTTTGTTTGAAACAAGAAAATCTAAAATTGAAATGAAATGTGCTTTTTGAAATAAGTCGTGTGAAAATTGATTTCATCCATTCTGGATGAGAAATTTATGTTGAAATAAGTTGAGTGAAAATTGAATTAAAACAAGCTATTTGAAATAAGGAATGTGGAATTTGTTCTGAGTAATTTCTTATAATATATCCTGTTTGAAGTAAGAAAAGCTAAAATTGAAATAAAACATGCTATTTAAAGTAAGAAATGTTGGAATTGTTTTGATTCGTCCCAGATGAGATGTGTCCTTTGAAATGAGAAAATCTGAAATTGAATTAAAACGAGCTATTTGAAGCCAGGGATGTGAAAACTGTCCCAATTCATTTCTGGTGATATGGGCTTTTTGAAACAAGGTAAGAGGAATTTGATTTGAAATAAGCTCCCTGAACTGAGGGATGTGGAAACTGCTTGGATACATGCAGGAATCTGAAGTATGGAAGCCTGCAAAAATTGAACCTGTTCCAAGATGGCATCCCTTAAAAGGAGATGGTCTGGCATCCAAGAATATAAATCAGGCGGGCGTTGTTGCAAGATGGCTTTTCCTGCACTTAGACAGCAGGCTCTTTGTAATGCAGAGCCTTTGTGTTTTCTTTATCCCGATAAATTCCGAAAGCCTTTGCCATGCTGCTGGTTGGGCGTAAAGCGTCATCGGAAAAAGCATTGTGTATAAGCCATCTCTGGGGTATCACGGTCGGCTTGCGAGAAAGCACGCGCTTTTTTGATAGGTGGAATCCAAGTGTCATTTTCCTGTGCAGGCGGTTGGCTGGATATGGGAGCATGGATGCAAAACCTTTATCTTATGCAGAGCCTGACCATCTTTCGTGTTGGTTGCGGATATAGACAGGTTTTTGGCAGCGGTGGGTGATAGCGGATATCCTGTTCCAGTTAGGCTTCCTTTATTTTTGTAGGAATGCTAAGTGGTATGAGATGATAGGGGGTATCTGAGGGTATGTTGTTGGTTCTTTTGAAGAGATGGTAAATGTGGGAATCAAGCGTCATGAAAAGATAGCGGGGTATCTTGTCCAGTTGGATTGGGTTTGTTGAGGAATCATTTATTTGTGATTGTTTTGCCGTTCTATAATTATGTAGTTATGCCGAATGTGAGAATCATGGTTGATGTAACGCAGCATAGCGAAGTATCAGATAATGCTTTGATAAATGTTGATGGTTCTGGGGTATCAGGCTTGCTTTTGGTTTTGGTAAGGCATTATTCCGAGTGTTCCGGGGTATGTTCAGTCAGGGCTTTCTATAAGATATATTCCCCAGCTTCGTTCCCCGACATATTTCTGGATGCTTTATGGAACTGGAAGAGCCTGCATGGGGCGGTATCTCATATGATTCTGTAGTGCATATGTGTCTACATTATCCAGCAGCCTTGGCTTTTTCCCCATCCAGTATCCGCGAGTCTGGCATGCATGAAAAAATGGAAATCCAGCGGGGTATCACAGCATATCCTGCTTAGCCAGATGGATGCCCCATTCCCTGAGAAAGACTAAGCGGAGTTGTTTGGCGACTAGAAAATTGGACTAAATTTTTGGAAAATATTAGAACTATTTTTTAGGCAGACGCTTGTTTTTCTGGAAAAGCGGTTGGAAACGCTGGGCTTTATAAAAAATGAAAATAACCAAGAAAAACTAAAATTTTGCACTTTTTATCATGAAGATTTTTTCAATACAGATTCCCGATGAGCCAATGTGTTGCGCCTGATATGTAAAGGTGCGGTGCAAGAAACTTGGCGGGAAATTTTTCTGTTGGCGGATGCTTGCCCTACGGAATCGCTTTGTAACTGTGCCATTCTGCGCGTCCTTTGCCGCATTGGCTGTCTTGGGCGGGACGTTCTTGGAACTGTGGCATTGCCCGCATCCCTTGGCGTATGCCCTTATTTTGGCGCACACGGGCGCACCTGCGGCATCCCCTGCGCCCTCTGGCGAATACCCACTTTCCGTGCGGAAACAGCCGGAATTAGGGCATTTCCGGCGTCCTCTAGCGCATCCCCCTTTTGTGCAGGAAGGACAAAATAACTGTAGGATTTTTGTTGGTTTTACGGGGAAACAGGACTGGAATTATCCTCTGGGAAGAGTTATTATGGCACACATCAAAGGGGTCGTAAAAAGCCAAATCCTGTCGGAACTTCGCTGGAGGCGCATACAGGCGTTTACCCGCCTTTATGGGTTTTATCCTGCCCCGCCTTTGGAAAAGGCGCACACGGGCGAAATACAGCCCTATTTCCGAAGTCGTATAATGTATATTAATCGACCTTTGGCTTAAACTGGGGCTTTTGCGGGCGCGGGTTTCCACCGTTCCGTGAAATACGCCAATTTTGGCAACTTTTTACGACCTCTAAGGGAAGGGGCTTAAGGAACATGAACAAGAAATGCGTTGCGCTGAGTGAGAGCCAGTATGGGGAGTGCATCCGCCTGTTGCGCTCAGGCTTTGAGCTGGACGGGAAATCCGTCAAGCCGAATGGCAGGATTGCGGCGGTGGGGGTGCTTCAGGCGTGCCTTGGCTTGAGGCTTGGGGACACCCTGAAGCTGAGGCTGTCCTCGTTCGTCAAGGACGGGAGCCGCTGGAGATTGGACATCCAGGAGGAGAAGACGGGGAAATCCAGGGCGTTCACCGTCCCGGTGGAAGTCTACAGCTTCATCCAGGAGTTTGCCTATGAGAACGGCATCGGCAAAGACACGAGGCTGTTCGCGGTATCCGAGCGTCAGGTGGAACGCCACCTGAATAAAGTGTTTGCGAAGATGGGACTCCCGCCGGGGCAGTTTGGGAGCCACAGCTTCCGCAAGTTCTTCAGCATGAAAGTGTACATGGAGAATGACTGCAACATTGAGCTGGTGCGCGTCCTTTTACAGCATTCCTCCGTCCAGGTTACGCAGCGGTATCTGAGTATTTCACAGAAACTGGTGGAAGACGCGCTGGCGAAGACGGCGGGGCATGTCATCTGATGGGAAGGGGATGGAAGTTTTGGATGTGGCAAGGGAGATTAAGAAGTTCTGTGGGAATTCCGGCGGGAAGTATGGGTTTTACGGGGATTATTCAGGACGTATGATGTTTGGCAGAGAGTGTGTGGGAGTAGTGTGTAAGGACGCGGTGCAGGCGGCGGCTGACCTTGCGGGGTATCTTTCAGGCTCCGGCTTGAGTTTTGGCAGGACATGCCGGGATGGGGAAAGGGGAAATCCTCTACTTCCCTGACATTGCATGGAAAGGAGAGACGCTCTCCGAAGGGCTTGTGAGGTTCTGTGAAGAGTCTGGCGGGAAATATGTGCTGCACAGAGGCTATAAAAGCAGGATGTTACATGGCGAGCTATGCACCGGGGTGTCCTGTGACAGCTTCGTGGAGATGTTTGCGGAGTTCACGTCTTTTGCGAATGAAAATGAGCTGGTTGTGGAGGGCATTGAGACGGCTGGCGCAACAGCGGAAGAAACTGAAGACGGGAAGCTGATGGCAATCTTCCCTTGTATGGAGCTGTGAGGAGGATGTAAAAATGCAGATAAGGCTGTGGCGTCCGGCAATGTCAGGGCGGTGCACATGGAATCCAACTGGAGGGATGAGGTTTCCGCAGGACAGGCATGGCGTTTTGGGGAAATTTCCAGTATACTCAGCCAGGGCTTTCGTGCGCGGCGTGGAGTTGGGAAATTTACGGAAAGGGGCTGTTTTTTTGGAAGTCAGTGCATATATCATGCGTGTTGGTAAAAATGGGGAAGCATACCAGGGGTATCTGGGAGAGGCACACGTTTCCTTGCTGGAGCAGGGGTACATATACCCGCTTGGCGGCGGGCTTGCCATAGTCTGTGTGGAAGACGCTGTGGTTCAGGGGGAAACACTGAACCGTGCGGTTTACGACAGTGATGGGAATTTCCAGACTGTCCTTGCAGGGGATCTCGCGGCGGTAAGATATGAAGGGGGATGTTTTAAAGGGGTATGTAAGGAGGACATTGCGTCCATTGAAAATGCCTTAAAGCCTGTCGAGCGTATCGCGTATGGAAAGGTCTGCCTGAAATCATCATCCACGCTCCCGAAATGGGAAGGGAAATTATAACAGGGAAACATATAGCGTCTGGAGTCCCAGAAATGGGATTCCAGACGCTTATTTTTGGAAGAATTCATTGAAGTCGCACTGGAAAATTCCAGTAAGCGCAACCAGCATGTCAACGCTGGGGTTGTTTAAGCCATGCTCCACCTTGCTGAAGATGCCAGTAGTGACATAGACGCCCTCCAGCTGCAGCCTGGCAATGACTTCCGTGGCTTTCATGCCGCGCTCTTTCCTGAGCCTGCGGATGTTTGAGCCGACGATGGGGTTTAAGCGCTGGTTAATCCTTTCAGCCATGTCAATCACCTCGTGAGGAAAATTATTATCCAAAATGGAAGAAAAAAGTGTCCAAAATGGAAGTTTCATGGTATAATATAGGGGAATCTGGAACGAAGGAGGACAAATTTCAGGTGAGGAATATGGATGGTTTAAAAAATTACAAGAAGGAAGGAGCGGTTTCACAATGCCAGCATTAATGAGTGCAGTTAGTGCAGTTTTGCCTATTGTGGTAAGGGAAGGTCTAAAGGAGGAGAACATCGAAGCAGTTGTTGGCTTAATCCTTAAGGGCGGTAAGAAAATCAGCAGTAAAGTGGCGGGGTATCTGGAGAAGCGGAAGCAGCAGGGGAGCACAGGGGAGGAAATCCCAGGTGAGGTGCAAAAGGAGGTGCAGGAAACCGTCAGGGAACTCATGGAGGAACAGGCAAGGCCTGTGTACATGGGCGGCGTTGCTTTTTTATTTGAAAAAGAGATGGATAATGAAACAAAAGGAGTATTGAAGCAAATCCTGGCAAACATCAATGATGATACAGAGGAGCTTACATATGAAGACGAAGCAGATGAGAAATGCCAGGGAATAGTGGATAAGTTCATGTGGGACAATTACGGCCGTCCGCTGTATGAGAATGAAAACGACTACTGTATCGGTGATGACAGCATGTACCTGAATTTTGCTTTTGACGATGAGGAGGATTATTACAGGCTGTATGATGAGGTGGCGGTACGCGGGCTGGCGGACGCCCTGAACCATTTGCTGGGTGACAGGTACATCACAGGGTTTTTCACCTATTGAAATGTCTTGGGAAGATAGTGGGAAGAATCCTGGGTATTATGCCAGGGATCGTTCATGGGATATTACAGAAAGGAAGAAAAAGGGATGAAAAAATTTGTAGCATTGTTATTAGTTTTGGTAATGGCATTCCCAATGCAGGGGTATGCGTCTGAACCCAAGTGGGGGGAAGTATTTGAGAAAGATGGATTTAGTTACAGAATAAATCAGGATGGAAACAGTGTAACAATTTCACGATATAATGGAAATGGTGGTGATGTTGTAATTCCATCGGAGATTGATGGTAAGAAAGTGACAGCCATAGATGAAGCATTTGGGTATTGCAGCAGTTTGACGAGCGTGGAAATCCCTGATAGTGTGACGGCCATTTTTGAGAATTCATTTGCACATTGCAGCAGTTTGACAAGCGTGTCCATTCCTAATAGTGTGAAGACAATTGAGGTTAACGCATTTTTAGATTGCAGCAGTTTGAGTAATATAATAATTCCCGATAGTGTGACATATATCGGAGCTGGTGCATTTTGGGGCTGCAAGAATTTAAAGGAGGCCACAATTCCTGCTAGCGTGATATCTACGGTAGATGCTCCTGCTGGAAGCATTCAAAGAAATATATTTCAGTATTGCAGCAGTTTAGAAAGCATAAGCGTAGCGGAAACAAATCCTGTATTTGACAGCAGGGATAATTGCAATGCAGCGATTCAAAAAAAAGATGATGGAAATATTCTTGTCATGGGATGTAAAAATACTAAGATTCCAGATAGTGTGACTCAGATAGGAGAGCAGGCATTTGTAGGCTGCAGTGATTTGTCGAATATAACAATTCCAAATGGCGTGACGAATATCGCAGCGTGGGCATTTGGGGATTGCAGCAGTTTAACGAGTGTGACAATCCCAGATAGTGTGACAAGTATCGGAAGTAGTGCATTTTTAGGTTGCAGCAGTTTAACAAGTGTGACAATCCCAGATAGTGTGACAAGTATCGGGAGTTATACATTTTAGTGTTATTAGGTTCGTGAAAGCCTTTATTTGCTGGGCTTTCGGGGTTTTGCGGTGTCAGGGTTTTTGTGGTTTGACACACGATTGACACCGTTTTCATTTCTTTGTGTAATATCAGAAATCCACCGCTAAAGCATTTATCCGGGCAAGTTCTTTTTCAATTCTGGAAGAATCGGCGATATGGTTATACACCTGCATAGTGATGTTAATGTTCGCGTGCCCCATCAGGTATTGCAGTACCTTTATATCCATCCCATTTTCCGCCATCCGGGTACAGAATGTGTGCCTCATGGTGTGCGCTGAAATGTCCGGGAATGTTTCTTCCTGCCCCTGTGCGTTTACCGCCTTTACGATATTGGAGAGGACTTTATTCACGGAGTTCATTAAAAGCGGTCTGCCGTTCCTTGTGATGAAAACGAAGTCCTGCAATCCCTCAACTTCAAATCTGTTTTTGTCTTTTCCCAGCAGGGAGTTAAGTTCTTTCTGCTGGGAAAAGGCGTTGTATACGCCGTCAGACATTGGGATTGTCCGTATGCCGGATTTTGTCTTGGGGGTGCTTGCATGGAGCTTTAAACCGTCCCCATAGTCTTTGTAGACCAGCGTCCGCCGGATATGGATTTCTTTCTTTTCCATGTCCACGTCGTCCCATGTAAGCCCTACCAGTTCCCCACACCTTGCGCCAGTGCCGAGCATTACCGTAAGCATAGGGCAGTAGGCGTTGTATGTGGTGTCTGATTTTACAAATTCCATGAGCCGTTTCTGCTGTGCAACCGTTAAGGCTTTCTTTTCCTCTGGTTCGCGCCCATAATCGCCCCATACGGATTTTACCGGGTTCCTGCGTATGATGTCGTCGTCAACAGCCATTTCAAGAACCGGGTGCAGGAGGTTGTGGACGCACTTGATACTGCTTTTTGCAAGCCCCTTCTGTGATAAGCCGGAATAAAGTTTTTTGATGTCGGAGGGGAGAACCTGCACAACCTTATACCGCCCTATGGAATCCTCCACGTTGTTCTTCCATGTGGAGCGGTAATTTACTTTCGTGGATTCTGATATTTCCTTGGTTTCAAGGTAATGCCGGAACAGGTCATTGACTGTCAGGCTTTTCACGTTCCCGCCAGTCCTGATATTGTCTTCCACGTCAGATAAAACGGATTTTTCCTTTTCCCGGAGTTCAGCCAAGTCCCTTGCGTAGATGGTTTTCCTCTGCCCGGTCTTGCTGTCGGTATAACGGTACATATACCGTCCGTCCTTGCGTTCCGTTTCCCCATTTCTCAATACCCTGTTTTTGCTGTCTTTCCTGTTTGCCATAAAATACCATCCTTTCTTAATTCCCCGGTCTTTTATGGCATGGCTTTTATATGCTTTTATGATACCATAAAGCTGGGGGAATGTAAATTAATTTGACACAAAAACTGGTGTCAGGAATGAGAGGTTTTGACACAAAAGAATGGTGTCAGCGGTTGGAAATTTTGACACCAGAAGCAGACAGGGATTGGTGTCAGGGATTGGTGTCAGTGTTGGTGTCAACACTAATGTCAGGATTGAAATGTTGCTTATATACCTTACTGGTTTCTGCTATGCCATAGCGCAATGTGCCTGTTCCCCTGATTTTCCAAACAGTGGCAGTGTGCGTTTTGTGCAGTTTGGGGCGCACAGGTTCTGTAGTCTGTAAACCGCTGTTTTCCGGGCTTTTGTGGCTGTTTTTTGTTTTGTTCATTTTCCGGGGTAATACTAGCCCCGGAAAGCGCATGGCGGTGTTCCCCTCCATCCCCACCCGCTCCGCTGGCAGGAACGCATTCCGGCGCGACGCGCCTTCATGCGCCCCTGCCAGTTCCGCGCCTGTTGATAGAGGGCGCACGGCGTCATACATCCCCCAGACGTTGGCAGATAAAGTTTGTCGAAGGGTGTCGAAAATATAAATTGATAATTCATTTACTAAGTATTATAATTTTAGGCATAGAAGTGGGCACAGAAAAATGCCGGGCGCATATGATAAAAGATATAAGTGGGTATCCGGCATGGCACAGATGAAAAAGGATGGAGGGATTTATGTGAAAACGAAAATGAAAGGGATTGCCAAGAGGATTGCAGTAACAGCCATTGCGGTTGCAGTCGTGTTCGGGGGCATCCAGACAGCCAGCGTCAAGGTAGAGGCTAAGGGAACAGCTTTTATCAACAAGAAAACCAGCAAGGTAACGCCGACTGTTAAGTCCGCTAAGTGGTCACCCTGCAAGGTAAACGTAACAGTCAGCGTTCCGGCTAACAAAGTAAAAAAACTGGGTAAGGTTAAGAAAATCACCGTAGCTTACGGAACTACCAAGAACAGCAAGAAGTTCGAGGCGGTGAAGGCTCAGGCGAAGGTCACCAAGAAGGGGAAGAATCAGTATACCTTTACGATTAATAACATGAAACTTCGGTTTCGCAAAAATGCTTACTTAACGGTTAGGTTTGATGGCAAGACAAACTGGTCTAAGCTGGTGAAAGTAAAGGGTAATGTTAATTATACCCCTATAACCTATTATGTGCGGTGTTGTTGTGGTAAGACTTGGAGCGGTCATAACGGCTATGATGAGCTTTTAGCTTTATTTGATGCGCATTGTAAAGAGGAGGAGGCTAAAGAGCCATCTTCTACGAGTGGGAAAATATCTTTAGAAGACATTTCTAATCAGCAATTTCATGGTTCGTATGAAAATTGGACTGTTGGTGGGTCAGCTAGTAACTAGTAGTATATAGGTTAAACGGTTTAGGTTGGCTCTCTTTACTCTAGGGTATGCAGGACTGTCCCGGTTTATGCATACCCCGTTCTATTTTTTACAAGCTGTCGCAATATTATCTTATGCAGACATGGAAAACCAACAGGGTATTTTTTGCATAACAGCTATAAAAGCCCACATAAGCAGACAGCTTTCCTCTTTCAGCAAGGAAACAATAAACAGAAAATATTTATTACAGCCAAGGGATATTCCAATAAAGTGCATTGGAACATCCCTTTTTCCATGATAGGGGCATTTCTGCCGGGAATCCGCTCTGTAAACCCCCACTTGCTCTGCAAGTGCCTACGGTAAAGGGGTTGACAGGCTCATTGGCTTTTTGCGTCTGGCTGGGCTGGAAAAGCAGACCGCAACAAAATATTCAGATTTCTGCATCTGAAAATCAACTGCATTTTTTAGAATCCGGCGAAATTATTCTTGCTAAAATTCCTGACACACATCCCATAAACAGACACCATTTTTGACACCGTTTTTCCGTGATTTTACGGTTTTTCGTGGGATAAGATGAAAAGAAGAAACGCCGGAAATGCCCATAAACAGGCACTTACAGCGTTCCATAAAGTTTGTTAAAAGCCATACCATATAAAGTATCGGAGGTGGGGCATTTGGTAGTTGTAGTGAGAATCTGGTTATCTATGGAAAAAGCGGTTCAGAAGCGGAGCGGTATGCAAATGAAAATAAAATTACATTCCGTTTAATTTCAGGCGATGAGCCATCCCAAGAGGATAAGAACAAGGCTGATATTTCCAAAGCCAGTGTCACATTGTCAAAAACCAGTTACACCTATGACGGAACAGCCAAGACCCCATCGGTAACCGTGAAGCTGGATGGAAAAACCTTAGCATTAAACACAGATTACACAGTTTCCTATAGTAATAACATTAAGGTAGGGACAGCCAAGGCAACCGTGACAGGAAAAGGCAATTACACCGGGAGCAAGACTGTAAACTTCACAATCGTGAAAGCAGAGGAGCAGCCAGAGCCAGCTTCCAAGATTACCTGCAAGAAAACTGTGTACAAGGTGGCATATGGCGCAAAGCCATTCAAAATCAATGCAACATCAAAGAGTAAGATGACCTTTACAAGTTCAAAGCCAAAGATTGCCGCAGTAGATAAGAATACAGGCAGGGTGACAATTAAAAACACTGGAGTTGCCACCATAACCATCAAGGCAGGGAAGGTATCTAAGAAGGTAACCATCAAGGTAATGCCCAAAAAGCCATCCGTAAAATCAGTTAAAGCTGTGAAAGGCAAAAAATTAACCGTGAAGTGGGCAAAGGATAAGATGGCGTCGGGGTATTATGTACAGGTAAGCACAGATAAGAAATTTAAGAAGAATATGAAAGAAAAGGCCCTGTCAAAGACCTCTTACACGTTCACAAAGCTGAAAGCAGGCAAGAAATATTATGTAAGGATACGCAGTTATAAGAAATCTGGCAAAGAAACCCTGTTCAGCACATGGAGCAAGGTAAAAGTGAGCGGCAAGATTAAGAAGTAAATCCTGATGTACCAGTTAGTAACTGTTGTTCTGTTCCCCTTTCTACGGGGTATCCTGATTTTTTCAAAGAAGAGCGGGAATGATTTATAAAAATAGGGATGATAAAGGAGAAGAAAATTTATGAAAAAAGACAGAAGAAAAAAATTAACCGTGTTTTTGCTGGCAGTTGTGATGACATTTGGAGGCATATTTTTGCCCTCGCAGGTTGAGGCGGCATCCAAGCCCCATATGAAAACAGTTAATGTAAAATGGGATTTGAAGAAGAATAAAACGGTTACATATAAGACCAGATATGCCGGATTGGGCATGGTAAAGCAGAAAGCAAAAATAACGAATTATAAGATAAAGAATTCTAAAAAGAAAGGCTATAAGGAGCTGACATTTACAGTAAAATTCACACGCCAGTGGAATATGGGCAAAAAACAGGTTCATAAGCTGGCAAACAGCCCAGAGGCTAAAGCTGATAAGATGGGAGGAAAGTATTTTTGGACACTCGTAGATTATGATTCAGGTAAATCTCCGGAAGGAAAAAACAAGCAAAAAGTCGTCGCAGAATATGGAGATTGGGTATATTCAACCCCCAAATATTACCGTGATGATGATGGCTGTTGGGTATCGTTAACAAATTCTTCTATGAAAGTGAAAGTAACTTATCCCAAGGACTATAAGGGGCTTTGCATCGGGATAGGCGGTTCCGCTGCCCTGCAGAATACGGCAAATGATACAAAGTTCTGGAAGGGAAAAGCTGCATTTGGAAAAACAAGTTATTACAGCAAGAAAGATAAGTCAGTTGCCCATTTCATGCGTGTGACAAAATAAGGAGTTTTTTAATTCTAAAAAAATTTTATAGGGCAAATTGATTTTTTGAAGGTGACCGTCCAGCTTGGGATGCTGGGCGGTTATTTTCGGCATATTTATGGCGAAACGGTATCATTCCATTTCAGGCAGGGCAGATTATGTACATGTCTGGCTTATAGAAATATATGGGGTATCTGGATTTTCAGGGAAAATCCTTGAATAGTTTGTGGTGGTATGTTATATTATAAGCATAAGAGGCGCTGCCGATAGACGGTTAGCCCGATTAATAGATTACAAAGTAGCCGTATCCTTTGGTCGGGGGCGGCTATTTTTGTGTTTTATGGTTATCTTTGCTTCCGATGGCGTATCCGAGACTGAAGCAAGCCACGCATAATCCGAGTACAGAAATCAATCCTTCAATCGTCAACATCCACTTAGCCCTCCTTTCCCAGATTCCCTTTCAGGTTTCTATGTAATCGGAGGGTCACAGTCCCTCCGCAGAGGGCTAACCGCCTACCATCCTGGCAGCACCTGATAAAATTTTACCATATCTTAGAATGCTTATCAATGTAAATCGACATTTTCTTTCAGCATCTGTTTTGCTGCATCATTTTACTCCTTTAAATTTGAATATTATAGTAACTGGAATATCGAAAAAGGGAGAGATCCTTCTTTGACATTAATAATGGATCATGAGTTTAAGGCGCAAATGCTTTGTAAGAAGCCTTTAAACTATGGGAAATCTGTGTGTTAGCAGCTGAGATGAAACAAGAGGGTTTAAAATAGTGGGAAGGTGAATTAACTGCTGATATGGCTTATGGACTCCGTCACATTTTGTTTGTTTTGGCGGAGGATTCTATGGGCGAGGATATTAATTTTAAGCGTATGGCGGAGTTCTTGCAGAAAATGCTGGAAAAGTATGGGGCAGAGGTTATGCGGGAAATTATTGAGGAAGAAAAAAGGGAAAAAAGCGGGGAGTAATCCCCTGCTTTCCACTATAGTTGCATATGTGCATGAACAGAGTTATGATAAATGGAAACAGAATGCTGCGGGGCGTAGGAAGGAGAAATTTATGGTTAAGGGTGACGCAAAGGAAGGCAAGAAATGTTATATATACTCAAGGGTGTCGACTTCCATGCAAGTGGAGGGATACAGCTTAGACGCCCAAGTGGAACGGATGAAAAGATATGCAGACTATGAAAGGATGATTATTGCAAATACATATTCTGATGAAGGGAAGTCGGGCAAAAGCATTGAAGGCAGGGCTGAGTTTATGAATATGCTTGGGGACATAGAAAACAAAAAGGATGGCGTGTCATTTGTGCTTGTATATAAACTGTCCCGTTTTGGCAGGAATGTCGCTGATGTCCTAAATTCATTGAAGCGGATGCAAAGATACGGGGTGAACCTGATTTGCGTGGAAGAGTCCATAGATTCTTCCAAAGATTCTGGGAAACTGATGATTTCTGTACTGTCTGCCGTTGCGGAGATTGAAAGGGAGAATATCCTTGTCCAGACTATGGAAGGACGTAAGCAAAAAGCAAGGGAAGGGAAATGGAATGGCGGGTTTGCGCCATATGGCTATAAGCTGGAAAACGGAAGGCTTGTGGTTGAGGAGGAGGAAAGGGATATTATTGCGGAGATTTTTGATAAATTTGTGAACACAAATATGGGGGTCAATACAATTGCAAGAGATCTGAACCAGAGGGGGATAACCAAAAAAAGGCGCAAGAATGGGACGCTGGAAGAATTTTCTCCGCATTTTATAAGAGGGGTTCTTGATAACCCTGTATATGCAGGGAAAATCGCTTATGGGCGAAGGACAAAGGAGAGGGTGGAGGGAACAGATAATGAATACCGCCAGATAAAGGCAGACGGCTATATTTTAACGGATGGAAGCCATGAGCCAATTATAAGCGAGGATACGTGGATGGAAGCCTGCCGGAAAAGGGAGGGTACAGGAGGAAAGAAAGAGCAGATTTATAATAAGGGCAGGAAACACCTTCTGTCCAGCATTTTGAAGTGCCCGGTATGTGGGGCAAATATGTATGGCAATGTGAACCGGAAGAAAAATAAGGACGGCTCCTTACACAGCGAATATTACTATTACATGTGCAAACACCGCAGAAGCAGTGAATATTATAAAGGGAAGTGCAGTTACTCTAAACAGTGGAAGGAGGACAAGGTTGATAAAGCTGTGGAGCAGGTCATCATGAAACTGATAAAGAGTGAGAAGTTCGGGGACAGACTGAAAGAGAGGATTGGGTGTAAAATTGATACAGAAGAAATTGACAAGGCAATATCGGGGTATCAAAAGCAATTAAATAAAGCAGAAAGAAACCTGTCAATGTGGCAGGATAAGTTAAACAGCCTTGACTGTGAAGAGAAACACTATAAAAGGAAAGCTGTGGATTATGAAAAGCAGATAGAGAAATTCTATGATGATATCGCCGATTATGAATCATTGATAGAAGATGCAAAGATGCGAAAAAATGGCATCCAGATGAATGCCATTACAATTGACAATGTGTATAAATACCTGATGTTTTTTGACAAACTTTATGATAGAATGAATGATGGCGAAAAGAAGCAATTGCTGGAAAGTTTTGTTGCAGCTGTTTATATTTATGAAGAGGAACAGGAGAATGGACAATTTTTGAAACGGATTGATTTTAAATTCCCAGTTTATTATGATGGAGGATTTATTGATAGCATCAGTTGGGACAAAAATAAGCACGACGAGACTATTGTGTCGATACAAAGGAAAAACTCGTAGAAGTCCTTTATTTTAGGCAGTTTTATAGGCATTTTGTGTTTGTAAAAGATGAGGAGGGGAATAAAAGGATGGAGAAGTATTTTGAGGTTTCGGCGGTGGTTGATGTGGGGTGTGGGCGTACAAAGAGTTAGTATTTTTGTTTAAAAGTATGAATTAGGAAAGAGTGTTTAAAATTATAGTGGACGACTTTATTTTTTGTTTCGATATTCTTGTATTTCTATGCGAATATATCAATTCAAAGTTCAAAAAGAAAAATATTTGTCGTTCACTATAAATGATGTGAAGGTGGTACGACTTTATGGAAAAGAAATATCAGATTTTTATAAGTTCTACATATGAGGATTTAAAAGAAGAAAGAAAACAGGTTCAAGATACAATTCTTGCTATGTATCAGTTTCCTATTGGTATGGAAATGTTTAGCGCAGCGGATGAAGATCAATGGGAAATTATAAAAGAGACAATAGATAGTTCTGATTATTATGTTTTAATCATTGGACATAGATATGGTAGCGTGATTAAAGATGGAGATTATGCTGGAATTAGTTATACACAAAAAGAATTTTACTACGCTTTGGAGAAAGAAATACCTGTATTAGCGTTTTTGATAGATGGAAAAGCGACTGTTATGCCTGAAAATATGGAACAAGATTCTGATAAGAAAGAAAAATTGGAACAGTTTATTGGAGAAGTAAAAATTGGAAGGACAGTTCAGTGGTGGGTAAACAAGGACGATTTAGCGAATAAAGTTATGAATTCTTTGAATAAACACCAATTTACAACTTTTATAAATGATAGCCATTTTGCTGGACAAGGCATTTCAAGACTTTCATAAGAACCGATGATTTTATCATACTTTTGCTCTTTTTCACCAAAGTGGCAAAAAATAGTTCCTTCCTTATCCGCTCGCTGAGCACAAACCGGAAATCCTGCACGCTTCCATTCCGGTATTTTGTAAATACTGCATCCTGATATGGCAGCAGTTTCATTGCACAGTAAGCTATATTGATCAAATTAACCAGCAGTTCAATCCCTTTTCGGCTGCGCACCATGTAACTGCATAATGACCAGAAAGTTTTCTGCTCATAATAGCTGACTTCAATGTTCCATCTGAATGCGTATAGAAACAAAGGGATGTAA
>CAJTCL010000031.1 GCA_910575005.1 Lachnospiraceae bacterium | reverse complement strand
TACTGGTAGGGACAGTACCCTAACAACTAAGCAAGTTGGAGTATGCAGGTATTATATCACGCCTGCTGCATCCAGTCAAAGAAAATTGATACAGGAGGCGTGATATAGACAATGGCACATGTCATGAAGGGGAAATGTTCTATTATTGGCAGTAGGATTAGACAGCATAACAGAACTGAAAAACATAGAATAATAACGATAAAGTTATTGATAATTTAATAACTTTTAAGTATAATGTATATTAACAGGAGGGAGCATAACTTGTATGAGATACATTTTTACAAAAACAAGAACGGTAAGGAACCAGTAAAGGAGTATATATCAGAGCTGGCAGGGAGGAAAGATAAAGACAGCAGGATAAAGCTGAATAAGATAATGGATTATCTGAAAGTCCTTAGCGAATATGGAACACGTGCAGGAGAGCCATATATAAAACATCTTACTGGTGATATATGGGAATTAAGGCCATTGAGGGATAGAATATTATTTGCTGCCTGGAATGGCAAAGGTTTTGTCCTGCTCCATGTTTTTCTAAAACAGACACAGAAAACCCCGCCACGCGAGATAGAACGCGCAAAACGAAATTTGACCGATTATCAGGAGAGGAGGAAACACAATGAAGACGGATGAAGAATATTTAAAAGCCATAGCACAGGCGCAGGAGAATTTGGCGGATTTAAACGGGCGTGGATCAGATGCTATCGGAGAGGACGTTCTGAAATTCATGGAAAGTATTCTTACACCGGAGGAAATAGCGGAAAGTGATCTGCGGGTATCTATTATAGGGGAACTGATAAAGGCAAGGAAGGAAAAAGGGATAAGTCAAAAGAAGCTGGAAGAATTAAGCGGAGTGAAGCAGCCTGTAATTGCAAGAATGGAAAAGGGCAGTACCAGCCCGCAGTTAGATACCATTTTGAAGGTATTAGCACCACTTGGAAAGACATTGGCAGTTGTGCCTCTGGAAACAGTAACTAAATAAGGGGAGTCATGAAAAGCCTTCTGAGAGCATCAAAAGCCCACAGGAGGGCTTATTTTGTTGGTTGCATATAGGGTTTTCTTTTTGTTTAAATTATCCCTGCTTCAGATCATTGGCGGATATTCATACAAAGAAAACCTTAGTATCCTAATCAACATAACGGTTTAAAGAAAACGAAATTCGGAAAAGCCAGAGAATAAAAAAGATATTGCCTGGTGGTGGAAATCTCTGCATTTTTAAACAATATAGTCGACAAATAATACTATATATGATACTATAATAGATGAAAGGAGGAAACAGAGTGCCAAACGTAAAAAAGATAATTGAGAAAATGAAGCAACAACCGAACGGAATACGACCGGAAGAAGTCGAAAAAGTTTTAGGAGCATACGGATATATTCCGGTAAGGCAAAAAGGAAGCCACAAGCATTATCTGAATAAAGAAACTGGGGATTTGATAACAATAAAACAAGAAAATCCATTAAAAAAGGTTTATGTAGTGGATGTGTTAAACAGGATAGGGGAGTAAATCCCTTATTTGGGCACAACACAGCAAACGGAAAGGAGAAGAAAGGCGTGGAAATTAAAGATTATATGAAACTGCCATACACAAGATTGGTGCAGGAGATGAACGACGAAAGCGGTCATTACTTTTATGGCAGGATTTTGGAGCTTGACGGTTGCCAGAGTACGAGCGATACACTGGATGGATTATATCAGAGCCTTAATGAAGCAATGGAGGGGTATTTTGAGGTAAAGAAAGAAAATAATCTTCCTATACCGCTTCCAGAAACAGCAGAAAAGTACAGCGGAAAATTTGTTGTAAGACTTCCAAAATCTTTACATCAAAGATTGGCAATAGAAGCGGAAAAAGAGGGCGTGAGCCTTAATCAGCTTGCGTTATACAAGTTGGCACTTTAAAAAATAGAAATATAAAAGAGGCAGGGCGTTAAAACCCTGCCTTTTGTATTTATTAGTCTTCTTTATCGGGCAGACCTTGTGCAAATGCTGGTAATCCATTAATCGGGTAGTCGTAATCTGAAAGTTGTTTTGTAATCCACATCTGATATAAATCATCGTCAACAGTTCCTTCATTGTGAAGTTTGGATATATCGCGCCATTTTGAAAAGAATGTCTGAAAATTAATATCATCATGTAAAGCAATTGTTACCGACATTTGTTTGGTATCAATTACATTAATAATTGAATCTGGTTTTTCTTTTTGGTATCGTACATCAAGCACAGTGATAAATAATCGAAAAAGTTCTTTATATGTGGTAATGTGGTTATCAAGCGTCATGTTGTCACTAAGTCCACAAAGCCAGTCTATGGAAACATTACATTTTTGGGCGATATTCTTTACCATATCAAGTGAAGGTGTTTTTGTCCCCGTTTCATATGAGGAAACACTAACGGTTGATATATTGAGAGTTTCTGCTAATTCTTTTTGAGTTAATTCTTTACTGGTACGTAATTCTTTTATACGTGTTGAAAAATTGTCTTTCATGATATTACCTCCTCTCTATATTCATATAGTATCACATAAACAATATAAAGACAATAAAATTAACTAATGGTATTGACATTAAACTAATAGTATGATAAATTAGCTATGAGGGAGAGGAGTATAATAGTATATAAAAAAGATCATTCAGGAAGAAGTCGTGAAAATTGAGCAAAAAAATAAGAGTTGCCCACCGACCAAAGTTTGCAATCTCTTATTTAGTAAATCATACCGCAATGGAATGATACCGTGAAATATTCTATCATGGTGTTTAATTCCTTGCAACCTTTTTTTAGAAAGCGAGGGATTTTTTTATTGGAAAATGAATTAACAGTAAAGACAGTTGATTTTATGGGTGATGGACTATTAGCCGCAAAAGACAGTAAGGGCATTATCTGGGTTGGCGTTAGACAGATGTGCGAGGGAATAGGATTATCAAAAGACCAAATGAGAAATGAACGGCGGAAAATTCAAGAAGATTTGGTACTTTCCAAAGGGGAGTCAAATTTGACCCTCCCTACAGCCGGAGGCAATCAAGAGGCTTTATGTCTGCAACTTGATTACGTTCCCCTCTGGCTTGCAAAAATCTCCATCACACCAAATATGAAAGAAACTAATCCAGAATTAGTGGAAAAACTGGTGAAATATCAGCTTAAGGCAAAAGACGTCCTGGCAGCAGCCTTTTTACCGTCTTATTGGCAACAGACCCGCCAGGAGGCAAAGAACAACCGTCTGCTGGAGACAGATGCGATTAAGTCTTTTGTAGCCTATGCCAAGAGCCAGGGGAGCCAACATGCAGATCGGTATTATTGCAGCCTTACTCAATTGGCGAATAAGGCAGCAGGGATTTCACAAGGGAGGGATAAGGCAGACATCCAGCAGTTAAACAACCTCACCCTGGTGGAACATATCATTTCAGAGGTATTGCAGGATAGTATGCAGCAGGGCAAGCCTTATAAAGAAATCTATCTGGCTTGTAAGGCGAGAATTGAGCAGTTTAAAAAGATTGCCTATTTAGGGAAATAAGATGCAGTTTAGAAGCATCACATTCTAATAAGAATAAAAATAGCAGGAGGTAAGGAAAGGTGCAGAATAAAGAAATGAAATCACAAAAAGCAATCAGGGAAGCAGAGATTTTGTCAAAAAAAAGGAAGGAGGGCTTGGAACACAATCTGCTGTCAGAGTTGTATTACTTTGTTCTTGAAGTAGAGGGAAGAGAGCATGATTCTGCTGCCGAACTGGAAGCAGAAATGAAATTAGAAGAGGCAGTAGAACAAAGAAGTCCATCCCATATTATTTTAGATTTAATTGCTGACTATTGTGATGCAAGACAGGAGAATGCTTTCCAAATGGGATTTCATTTAGCAACAAAGCTTCTGATGGAGGGCTTGAAAGGTTGAGGCTGTTAAGAAACATGGATTTCATCCGGCAGACAGGCACGCCCCAATGAGGTGTCCAGCTTGTTTGGGGTTATGGAGGATATGGTCAACCAGTCTTGGAATGGAGGTATGTTGTAAGATGCAGCAGTATGGAGCATTTAACGGGGATGGGGCATTCACCCTTAGAAAAGAAATAGAAGCGGTACAGATGGATCTGGTGCGTATGGAGGGCCTGCTGCATGTGTTGGTTGCAGGCGCCTACAATGCGGCAAGAGCAGAGTACATAGGCAATTCCCTGGAGATATTGAATGAGTACCTGGGGCAGAGCGTGGAACGGCTTGGCATGGCTGCCAATAGTTTCCTGGCAGGTCAGATGGTTGCCAGCCATGCAGCAGGGGAGGAGTTTTCAGGGCCTTGCAGCAGTTGGGAAGCATTTGCCGCGGATGAGGAGCATTGGGAGCTGCGGAGTGAGGATGTGATAGGGGCATATACAAATATGGAGCCTTATTTGGAACTGCTGCCAGAGGATGGCAGAGAAGAGCTGGTCTGTGCTGCCAGGGAATTAGAAGCCGCATCCAGGAAGCAAGGGTTTCTGGAGGGCTACAGTATGGCAACAGGCAGATGCACAGGGAATGATGGAAATGGGAATGGAAGAACATAAAGTATTTTATACGGTGGAAGAGATAGCCTCTGATCTGTGCATCCGTAAAGGGGAAGCAGCAGAGCTGGTAAAGAAAATGCACAGGGAGCTAAAAGCAGCAGGAAAGCTGACAATTGCCGGCAAGGTCCCTATTGCATGGTATGAGCGGCAGAAAGAGTATAGCTTTCTGGAAGGCTGGCAGCAGCCAGAACACATACCATTGACAGAAAAGAGGCTCCTAAATCTAAAAGAATTTTGTACATATTCTGGAATGGGCCAGCATATGGCGAGGGAGTTTGCAAAGGGGACTGGGATAGAAAAGCGGATAGGGCACAGAGTACTGTATGACAGGGTATTGTTTGATCGATGGTGCAATAAAAATAAGTCATTTGGGTTATAAGTGTCCTGATTATGTTCTGTGGCTTCCAAATTGCCCCAAATCCGGCTGAAATTGGGTTAGAGGTATCTATATCATATAAATGATAAAAGTGGAAGAATGGGCAGATTAGGAGGTGTGGAGGCTAAAAAGGAAAGGACAATTTTTAAAAGATGTCCCTGGAAAGCTGCAACTGACCAGGGACGGCAATACAATGATGCATGATAAGAAACTGCATTGCATTTGGTATTATAAGTGAAAATGCAGTGTCAGGCAAGAAATTTGTACAGAGAAAGGCATGGGAATTTATTCCAATGCTGGCGAAGGGAGTGTCTGATATGGCAGAACAAACATTACCAAAAGGGATTAGTGTCCGTAAAGATGGGCGCTACCAGGCAAGATACACACTGGATGGAAAAAGATATGCAATTTATGGGAAAACGCTGAAAGAAGTGGAAAAGAGGCTGCGGGATATAAAATACGAGATGGATCATGGCATCTATGCAAAGCCGGAAAAGATTACTGTGAACGTATGGTATTGGACTTGGATGAATGAGTACCGAAAAAACATGGTGCGAGAAAGTACATTGAATAGTTATAAATACTATTACAAACATGTGGAAGACATGATCGGCAAGATGAAGCTGCAGTTGGTTCGGCCAGAACACATCCAGAAGATATTGAACAGGATGAAAAATAATGGCTATTCTGTGGGATATATCGAAAAGGTGAAAGCGCTCATGAACCTTCTGTTCCGTCAGGCATATTTGAATGGCATCATTGTCATAAATCCAGTCGAGAGGACGATTTTGCCAAAGGGAGGGAGGAGAGAAAACATTCACAAGAGAGCACTGACAGAAGAAGAGCAGAGAAGGTTTTTGGAGCAGGCAGAGAAGGAAAAACCATTTCATGAAGCTATGTTTTTCCTGGGATTTTCCACAGGAATGCGGATTGGGGAAATCACTGCTTTGGAATGGAGCGACATTGATTTTGAAAAGATGGAAATCCACATCAGTGGTACATTGGTAAATGTTGCAGGAATGGAGCTCCATAAGGGACCGACAAAGACAGAACATAGTAGGAGAATGGTTCCAATGCTTCCAGAGATTGCAAGGAGGCTTAAGAAACATAAGAGGGAACAGGCGAAACTGCGTATGAAGCTGGGGGATAAATGGGAGGCGGTCAAAGGCTTGGAAGATTTGGTATTTACTTCTATGATGGGAAGACCGCTTTGGAGTGCATCCGTAGCGAAATTCATAAAAGAGATCATAGACGGAGTAAATCTTGAGGAGGAGATGGCAGCAGGGTTGGAAAAACGGGAAGCGATAAGGATGGAATATTTCTGTCCCCATGCAATGCGTCATACGTTTGCGACACGGGCATTGGAAAAGGGGATCCCGCCAAAAGTGGTGCAGAGTTATCTTGGTCATTCCAGAATTGATGTAACGATGGATATTTATACCCATGTGACTGCTGAATTGGAAAAAGAGGAAATTAAAAAAATCGAACACCAGTTTAAACAGGCGTGAAAGAAATGCCTGCTGGCAGCAGGTGTCAGAAGTATAGGCCTGCTGCCCAAATATAAGGAATATGAGATTGGTGTCAATTGTGGTGTAAAATCTAAAATTTGAGTGCTAAAAAGCGCGGAAAGATAGGCATTTGCAGGGATTTTGGAAAAAGATACTGCTGTCGACGGTTGATAGCAGTAACGTTTTATAGTGTAATCATTTGTCTTTATATGCCTTGGAAAATGGGGTTCTTTATTATCTTTTCATATCAGCGTTTATTAAGAGTATAAAAATTTGGTGTCAATATTGGTGTCAATGGTGTCAAAAAAATATGCTAAAAAAATAAAAAAAGACTTGACAAGGGTATATGTTAAAATTTGTTATTTCGTTTTATTCAGTACTCTTATTTTGGAAAAAGATTTACAATCTGTGTCATTTCGTGGCATTTCAGAACTGAAAATAGTGATAAATTGAAAAAGTCCAATATGTTATAATGGTTATATCACCATTTATAAATCTATTTCAGTTTTCATGATACAGAAAAGGTAAAAATTAAAATGTGAAAGGAATAGATACATATGAAAGTTAAAGGTTGTGAAGTGGATGTTACGGTAACTTTATCAGATAAGAGGTTGTTAAACATGGATGAATTTCGTATTTATGCAGGGCTTGGCAGCAATGTAGCAAGGAACGTAGCAGAAAAAACAGGGGCATTATTTAAAGTTGGTCGCAGGGTACTTGTAGATAAGGTAAAATTTGATAAATATTGTGATGAAAACTCAGAAGTTGATACAGGGATTTAAGCTGTACCGCAAAGGAAGGGAGGAGATCATTCAAAAGTATTTGTTCATGTATTTTTGATCAGAGAGGGAACAACGTGAACTATTTAGCTGAAATAAAAGCGTTCTACGATCGGCTCGAACTAAATCCGCTGCCCTCACCGGCCATCGTCTTATGGCATGCGCTTATGTCCATAGCGAATAAAACTGGTTGGCAGCAAGAGTTTACGGTAGCTGTATCAATCCTGGTGCTGAAATCGGGATTGAACGCGCAGGCAATCAAAAGGGCAAGGAACCGTCTTGAGCAAGATAGATTTATTACATGGCGTTCACGTGGTGGGAACCAATCAGCAATCTATCATATGAATAGTCTTGTGGTACAAAATAACATCAAAAATGTACCACAGACCGTACCACAAAGCACTGTGGTACAAAATCCAATCAAAAATGTACCACAAGATGAACCACAAAGTGAACCACTACCCGTACCACAGACCGTACCACAAAGTGAACCACAAAGTGTACCTATTAATAAACATAAACAAAAACAAAACAAAACAGAAACAAAAAAAGATATGCCCCCTATATCCCCCGTTGGGAAATTTGAGGACTTTTGGTCAGTGTACCCAAACAAGCAGTGGCGTTATCTGGAAATAAACAGGAGGAGTTATCAGAACAGGCGGAGTATGGGATAAAACCAGGGGAAGAAGAGTTGGTTGGGGATGATGGACAGTGGTGGAAGTATGAACCAAATGGCTGGGAAGGGTAAGCATGTGTGAAAGAAAAAAGCCTTGCTGCTGCAACAGAAGGCTTTTGAGGGATAGGGTTCTTAGGTCATTCATAGATAAATCCATGATAAGGGGGATGGCAAGGCATGTCAAACGAAGAACTTGTGGAACAGATACAAAAGGGGATCGACATTACCATCAACCAGGAAAGGCTCTGGAAGCAAAATAAAGGCTTTATACCTATATGGTGCGTATTCCAGAGTACCTTAAAACCAGAATGAGAAAGTTCGCAGCGTTCAAAAGGGAATATTGGGAGGAATACCACCAGGAACCACAGCCAGAGGAAATACAAAGGGCCTTGCATATTTCCTACCGTTCCCTCTGCCATCTGGAAAAAACCATGCTAAATATGACGACAAGAAGCCTGGACGAATACATTTCAGAGGATGGGGACACCAGCCTGGTTGACCTGCTTTCCACAGAGGAAAGGATGGACGAGCTGGCCAGCAGCAGTGAATACCATAGGGAACTGCATCAAGAGCTGGAGGAAGCACTATCCATGCTTGACCCAAAAACAGCGCTGGTGATACGCTGTGCATATTATCAGCAGAATAGTTATACGCGAACCGCTGAACTATTTGGATGCAGCAGGCAAGCAGTAGAGGAACGCATCAAGAAAGGCTTTTATAAGATACTCCATTCCAGGCACAGGGAAAGGCTGGAGAGTTTCATGTGGGAGGGGTATCACATGGATCCCAGGCGTCTAAGTGATTATGTTGACATGGAGCAGATCAACCAAATGGGCAGTGAATTTTTGCTTTAAGGCAGGTGATGAAAGATTGATTTATTTTTATGATTACTTTGCAAGGGAATACAGGGAAGGAAGAGGGGACAGGCTGCTTTGTGCCCCTGCTGCCATGTTTCAAGGCATTAAACCAGAAGAGGTAAAGAATTGCAGGCTCGTGCTGAAAAATGCTTTTCTGGGTTATCGTGAGGGAAGGAATGCGGAAATACTAAAGGCACTGCTTTTAAAGTACCAGGGATATATTTCAGGCCTGCATGAAGAACATGCTAAGAACAGATATAACGTGTTTGTGTATCGGTATATGTTGGAGGTCCCTGTCGGCAGTAGGGCAATTGCTGCAAAGCTGGGAGTAGTGAAGGAAACGATACAGAACTATATCAATGGGTGCTTGGATGAAATGCTGGTGCTCTGCATGGGGCTGCCAGCAATAGGAAAACTGCCAAAGGAGAAAGAAATGGCGATCCGCATATTGATCAATTACCAACGGCTTTTGGATGGGATGGCGGAAGATGATATTTTTTGTTTGTTTCCAGGGAAAAAAGAACGGTCGTTAGTGGAACAGGGCAGAATGCTTACCAGGGAGGTTATGGAATGGTTTGCGGATGCAGTAGAGGCTTACTCAGATTTTTGCCAGGATAAACAGACACGGATTGCCACTGATATTAGAAAAGCAGAGGTTTTACAAAACTGCCTGGATGGGGTTTCCCCTGCTGCCATAGCGGAAATATATGGCTGTTGTGAAAGTACGGTGTATGCAGATATACGGGAGAATGAAAAAAGGCTGTCAGCTATGTTATTTGATGCAGGAAAAACGATGGCAGATGCAAAGGGTAAGAGAATTTGGTCTGAAGAAAGTGCTTGGAGGCAGTAAGACAGATGGCAGAGAGGAAAGGTGAAATGCTGCTGGAAAGGAGAAAATCAATGGATGAGTTACAGATTTTAACTATCAATGGTGTGGATTGCTATGAGAGGGATGGGACTGCCTATCTGAAACTGGAGAGTGTCGCGAGAGGGTTAGGATTTTCCAGAATTGCGGCAAGCGGCAACGAAGTTATCAGGTGGGAAACAGTACGCAAATATCTTGGAGAATTAGGTGTGCCAACAAGCTGGCATGGAGATTACCAACCAACTGGGAAAGTAGGGTTGCCAGATTTCATCCCTGAAAACATCTTTTACCGTCTTGCTATGAAAGCAAAGAACGGGACTGCTGAGAAGTTTCAGGCAAAGGTGGCAGATGAAATTATTCCTTCCATTCGTAAACATGGGGCGTATATGACAGGGGATATACTGGAAAAGGCTCTGGCCTCTCCTGATTTCCTGATACAGCTTGCCACGAAGTTGAAAGAAGAGCAGGAACAGAATAAAATTCTGGTGTCTGAAAACGAACGTATGAAGCCGAAAGAGATATTTGCGGATGCAGTGGCCGCTTCCAAGAGTTCTATCCTGATCGGGGAGCTTGCAAAACTCCTGCGGCAGAATGGCATTGATACAGGAGAAAAGCGTCTGTTTGCGTGGATGCGGCAGCAGGGTTTCCTGATCAGCAGGAGAGGGACGGACTATAATATGCCGACACAGCGGAGCATGGAGCTTAAATTATTTGAGGTAAAGGAGCGCACGATTAACCACCCAGATGGCAGCGTTAGAATAACCAAGACAACGGTTGTAACTGGTAAGGGGCAGCAGTATTTTATCAATAAATTTTTGCAGGAACAGGATGGAGTTTAAATTTCCGTTCTGTTTTTTTGTATCAATGTTATTGCCAAGGTAGGAACTGAAAATAACCGAACGTTCGCTTTGGTATGGAACTACGGGAAATAACCGAACGTTCGCTTTTGCATGGAACAAAAATGAATACAAAACAAATGGGATGTTGCAGCCAGTTTATCTTCTGTTGTACAAATCAGAATATGTCCAGAACTAGCAGAACCAGGGTTTTTGGAGAAAATGGGGATGTTATCATCTGACAGAAAAATGTTCACGAAGTAATGAGGCAGATAACCGAACGTTCGCTTTTGTATGATTGGAAACCGAACAGGCAGTTATGTAATTCCTTTTAGGCAATTTATGGCAAGGAACCGGAGGAATGGAAGAGAATATGGATGGGAGTGTATAGAACCATATTTCATAGTGTGGAATAAGAAATTGTCCTGCTGAACGGGCAGACATAAAAACACCGCCTTGTATACTTGACAAGTGCATATCAGGACAGATCGGTTTTAAGAGTGGTGTTTTTTATTATATTTAAAGGGAGGTATAATGAGGGGGTGGACTTAGATTATATTGGAATGGTGGACTGCTGCATATGTCAGATAGGGTTAGTGGTATTTTATTAGCAAATTTTTAGATAAGTCAAGATGTTATTAACTCTTAACTTTGAGAGAAAAATATTAATAATATGGTTGACAAAAAAACTGAAAAAATGTAAAATAGGTTCATATTTAAAAAGAAAACAGGAGGAGAGTAATGGGAGAACACAATATAGATTTGCTAACACGACAAGAGATGATAGCCTTGGCGTCAATCGTACAAGTTGGTGATGCCACATATTTTGATTTGATAGAAGCAGAAAATCCAATATTTACACATAAGTATTTTACCGACATAAGAGGAAGGTTACGCACAAAACTTGTGCAGATGCAGTGTGAGATAGAACATTATGATGCCAAATTCCCATTTGATTTTTTTGAAAGGGAATTTTGCTATGGACAAAAAGTGCCAGAGCTGAGAAATAAGTATCTGATAATTCATATTGCACAAAGCCGTTCGCCAAATTCCCTTCCAAGCAAGGCTGATTATAAGCATGATTTAACATATAATAATGATCCGCTCTTCTCTCAGATGAAACTTGACTTTTTGGGAGAGCAAAAATTTATTCAAGAGCCATATTATGCGATATTGACTTTTGGAGGACGGAAGGGAAAAACGTTTTGCCGATTGCAGTTTCCGGAGCCTGGCTACAAAGCTATTGCTGATTACATAGATATTCCAATGCTAAGTTTGGTGGAAGAAAAAGAAGAAACAAAGAAATTTGAAAGGAAAAAGGCAGTGCTTAGAGAAGAATTTTTGGCTCATAGCGCTCAGGAAGGAGCATTATGAAAAATAGTGTAATTCCAAGTCGCATAACAGAGGCACGTGAGGCATGTGCATTGTCAATGGGGGATTTGGCGGAAAGAATAGGGGTTTCACGTCAGTCGGTCTCAAAATATGAGAAAGGGATTATGAGCCCTTCGATTGATGTATTACAGTCAATTTCACTCTTACTGCATTTTCCGGTTGATTTTTTTTATAAAGAGGAGATCGGTGCAGGTATAGGAAAAAGCCCACTATTTTTCCGATCTAAATCCAACATTGCGAAAAAAGTAAAGACTGCATGTAACAACCAGGTGAAATGGGTTTTTGAAATAAGGACTCAGTTGGAAAAATATGTGGAATTTGTTGGACAGCGTCCGCCTACAATTGATATAAACCATGAAGATTTACAGGACAAAGATATTGAACAGATAGCTTTGTCAGTCAGGCATGAATGGGAGCTTGGTGATGCCCCTATAGGCGATTTGATAGGAATTTTGGAGAACCAAGGAATAATTGTGGCTCAGTTTTCTGGGAATGAATTCTGTTCTTTTAATGGTATTGATGCATATTCTTCGTGGTATGGTGGCATACCATATATAATTTACAATTCAATGCAGAAAAGTGCTGTTCGTACAAGATTTAGTATCCTTCATGAATTGGGACATTTGATTTTACATAGTTCTATTCCTGAAGAAGATGCGGTAAAAAAAGGAGTTGTAGATTTCGCAGATATGCAAGCGGACAGATTTGCGGCAGCGTTTCTTTTGCCTGCTACTTCTTTCCCGAAAGATGTGAGAGGGACATCGTTAGCTTATCTGGAGATGATAAAAAAGAAATGGGGGGCTGCAATGTCAACTATAATTAGGCGTTGCGAGACGCTTGATCTTTTGACAGATAATCAGATTGGGTACCTGAAAAGGCAGATGACAACAAATAGGTACTGGCAAAAGGAGCCTTTGGATGATATGCTGCAAGTAGAACCGCCAGAGATGCTACGTGATGCGGTTTATCTATTGATGGATAATAATATTATCACACGCCGCAAATTTTTAGATATATGCGCTCTTCCACCAAAAGATTTACAGTGCATATGTTCATTGCCGAAAGATTTTTTTGAAAATTGCTTGCAAAAACAAAGGCCTGTTTTGAGAGTGGTGAAAACTGGGAAAGATTTCTAAAATATAATATATAGTGAAATTCAGTGGATTGGAGATAATCAGAGGTATCAGGGTATGGATGGCTGCATTTCATAAATAAATCCCTTTGGGGGCAGAATGAAATTAGTTTTTCGTTCTGCCTTTTTCCGTGCCACAGATTGAAAAGAATATTTGTTCTTTTTGACGTAGGACAAACCTGGAATGTCCACTTTGGAGAGGTATATCAATCTTGAAAAGGTGATACAGACCAAGCTGTAAAATGGTGCAGCAGTCTGGAGGGAGTTACTGCTGCATTCACTGGAATTATGCCAGATGGAAGGATGTATAATAGCCATGAGATTTAAAAATTTGCCCCAAATTCGGTTGAAATTAGTTTAGAGGTAATCTTTATCATGAATAGGATAAAAATGGCAGAATGGGCAGATTAGGAAGTATAGAGCTTGCTGTATACGATAGCAGGCTTTATTTTTTGATGTACATATTTTGGGGTTGTGTAAAAATATGGAAAATATTATAATAAAGACAAATAAAAAACAATAAAAGATAAGGGGGAATAACAGTGGATATGATGGATATATTCAATGTGGTTTGTGGGGCATGTTCCGTAGTGGGGCTACTGGTATCTGTTTTTACGGCAAGTAAAGTGGTTAAGATTTCACAGACAATCAATAGTGGGAATAAGGATGATCATTCTAATGTTGTCAATAAGAACTCAAAGAGTACATTCAATGGCTCATATGTGGGGAGGGATAGTATAAATGGGACCAGAAATAGTAAACAGGAATAAGGATAGTATATTTCATGGCGATTATGTTGGGCGTGACAACATTTCTGTGAATATTATAATGTTTCAAGATAATGAGCGAGAATTTGTTGTCACCCATAAAACGAATATAAGGCCAGTATCTTATTTTACTGGCCGTGAAACAGAATTGAAAGAACTCCGCCAGAGGATAGAGGAGGGGCGCAAATCTGTTCTGGTAAGTGGCATGGGAGGGATTGGCAAGACACATATCTGCAGGAAACTGTTTGAAGAATATCAAACGAAAAATAGCAAAGGTGAAAATAGATCATTTAGCCATATCGGCTATATTGAATATAATGGTGATATGAACAGCAGTCTGCAAGAATGCTTGAGATACAAGAAGCAGGAAAATCCAGAATTGAACAAAGAAGCAGCATGGCGGGAACTGGAATATCTGGCATCAGATGGGAAACTGCTGCTGTTTGTGGATAATGTGAATGTAACAGTTAAAGATGATCCAAGTTTAGAACGATTGAAAAAGTTACCAGGGGCAATTGTGCTCACTTCCAGACGAACCGCATTTAGTAAAGAATTTGAGCAACTGCGAATAGGGTTTCTTGATAAAGAACAATGCAGAGAAATTTATGAGAAAATTCGTTTTGAAGATAGTGGGATAAGGGTGAAAGAGGAAGAGGTTCCAGACTTGGAATACATAATAGAAGAACTAGCAGCAAAGCACACAATCACAGTGGAACATTTGGCACATCTGGCCAGGGTAAAAGGTTGGTCCGTAAAAACCTTGCGAGATCAGTTGGAAAGAAACGGGTTTCAATTAGAATATGTGGATGATGAAGAAAAATTGGTCAATATTCAGGAGTCCTATGAGGTATTGTATGATCTGTCTGAATTGACAGAAGCAGAACAGAATATTTTGGAGGCATTCTCTGTGTTTCCCTATATTCCATTGGAGAAAGAGATATGTAATCAATGGCTGCTTGCGGATGCGGGAGTTAGTGAGAACGATAATGTACTGTTTAGGTTGTATCGGAAAGGATGGCTGCAGTTCAATATAGAGCAAGATAGTTATGCGCTGCATCCGGTGTTTGCGCAATTTATTTATGAGAAATGTAAGCCAAGGATGGAAAATCATTTAAAGTTAATAGATTCAATTCTAGAAAGAATAAACCAACCGATGCAGTTTACGTTTGAATGTTGGCCATTTATTTTATTTGCAATAAACCTGTATGAAAAAATAGATATAGAAAAAAAATACATAATACGAAATAAATTTACAAATCAAATTGCTTTTTGGTTTAAAAAAATAGAAGAATATGAGGAAGCCGAGAAATGGTATAATATATCATTCAATATTTCTAAAGAAATATTAGGAGAATGTCATCCTAACACTTTGAGAGCATATATTACTTTAGCAGAAATTCATGAAGATTTTGGTGATTATGAAATTGCAGAAAAGGAATATAGAAAAATCTTGAGAAATTGGGAGAGTGTGTCAGTTGAGAAAAAAGATTTTGCATCTATCACATCAATTTATGATCATTTGGTGAGTTTGTATTCAAATCAGGAAGAGTATGAAAAAGCAGAGAATCTATATGAAAAGATATTGAGTATTAAAGAAGATATGTTAAGAGAAGATCAGTGGAGTCTTGCGGCAGAATATCATTTTTATGCAAATAGATATTTTGCGCGAGGGAAGTATAGTAACGCAGAAAAGTTATATAAAAAAAGTATAATAATTAAAAAAAAATTGAGAGTATGTGATTTGGTGGTCATGTTATCTTATTATGAGTTGGCAGAAGTGTATATGAGGGATGAGAAGTATCAGGATGCACTAACTTGTTTTGTTGAGATGAATAAAATTGGAACGGATAAATATATGAAAAAATTTTCGGCTATAGATGTATATAAAACTATGAAAAGGATGTATGTTGAAAAAAATCTACAAGGTAATTTTAACCAATGGTTAGAAGAGAAAATGAAAGAATAGCAGCAGAGATAACAGATAGAAAATTATATAATCACAGATGAAAGGCATATGCAGCAGCACATGCCTTTTTCTTTTGGCTAAATATTCAGTAGATTGGCAATATCAGAGAAGTTGATATACAAATCATCATAGATATTTACCTTGATAGTGGAATCAAATGAATATTGAATGCTCACAATATTGCCTTCAAAGTAATTTACAGTCACAGTTTTTCTACGGGGATCTACAATCCAATATTCGTGTACACCATAATTTTTGTAGTAGTAGAGTTTACGGATATAGTCATCTGCCGGATTACCAGGGGAAACAATTTCAATTATAAAATCTGGGGCGCCATTGCACCGTTTTCCATCCAGTTTATCTTTGTCACAGATGATCATAATGTCAGGTTGGACGATTGTCAGAGGTTTATCAGATAGTTTTACATCAAACGGAGCACTGAATACTTGGCAGGCTCCCTTTTTGCTTTTGATGTAATTATAGAGGATATTTGATAACTCCATAGACAGTGTTTGGTGTATTTGTGACGGACTGGCCATATCATAGACAACACCTTCAAACACTTCTACTCTTTTTTCCTCTGGAAGAGCCTCGTACTGTTCCAGGGTGATTGTTTCCGGCTGTGGTTGTAATGCTGGTGGCATTATATACACTTCCTTTCCTGATAATTTTATTTAGTTTCCTATTCCTTAGAAGCAGGCGCAGGAACATATTCAATAATATCTCCTGGCTGGCAGTTAAGTGCACAGCATATTTTATCAATTACATCTAAAGATACAGCTTTATGTGCTGATATTTTAGACATTGTTGCAGATGATATGCCAATTTGTAGGCGTAGATCCTCTTTTGTCATAGATCGACGGTTAAGGGTATCTAATAACTTATAATATTTAATCATCTTGTGGTACCTCACTTTCTGATTTGCTTGGTATTTCTATTATAGCATATTTATAAGAAATGTAAATAAAATCTTTAGAAAAATAAAGGAAAATACTTGACAACTAAAGGTAGTAGTGTTAATATGTGTTTAGGAAATTAAAGAAAAAATAAATAATTATAAAGAAAAACTTTAATATCTAAAGAAAAACGGAAGGGGGGAGATTTGAATGAAGAACATTCAAACAATCCGCAAGACAGTAGCAATCATGGCAAACCAGCTTCACAAACTTGGCTATTCCTTATCCCAGGCATTCAAAACAGCCTGGAGGCGGGTAAAGAAATCTATGACCTGCAGAGTATCTGGTGTGACCTATGAGAACCGGCAGCAGTT
>CAJTCL010000030.1 GCA_910575005.1 Lachnospiraceae bacterium | reverse complement strand
GAGGGAAGGGAGAGAGTTTTATGATATTATTCTGGGAAAAAGAGAGGGAGGAAGAGGGGGAGAGGATAAGCTAAAATCTGCCATGAGGATAAAGAAGATTTTCCATGACATAGTATTTTTTGAAAATGCTGTTTTTGGCAGATGGAAATTGTGTGATATGGATAAAAATATGGATATAAACATTTAGATTATTGGAAGTTTTGCACTAAAAAATGAGGGTGAAATGCCAAAAATTTTGTTTTTGGCAGAATGGGGAAATTTTTGGCAAGGTTTTTGGCGCATTTATGGCAGGTTTTTAGGGAGGGGATTCTGAGGGGAAGGAGAGGGGAGTGGAGAGATTTCAGTTGCCAAAAGTGATTTAGAAAGTGCCAAAAACAGGAGAGTAGATGCCAAAAATTTTGTTTTTGGCAGGATGGGAATATTTTTGGCAGGATTTTTGGCAGATGCCTGATGATTGAAATGGCTGAAATGACCAGAAATAAAGGGATTCAGGGATTAATATGGAGAATGCCAAAAATTTAATTTTTGGCAAGATTGGGAATGTTTTTGGCATTTTGGAAGAGATTTTTGGCATTGTTGTTTGTGCTTTTATTATGGAAGAGTGCCTTGTGGCTATTGATGCCATCTTCTTTTTCCCTTTCTTTTCGCCTTTCTTCCTCCATCCCATAGGCTGGACAGTCTTCCCAGATGCATCTGCAAATGGGTTCCCATAGTTGCCTGAGTTCATGGTTGTCTCCACCAATGCTGATCTTAGATAGTACTCCTGGTTTTCCTCAAGCCCTGCAAGCTCCACACAGCTCTTTATACATTGGATACTTCATGTGTAAGTCCAAGAATGTTTTATATGGGGAAGAAAGAAATATGCGACGTCGCATATAGCTTAGGCAGACGAGAGGATGGACAATCGTGCCAGTACATGTCGCCAGGGATACCAACTTTGCATAGCAATAAAGAAAGCAGGGGATGGTTTGGGATATGGAAGCATGGGGCTGTGGTAGGGGCATAGGGGCGTACTATTTTAAATATGGCTTTCTAGGCGTGGGCAGGATGGCAGTCAATACTGCTGCACATGCCTGTTCTTTGGTGTCTGTGGAAATAATGGGGAAATACATTGCTGAAATCAGCTAACAACAAAGTAAGAAACAGCTAAGAGTTTCAAGAGGTCTGGTTTGGAATTCCAATCATTACAGAATAGTTGTTATGTTGACAAAAATAAACATAATGATATAATTTAAAAGGAAGACAATGGATGAAACGTGGATGTAAAAAATGTTCCACAAAAGAGAAAGTGAGGAAAAGAAATGAGAAAAAAGAAGAGTTGGACATGTCTGATGTCATTAGTGTTGAGTGCAACAATAATGATTCCTGCACAGGCAGCATATGCCACAGGCGTAGAGAGGCAGGCAGAGGAAGCTGGGATGGAGGCTTATGCAGAGAGCAGGGCAGCGGATGAGGATGGGTTTGAGATTGAAGACGGGGTGCTGAAGAAGTACACTGGGACAGCTACGGAAGTGGTGATTCCAGAAGAAGTAACAAGTATCGGATATGGAGCATTTTTGGGCTGCAGCAGTCTGAAAGAAATAACCATCCCTAAAGGAGTGACAAGCATTGGGATCGATGCATTTCATAGTTGCAGCAGTCTGAAAGAAATAACCATCCCTAAAGGAGTGACAAGCATTGGGATCGAGGCATTTTGTGGGTGTAGTGGTCTGGAAAATATCAGAGTAGAAGAAGGAAATACAGTATATGACAGCAGGGAGAACTGTAATGCAGTAATAGAAACCGGAAGCAATACGCTTATCAGGGGCTGCAAAAATACAATCATTCCAGAAGGGGTGACAGCGATAGGGGAACAGGCATTTTGCAGATGCAGTAGCCTGACAGAAATTGTGATTCCTGAGGGAGTGGTGAGTATAGGAAATGCTGCATTTTACGAATGCACGAACCTGGAGGAAATAAATATACCGGAAGGGGTGGCTGTTATTGAGGCAAATACGTTTAATGGCTGCGAAAGCCTGAAGAAAATAGTACTCCCTGAAGGAGTGAAAAATATTCAGGGTTATGCATTTCAGCGCTGCTTCAGCCTGGAAGAAATAAATATTCCGGCAAGTGTGGAAGAAATTGGTCCTGCGTTTGATGCCTGCCGCAGCCTGTCTAATATAACTATCCCCAGAGGAGTGGCAAGCATAGCGAGAGGTGCATTTTCAGGTTGCAGCAGTCTGGAATATATCAAGGTCGAAGAAGATAATGCAGTATATGACAGCCGGGAGAATTGTAATGCAATCATTGAAAAAGAGAGCGGTATACTTTTGGCAGGTGGTAAAAATACGGTCATTCCAGAAGGGGTGACGAGTATTGGGACAGGCGCATTTCGGGGTAGCGGCCTGAGTAAAATAAGTATTCCCAAAGGCGTGACAATGATAGAACGATCTGCGTTTCAGAATTGCAGCAGCCTGACGGAAATCAGTATTTCAGAAAGCGTGACAGAGATACAAAGTTATGCATTTCAGGGTTGCAGCAGTCTGATGGAAATAGTTGTTCCGGAAAGTGTGACAGCGATAGAGGAATATGTATTTTCTGGCTGCAGTAGCTTAAAGAGAATAAGCATTCCGGAAAGTGTGACAAGTATTGAGAGCAATGCATTTGCTGGCTGCAATGCGGGATTGATAATTTATGGAAAAACGGGTTCTTATGTAGAAGTTTATGCAAAAGAAAATAACATTAAATTTTCATCTACTGGAATGGCATTAAATCCTATTGGGAAGAAAACAATCTCCAGTAACAATGTAAGCCTTAGCCAGAATTCCTATACCTATGATGGAAAAGCCAAGAAGCCAACTGTCACAGTTAAAGATGGAAGCAAAACCCTGGTACAAAATACAGACTATATTGTCTCCTATAGCAAGAACATCAATGCAGGAATGGCGAAAGTGAAAATTACGGGAAAAGGGAATTATGAGGGAACAGTAACAAAGAACTTTGCCATTACGGTAAAGAAGGGTACATCCCATAAGGTCGGCTCTTACCAGTATAAGGTGACAGGCACATCCACTGTATCAATGGTAGGGGTAAAAGACAATAAAATTACAAAAGTAAAAGTCCCTAAAACAGCGAAAATTGGCGGAAAGTCATTTAAGGTAACCGCCATTGGCAGCAGTGCTTTCAAAAATAACAAAAAGATAACAAGCATTGAAATAGGGGACAATGTAAAAATTATTGGTGCATCCGCATTTGAGGGCTGTACGAAGCTTGGCAAGGCAACCATTGGGAAAGGCGTTACAGAGATTGGCGGGAATGCATTCAAAAACTGCAAGAAGCTGGGGACAATCACCATAAAATCCACGAAATTGAAAAAAGTTGGCAGGAATGCCCTCAAAGGGATCAAGCCTACTTTAAAGATTAAGGTTCCGGCAAAGAAACTGCCCGCTTATAAGAGGCTGTTCAAAAACAAAGGGCAGGGAAGGAAAGTAAAGATTGTAAAGTAATTCAGGAAAGGAAAGCCCCAACGGGATATGCTGTTGGGGCTTTTCCTATTAATAAAAAATATAGTTCTATGAGACGCGTGTCTGCTTTGGATTTTGTATATTTCAAAAACCCTAAGCAGATACAGTAATTTTGGGCTTATTTTCTAAGATGGAGCCAATCTCTGCAAAAATAGTGGCATCCTCAGCCTGTGGTATATTAGGCGTGGAACCCGGAGCGGGGCTATAAAAATTTTTGAAGGAGGAATTGGGATGGACAACAGAATATCAGGATATGGCAAGAGCCAATTGGAAACGCCAGCAGCACAATGGGAAAATGCATCTGTGGCGGATGAGATGGATTACCAGCAGTCAGTCAGGATTATCGGGGAGGAACTGCAAAAGACAAAGCAGTCCTTTATAAAAATAGGCTGGTACCTGAAGCATATAAAGGACAAGGAATTGTACGGAAGGGATGGATATTCCAGCATATATGAGTTTGCGAAAGACAAATTCCATATATCACAGTCCACAGCCACACGTTTCATGAACCTGTGCATGGAATTTTCCGTCGGTAGCGATTCCGCTGAGCTTGACAGGAAGTATGAAAATTTCACAGTCTCCCAATTGGTTGAGATGCTCCCATTAGGACAGGAACAGAAGGAAAAGGTCACGCCTGACATGACGGTAAGGCAGATACGGGAAATAAAAAATGAAGGAAAAAAGGGACCGTCAAAGAAAATGGAGCATGGGGATACATATGCGACGTCGCATAAGGATGGCACAGCAGGGGCCTGCCCTGAAAATAAAGGCGGGGAGCCAGGGCTCCTGGAATTCAACAATGACGCTGAGTGCAGGAGCTGGCTTGGGGATGTGGAAACGTGGGGGCTCTGGTATGAAGACACCAATATCCATGCCAGGTATTATAAGCATGATTTCCCAGACGGGAGCAGGCTCATTGCAGTAAGGTACAGGGACGCCTGCCCGCCCCAAATGCCAGGGCGTCCAGAGTGTTGCAGCGGGGGCCTTTGGGATGGTGGCGGCTGTTATGGGGACCCCTATTACCATATGATATATTCTGACAGCTACTTAGAAAAGCATGCAGGCAAAAGCATGGGAAGCCATTGCAGGAATTACACGCATGAGACTGCCGCGGCTGAGGAATTAGTGGAATTCCTGCAAGAACAGCAGGGGACAAAAGGGCCCAGGCATCCCCAGGAATGGAGGTGGGTTGAGTTTGACACGGGGCATCTGGAAGAAGGGGACGCCAGCGGATTGCCTTACCTTACACGCCAGTACATAAAATTCTATAAATGCCATGGGTATGTCCCCAAGTACCTGAATATAAAGAACTGCTCAGAGTCAAAAGACTGTGTACCGACGCTGGCGACAGGCTGCGGGTCATTTGGGGCGATTGGCTCAGTCGCCATCTTTAGCCTGGGCAGGAACATCCAGAGGGTGCTGGATGATGAAACAATAAGCCCTGACGCATGGAAGGAAGAAGTTGCGGGGCTCCTGTCCATTGCATGCCCGGAAGACAGGGAGGAGGCATTGGAAGGGCTGGGGAACAGCCAGGCGGCGGCAATACTGGAAGACGCCGCGGATGCCTTTGAGGGGAAAATAAGGTTCCAGGCAACGAAGCTAACGCCTGAGAACTGCTTTAAGCTAATGGGAATGGACAGTAAATATGTGGAAAGATGCAGGGAACTGGGGGTGAGCGACACGCAGTTATATAAACAGGCAGGGAATGGGATTGCGACAAACTGCGTACAGCTGATTGCGGAGCACTTGTATAAAGCCCAGACAGATTCTTCTTACGTATGTACAGATGAAAGGATGGATTCTTATTGCATGGTTTTGGAAGAATGAACAACGGAAGCTAGAGGGCTGTCAGATGGAAGAAGAATAGAAATATCAGGGAACCTGCTGATACATATGGGGGTTCCCTGCCATGATGGAAAATATCTGCAATCTTCCTGATCCCAACCATGCTATTCAGATTGGCGGCATCAAAAAAGGGTCCTTAAATATCCTTCCCCTTCCTCTTTTATTCCCTTAACCCATCCCTTTCCCCTGTCCAAAAGAAGGATCCCTTAGTTTTTTGCAGGAAAGCTGGGAATTTTTTCATGATAGAATCCCCATATGGCAAGAGCCTGAGGAAAGGATGGTGGGAATGAAGAAGAAAAATTATAAAGGGAGCAGATGTGAGAAGAGGGCACTGAGCAAATGTGCTGATGGTGTGGCAAAGACCTTTAATGATATTGAGTCCAGGTATGCTGATAAGCTGGAGGAGAACCCAGATGTGAAAGAATTTAAATGCCAGGTGCTGCTGGAGGGGCTGGAGCTGGGGGAATACTGCTCAGATTTTGTTGCCAAAAAAGTGGATGGGGATTTAATGGTAAGAGAATGTGTCTTCAGAAAGCATTTGACTAAACCTTTGACTGCAAAGCTGTTGGATGCATCCAGGGAGTATTGGAGGAAGAGGGGAGTCATGGACTGGGGAATTGTGGTGGAGAAATCTAATGAAGAAAAACCAACTGATTAAGCTGGATGGGGTGATATACAGGGTACTGGCAGTGGAAAAAGATGCTGTCCTGCTGATTGACTGTCTGAAAAAGACAATGCCAAGGTGGTATGGAAATGATGAATTGAATGGTTATAAAATCTGTACTGAAGGGGAACTTCTGGAAATAACTGGTGTGGTTCTGGTTGAAGAACAGGATTTAAAACCAAAGCAAAGGTGTGTGGCACATGAAAGGTTCACTGTTGTTGCTGGCATCCTGCCATTCCTGAGTGATGATAACATGAGGGCAACAGTCATTAGGAAAGTTGCAGAACAGAAGGGAATCTCTGTTCAGACTGTGAGGCATTACCTTTGCCAGTATTTGGTTTATCAATCAATATCTGCCCTTATCCCAAAGGAGAGGACTGTCCCAGACAGGGGGCTGACAAAGGATGAAAAGAATTGCAGGTGGGCTTTGAATAAGTTTTATTTCACAAGACATAAGAACAGTTTGAGGACAGCATACACCTATATGCTGAAGGAAAGATACTGTGATGGAGAAGGGAAACTTTTTTCTGAATACCCATCTTACAATCAATTCAGATATTTCTACTCTAAATACAAAACCATGCAGAATGTATTGATTTCAAGGAATGGCATAAAGGATTATCAAAGGAACCACAGGCCATTGCTTGGGGATGGCGTCCAGGAATTTGCTCCCAATGTTGGCACAGGGATGGTGGATGCAACCATCTGTGACATCTATCTGGTGGATGGTGCAGGGAACCTGGTTGGAAGGCCTGTGCTGACAATCCTGACTGATTCCTTCAGCAATGGGTTTGTGATGGGTTACTCCCTGACATGGGAAGGTGGAACATACTCTCTTAGAGATTTAATGCTTAATGTTATCTCTGACAAAGTGGAATGGTGCAGGAGGTTTGGGATTTTTATTGAAAGAAAGCAATGGGATTCAGACAGGATGCCATCTGTCATTGTATCTGACATGGGGAGTGAATACAAGTCAGAGACATTCTCACAGATTACAGAACTGGGTGTCACACTGATAAATTTACCAGCATTAAGGCCAGAACTCAAATCCATAGTGGAAAGGAGCTTCCAACTGCTGCAAGGCTCAGCAAAGCCCTACCTGATGGATTATGGGTATGTGGATAAAGATGCTGGGAAGAGGCTGGCTCCTGATTACAGGAAAGGGGCAAAGCTCACCATAGAGGATTATGAGAGGGTTATTATTTATTCTATCCTGTACCACAACTGCCAGAGGATTCTGGAAGATTACCCATATACAGAGGATATGCTGGCTGCACAGGTGAAGCCATACCCCAACAGTATTTTTGAATGGGGCAAAAAACAGCAGGGATGCAACTTGATTGATGTTACACCAAGGGAGCTGATATTGACACTGTTGCCAAGAATTAAAGGGAAATTTACAAGAAGAGGATTACTTGTAATGGGGCTGAGATATGATTCTAAAGAAAAGGATTTCACTGAAAATTATCTGGCTGGTGGGGAGGCTGTGGCATCATATAACCCAGAGTCTGCTGACAATGTATACTTACTGGAAAATGGAAATTTCATAGAATTTTATCTGGTTGAATCCAGATTCCAGGGGAAGGGATTTGCAGAGGTAAAACAGATGCAGGATGCACAGAAATCCATAGTGGATAAAGCAATCCACCAGAACCTGCAAGGCAGGGTAGATTTGGCATACCATATAGAGAAGATTGTGAATGCTAAAGAGGAAAGTGAGGATGTCAATTTGAAAAATGTGAGGAAAACAAGGAAAAGAGCTGTGAAGGACAGGCACAAGGATTTCTTGGAGGAGGTGTAGTTGGATGGAAGATTTGATGGGGAAGATGCCAAAGATGATGATGGGTGAGAAATTAGAAAAAGCCATGTTGTCCCTGCCAGCTTATGATCCAGAAATCTGTAAGGCAGATGCTGGGACAAGGCTTGTGGCATTAAATGATGTGGCAGATATATATGTACCATCACAAATGAGTTATAAAATTTACAGTAAAATATACCTTTCTATGATCCACTCATTGAAGAAAAAGCAGACAAGAGAGGCAATGATGCAGGGGAACCAGAATCATAAAAGATTGCAAGGATTGAGTTACCATTCTGTGCTTGGGGGTTCAGACAGCTTTTCAATTACTGGTCCCAGTGGAATTGGAAAAAGCACTGCACTGGCAAAGAGCATAGCACTTGCAGGTGGGGAAGAAATAATCATCACCAAAGAGCCATATGCCCAAATCATTCCATGTATTAATGTCCAATGTCCCCATGACTGCTCTGTGAAGGGACTGCTGCTTGCCATTTTGTCACAGGTGGATATAGCAATAGGAAGCAGATATGAATACCTTGCAGTCAAAAATAAGGCATCCATAGACAGCTTAATTGGAACAGTTTCACAAGTAGCACTTAATAATATACTGTTGATAGTCATAGATGAATGCCAAAATATATGCAGGAACAAGGGTGGAGTGAACCTTGTGTCAGCAATGACTCAGCTTATTAATTCCAGTGGTGTTTCCATTTGCATGGTTGGGCTGCCAGAGACAGAATTATTTTTTAACAGGGAAATGCAGCTTGCCAGAAGAAGTGTTGGTTTGTCTTACAAAGCACTGCTTTGTGATGATTATTTTATAAAATTCTGTGAGACTATGTTTTCCTATCAGTATGTTTCAAATCCATCCAGTTTTGCAACAGGTTTGTTAGAACTGCTTTATGAATGTTCTGGTGGCATACTTGCCCTTGTGGTGTCTATTATTATGGAAGCACAGCAAATAGCAATCCTGACTGGCAGGGAAGCTTTAAATAAAGAAACAATCCTGCTGGCATATGAGGAAAGAATGAAAAATATTCAGGAGTTTGTCAAGCCCATAACAAAAGCAAGGAAACAGACTGCCCCTGCTGTAAACAGTGGCAAAATGCTTATGCCAGGGGAAATAACTTGTAAAGAGCCAGATGCAGGAGTTCTGATTTCAGACATATTCAGTGGCCCATGTGTGAAAGGCATGGATGCTGTGACCCTTTTGAAAGGACAGGGGGTTGTTGTGGAGGAAGTTTCTGTATGATAGGTTTTATGCCAAGTATTTATCATGATGAATTAGTGTACAGTTGGCTTGCAAGATATTATGCCCATTCAGGGCATCCAGCCTATGTGTTTGCCTTAGAGGATTTGATGGAAAAGAAAAATACAAGGCCAGATGTGGAGTTTATGTGTAAGTTAAATAAGGATGCCCAAAGTATCATTTCAAAGATGCTGCCAATGGAAGAACTAATTTTAGGGCATACCATGTTTCCTTATTACAGGTTTGCAGGGAACATAAGGCTGTCCCATGCCCTGAAATCAATGTCAGGGAATCAGGGGAATGCTTACCAACTCCTGCCAGTGTCTAAAGGAAAGCATGGGGTGCAGGCAAAATATATCAAGTACTGCCCTCTGTGTGTATTAGAAGCAAGGGAAACATATGGGGAGGCTTACTGGGACAGGAAATCAACCATAAGAAATATCAATATCTGTCCAAGGCATAAATGCAGGCTGAAGGAAACATCCATTGGAATATCAGCAAAGCAGTCCCCAAGGCTGTATGTGGCTGAAGTGGAAATACCAGATGGCATGGCTGGACTGGTGGAGGATGGGCTGGAACTCAGGCTGGCAGAATACATGCTGGCTGTGTTCCAAATGCCTATTGTTTTTACCAATGAAGTCCAAGCAGGGGATTTCCTAAGGTCAAGGCTGGAAGGAACCAGATATTTATCAATCAGGGGGATGCAGATGCATATCAGCCTGCTGTTGGATGATTTGATAGGGTTCTATGAAGAATTGCAAGGCGCAGCAAAGGGAGAGGCAGGGGAACAGGATATTCAGTACCAGGGAATCACAGAGAAGCATCAGCTCCAGCATATCTTCTCAAATAAGAGTTCAGATTTTTATAAGATATGCCAGTTGGCATTCTTTCTGGGAATCAGCCCTGGAGAGCTTACTAATCCTAAACTTCCAGAAAGAACACAGACAGAACTGTACAATGAGAAAGTGGCTCAATTGTATTCAGAAGGATTAGGGTGCCACAGAATTGCAAGAAAAGTGGGTGGCAGTTCCTCCACAGTAAGGAAGGCCAATAAAGTGAAAGAGAGAAAACAGCATGATTATGCTGCTGCAAAGCTGGGGAAACAGGCAGAGGACTGGGAGAGGATGGATAAAGATATGCTTTCAGAAGTCCAGAAGGCAATCAATGAAATATATGATGGTGCAGACAGGCCAAAGAGAGTAACAGAGTATGCTGTGACACAATATATGGGATGGCCTGAGAGAAGGTTGAATTACCTGCCCAAGTGCAGGGAACTGGTGAAAAGCTATTATGAAGAATTCCCTGTTTACTGGGCAAGGGAAGTGGTTTGGGCTTATAAAAAACTGTTGGAAACTAAGGAAGAAAGTGACATTCATTGGAGAGACATCAGAAATCTAACAAATCTGAGGAATGATAATTTCAAAGCAGCATTCCCATATCTGGAAGAGTTTACAGATGTGCAGACAGGAGAAAAGATTAAAAGCCTTCTGCCCTGATGATAGGAAATTCCTCCATTTTCTTCATTGCCTCCTTTATCCCAACCCATGAAAAATGGGGGAAAGATGTGGGAGAAAAATCAATCTTTGCAAAAATATTTGGAAAATTAGAGCTGGTATAATGAATGTGTAGTCAAAATGTTGTAGTAAATGTTGTAATAATTTAAATGCCAGAAAAGCAAAGGAGGTGGGAATGGAAGAGAGGAAAATTTTTAATAATGTTGGGAAATATTTCAAAGAGAATCTGCCAGCTTATGAAGTGGTGGAAATAAGAAGAAAATCAGAGTATGAGGAAGATGCACACCTGTACATGGTGGCAGCTAAGAAAGACACAGGTGAATATGCTGTATGGACTTGCTGGAATGAGAAGCTCCAGACTTTGAACCATGGGCATTATGACATTGGGGACTTGGAAACCTGCCACAAAATCATGGATGAATTTTACCATGGGAAAGGGTGAAACAGCCCCTGCACTTGGAAACTGGGGGATGGCCTGGCCCAGAAGGGGCTGGGGGCATCCTCCCAGAAAGTGGTGGGAATGCAGCCCTGATGCGGGAAATGCATGGTAAGTTGTGTTGTTGATTTTAAACCTAAGAAGGGAGGATAATGAAGATGAGTGCAGATAATTTTATTACAAGCAGTGAATTAGCTGAAATGAGAAAGAGGGAGTTACCAATAAATGCAGGGGACAGCCTGCTCATCATTGACAGGCTGGAGGAACAGGGGATTTTAGAAGCTTATGAATACATAGGTGGATGTTTGTATCTGGGGCCAGGATATTCATTGTCTGGGAATGCCCCACTTGTGGCAGGGGTTTCAATAAAAAAGTCAGGCAAGTCCCTGAAGATTGACAAAACCTTCCATGAGTATGGGCATGAGGGGCTGGTTCCATTATTGGTGGAACAGGTTTTACATTTTGCAGAATTTTATGGATATGGCATTGGAACCCCTGAATTCCAGCCATGGACATGCCCCATTGGGGGTATACAATTAAATTAGGAAGCAACAGCCCATTCCACAGGCTTCTGCTGTTGCAGGGCAATGGGAATTTGGGTTCCAGCCAGCCAAGGTGTAGCTGGGAGGCATATGCTCCATTTCTGTTGCAGGGCATATGGATTTAAAATGCAGGAGAAAAATGGAACTAAGGATGTTTTCCCACCCCAGCCAGGGATGTGGATGGAAGCCTGTCCATCCAGGGGCTGCCTTGTAATGTTAAGGCATAGCATTTTTAGTTTGGATTTTTCTCTCATAATAGAAACAGTAGGCATCATGGGCTGGCAGGAACCACAGGCTTTGTAAGGGCATCATCCAGGCAGGGCATGCCTGCTGTTTGCATCTAGGCAGCATAATGCTGGGAGCCTTGGATTAATCCCAATGGATGGATGTGCTGTTATTCCTGTTGTGCTGTTGTGGTTATTGGCAGGAGGCATGCTGCTGTATGGCAAATCTACTGGGATCACCCACAAGGGCTAAAGGTAGTGTTATTCCTGTTATGCTGTTATTAATGTACCATAAAAAACCCCATACACCAAGAACCTACAGGCTTGCAGAAACTGGCAAGTTTTTTTACTTTGCAGTTCCTCACAACTTGCAGAAGCCAGAATGCTCCCTGGGATGCCACAACCTAAATGGGCAGGAATCACCAGGGGCTGGCATGCTGCCCAGAACCAGCAATTAATCCCAATGAGTGGAGGCAGTGTTATTCCTGTTATGCTGTTATACTTAGTGGCAGCATGCTGGCAGGATGTCATGCTCCTGTGTGGTAAATGCTGGACAACCACCAAGAGTCAAAAGTACTGTTACTCCTGTTATACTGTTATAGCTGTACAACCCCCAAACCCCATGCATCAAGAACCTCCAAACCTACACAGACTGACAAGGTTTTTTGCTTTGGAGTTCTCCACAGCCTGGAGCAGCCAGAATGCTCCCTGGGATGCCACAACCTAAATTCATACAGACATAGGGCATTATGCACCAGAGGGTTACTCCTGTTATACATTGGACAAACCACAAGAGATAAAAGTACTGTTACTCCTGTTATACTGTTATGGCTGTACAGCCCCAAACCCCCATGCACCAGGAACTTTCAAACTTACACAGACTGGAAAGGTGTTTTTTACTTTGCAGTTTCTCACAACTTGCAGAAGCCAGAAGGCTCCCTGGGATGCCACAACCTAACTGAGTAGGATTCACCAGGGGCTGGCATGCTGCCCAGAACCAGCAATTAATCCCAATGAGTGGAGGCAGTGTTATTCCTGTTATGCTGTTATATTTAGTGGCAGCATGGTGGCAGGATGCCATGCTTCTGTGTGGTAAATGCTGGACAACCACCAAGAGTCAAAAGTAGTGTTACTACTGTTATACTGTTATTGGTGTACAACCAAAAAACCCCCATCCACCAAAAGACTCCAAGCCTACACAGACTGACAAGGTTTTTTACTTTGCAGTTCCCACAACTTGCAGAAGCCAGAAAGTTACAGTCCATGCCACAACCTAAATCCATACAGACATAGGGCATTATGCACCAGAGGGTTACTCCTGTTATACATTGGGCAAACCACAAGAGGTAAATATACTGTTATTCCTGTTGTACTGTTATGGCTGTACAGCCCCAAACCCCCATGCACCAGGAACTTTCAAACCTACACAGACTGATAAAGTTTTTTACTTTGGGATTCCCCACAACTTGCAGAAGCCAGAATGCTCCCTGGGAAGTCACAACCTAAACCCAAACAGGGAATGCTTGGTTTGGGTGTTTCAATATGTTGAAGGCCATACCATGCTGTCTATGTTGGGGATGGCATAACAGCAATAACACCAATAACATAAACTTTCCCCTTATGCCAATGTGTGTAGGGATGCATATGGATTTCCCATCCACCAAAAACCTACAGGCTTGCACAGACTGACAAAGTTTTTTACTTTGGGGTTCCCTACACAGCCTGGAGCAGCCAGAAGGCTTCCTGGGATGCCACAGCCCAAACAGGGAATGCCTGGTTTGGGTGTTTCCAATAACATAAATAACACCAATAACATAAACTTTTCCTCTATGCCAATGTGTGTAGGGATGTACATGGATTTCCCATACATCAGGAATCCCCAAGCCTGCACAGACTGGAAAGGTATTTACTTTGCAGTTGGGGAGCCTGCCCCCTCACAGCCTGGAACAGTTAGGGATGCATAGGTGTGCTGTACTTTCTATATAAGCAATGTACATACAGCCTGTGCAGCATGCATGTCCAGGCACATCCTTATTAATGGGGGATTCCACAATAACTGTAGCTGGTGTAATTTCTGCAATAACAGCAATAACACTAAGTTTATCTGCCTGCCCAGGATATCAGTATGCACATGTTTTGTGCATGGATACAAGTCCAGCATGCCCAGGCATGCCAGCAGCATGTAGGGACAAACCTACAGCTTTGGATGCCCTGTAACACAAATAACACCAATAACATATGTTTTGCTCCCATGCCCTGGGCAGCAGGCATCCAGGATATGATGCCCAAGGCATGCACCTGCCTGCCATGTTTTAGGGTGCTGCACATACTATGGGTGGCAGCCTGTATTAACCATGGCAAGGGTGTCAGGTTGGCTTTATGGCATAAAGCAGGGCATTGGTGTCCCCACAGCCTTGGAGGTTTTTGTCTTGCAGCAAGGTCATGCCCATAGCTTGGAACAGCCAGGGCAGTCCATGATTGAAACTACCTATAGCCTGTGTAACACATCCCCAGCATGAGAAAGCTGACAGGTGAGCCAAGGACATTCAGTTTTCCACAACCCAAAAGGTTTTTTACTTTGCAGGCTGAACACAACATGGAACAGCCAATGCAGTGTGTGGTTGCCACAGCTTATAGCCTGTGTGACACATCCCCAGCAGGGCATTGGTGTCCCCACAGCCTTGGAGGTTTTTGTCTTGCAGCAAGGTCATGTCCATAGCCTGGAACAGCCAGGGCAGTCCATGATTGAAACTACCTATAGCCTGTGACACATCCCCAGCATGAGAAAGCTGACAGGTGAGCCAAGGACATCCAGCCTTCCACAGCCAGAAAGGTTTTTTGCTTTGCAGGCTACACACAGTTTGGAACAGCCAATGCAGTGTGGGGTTGCCACAGCCTATAGCCTGTGACACATCCCCAGCATGAGAAAGCTGACAGGTGAGCCAGGGACATCCAGCCTTCCACAGCCAGAAAGGTTTTTTACTTTGCAGTAATGGGGAGCTTTGCTCCCCTCCACACATCCTAAGGCAGGGAAGTCCATGGGCTGGCACAGCATCCAGCCCTGGAAGATGCCCCCTTGGCATGGGAAAGGCTGAATGCTTTGCCAACCCATGGAAGTTTTTTATCTTATTCCCCCAGCTTCCTTTTATCCTTTTATGGAAAAAGAAAAGGAAATGGAGGGGAAAAAGCTATACATTGGCTACTTATTAATTAGATATAGAGACATTTCCAGTGTGGGCAGGCTCAAATGCCCAATTTACAAGGGTTCCAGGGGTTTTGACAGTGGACATATATGGCTTATAGGTTAGCCATATATGTCTGCAAACCAGACAGGTTATGTAAATTCCATCCATAATATAGGGCATTTCAATGCCCCATGGCATGGGGAAACCTATATGTTATTTAGGATCCTACAGCCCCCACAGCCAGAAAGGTTTTTTACTTTGCAGGCTACACACAACATGGAACAGCCAATGCAGTGTGGGGTTGCCACAGCCTATAGCCTGTGACACATCCCCAGCATGAGAAAGCTGACAGGTGAGCCAGGGACATCCAGCCTTCCACAGCCAGAAAGGTTTTTTACTTTGCAGGCTACACACAGCTTGGAACAGCCAAGAGAGCCCAGGGTGGGATTAACCCATAGCCTGTGAAACATCCAATTCCCTGGCTTGAGGGGGCCTATATGTTATCCAGAACCCTATACCCCCCACAACCTGAAAGGCCTTTTACTTTGCAGGCTACACACAGCTTGGAACAGCCAAGAGAGCCCAGGGTGGGATTAACCCATAGCCTGTGANGCTCAAATGCCCAATTTACAAGGGTTCCAGGGGTTTTGATAGTGGACATATATGGCTTATATGTTAGCCAGATATGTCTGCAAACCAGACAGGTTATGTAAATTCCATCCATAATATAGGGCATTTCAATGCCCCATGGCATGGGGAAACCTATATGTTATTTAGGACCCTACAGCCCCCACAGCCAGAAAGGTTTTTTACTTTGCAGGCTACACACAGCTTGGAACAGCCAAGAGAGCCCAGGGTGGGATTAACCCATAGCCTGTGAAACATCCAATTCCCTGGCTTGAGGGGGCCTATATGTTATCCAGAACCCTATACCCCCCACAACCTGAAAGGCCTTTTACTTTGTGATATGGGGAGCAAAGCTCCCCCACACATCCTAAGGCAGGGAAGTTTTTTATCTTATTCCCCCCAGCTTCCTTTTATCCTTTTATGGAAAAAGAAAAGGAAATGGAGGGGAAAAAGCTACACATTGGCTACTCATTAATTAGATATAGAGACATTTCCAGTGTGGGAAGGCTCAAATGCCCAATTTACAAGGGTTCCAGGGGTTTTGATAGTGGACATATATGGCTTATATGTTAGCCAGATATGTCTGCCAACCAGACAGGCAGAAAAATTCTGTATATTGTAAGCTGGTTTCAAAAAATGTATTGACTTCCCTGGAAAAATATGCCATAATAGGGAAACCTTGCAGAGGCAGGGCAATTCAATAATGCACTATCTAAGGGATATGCTGATGACCAGACATATCACCATCCTTAGCCTAGCATTATTTACTTCTAATAATTTAACAGGACAACCAAATGGGCCATCTATCATGTGTTTTTGGCTGTCCTTTTATTGGAAAAATAAGGGCTGGGCAGGCTGGTGTCCTGGTTTCATGGCATATTTTTTTCTATGTTTCCAGGGATTTCCCACAGCCATGGCAATAAAAGGCTCCTTTTTCCAATTTCAGTGACTATGGTACAGACAGGGCAGGCAGCAGATAAGCCAGCCATGCATGTCTGGAAAGAATTGGCAGTTAGTTGTAAATTTGGAAAGGAAGGGTTGAGGATATGGGCAAGGATGATAAGAAGGGTATGGAAGGGGCAGCAGGAACAAGGGGCATAGTGAAAGAAACAAAAGGGATGATGTTCCAGGAGGCCATGTCCAAGTTCATGGATGAAGGGAAGGCAAAAGGCAGGAAAATCCAGAATATATTTGAGGAAATCGATAAGCTGGGGATGACAGAGGATGAGTGCTGGAAGGAAGCCATGGAGACAGGGCTGGGAAAAGACCTCCAAGGAAAGAGGGATAAGAGGGCCCAGGAGGACAGGCAGGTTTTAAAGAACCTGATGGAGTCTGACAAGGAGCCAAAACAAAAACTACAGGAATGGATGAGGTACTTAAGCGGCCAGGCAGCAATGGAGGGGATGAAGGAAGTTTTACAGAAAAAGAAAAACAGCACATATAGGAACTGGGGGCAGTGGAATTACAACAGGACAAAGGACTTTGAGAAGGTTGCAGCAAAGAATGGGCTGGCTGCTGCAATATTCATGTACATGGCAAGGAAGTCAGACAAATATAACAAGCTCACCTGCCCATACAAGGTGTTCGAGGAGGAGTTTGGGGTGTCTGGCAGGTCAGTTGGGAGGGCAATCAGGTTATTGGAGGAGAACAGCCTGGTCACCATATACAAGAGTGGGCCATCCAATGTTTATGTCCTTGATGACAAAGTGACATGGAAATCAGAAGGGTGGAGGCATGACTATTGTGAATTTGACTCCAGGGTAGTCAAGGCAAGGAGTGAGCAGAGGGAGGAGAGGAGGAAGAAATGGGAAGGGAAGAACCCTGGGAAGGCTCCAGAGGAGGGGCCTGGAGTGGGGGATGGTGGGCATCCAGAAGGATAGGCATGCAAAGGCAGCACAGGGGGATGGTGCATATGTGTGGACTACAGCCAGGGTTCCCTGGCTGGGAGGCCCACCAAAAAGAAAATTGTGTAATAAGTTATACACAATTCAGAAAACCCACATAAGGAATAAAAATAATGTCTGGGCCAGGAAAGCTTT
>CAJTCL010000029.1 GCA_910575005.1 Lachnospiraceae bacterium | reverse complement strand
AATAAGTTTGTCGTACAGGGTCACTATCCTTTGTAATGTTTTAGTCAAATTCATTATACAATAGAAAGCCTTGTGCGGCATTTTTTTATTAAAAAAGTTGTAAACTGGTGATATATAAAGACATCTGTATAATAATTGTGGTTATTAAATTAACTAGGACATATATTCAGCCTATTAGTAACAATACAGTTTTAGATTAGTTCAACTATGGTGATATTACAAAGCTATTATATCAGATGGGGAGAACTCCCGCTTTAGGTGGCGAGTTATTTGCCGGTATCAGTGGCGGTAATCCATCTTCCATCTGATATAAACTTTCAGCAGGTATTGGATGTAGAAACGTACTCAACAAGTTAGTTTAAATATTTTGTCCATCTTTTTGAAAAATCACATTTTTAATATGTTGCGATCTTCCTTTCCCAAACACTTCTGGTATTATTTGGCTGATGACTTTTTCAGCCATAAGGCAACATCCAATCGTAAATACACATACAGTTATTTCACACAGGATATTTCCCTCTGATATTTTTTGATCTGTGAAAGGGAAAAATACTCTCAAAAACATAATAGGAAATTTGTGCATTACTAATATTGCCATAGTCCTTTGTCCAATATACTCCATCAATGAATTGCAATAAATAACTCTGGCGATCAATATAATTAGAAAACAGGCACATAAAGCATTTAATATATAGATTAATACATTGGAATAAGAATCTGATCTTGTGTCTGTCAGTCCATTGGCAGCTGATAAAAAAATGGTAAGCCCTGTTCCAAATGCGAAAGAAAGATATTGTAATAACTTTTTATCTGATAAGACATACTTATGTATAAGATTTATGAATTTTTCATTTCTGCAAAATAGCCCAATGCCAAAAAAGAACATCATACTGACTGCAGTTTCCAGTTCAAGGGGAAAAACAAATTTATTTCCACTATAAGATATATAAAACATATTTGCGGCAGATAAAAACATAGTTGCAGCATAAATGATCCATATAAGATTTTTAATGTTGTGAAAGATTTCTGACACTTTCAAAATCAAAACCCAAAGTAGTTCTGCCATAAATAAACAGGGTATAAACCACAAAGGTCTGTTCCATTCAAAATATCCAGTGTCAGAATTTCCATATAGCAAAAAGATAAAGTTTTTTCCAATTTCAAAATGAGATTGGGACATATTTAAAGTTTGTGCGGTCAGTCTTCCCATCACAGAATAAATTAATATACTTACCAATCCCCAAAATAAATATGGAACAAGTAGGGCTCTAAATGCTCTGTATAAAAAAATCTTCAGAGTACGTTCATTGTCAAAACTGAAATATACGTCTGTTTTTTCTTTTTTCCTGCAAAAAGTCATTCCTGCTAAAACAAAGAAAATAATACTGTTAAAAGAAAAGCATATACATTTCAAGTTTCCAGATGAACAATGACCTAAAACAATTGCAATGATCCCAATACATTTGGCTATATCAATCCAGGAAATTCTTTGGTTATTCTTTTGTATTTTTTCCATCTTATGTTTTTCCTCTTATTAAAATATCTAAACATTGTCAGGGGATTGAAATCTTATTCATTATACAAAAAAAGCTTTCCATTCCCTGACAACTCCATTTCTATAGTATTAACCAAGTAAAACCAATACTATTTTTTAGCTAAACATAATTTTTTTTACCATTGTTACTTGACTCTTTGTTTTCATTCTCCATTGTTTGTGCATACAATAATGCCTGTTGTATGGCAAGGATATGTTTTTGATTCTGCTTAGATAACTTCGCGAATTTAACATTAAACTCATGATCCATTATCGATTCCGACATATGTCATTCCTCCCTCTTTTGCTTATTATATGAGTATACTATCATTGTTATATGAGCGAGTCAAGTATCAGAGACGCTCGTATATGATTGTAATGTGAGTAAACTTATGATATGATGGTCATAATAAGGAAGGGAGGAAATAAAATGCTAATCAACCAGCGAGTCAAAAAAATACGACAAACATTAAATATGTCACAGGCTAAATTTGCCAAGGCTTTATCAATGTCCAATGGGTATATTGCTGGGATTGAATTAGAACATAACAAAGTAAATGATCGGATTGTCAAGTTAATCTGTTTTACTTTTCATGTAAACGAGGAGTGGTTAAGAACTGGTGAGGGAAGCATGTTTGAAGAAAAACCTGATCCACTCATAGAATTAGCATCAACAACATTTAAAGAACTGAAACCTGTCTATCAGGAGTATATATTAAAACAAATAGATCAATTGTTGGAAATTCAAAAAAAGGGGGAATAATCCCCTTTTTTATTCCACGATTAATTAATCGAAAAAATTATAAATTATTATTTAAAAATGTGATTGCTTACCACCCCATATCTTCATTTTCTAAGTCTTGAAATGTTTGTTGGGAATCAAAAAATGTATGTTGTTATGTATTTTTTTCTTCTGATAGCTGCTTTTCTAATTTTGCTTAAATTCTTTTGCGATAATTTAACAAGGAGGGATGATATATGGGGAAGATATTCAAAGCAAAACAAAAGTTTAAAAAGAAAGCAGATCAGGCAATTGTGGAAGAAGTTATCAAACAATTGGAGACAGCAATTGAATTAAAGGATCAGGGAAAAGATGCGGATGGAGATAAAATTATAAATAATATGAAGGATTGGCTGGAAAGAAGAAATCAAAAAATTGAAAAACAACTGCAAGAGGAAGAAAGACAAAAAACGGATTGTTTTGTTTTTCCACATGAGGGAGAAATAGTTGCTGAGGGTAATAAAGTAATTTTGGGTGTTATTAAGAAAGAGGAAAAAGAAAAATATCTTGCAGTATCATACGAGAATAGTTGTACAAAGGGAGCATACAAGAAAGCAGCATTCCGAGAGGCTACTTGGGAAGAGTTTTTGTCAGAAAATTCATTTGTATGTAGTATCTATGATAAGGGATCTGGCGAATATGTAGGATATTGTTCTATTAAAAATTTTGCGATAGAGGATTGGGAACTTGCGATTGAACTTAGATCAGATAAACGACATAAAGGGTATGGAACGGAGGCATTGCGTATTTTGATGGATGCAGTACATAGATTAACTGGTAAAAGATTTTTTCGTGCAAGAGTAGAAATTGATAATTATACATCACAAGGATTGATGAAGAAACTTGGCGCCACACCCAATGGAATAAGTGAGTTTTTGCTGCATGGAGAAGAAATTGAAAGATTTCAAGAAGAGCATAAGAATATGATTACTGACAAGATAAGAAATGTTGCATCAGAATTTTGTATGGAAGCAGAAGATATTCTTGGATATGTACTTGAATATCGATTTGATTTGTGGAATAAAACGGATTAATTATATGAAACCACGATGATAGGGGATTTGAGAAAGGCTGTGCTGTAAATGGCAGTATAAATTAGTTTGTGTTTTTGGAATGAAATGGCTGGGCTGTCACATTAAGAAATACAGCTACAAGATATAATATAATTTCTATTTACAAAATATTGTATCTTGTATGTTTACTTCTTAATGCGCCAGCTCCAGTATTTTTATGCCAATGGCGGAGAAGAATTGTCAGGTTGTTTCATAAACAGAAGATATCATGTTACATATGCTTTGTATTGTTTTCAGATTTTCTGTGTAACGGCAGGGCAAACAGATTACCAAATAATATTATAATTGTAAAAAATATGGTGTAAGGCCATGCTGTTACGTTATAGAAAATAAAAATCGTCGGTATAAATAAAATTGCTGCGATTATAGAAAACCAAATATGAAAACCATTTTTTATCCCATATACAATAGCTGTACTAAAGCAAATTAGCGGCATAACAGCCATTAAGATCATGATACCGCTTCCAGTATCTTGAATGAGAAATGGAAGTGCATAGAAATTAATGATCATAGCTCCATAAAATGGCCAATTCTTTTTTATCTTATTCATAGTTTGCCCCCTTTTGTCCATAACGTCTTTGATGTTATATTCATATCATATATTGCTATCTCAAGAAAGCATTTACATCAATATTTGGTATATAGTGGATGTGTTGTCCACTTTGACATCCAGATCCTAAGCATAATTTATTATACCATAAATTACGGATTCTCTGGAGACTATTTTCTACTTTTCATACAAAAAAAGAACTGTTATTCTGATAATTGATTATCTATCAAAGCAACAGTTCTTCTCTATAAAACCAAATAGTATTGCTTCTAAAATAAACCACGTGCCTGTTGGTGCAACGTTCCGAAAGTGCCTTTATGTTTCATTGTTAAAAATATACAATAAATTGGCAGCTTGAATGCGTTCATTTGATGAATAAGCTTGTCCCATTTAGGGAGTTTTACTCATTGCGGGACTTAACCCAACATTTTAAGACGCATGTGTTAGGAGAGGTGTTAGTGTTCACTTTGAGTCCAAGTTACACTCTCATTACGGAATAGAAATCTTTGTAGATGCCTTAACCTAGTTTTAACTGTTTGACGAGAGTTGATATATGGCTAGGTTAAGGCTTTTATTTACCATACCACTTGCTTAAAATAGTAAAGAATTATAAGAAAGAAAACTAACTTTACAAACCCTCTGACTATTTCATCAAAAAATCCATTCTGTTTTAAAAATCTATACAAAAAATGAATTTTTGGTCGCAAGAATATGGCTATCCTACATAAAGCTCTCCTCATAGGCACTCCATTCTCTTCAATGCGAAGAATACTATTTGGTTGTCAAGTTACATTTATAGTCGAAGTATAGCATGTTCTCTTAATACTTGCAATATTAAAGTTATATTTTATTATTTTTTCTCATATCTTACTAGATATAGTATTTTATTGTAAAGAACACTAATAAGACAAAAAACATAGTATAAAGCTGCTTATACAGAATAAATGAGATATGCTAATTTTCCGAATATTGTATCTAAATAGTTAATATATAACCTCAACAAATGATAGATTTTCAGAACGTTTTATTGTATGATTAGAATTAAATATAAGATTTCATCGAAAAGGAGTATAATTATGGATAACAAGACAAGAAGAGATCAAGGTATGGCATACTTATCAGATCAAACTATTGTGGAGGAACAGTTGAATACAAAACGGGCAATACGTCAGTATAATGAATGTATGCCGTTTGAGATGGAAAAGGGGATGGAATATTTAGAAAAGGCAGGGATTGTACATAAAAAAAACCTGTATTTTGAACCACCATTTCATTGTGAATATGGGAATCATATTGAAGTAGGGGAGAATTTTTATGCGAATGCATATTGTACAATGCTTGATGTAGGTAAGATTAAAATTGGCGATGATGTGTTGTTTGGTCCACATGTTTCATTGTATACAGCAGGTCATCCAATTCATCCCCAAAGCAGAAAATCAGGTTATGAATATGGAATACCAATTACCATTGGTGATCGAGTATGGATTGGCGGCAGTTGTGTCGTTATGCCAGGAGTCTCCATCGGTTCTGATACAGTGATTGGAGCTGGCAGTGTTGTGACAAAGGATATTCCTGATGGAGTGATTGCAGCAGGTAATCCATGTAAAGTGATTCGAAAAATTACAGAAGAAGACAGAAAGTATTATTACAAAGACCAGATGTTTGATGATGAAATTTGGGAAACAGTCAAAAACACAAAATAAGTCAGAATAGGAGAGAGCGATGCTAGATCAAAAGGCCTTTATGGAGACACTGCATTCTGTGCAGGAAGTGGCAAAAGCGAGCCAGGAACCGTTGTCGAAAGAAGAGATAAATACTTATTTTCAGGATATGGAACTGTCAAATGAGCAGCAGCAAATGATATATGAATACCTGTCAATGCCCAAAGAGCAGACAGGCAGTGGACGGCAACAATCCAAAGAGAAGCAGCAGACAGAGGGAAAGAAAACCGATAAAAAGAAAAAAAGTCGATCAGGGGGAAAGAATGCAAATTATTTTCAGATATATTTAAAGGACATCTCCACTTTGCCGGAACCTACACCAGAACAGGAATCTGCATTATATGAGCGTCTTCTCAATGGAGAGGAAGCTGTAATTGCAGAGATTTCTCATCACTGGTTGAAAAAGATTGTTGAATTGGCAGAACATTATACAACCTCACAGGTTTTGATCGAGGATTTGGTTCAGGAAGGGAATATAGGATTGTTGTTGGGGCTAAGGCAGTTGTTGGGGAGAGTTCCAGACGATATTGTTTTAACGGAAACTAATGGTCTGCAGAATGAGCAGAAGCAACGGTTAAAGCGGAGACTGGAAATGTATGTTCAGGAAGGAATGGAACAGTATCGACAGATGCAGGAAGGGGAATCCAACAGTACCAATACCATTTTGGCTAAGGTTAGTTTGCTTCATGAGGCGAGAAAAACACTTGCAGAAGAAAATGGTACCATTCCATCCTTGGAGGAACTCTGTGCTTATACTAAGATTTCTCCAGAGGAAATTACAGATATTCTGGCGTTGCACAGTGGAGTGAGCCAGGAATAAGAACACAAAGAAAATGGGAAGGAGGAAACGATATGGATTTTGGACCGATAGAGTATATGGTAGAGAGAATTGATGGAGATTATGCATATTTACAACAGATGGACAAGCCCCAAGAGGAACCAAAGTGCGTGGCCAGAGCTTTGCTGCCGCCAGAAATTACCGAGGGGACAAACCTTCATTATGAAATGTTGCAATATACAATACATTAATATTCCATCTAGCTAAAAAAGTGATTTATGATATATTTGATTTAGCATGATATTGTCTATAGGGGCTGTTCTGAAGATAAAATTCAGAAACAGCCCTATAGAGACGTGATACTGAAAATTACACTGAAATCATCATGTTATATAAAAATTCAGCAAAATTCTTATGCTGCATGTGGACTGCGAATTACAGGCTGTATCTGTTTTCCTTTTAAAGCACAGTCAATGGTTTCTGGCAGAAGTTCTGTGAATGCAATCATAGAGTTTGGTTTTGCCTTGTAATCATCCTGGCCAAAAGGTACAAAATAGATATTTTTTGTGTTCAGAAGAATACCAATATTTTTTAAATTCATACCCAGAGCGTCATTGGTGGACAGAGAGATTACTAAGGGACGATTATTGCGCAGATGGGATTTTGCAGCCATCAGCACTGGAGTGTCAGAAATACCATTGGCAAGTTTGGACAGTGTGTTTCCCGTGCAGGGGGCAATTACCAGGATATCCATAAGTTCTTTGGGGCCAATGGGTTCTGCTGCCGGAATGGTAGTGATTGGGGTATGGCCGGTTAAAGTACAAGCACGTTCCATAAAGGAGTCACTTGTGCCAAAACGCGAATTAAGGGAGGAAGCATTCAGTGAGAAAACAGGAAGAAGATCGGCACCTGTGAGCTTTAATGCTTCCAATGCCTGAAATATTTTTTCATACATGCAGAAGGAACCTGTAAAACCGATTCCGATGGATTTGTCATGAAAATCATAACACATGTCTAGTCATCCTTTCTATCGTTTTGCCAATCATCTTACCAGCAGAAGCGGGCGAGAAACGTCCGGGAATGCCAGGAAGACGATAGTAGGGCAGTAAACATTTTTCTGTGATATCAGCGGGGAAGCCAAACGGGGCGGAGGCGATATCAAATATATGGCAGGAGCTGTGAAGCTGCAATAGAATTGTCGGTTCTAATACAGGTGCAGGTATTGTGTTGATTACAATCTGACATTGGGGCAGTATCTGAGAGAAATCATCAACACTGATTGGGCAGATTCCATCAACCTTTGCCTGCTCTTGTTTATCCAGTTCTTGTTCTAATAGATAAATGCTTTGGCATAGTGGCTTGAATCGTCTGGTGATAGCAGAACCACAATTTCCATAGCCCAGGAGAAGTATATTGGTTTCAGACAGTGAAAAGGGTGTACAACGAATGATTTCTGACAGTAATCCTTCTGCGGTCAGCAGGGCATTCTCAGCAGCAAAGTCCGAAGACTGTGCAAGAGATAAGAGCTGACAGTTCTTGCCAGAAAGTTGTCTGATAAATTCTTTTTGTAAATTGATTGCGGCAATGGTGTGTTTGGGAGATATTTTTCCCAAAAATTCTGACAAAGGAATAGAAGGAACTATTGTTTCTGTCTGCAACAAGTTATCTCCATCTTTAGTCAGTGGTGTTGGCAGAAGAATTAGGTCTGAGTATTCCAGTGCTTGTTCTAAAGTGTCTGATATTTGAATGCCTGTGCTTTGGGGAAATTGTGGGGTGTGAAAACAGACAACCTGCCAGCCTTGTTCGTGAAGATATTCTGCCGTATAACAATGTCGCAAGTCTCCGCCAAGTATCGTAATGGATGATAATTCCATAGGTTTCCTCGAAAATAATTGATCTCTACAATATATGAAAGATAACAAGAAATGTGTTTGTACTGGAAGCTTCCAAGATGCTTTGAGAGGTGGTCATGGGAGCTTTTTTGATTGATATCATAGGAAACGGATTTGCATTTCCTATGATATCAAGAAACAATGATAATATTTAGTACTGATAACGTTTTCTATATTTTAAGAACATAACAGCAGATAATAGGAGCGCCATAAGTTCTGCAGCAGGTGTCGCCAGCCAGATGCCATTGACGCCCAAAATAGCTGGAAGCACCAGCATAGTAATCAACATAAATACAAAGGATCTGGAAAATGCAAGGATGGCAGAGACCACACCATTTGACAGAGCAGTAAACATTCCGCTGGCAAAAATATTAAATCCAATAAAAAACAGTGCTATGGTACAGATCCTATTCCCAGTGACAGCAAGATCATAGACAGGATCATTTGGACGGGCAAATACGGATACTAATGGTTCGGTGAGAAGAAAGGAAGCTGTCACAGTGAGGACAGAAATTATGGCAATGACTCTCATACTGATGGCAATTAATTTTTTTAATTTCTCGGAATTTTGTTCTCCGCAATAATAACTAATCATGGGGGCTACACCGTAAGAGTAGCCTGTATACAGAGAACTGACAAACATCAAAACATACATAATAATTGTCACGGCGGCGACACCATTCTCTCCCACATAGTGGAGCATAGTCCAGTTGAACATCATAGTAATGATTCCAGTGACGAGCGCAGTCGCCATCTCAGAGCATCCATTAGTAGCTGCGTTGGCCAGTACTTTCCAACGAAAAGCTGGTCTTTGAAAGTGTAAAAGACTTTTTTTGCTTGAAAATACAAATAAGCCCACAATGGCGGTGACAGAATATCCAAGACCAGTGGCAATTGCAGCGCCGCTGATGCCCATATCCAATACGGCGATAAATACATAGTCAAGCATCATATTTAAGACACCGCCAGCAACAGAACACACCAAAGATAATGTTGCTTTTTCGCTGGCAATCATATAAAGCGTAAAATTGTTCATTAATAAAATTGGAATGGTAAATAGCAGATAACGGCTTAAATATTCAGTACAATAGTTAGCTACATCTACAGACAGATTCATACCTGCAAAAATTTGATCCATTGCCAGATAACCAAGACCACACATCACAAATCCGACCACGATATTGACAAGAATTAAAAAGGTAAAATCTTCTCTCGCTTCTTTTGTTTTCTGTGCCCCCATTTTTTTCATGATTACTGCACTGCCTCCAGTGGCAAGCATGGTAGAGATAGCGGTCACAAGTTGAATAATGGGTGCGGTGAGATTGATCGCTGACAGTGCATTTGTACCAATCAGGTTAGAGACAAACAGGCCGTCTACCATAGTATAAAAAGACATAAATACAGTCATAGCGATGGTTGGTACAGCAAATTTAAAAATATTTTTTAAAGTGACAGGTTTTAAATATACAGTTTGTTGTTCCATAGATATTCTCCTCTCGTATTGTTTTTATATTCTGTATCTGGTATCATAAACCGTACAGTAACTGTACAGTCAAGAAGGTTATAAAAAATTTAGGAGTTAGAAATGAATCAAGAAAGCAAATTACTGACGATTGGCCAATTCGCAGCGCTGCATGGTATCAATAAAAAGACATTGATGTGGTATGATGAGATTGGATTGTTTCGGCCAATTGTTGTCAATCCAGAAAATGGTTATCGTTATTACAATTATCATCAAAGTTCAATACTGGAAACAATTTTGTTATTGCGTGAGCTGGATGTATCAGTCAATGAGATTCAGGAATTTATGAAAGATCGCTCTGTGCTCAGTCTAAAAAATCTTTTGGACGAAAAGATTGCGGAATTGGATTTGAAGATTACTCATTTAAAGGCAGTCAAAAAAACATTATCTAACTATCATCAAAATATGGAGACGTTATTGATGATGGATTTATCAGAAATTTCTTTGGTGGAAAAAGAGGAGCGTTCTCTGGTGACAGTGGAGATAGACAAGAACACTACGTTTGATAAGCAGGTGGAAATGATTACCGTGGAGACGCAGAAATATCAATTGCGCCATCTGCATGATGCCTCTTATGGGACAATGATATCTGTGGAAAGTCTCTATCATGGAGATTATGATGATTATTCCAAGTTATTTATTGAAATTCCTTTCCCTGTTCAGAAAACAGGGCTGCATATACAGCCCTGTGGAACATATTTGAGAACTTTTTATCAAGGTGATTGGCAAAACATGTCAATGAAATATAGACAAATATTTGCGTATGCACAAAAACATCACTTACAATTAACTGGATTTTCCTATGAAATGATTATCAACGGCAATGTGACTGACCGTATGGAAGAGTACATTGTACAGATTGAAATTCCAGTTTGTCAAAGTTAGGATGTTTCAAGAGAAAAATACTCTTTGATTTCGTCCATACAAGAATCTTTTGCATTGCCATACATGCGCTCTAATTTGCTGTTTGATGTAATTATTTTGAGAATCTCTGGGGGAATAAAATTATTTGCTTCGTTAATTTTTTCGGTATATTTCATGATTTCTGATGCGGAAGATAAAGAAGAAATATAGGAGATATATTCGTCTATATTTAGGCCTTGTGAAATAGAAGCGGAAACTTCAGTTTGTTTCTTTTCATCACAAAGAAGATTGTTATCGGTTGCAGTATGTATTTCATCATTTAAAATATATTTTTTGATAATAACATGAGAAGACTTGATTAAGTGTAAAATCTCCAAAGGAAGCTGACAAGGAGTAGGAGAGCTTGTTGTGGAAGCTAAATATGGTGCGCTCTTAAAATTAAGAAATCCGAGATTATTAATTTTAAATTCATCGTTGAAAATAGTGAAAAGTACAATATCAGCGCATATCGCAGATATTGTTCCGCCAGGGTTTCCTGAAATTGTTACTGAGAAAGAATGATTTCCATGTATGGAAGAAAGTGACAGAGCGGATGCCTGAAAAGATAGATCCGGATTATAATTATCAACACTAATTTGTGAGGATGTGGTGGCTTCATTTCCAATTGGTTCTATTTTTACAGCTGTTCCATTTGCAATAACTCCCATGATATCAGAACTGAAAGTTGTATAGTCAACATCAACACCGATGATTGCATTTGCTCCTAATGATTTTGCATTGGAATAAAGTTCTTCAAGTGCAGCTTTTTTTGCACTTTCCAGTTTTCCCTCATACAAAGAACTGGTGGAACCGAGAAAATCTGCGATACTTGCTCCCAGTGAGCTGAGGAATCCTGTTCCTAATACACATTCTCCAGAACAAAAACCAAGATATTGTGTTATGGCATAATGTTCAAAATTAAAACCAGATGTTATCATAATATTGTTTTCCATAGGTTATCATTCCTTTCATAAAATTAATATTTTGATTCGTATCAAAATTAACAGTTATTGCAGCAGTTTTATAATCTATGAAGGGGAGTAAAACCATCTAAGTATAAATGATTTTACTCCCCTTGCCAACGGAGGAGGGGGGATTTGAACCCCCGCGCCGGGACTACCGACCTACTGGTGTTCGAAGCCAGACCCTTCAGCCACTTGGGTACTCCTCCAAAATAGAGATAACAAACTGCAATTTTTGTAATAAAACTGCAAATCTTGATGTCTGCTATTTAAGTATACCAAATATTTTCAAAAATGCAAATGAAAAATCTTGTGGAGAGTAAAATTTTGGGATATAATTGTTATGGTTCACTTTTTAAGTTTTTCCTATGTTGGTGTGAACTGCAGCAAGTTGTTATAAATTTGAGTGAAAACGCAAAGGATGTGAAGTCATGAAACGAATTGGTATGTTGACAAGCGGTGGCGATTGTCAGGCATTAAATGCGGCAATGCGCGGAGTTGTAAAGGGTTTGAGTAAGAACGTGGAGGATTTGGAGGTTTATGGTTTCTATGAGGGCTATAAGGGTCTGATTTATGGAAATTATCGCTTACTTACCTCGTCTGATTTCTCAGGGATTCTCACAAAGGGTGGTACAATTTTGGGAACCTCAAGGCAGCCATTTAAATTAATGCGGGTTCCAGATGAAAATGGTTTGGATAAGGTAGAGGCGATGAAGCAGACTTATTATAAGCTTCGTCTGGACTGCCTGGTAATTTTGGGAGGGAATGGCACACAGAAGACAGCCAATCTCCTGCGCGAAGAAGGACTGAACGTCATTCATCTGCCAAAGACGATCGACAATGATATCTATGGTACAGATGTTACCTTTGGATTCCAGAGCGCGATCAATATTGCAACAGAAGCTATTGACTGCATTCATACCACTGCGGCATCTCATAACCGTGTGTTTATTGTAGAAGTTATGGGGCACAAGGTAGGATGGCTGACTTTGTATGCTGGTATTGCAGGTGGTGCGGATATCATTTTACTGCCAGAGATTCCCTATGATATCAATAAAGTTGTGGATGCGCTGCAGGCCAGAAGTAAAGCAGGAAAAGGATTTACAATCCTTGCAGTTGCTGAGGGAGCTATTTCCAAGGAGGATGCTGCACTCAGCAAGAAAGAATTAAAAGAAAAAAAGAAAACTAATAAATTTCCTTCTGTTTCATATGAGGTGGCGCAGCGGATTCAGGAGAAGACAGGCAGTGAAGTGCGTGTGACCGTTCCAGGACATACACAGCGCGGCGGTAGTCCTTGTCCTTATGACCGTGTACTCTGTACAAGACTTGGCGCAGCAGCAGCAGAGCTGATTCTCAAGGGTGACTATGGTTATATGGTTGCTATGATCAATGGAAATACCAAGAAAGTTCCGTTGGCAGATGTAGCAGGAAAATTAAAGATGGTAGAACCAAATTCTAAGATGATTAAGGAAGCGAAACTGATGGGAATCAGTTTTGGAGATTAAATATGTCATATACTGCGTTATATCGCAAGTTTCGTCCCCAAGAATTTAAGGATGTCAAGGGGCAGGAACATATTGTTACAACTTTACAAAATCAGATTAATGCGGACAGAGTGGGACATGCATATTTGTTCTGTGGGACCAGAGGAACAGGAAAGACCACAATTGCCAAGATTTTTGCCAAGGCCGTAAACTGTGAACATCCCGCAGATGGCAGTCCCTGTGGAAATTGCCCTTCCTGCAAGGCAATTGCAGCGGGCAATTCCATGAATGTAATAGAGATTGATGCCGCTTCCAACAACGGTGTGGAAAATATTCGTGAGATCCGTGAGGAGGTGGCATATTCGCCAACGGAGGGCAAATATAAAGTCTACATTATTGATGAGGTTCATATGCTTTCTACAGTGGCATTTAATGCTCTATTGAAAACGTTGGAAGAACCTCCTTCTTATGTAATCTTTATCCTGGCCACTACGGAAGCACATAAAATTCCAATTACAATTCTTTCAAGATGTCAAAGGTATGATTTCAAACATATCTCCATACAGACCATTGCAGACCGACTGACAGAATTGCTAGAGCAGGAGCAGGTTTTAGCGGATGCCAAAGCGATTCGTTATATTGCTAAGTCAGCAGATGGTTCTATGCGTGATGCTTTAAGTCTGTTAGATCAATGTATTGCATTTTTTCTGGGACAGAATCTGACTTATGATCATGTGCTAGAAGTGCTGGGAGCGGTAGATATTGAGGTATTTTCCCAGATGCTGCGCAAAATTATGAGGAAAGACATTTCAGGGGTGATTGTCCAATTTGATGAGCTGATTATCCAGGGGCGGGATCCAGGGCAGTTTGTGATGGATTTTACCTGGTATCTTAGAAATTTACTTCTATTGCAAAGCTCTGAACATATGGAGGATGTGCTGGATATATCCAGTGAGAATTTAGCACTATTGCAGGAAGAATCGAAAATGATAGAGCCAGAGCAGCTAATGCGTTATATTCGGGTGTTTTCTGAATTGTCCAATCAGATTCGCTATGCAGCGCAAAAGCGTGTGATGATTGAGATTGCCTTGATTAAATTATGTAAACCAGAGATGGAGCGCGATGTAGATTCTCTGGCACTGCGGATTGCTCAGTTAGAGCAGAAATTGGAGGCTGGTATCCCAGCGGTTTTGCCACAGGAAAATTCTCAAACAGAGAATCATTCAAATAGAAAAAAGATTTTAGAAAATCCGTCAGAGCCAAGTGTGCAGCAGGGTTGCAAGACTACGAAGATTATTCCTGAGGATATACAGCAGGTAGTGAAAAATTGGCGTTCAATCATTGAAAAATTACCTGGTATATTACGGACTTATCTGAAACTTGCACATCCGATTTTGACAGAGCAAGACCAGCTTTTACTTATATTAGAAGATGAAGTGGCAGAAGCCTTTGTGAATACAGAAGATCATCTGAGGGAAATTGGGGAGGCTATCAAGCACAGGATTGGAAAAGAGATACCATTTAAAATTGCCTGTAATGATAGCGGCTGTCCCATGGAAGAGCCCTGTGTGGACCTTGGAAAAGTTATAAATATGGAAATCACAATTGAAGATCAGGAGGACATGTAAATGGCAAAACGAGGAGGATTTCCGGGAGGTATGCCCGGCAACATGAATAATCTGATGAAGCAGGCACAGAAAATGCAGAAGCAGATGGAGGAAGCAACAAAGGAGCTGGAGGAGAAAGAGATTACAGCGACAGCCGGAGGCGGAGCAGTAGAGGTGACGATTTCTGGTAAAAAGGAAGTGACCAAAGTAAAATTGTCGGAAGAAGTGGTGGATCCTGATGATATTGAGATGTTAGAGGATTTGATTATGGCGGCGACAAATGAGGCTCTGCGTCAGATTGAGGAAGCATCACAGCAGTCTATGTCAAAAATAACTGGAGGATTGGGTGGAGGATTTCCATTCTAATTGTATGAAAAAATTTACTCTATGTTAATATGGAAAGCCAGGAGGATTTAGATGGATTATTACAGCAGTCAGATAAGCAAATTGATTGAAGAATTGTCTTCTCTGCCTGGAATTGGAAGCAAGTCGGCACAACGGCTTGCTTTTCATATTTTGAATATGCCGATCGAACATGTGGAAAAGCTTTCATCCACGATCGTGGAGGCCAGGAAAAATGTAACATACTGCAAGACTTGTTGTACATTGACAGATCACGAACAATGTCCAATCTGCAGGAATGAGGGGCGTGATCACAAGACCATTATGGTGGTGGAAGATACCAGAGATCTTGCGGCCTATGAGAAAACGAATAAGTATGATGGTGTATATCATGTGCTGCATGGGGCAATTTCTCCGATGTTGGGAATCGGACCAGGTGATATTAAGCTCAAAGAATTGATGCAGCGGCTTCAAGAAGAGGTCAATGAGGTGATTATTGCCACCAATTCCAGCTTAGAGGGAGAGACTACCGCCATGTATATCAGCAAATTAATTAAGCCGACAGGTATTAAGGTATCGAGAATTGCCAGCGGTGTACCAGTGGGCGGCGATTTGGAATATATTGATGAGATGACACTTCTAAGAGCCTTGGAAGGACGAGTGGAATTGTAGAAATCAAATAAATTTGTCGTAGAAATAGGAATAATGTCTGTAAAACAACGATTTTACAGATAGAGGTCGAACGATTTTTTTGCAGTGTGACAGGTATTTCCAAAAATTTCAGATCATGTATGCTACTATGTGGAAAAAGAGGTGAATACATGATAGAAATTATTAACAAAGAGGACTCTGCAAAAGAAAACTGGAACCAGAAGGAGGAATCCTTACGACTGCCCAAAAACATCCGCCAAATGGGGAGTCCCAGGGGAAGACATAAGATTTATCTCGAAGACTATGTGTATACTTATTTGCGCACAACTTCCAAGGACAAGGAATCTTGTGCAGCAGTATTTTTAGGCAAGAGTCAAGTTGTCAAAGACATCCGCTATACCTTTATCAAAGGTGTGATTGAGTGTAGTGAAGTGGTATTCCAGTGGGAGCGTATTTCACTTGATGACAGTTTTTGGGATTACATATACAAGGAAGAAAAGCAGTATTTTCCAGATACAGAGATTGTAGGTTGGTTTCTGGGAAGAGTGGGACAAGCTATGGAATTATCACCTATGGTGGAAGCAGCACATCGGAAATATTTTGCGGGCAGGGATAAAGTTTTGATGCTGATGGATATTCTAGAAGGGGAAGAATTATTTTTTGTATATGAACAGGGGTATCTGCAAAAGAGAGAAGGATATTATATCTATTACGAAAAAAATCTTTCTATGCAGGAATATATGGTCAGTAAAAAAGAGGAAGAACAAAAGAAACGAAAAGGACAGGCAGAAGCTGAGCATCAGGACAATCAGGAACAAGCGCAGGGAATGAAGTTTGATTCCTTAGCAGAGCAACAAAATAATGCCAAGGAAAATGATGTCTTGTTACATAAGAAAGACAGAAAAGAAATAAATTCCAAAGGTAAAAAAGATAAAGGAGAGAAGCGTTCTCAAGTTGAAGAGAAATCTTTTGAGGAAAATGAGGAACAATTTTTAGAAGAATTATCTTACGATTTGCCGAAGGAAGAAGCGAAGGACAAGAAAGATCATTTACGAGATACAGAAGCAGAATCACGTGCATTATTGAAACAGATGCGCAGTGAAGAAAAGAAACTTGAACGAAAAAGAAAGGAAGAGAGCATTCGACAAAAATCAACTGCCAATGATAAAATTTTTGCAAAGAGTAAATTAGAGGAACCAAAGACACAGGCAGAAGAAGCATTAGAGGCATATCGGAGGACGATTTTAGAACGGCAGGGAAAACAGACAGAACATCAGAAACGCAATTTGCTTTATACAGCGGCATCTTTTTTCTTAGTTGTACTCAGCGTGATTGGAATCACTACAATCAATAATTATCGAAGGATGCAGAAAGTGGAGGATGTCCTGAAACTAATCAATCCAGAGGATAAACAGCAGGCTACAGCACAAAAAGAGGATGATGGTTTGCTTGTGGAGACAATTGACTCTCAGGTCGAACCTTTGGAGGAGAAGCAGGACAAGCCATTGGAGGAGCAGAGTAAAGAAACAAGTGGTGATCAATCAACAGTGGATGAAGATAAAGCCCAAGAGATGATAGATTCCCAGGAAGACAAAGCAGGCGATTCTCAGCAGAAAGAAAACTCAAAGAAAGACAAAAAAACAAAAAAAGAAGCAAAATCAGAGGAAGAAACGCCAAAGGAAGAAGTACAAGAAGAATCGAAGCAAACAGAGGAATCTCAGAAAGATCAGAGTGCAGAGCAAGGCTCTAAGAGCGATTTACCCAAAGATGGGGAGCCGCAGGAGCAAGTACAACCAACCACTGCTGATGGGACAAGCTCACAAGCTCGCTATTATACCGTGAAGCCTGGTGATACCTTAAATTCTATTTGCCTTAATATTTATCACAGCAAGGAAATGTTGGAGACATTGCGAGAAGCGAACGGAATCGAGGATGGAGATAAGATACTTGCAGGACAGCGTTTGCTGCTTCCGTAAAAATAATTTTGTGCACAGCAGACTAGAGTATGCTATACTATTCAAAAAGCTGACGTATGTTTGGAGGTGCGGTTTTGGAAGATAAAGCATACCGAGTAGTAACATCGGATGTAAAAGAAATGAATGAGAAGATCCACAGGCACCGCAGAAGAATTTTACTTTTGACGGCGCTTGTGGTTATTTTACTGTTAGGGACAGTCACAGGAATCTATGTTTATATGCAGAGTCAGACCTATACAGAGTATGAGGTGGTCAAATCTGTAAAAAGAAAAGATGCGACAGGAAGTTCTTTTGCATCTTTCCACGGAAATGTAATCAAGTATGGCAAAGATGGAGCCTCCTGTATGGATATGGATAATCATCTTATTTGGAATCAAACATATGAAATGCAGTCCCCAATGGTAGATACTTGTGAGGGCTATGCTGTAATCGCCGATAAAAAGGGAGACAAGGTCTACATTATGGATACGGTGGGGCCTTGTGGTGAGATCAATACTACCATGCCAATCCATCGGGTGCGGGTGGCTAATCAGGGAACAGTGGCAATTTTGATGGAGCAGGATGGCACAGGGTATATCCATATTTATGATAAAGACGGAAATTTTTTGGCGGAAGGGGAGTTACATACAGAAAACAGTGGTTATCCGCTGGATATCACAATTTCCAATGACGGAAAGAAAATGGCGGTCTCTTTGCTGGATGTCAATGATGGAAACGTAAAGACAACAATCACTTTTTATAATTTTAGTGCCACAGGACAAAAAGAAATTGACAATATTGTAGCACAGAGTTCCTATGCCGATATGGTATTTCCGAAACTTAAATTTCTCAATAACGATGTGATGGCAGCGTTCGGAAACGGCAGAGTAGTGATTTTTGAGGGAAGCCAAAGTCCGCAGGTAAAAAAAGAAATTGTGGCAGAGCAAGAAATTAGGAGTATATTTTACAATGAAGCATATATAGGTTTGGTATTTGAGAATCAAAACACAAAAGCAAGATATAAGATGCAGGTATATGATTTAAATGGAAATGAGGTGCTCTCCAAAGATTTTAATGTGGAATATCATGAAATTGGTTTTTTGGAGAATGATGAGATCTGTGTGCGTGGTGATACAGAATGTATTCTCTATACGCTGCACGGGGTAGAAAAATTTCATGGCAGTTTCGAGAAGAATATATGGAAAGTTCTCTCCACTGGCAGGATAAAAGATTATATATTTTTGACAGAAGGGCAGACACAGAGAATTAGACTAAAATAGGAGTGTGCAGGATGGATATGTTATTAGTTGTAGTATTGGTGATTTTGGCAGGCTTTGGGCTGCATGGATATCTGCGAGGAATGGTAAGGGTTTTATTCTCATTGGTGGCAATTTTTTTGACTATTGGCCTGGCAACAGCGCTCATGCCTTATACAGAGGAATTTTTGCGCACCAAGACACCAGTGTATGATACTGTGAAAGAAAAATGTACAGAACATATCCATCAACAGACACTAGAAAATCAAAAACAAGGTCAGACATCAAAACAACAGGAGTTGACACTTTTTGGCTTGCCAATACCAGAAGAGTTTCAGAAATTTTACTCAGAACATGTGATAGATGGGGCGGACAAGCTTATGGAAGAAACAGGGCTCTATGAAAAGTTAGGGGATTATGCAGCAAATTTTGTGTTACAGCGCTTGGCGTGGATATTGTCTTTTACAATTATTTTAATTTTGTTGTCTGTGATTATACATATGTTGGATTTGATTACAAAACTTCCAGTATTAAAAAGTATTAATCGTCTTGGTGGACTGATTATTGGTTTGCTGGAAGGTGTAATAGTTGTGTGGCTTTTATTTTTAGTAATAGTACTCTGCCAAAATAGTGATTTTGGCAAAGAAATGATGGCATCTATTCAACAACAGCCGATACTGAAATTTTTGTATGATTATAATATGATTGAACAGCTTGTATTAAAATAGTCCATAAGAAAATATTGGGATAGTTACAGTTCAGCCCGCGCCATTCGCAAAACCGCACTTACGTGCTTTCCGTTGCTTCAAAATTCTTTTTGCTCATAATCTGTCGCTTCGCTCATAGCTGCTATAACGTGCTCATTCATGTATACATGATTCACCCATCATATCGGTTATAGTTGAACTGTTACTAGAAAAATAAAAAAAGTGTAAAAAAATGTTGACAAACATAAAAGGACATGCTATTATAAAACCCTACCGCGCGAAAAACGGTGGAAAACAAAAAGATTAAAAAAAATAAAAAAAGTTGTTGACAAACGCAAATAACTGTGCTAAGATATAGAAGTTGTCGCGTGAGACAACAAAAACAACCTTGATAACTGAACAGTGAAATAACCTTGAAAGATTCAAAAGAGTTTCCGTTAGAAATAACGGCAAAGCCAATGAGAGTTGGCAGAATATTCAAGAACAGCATTGAGAGATGCGACCTAAAAACAGTAAGCCAGACGTAAGGGACTTTTCAAAAGAAAAGGACTGGAAGTCGGGAAAACACTTATTATGAGAGTTTGATCCTGGCTCAGGATGAACGCTGGCGGCGTGCTTAACACATGCAAGTCGAACGAAGCATATAAAAGGAATTTCTTCGGAGAGGAATTTT
>CAJTCL010000028.1 GCA_910575005.1 Lachnospiraceae bacterium | reverse complement strand
CTGTTCCAAGCTATGGGCATGACCTTGCTGCAAGACAAAAACCTCCAAGGCTGTGGGGACACCAATGCCCTGCTTTATGCCATAAAGCCAACCTGACACCCTTGCCATGGTTAATACAGGCTGCCACCCATAGTATGTGCAGCACCCTAAAACATGGCAGGCAGGTGCATGCCTTGGGCATCATATGATGGATGCCTGCTGCCCAGGGCATGGGAGCAAAACATATGTTATTGGTGTTATTTGTGTTACAGGGCATCCAAAGCTGTAGGTTTGTCCCTACATGCTGCTGGCATGCCTGGGCATGCTGGACTTGTATCCATGCACAAAACATGTGTATACTGATATCCTGGGCAGGCAGATAAACTTAGTGTTATTGGTGTTATTGCTGTTATTCCAGAAATTACACCAAATACAGTTATTGTGGATTCCCCATTAATAAGGATGTGCCTGGACATGCATGTTGCACAGGCTGTACATTGCTTATAGGTAAAACACAGCACACCTATGCAGTCTTAACTGTTCCAGTCTGTGAGGGGGAGCAGGCTCCCCAACTGCAAAGTAAAAACCTTTCCAGTCTGTGCAAGCCTGTAGGTTTTTGGTGATAGAAAATCCATGTGCATCCCTACACACATTGGCATAGGGGGAAAGTTTATGTTATTGGTGTTATTGATGTTATGCCATCCCCAACATAGACAGCATTTGATAACCTTCAACATGTTGAAACACCCAAACCAGGCATTCCCTGTTTGGGTTTAGGTTGTGGCTTCCCAGGGAACATTCTGGCTTCTGCAAGTTGTGAGGAACTCCAAAGTAAAAAACTTTGTCAGGCTGTGTAGGTTTGAAAATTTCTGGTGCATGGAGGTTTGGGGCTGTATAGCCATAACAGTATAACAGGAATAACAGTACATTTATCTCTTGTGGTTTGTCCAATATATAACAGGAGTAAACTTCTGGTGCATAATGCCCTATGTCTGTATGGATTTAGGCTGTGGCATGGCCTGTAACTTTCTGGCTTCTGCAAGTTGTGGGGAACCCCAAAGTAAAAAACTTTGTCAGGCTGTGTAGGTTTGTAAGTTCCTGGTGCATGGGGGTGTATAGCCATAACAGCATAACAGTAGTAACAGTACATTTATCCCTTGTAGGTGATCCCAGTAAATTTGCCATACAGCAGCCTGCCAGCCCCTGGTGAATCCTGCCCATTGAGGTTGTGGCATCCCCTGGAATCTTCTGGCCGCTCCAGGCTGTGTGGGACTCCAAAGTAAAAAACTTTGTCAGGCTGTGTAAGTTTGAAGGTTCCTGGTGGATGGGGCTTTTTGTAGACACAGCCATAACAGTATAACAGGAATAACAGGAATAACAGTACATTTATCCCTTGTGGTTTGTCTAATGTATAACAGGAGTAACCCTCTGGTGCATAATGCCTATGTCTGTATGGATTTAGGTTGTGGCATCCCCTGGAACTTTCTGGCTGCTCCAGGTTGTGTAGGGAACCCCAAAGTAAAAAACTTGTCCAGCCTGTGCAGGTTTGGAGGTTCTTGGTGTATAGGGAATTTTGGGTGGCACATTCATAACAGGAGTAACAGTGCTTTTGGTTATTGGGAATTACCCAGCAGATTTGCCATGCAGCATGCCACCTGCAAGTAACCACAACAGCACCTCCATCCATTGGGATTAATCCAAGGCCCAGCATTATGCTGTCTGGATGCACATAGCAGGCATGCCCTGCCTGGATGCATAAAAAAACTGCCTGGACTGATATCCTGGCAGTTTTTGAAACTGTTACTTCTATATAAGGCTGTCATTCATGATGTTGTGGTTCCTTTCCCCACATAAATTCAGTGGTTCCATGCCATATCCATAAAATTCTGCAAAATGTTCAACCTTCCCTATCAATAATGGAACCAACTCACCATGCCCATGCTCATGGAAGGCTTTGTCAATCTTCAGGGACTTGCCTGACCTCTTTATGGAAACCCCTGCCACAAGTGGGACCTCCTCCAAAATATTGGGTCCCAAATACAAACATCCACCTATGTATTCATGTATCTGGAGGATTCCCTGTTCCTCCAGCCTGTCATAGACAAACATGCTGTCCCCTGCATTTATTGGTGACTCCCTCTTTCTCATTTCAGCTAATTCACTGCTTGTAATAAAATTACTGTCTCCCATCTACATAATTCTCCCTTCTTAGGTTCATACTCAACAACAACTACTACCATGCATTTCCCACATCAGGGCTGCATTCCCACCACTCTCTGGGAGGATGCCCCCAGCCACTTCTGAGCCAGAGGGAAAACCATCCCCCAGTTTCAAGTGCAGGGCTATTTCACCTTTTCCCATGGTAGGGATCATCCATGATTTTGTGGCAGGTTTCCAAGTCCCCAATGTCATAATGCCCATGGTTCAAAGTCTGGAGCTTTTCATTCCAGCAAGTCCATACAGCATATTCCCCAGAGTCCTTCCTGGCTGCCACCATGAAAAGGTGTGCATCTTCCACATGCCCTGATTTCCTCCTTGCCTCCACCACCTCATAAGATGGCAGATGCTCCTTAAAATACTTCTCAATATTAATAGCAGCTTCACTAAATCCCATGTTCCACCTCCATTCCCTGTATCTGCTCAATTTGGCTTAATCCTTATTCATTATAGCAACATTGCTTCCCCTTGGTTTTTAGAGAAAATAGCTCCCCTCCCTTTCCCAGTGCCCTCAGGGGCATGGCTGGATGGGGGTTCTTTCATAATCATGATACCATCTTTATCCCCACAGGCTTTTTTGCAGAAAACAGCCACCCCACACTGAACCTTGTCTGGGAAGTGGCACTTGGAATGCCCATCACCCAGGCTGCTTCCCTTCCAGGACTAAGGCTGTGATCTCTTCCCCCATGCCCCTGCCTGCATGTCCCTTAAGGTATGGCAGGGCCTTCCCTGCCCTCTCCCTCTTCACCCCTGAAACCCTCCTCAGGTCACTCCAGTACACCTTGCCTTCCTTCTCCACCTTCAGTTTCCCATATGCCCATGCCAGCCTCCTTGCCCAGTTTTCCTCATAGCTTTCTTCATATTTTTCCAGGGCTCCCCTGCACTTTGGCATGTTCCCCAGCCTGTGTGGGGAAATCCCCACAGCCCTGCATAACAGCCTCTCTGTCACCCTCCCTGGCCTGCCCATGCCATTTAGCTTCCCTTGATATATTCCTTTGGCTGTCTGCTGAAATATGGGAAGCATTTCTTCATCATATTGGTTCCAATCCTCAGGGATGTCTCCCTTTGGGCATCTGGCATCCTGGCTCTTCTGTATCTGCTCCTTTGATAACCTTGGATGCAGCAGTCCATGGGCTGGGATTCCCAGAAAGAATGCTATTTGTGTCACTATGGAGAAATCAGTCCTTTGCCCTGATAGGGTTCTTTGAATCTGATATATACTGGCTATATCCTTGATATGGATTTCTTTGAAATAATCCTGCATGCCATCTGCAAGCAGTTGGGTGTTCCTGACCCTGCCAGTGGATTTCAGGTACTTTGTACCCTCCATCCCTGCATACAGGATTGCACTGATTGGGGGATTCCCCCCAAAACTCATAGGCTCCTGGAAAATTTCTTCCATATAAGATGCAAACTCCAGCTCAAGAGACTCAATATCTTGCCTTACTTCCCCTTCCACCAAGGCTATCTCTGCTGGTTCCAGAATAAAACTTTGACTGCTCCTTGCTGCCACACTTGAATTTTCAAGCCTGCACTTATGCTTTGTACACACAGGCATATTCCTGATTTGGTGGGTTCTATGCCAATATGCCTCACCATAAATTTTCCTATCTTCCACCATACACAAAGGGCAATATTTTAAATACTGATCTCCTCCATCCCTTGGCAGGATGGAAAATAAATGGTGGGCATCACAGAAATCATTTGTAAGCCTGTGCAGGGCATTTTTCTTGTTTTCTGGCCCTATAAACCTTGCATACTGTGGGAACATGGTATGCTCCAAGACCAGTTCTTTCATTGGATATATCTTTATGATTTCCTGTTCCATTTCTGGGTTTAAGTGCCCTATAAATTCTTTACTGGGGTTGCAGTGCCTGTTAAATAAAAGTTCCCCCAAGAATGCCTTGCTTGTTGGATAGCCTGAATGGATAAAAATCCTGCAAAACCAACTGTACACCAGTTCATCTGGGTAGATTTCTGGCAGGAATCCAATCATGCTGATACCTCCTCCACTAAGACCCCATTTTCTTTCAGCAGTCCCACTGCATCCATCCCTTTGGCACCTGGGCAACTCAATGTCTCTGTAATTAAATTACCTGTCTTTGGTGCTTTTTCAGCCACTTCTCTTGCCTTATGCATCCTGCCTTTCTTTGCAGCAGGGGCTGTCTGCTTCCCCTTCTTCACATCCATCTTCACAAAATCCTGCACATTTTTAAGCCTATCCTCATATGCCAGCAGGATTGTTTCCCTGTCCAGCTTCTCCTTGCCAGTCAGTATTGCTATCTGCTGTGCCTCCATTATTATGGAAACAACCAATGCCAGAATCCCCCCTGTGCATTCATAGAGCAGCTCCACCAAACCAGGTGTGATTCTGGATGGATGGGTCACATACTGGTATGCAAATAATGTCTCACAGAATTTTATAAAATAATCACCATAAGGCAGTGCTTTGTAAGAGAGTCCCACACTCCTTCTGGCAAGCTGCATTTCATTACTGAAGAACAGTTCTGTCTCTGGCAGCCCAACCATGCAGATGGCAACCCCACTGGAATTAATAAGCTGTGTCATGGCAGACACTAAGTTTACCCCACCTTTGTTCCTGCATATGTTCTGGCATTCATCAATCACAACCAGCAGTATATTGTTAAGTGCCACCTGGGAAACTGTCCCTATTAAGCTGTCAATGGATGCCCTGTTCTTGACAGCCATCTGCTGGTAACTGGTTCCTATAGCTATATCTACTTGGGATAATATGGCAAGCAGCAGCCCTTTCACTGAGCAGTCATGGGGACATTGGACATTCACACAAGGGATAATCTTTGCATATGGCTCTTTGGTGATGATGATTTCCTCCCCACCTGCAAGTGCTATACTCTTTGCCAGTGCAGTGGATTTCCCTATTCCACTTGGCCCTATAATAGAGAAGCTGTCTGAACCTCCAAGCACAGAATGGTAGCTTAGCCCCTGCAACCTCCTGTGGTTCTGGTTCCCCTGCACCACTGCATCCCTGGTCTGCTTTTTCTTCAAGGAATGCAGCATTGACAGGTAAATCTTGCTGTATATCTCATAGCTCATTTGTGATGGCAGATAAATGTCTGCCACATCATTTAATGCCACAAGCCTTGCCCCAGCATCAGCCTTACATATTTCTGGGTCATAGGCTGGCAGGGACAGCATTGCATCTTCCAGCTCCTTCCCCATCATCATTTTTGGCATCTTGCCAATGAAATCTTCCATCCACTACACCTCCTCCATGAAATCCCTGTGCCTGGCCTTCACTTCCCTTTTCCTTGTCTTCCTCACATTTTTCAAATTGATATCCTCACTTTCCTCTTTAGCATTCACAATCTTCTCAATATGGGATGCCAAATCTACCCTGCCCTGTAAATTCTCATGGACAGCCTTATCTATGATGGATTTCTGTGCATCCTGCATCTGTTTTACCTCTGCAAAGCCCTTCCCAGAGAACCTTGACTCAATGAGCTGGAATTTAATGAAATCCCCATGTTCAATGAGGTAAATTACATCAGAAGACTCTGGGTTATATGCTGCCACTGCATCCCTGCCTGTCAAATAGTCCTCTGTGAAATCCTTTTCCTTGGAATCATATCTCAGCCCCATTACAAGTAATCCTCTTCTTGTAAATCTCCCTTTAATTCTTGGCAGCAGTGTCAATATCAGCTCCCTTGGTGTAACATCAATCAGGTTGCATCCATCCTGTTTCTTACCCCATTCAAAAATACTGTTTGGGTATGGCTTCACCTGTGCAGCCAGCATATCCTCTGTATATGGGTAGTCCTCCAGAATCCTCTGTGAATTGTGGTACAGGATAGAATGAATGATGACTTTCTCATAATCCTCTATGGTGAGCTTTGCACCTTTCCTATAGTCTGGAGCAAGCCTCTTCCCTGCATCCCTGTCCACATACCCATAATCCATCAGATAGGGTTTTGCTGAGCCTTGTAACAATTGGAAACTTCTTTCTACAATTGACTTTAATTCAGGTCTTAATGCAGGGAGATTTATTAATGTCACTCCAAGTTCTGTGATCTGTGAAAATGTTGAAGACTTATATTCACTGCCCATATCTGACACAATCACAGATGGCATCCTGTCAGAATCCCATTGTTTTCTTTCAATAAAAATCCCAAACTTCCTGCACCATTCCACCTTATCTGCTATCACATTCAACATCAAGTTTCTAAGAGAATAAGTGCCCCCTTCCCATGTGAGTGAGTATCCCATGACAAACCCATTGGAAAAAGAATCTGTGAGGATTGTCAGCACAGGCCTCCCAACCAGGTTCCCTGCACCATCCACCAGATAGATGTCACAGATGGTCGCATCCACCATCCCTGTTCCTACATTTGGGGAAAATTCCTGTACACCATCACCCAATAAAGGCCTGTGATTTCTTTGATAGTCTTTGATCCCATTCCTTGAAATCAATGCATTCTGCATGGTTTTATACTTGCTGTAAAAATACCTGAACTGGTTGTATGTTGGGTATTCAGAAACCAGCTTTCCCTCCCCATCACAATATTTCTCTTTGAGCATATAAGTGTATGCTGTCTTCAAACTGTTCTTATGCCTTGTGAAATAGAACTTGTTCAAAGCCCACCTGAAATTCTTTTCATCCTTTGTCAGCCCCCTTTCTGGGACAGCCCTCCCTTTTGGCACAAGGGCTGATATGCTCTGGTACACCAGGTACTGGCACAGGTATTTCCTCACTGTCTGCACTGAAATCCCATGCAGCCCTGCCACCTTCCTTATAGCAACTGCCCTCATGTTATCATCCTCAAGGAATGGCAATATCCCAGCAATAACAGTAAATCTTTCATGTGCCACACACCTTTGCCTTGGCTTTAAATCTTCTTCCTTTTCCAGCACCATTTCTGTTTCTTCCCCCAGTTCCTCTTCAGGGCATATCTCATGCCCTGAAATTTCATCCAACCCATACCACTTTGGCATTGTCTTATGGATACAATCAATAAGCAGGACATTCTGTTCCTCAACAGCAAGAACCCTGTATATCACTCCATCCCATTTAATCAACTGGTTTTTTTCCATAGCATCCCTCCCAGACTGGCAGCCTTTGCCATCCATGAATCACAGCACACCTGTAAGAATGGTTCCCCTTCTCCATTGAGGCAAAAATGCCCCAACAGTCCCTGCACACATGCCTTTGTGGGGCTGGCTTCCCTTTATAGGGGGCAGGACTGCCATCCCTGCCTCCTAACAGGGAATACCCATAGGCATCACCCATCATCCTGGCATACTTCACCCATTTTCCCCCATGCCCTTGGCATCTGTGGCAGGCATGGAACAGCCCCTGGATGACAGCCTCTTTCAGCTCCCTGATGGGGCATCCCCCATGCAGCAGGCCTTCCCTGACAACAATGGCAAACCCATAACAGTTAGGGTCATTGCATAGCCAAAGGCATCCCTCTATATGCCCTGCCTCCTTTTCAGCAACCCTGCCTTCCTGGACTGGGATGCCTGCTTCCTTCATTTCCTTTACACATAGCAAAAAGACCTTGCTTAAGTCATACATCCCCACTATCCCCCTTCTCCACAACAATCCCCCAGTCCAAAACCCCTCTTTTTCCCCAATATTCCCTGGATGCATCCAGCAGCTTGGCAGTCATTGGCTTTGTCAGATGTTTCCTAAACACACATTCCCTTACCATCAGCTCCCCATCCACTTTCACTGCCACAAAATCTGAGCAGTATTCCCCCAGTTCCAGCCCCTCCAGCAGCACCTGGCATCTGAACTCTTTCACATCAGGGTTCCCCTCCAGCCTGTCAGCATACCTAGACTCAATGCCATTGAATGTCTTAGCCACACCATCAGCACACTTGCCCATGCTTCTCTTCTCACACCTGCTGCCCTTATAATTTTTCTTCTTCATTCCCACCATCCTTTCTTCAGGCCCTTGCCATATGTGGATTCTATCATGAAAAAATTCCCAGCTTCCCTGCAAAAAACTAATGGGGGCTTCTTTTGGACAGGGGAAAGGAAGGGCTAAGGAATAAAAAAAAAGAGTGGAAGGTATTTTTAACCACTCAGTTGACAGCATTCGACAAAATGGTATACTTATGTTGGGAAATAAAAATTCCTATAAAGAATGGAAGAAAGAAGAAGAAAGCCATGGATAAATTCCAGAAAAAGTGTTGCATATTTTTGTTATTCTATGCCATGTTCTGTGCTGTCATTTCATTCCTTTTCCATACAGTATGGATGTTGAATTACATCCCTTCTGAAAGCATGGAAAACACCCTCAGGGAAGGTGATTTTGTCATTGCATCAAGGCTAGAGACTGGTGAGGAAGACATAAAAAGATATGACATCCTCATTTTTGTCCCTCCAGACAATCCAGAGGAAATTTACATTAAAAGGGTCATTGGCCTGCCTGGGGAAACCATTGAGGTGTTTGATGGTGAAGTGTATGCTGATGATGTGAAATTAGACAGCTCTTTCATAAAGGAGCCACAGGATGGGGATGGGGATGGCAGCTTTATTGTACCTTCAGGGCATTACTTTTTCCTTGGGGACAACAGAAATCACTCATATGACAGCAGGTACTGGATGGAGGAGTATGTCCCCCTTGATAATATAGTGGCTAAAGCAACACACATTATTTTCCCCTTTCAGCACAGGAGAAAAATATGACCTCTTGTGGATGTTGTTCACATCTGTCACTATCTGGGTATCTCCTTTTTTCAGCATTTCATTCATTTCATCTGTTTCAACCAGCACACTGTGCAAGAGCCTTAAAGCAGTTGCTTCAGGAATGACTGGCTCTACCTCATCACCCTTGACAGCTATGGTATGGGCAAGCAGCATCACATCCTCACCAGAAATGTCCTGCCTTGCCTCCTCATTCTGCATAAGCTCCATTGCCTTCTTCTGCACCTTTGTATAGGAGCAGATGGATGGGCCATACATTAAGTCAGCTACAGTATAGTTATAACCCTCATCTATAGTGCCAATGACACCATTGTAATAAAGGATGGATGCAGCAACCATCAGGTCTGAATCAAGGTTCTGCTGGCTGGCAACTGTCTTTGCAACCTCCATCAGCTTCACTGTAGCCTCCAGGATGCCACTCTGCCTGGAGAATCAGCAATGTGCCCATTGGTTTTTGGGTTCAGTGCAACTGTGTCAATGACAGGGATGATAACCCTCTGCTCCTTGTCCCAGAAGTCCCTGTGGGCTGCCACAAGCCTTGTGCCTGCCCCTGTTTTCTCATAGATTTCTTCATATGCCACTATGATTTTGCCTGCAAGCTTTGAGGCATCAAACTTATACTCCATCACCCACTGGCCTGATCCTGTGGAGTCTGGGATGGCATCCATTTCTGCCTCCACCCTTACATCCTTTGAGTCTGTAAGCACACTGCCAGTCTCCATGTCAATGAGCTGCCCCCTGATGACATAGGAAAGCCTTGGGTCAAAGCCCTTGTAGGTGATGGTGTCAGTGAGCAATGCATCTTCCTTTGCATCCAGCACTTTTGTCTTTGTGCCTGCATCCAGCAGGGAAGTCTCAAGTGTTGGGTTTATGTAGACTGTCTGGTTCAAGTCCCCAATGTCAGTGTGCTTTGCCACAAGGATTTCATGGTCTGCACCATCATAACTGGTGACAAGGTACAGCTCCTCAAATACCACAAAAACCCCATTGTTCTGCTTGTTTACATCAAAGGACAGCCTGACTGAGCCAGAAGAGGACTCTGGCTGGAACACAAGCTCATTCTTAGATGCCCCTCCTGCAAGGATGTCTGTGCCTGCATGGATGGTGCTGTTTTTGTCCACCACTTTCCCTTTCAGCTTGTAGGTAAGCCCAGGGATGAGGTTGTCATAGGAAAATGTGTCAATAATCCTTGCCCTGTCTGGGCTTGCAGTTGCAAATATATCCTCCACCATGGCCCTTGTCCATACTTTTGGGATATAGTCAGTCTGATCCTCATCCAGTATGTCCTCATGGTCTGCCACAAGGAAGGAGCTTTCCCCATTGAGCAGGTACAGCCTTTCAAACACTACCAGTGTCCTTCCTGCAAAGGACTCTGCATTGAGGTCAAAAATTACCCCTCCCTGCTTTGTGGGCTTGATTGTCCCATCCACAGCATCTATGGTGACTGGGGTTGTAATCACCTGCTCTGTGCCAGAGTCATCCACAACAATCTTACCAGTGGACTTGTCCCTCAGCTCAGACACCAGCCTGTACTTGTATTTTGGGTTCAGCTTCTTATAGTTCACAGTGTCATGGATTTTCAGTCCCTTTTCAGCATTTGAGATGTGGTTCCTGGTTTTTTCATCCAGTGCAAGGGTGTCTATGTATGGAAGGTATGCCCTCTGGTTTTCATCCTCAAAATCCTCATGGTCTGCAATCAGCACCCACTGGCCTGAGCCATTGCTGTTCTTTTCAATGTAAACATACTCATAGACCACAATGGTTTTCCCTGCAAGGGTGTTTTTAATTGTGCCATCTGGGTTTTTCACCAGTGCTGCAAAGCTGATTGGGATGTCCCATGTGCCAGATTCAGATGCTGCTGTGAATACCTGCTCTGGGACTTCCACAGTTTCCCCATGGACATCCACCAGCTCCTTCTTAGTCTCCACATCAATCACTTTTGTCTTTACCTTATAGTCTGCACCCACCATCATTCTGGAGTAGGAGATAGTGTCAGTGAGGCTGACAGTTTCCCCTGCATAGGAAACATCCAGGCCAGTCTCATTGTCTTTCAGCTTTGTGGTGATTTTTGGGATCAGGAAGGACTCTGACTCATCCCCAAGGTCCTTGTAGTCTGCCACAAGCTCACTGCCAAGGGAAATCTCCACATAGGACACATACTTCCTGTCCCCACACCCTGTGGCATCAAACTCAAAGGAAATGTCCCATGTGCCTTCCCCAGTTTCACTTGCAATCTGTTTCTGTGTAGCCTGCATGTTGAAAATTTCATTGTTGTTTGCATCCAGGGCAGGAGCCTGGGTTTTCACATCCATCAGCCATGCTTTGACAGTATATTCCCTCCCTGGCTCATAGTTCTTATAGTAAATGGTGTCATTCAGCACCTGGAACCTTGTGCCATGCCCTTCCTGCAAAGTGTCATCCTTATACATGCCTGCATAGATGATGCCTTCCCCATTCAGGCCTTTCCTCTCATTCTGTGTGCTGATGATGTCTGTCCTCTGGTCAGGGAAAGTCAGCATCTCAAGCTTGTCATCCATGCTTGTTGCCACACCAAGCCCACCATTCAGCACATTCCCTTCTGCATCTGCACCCCAGATAACCCTGCCTCCACCATCAGTCCTTTCTGTTACTCTGTGGTAGTTAATGAACACTATTGTATGCCCTTTTAAGGCTGTGCCATCCACAATTGCACCCACCTCAAACCTCACAGTGTCCCCAGCATTGATGCCCTTATTTGCAGTACTGAATTCTGTCTTATATTGCTCACTGGTTGTATCAGGGTCTGAGTATTCACTTTTGTTTTTCCAATTCACCCTAAGGAATTTTTTGTCATTCAAATCATAAATCTTTGTGGTTATTGTGTAGGTTGCATCCACCTTTGGCAGTGTCTTTACCTTTATTTTGTCCAGGATGGAAACTGCCCTGGATTGGGAGTCAGCATACTGCTGGTTGGTGTCAAGACATATGGCGCTTGTGGAAATCTCAGGGTATTCTGGGTTGTCATCAATAATGATGGCAGCACCTTTCTCATTCTTTGGTATCCAGTCATTGTCTGTATTGATGATAGGTTCATTCATTATTTTCCCATCCACACTGTACTGGTGGATAATCTTGCCTTCACTGTTCACCATTTCAGCAATATACAGTGCCAGGCCTTCTGAGAGCTTGGTGGTTGGTGCTTTCCCAGAGCCATACCCTTCCATTGTGCCAGAAAGGGAGAAACCAACAGGTGGCTCCACTTCCCTGACAACATAAGTCCCTGCCTGCCCAAAGTACCTGGTGTACTCTGCCTTGTCAGAAATCAGGAAGTCATTCTGGAAGAACCTGTTCCCATCCCCATCCTCTTCATAAAGGAAGTTCCCAGACTCATCCACCTTAGGGTAGCAGTCAATCCCATACTTTGCATTGATATCAGCCCTGCCTGCCGCCTCCCTGTATGGGGCTGAGCCAAGACCCACATCATTTGCCAATCCTGTCCTGAAGGTGAATGTTGCAGTGAGGCTCCCTTTCTTGGTAGCCTCCAATGCGCTGCCAAATTTCTGCCCTTTGTAAAAGGCAACCTCAAACCTTGCATTGGAGAGGTCTGCATTATCATAGGTATTGCCACCTGCATTCCTTTTATATAAGTAGAGGTAGAGTGGCCCACTGCCTTTGATTGGGGCGCTCTGGTCTTTGTCATTTATGTCAGCATGGTCTGCAATCAGAACCCAGTCTTTTGAGCCATTGTTGGTTTTTTCAATATAGAGGTACTGGTACACCACAATGGTTTTCCCTGCAAGGGTGTTGGTTACAATGTTATTTCCATCAGTCCTCACACCTGCTATGGAGAAATGCACTTTATGCTCCCCATTTGGAGAGCCTGGGGTGAATGTTTTGTCAGCATCCCTTACAGAAGCCTTGCTGCCCCTGGCATCCACAAGCTCCCTGCCTGTCCCCAAGTCCATTACCACAGTTTCCACCTTGTAGTTGGCATTTGGGATTAAATTCTTGTAAGTGATGGTGTCCTCAAAGCTGATGGTTGGGCCATTTTCAGCAATGTTAGTGTTTGTTTCCTCACACCTGAGCTTTGTGGTGATTTTAGGAACCAGGAATGTTTCCTTCTTATCATTGATTTCTTTATGGTCCACAATCAAATGGTCATTTTCATACACTTCCACATATGCCACATATTTCTTCCCCTTGCTGTCTGTGGCATCAAAATTGAATGGGACATCCCATGTGCCACTGCCAGATGCACTTGCTGTCCTTTTTTCTTCCCTTATGCCACCAACCATATTCCCAGTTTCAGCATCCACAAGCCAGTATTTAACAATATATGGCCTCTTTTTCTCAAGGTTGGTGTAAGTGATAGTGTCCTTAAGCGCCTGGTCTTTGCCTGCATAAATGATGGACTCCCCAGTGCCTGCCTTCCTGTTAGCATCTGTACCAATAATGCTTGTGGAAATCCCATCAATGATGTAGATTTGCTCCATTTTATCATCCTTGCTGGAGGCTTTGCCAAGGCCATCATTTTCCCCTTTGCCCCAGATGGCAGAGCCTGAGCCATCAGCCCCTTGCTTTACAAGCAGGTAGTTCACAAATACCAGGGTATGCCCTTTTAAGTCAGAAATATCCACTGTGGCTTCCACTTTGAACTGCACCTGTGAGCCAGCATTCACATGCCCATCAGCCCCTGTGCTGAACTCTGTCTTAAACTCTCTCCCAGTTTTGTTCCCCTCTGAATAATTACTTTTTTTCTTCCAGCTCACTGAAAGAGGAATATCAGTCCTGTCGTCTTCTGTACCAAGGTCATACAGCTTTGTGGTTACAAAGTATTTTGCAGAAATTTTTTCCAGTGTGTCAATGGTAACAGTGTCCTGCACACTGATAGTCCTGTAAGCAGAGCCTGCATACTGTTGGTTAGTGTCCAAGCAGACAGCAAGGGAAGAAAGGTTTGGGTTGTCTGGGTTGTCCTCAACCACCACAGCAAGCCCCTTTTCTTCTTCTGGTGTGCCTTCAGGAAGGTTGCTGGCATCTAAAATATTTTCAACAATTGGTTTCCCATCCAAAAAGTATTTGTGGTATTTTCCTTCTTTTCCATCTGCATCAGTAAATGTCTCAACTTTTATTTTCAAGGCAAGCCCTTCTGTGATTTTTGAGGTGCTTGGAAGAGGGTATTCCTTTTCCTCCTCCTGGATGATTCCATCATTGTTTTTGTCTATGTAGCCAACCCCACCCATTTCTCCTGAAAGAGAAAATCCAACAGGTGCTTCAATCTCCCTTATGACATAGGTTCCCTGCTTTCCAAAATAAGCATTGTATTCATCCTTCCCATCCACAAGGAAGTCATTCTGGAGTTTGGGGTTGTCAGGATCAGTCTCATCCAGTATGAGTTCCCCCTCATCACTTACCTTGGGAAAGAAATCAACACCATAAGTAGCCTTAATGTCTTCCCTGTTTGCCATGTTTTTAAATATTAAAGAACCCACTTTATTCACATTAGCAGTTTTGAAAGTGAATGTTGCTGTTGGCTTGCCTCTTTTCAAAGCATTGGATGCATTATCATAATACTGGTCTTTATAATAAATCATCTCAAACCTTGCATTCTCAAGGGTTGCACTGTTAATTTTTTCCCCACCAGCACTTTTCTTATATAAATATAGATATAAGGGGTCTTTTGTGTCTGTAGAACCAAGTGTGTAATTTACCTTTATTAATCCGCCTCCCATTTGTCTGGTTAATGTCATGCGTGCTGTATAGATCCCAAGGACAAAATGCCCACCATTGGCATCATGCTGGTCATCCAAAATCCTGATGGCTATTGGTCCAGTTTCCTCCATGCCATGTATGGCATTGTTCCTTCCGTCTTCACCCAATGCAGGAGTGTTAATGTGTGTGCAGTAAAGTTGCAAGTAACCCAAGTCCCCTAATTGCTGGATGAGTTGGTTCACCTTTCCCTTTTCCTCATCAGTAATTCCAGAGGGGTTTTGGGCAGAACCACCATCTATGGTCCCACCTGCTGAAAAATTCCCCAAATTAAGAAAGAATACAGCATCAGTGACTGATTCATGCATTGATGCATAGCTTTCACTGCTGGCACCTGGTGATCCATTTACATAATTCAAAAGCCTTGTAAGAGAGTCCTGCATTTTAGTGTCATAAGGAGTAAACACATTTGTGATGATAGAGCCAGGGATAGCCTCAAGGAGCTGGCTGCTTTCACCAGGATAATAATAGGAAGTGGTTGTCCCAAATAGTGGCTTTTCTAAAATTTCTATAACTTCTTCATCCACTGGCTCTGGCAGTTCCATTTTTGATTCCATATCGCTGAAAGAGAATGTCCCATCCACAGCCTCAGCCTCATCAATGAGGTTTAATAATTCATCAGACAGGTTGCTTTTTCCTTCAGTGACTTCAATAGAGTTAATGGAGGCAGGGGATCTTTCAATAGTCATATCCCCTGTGTCTGGGTCATATGTGTATGCAGCACCATCAACAGGGAGGCCATTCACAAGCACATTCAAATTGTCTGGATCCATCCCCTCATCTACCTGGATGTCGGTTTGCAAGGAAAAAATCTTCTGGTCATATGCTGAAAGCTCTACTTCTTCCTTAAATTCATCCACAGAAATGGAATGCACCTGGGATGTCATGTCTTCTGTTTCAGATTCTCCAGCACCCCTCCCAATTTTGTTGAAAACCTGCATAAATTGGACTTGTAAATTAAGTAGGATATTTTGTGCGCCCTCATCTCTATATAATTCTTTTGGGATGTACAGAAGGCCAGTTTTTTCATCATAAACACATCCATTTACTGCCTCTCCATTGGTGTTGGTATGGGCCACTGCAAAATCCTGGACTCTATAAGCAGAATCTTTGATCATGGTGTTGGCATAGGCAACATAATACTCATTGTCTGGGTTCAGATCATACACAACCACATAAGTTCTTAGTTGTGCTAAGAATTTTTTTACATTTTCATGCATATGTGCATCACCTTGCTCAATGCTGCCAATGACAGAATCAATGGTATCTGAATCTTTTACATAGTTTCCATCAAAAAGGGTATTTTTGACAAGGAGGATGTTTGATATCCTTATATGACTTCCATCAACAGTGGCATATTTTTCATCCAGGTTGCTTTTTATGTAACTTTCAGTAATCACATCTGCCACTACCTCATCTACCTCATCTTTTGAAATTTCCATATCTTCAGTAATGTCATGATATTCAATGCCATCAGAGGATTTTGATTTTTTATCATCCTCAATGTTTATGGTAGCAGTAGAAGAAAAAGTGACTTCTACAGAAACATTTTTCTCAGGCATGGAAAAGGAAAAGGCATTATCCACTGTGTCTGCCTGTGAAAGTGTTTTGCCAGTTTCAGAGTCTTTTAATGCCAGTGTTTCCACATAATACCCATCATCAGGGATACATTCTATTTCTACTTCATCCCCTGCCTTGAATGCCCACAATGAGCCATCATTTTCAATTTCTTCCATCTCTCCGTCATCATTAATGTGCATCATCTGATAACCATCCTGGGATGCAGATGAATTGTTCATGCTGTCCTCAGAAAACTGGATCAGCCCATTCTCTGTATCAGTTAATGTCACTGTATAATTGCCATCAGAGTTACTTTCAACAGCATGTGAGACATTCACAATTCCTGCTGGAACACACATCAGAGAAGCTAACAGTGCAGAGGTAGCCTTTTTCAAAAACTTAATCATCAATTTAATCTCCTTTCATATTTTTTTAGTCTTTTCAATTGTTGTATCTCAATGAATATGTAACTTTTTTCTTTGAAGGGAGGGTGGAGCAGTGGAAATAATCAAAAAAACAGTTCCCTGCTTGAACAGAGAACTGTTTTTTTTTAATAATACCAATTGTATGTGCCTCCTGCATGTGTTTCTTTGCAAACCTTATATACGCTCTCACAATGCTCATTCATTCTGAGCATATTCCCAGACATGATAGCTGCACATGTATTACATACGAAATAAAGCCCTTTCTTTTCCCCAGATGTTTTTACTTTGATAGTTTTAGTCTTTCCATAGATAATTTTTCCATGTTTTCCCTTTGTATAAGCTCTGACTTTAATTGTGTGATTTCCACCAGGAGTCAAGCCTTTTATGGTATATGTGGTATTTTTAGTGGTTTTAGCATAAACAAGGGGAGTCCTCAAACCTTTTATTTTCTTCTGATAAATTAAGATTTGATAGCCTATGGCTCCCTTAACCTTATTAAATCTGATTTTGATAGAGCTGTCATTTCTATACCCATCCCATTTGCAACTTGTTTTCACCTTCTTCAGCCCTTTCACCTGCCCTGGCTTTTTTACTTTGGCAGATTTAACAGCTTTGGCATCCTGGGAAACCTTGGCACTGCCAAAAAGGTTTGACTGTCTATTAATCACACCATCTGGCTCTGCCTTAGGCAGTGTGCAGAATTCAACAGCAGTTACAGAAGTCAGTAAAAATACAAATACCATGGCAATCACAATGGATATCAGGGTTGAATGTTTCATCTTCTTCATTTTTTTCAACATTTTTTATGTCCTCCTTCATAAATTATTCATTTTTTATCTATATTATAAACTTATTGTTGAAAAATATCAACAAAAAGAGAAATTAAAAGAATTTTGGAAAGAAGGAGAACAAGTTGAGTCCTCCTTCTTTTTCTTTTTCCTTTTTATATTCTTTTTTAATATGGGGAAGAGAAGGAAAGAAAATTCCATCATTGAAGATGCTTGTTGATTAAAAATTGATTATGTCTATAAATCAGAAGTTTTTAGGAAATAAAAAAAAGAGAATTCTTTCTCCTTCTTTTTCTGTTCTTTTTCTAAAGGTATATTGGGTCTACTGCATCCTTTACTTCTGCTTCATAGTCAATCCTGATGACAGCATTTCCAATCTGCCCACCACTGTTTCTTGTAAACATCCCAAGCACAATATAACCAGTTGCTTTCCCTTTTTCTGGCTTATTGTCCTGCCTGTCAATTACCTTAAGATAGATTTTCCCCCTGTCACCTGGCTCCATATCTGTTACATTTGGAATATCACTGCTTTGACTATCCTCTGCATTAAAATCTGGTATTGGTGTTGACACATGGGCACAGTTTGCACCAACTGTCCCAATTTGCTTAAGAAAAGCAGCAAACTCAAGACTGTCAGCATAACTGTCAAAGAATATATCAAATGGGTTATCTCTACCCACACCATTTCCAAAGGATATATCTGTATTGTTTATCAAAGCATTCATAAAAGCTGTTACATCAGCATTATTGTCATTACCTGTCCAAGCTATCCACACATTTTCCAAGTGTTCTGAGTGTTGGCTGTCATTCCCTACATGCCAATATTGAAGGCGAATAGGAATAACCCCACCCCATCCTTCTGTTGGAACATCATCAAGACTATCTACAGTTATTTTTTTCTTTGCTGGCATCCCTGCACCAGAATTGAGCATCTGTGAAGGAGCCCCAGCTTCTGATTTTTCCATAAAATCCAAAAGTTCATCAGACAAAGCATTCTCATCTTCAGTAACTTCAATAGAATTAACAGATGCAGGGGATACAGCAACTACTAACTCACCTGTTTCTGGATTATATGCATAAGCATCCTTTTTCATAGGGAACCCATTGACAACAACATTCAAATTTTCTGCATCCATGCCTTTTTCAACATTGATAGAAGTCTGCAAGGAGAAAATCTCCTGGCTATAGGAAGAAAGCTCCACTTGTTCTTTATCCTCATCCACTGAAATTGTGTGAAGCTCAGATGTCATAGACTCATCATCACTCCTGCTGATTTTGTTGAAAACCTGCATGAACTGGATTTGTAAATATAGGAAAATATCTTTTCCTTCCTCACCCATGTACAAATCTTTTGGGATATACAGCAAACCAGTTTCTTCATCATAAATACATCCCTCCACCAACTCACCATTATTATTGTTTACAGCAATAGCATAATCCTGCACTATATAAGCTGTGTCTTTTATCATGGTGTTTGCATATGCCACATAATAATCATTTTCTTTCCCAAAATCATACACTATGACACAGGAATCAAGCTGTGAAACAAACTTCTGTGCATTCTTTTCAATATCTTTGTCACCAGTCTCTATACTCCCCATAATACTGTCTATAGTGTCATCTTCTTCAACATAAGCACCATCAAAGATTGAGTTTTTAACAACAAGTATATTTGCAAGTGAAATCTTATCACCAACAGTGGCATATTTTTCATCCAAGTTGCTTTTAATATAACTTTCTGTGATTACATCTGCCACAACCTCCTCTACTTCCTCTTTGCTGATATCCATATCCTCTACAATGTCATGGTACTCAATGTCATTATCAGAGGATTTTGATTTTTTATCATCCTTGATGTTAATTGTGGCAGTGGAGGATAGAACTGCCTCCACAGATATGTTTTTCTCTGGCATGGAAAAGGAAAAAACATTATCCACTGTGTCTGCCTGTGAAAGTGTTTTTCCAGTTTCAGAGTCCTTTAATGCCAGTGTTTCCACATAATACCCATCATCAGGGATACATTCTATTTCTACTTCATCCCCTGCCTTGAATGCCCACAATGAGCCATCATTTTCAATTTCTTCCATTTCTCCATCATCATTAATGTGCATCATCTGATAACCATCCTGAGATGCAGATGAATTGTTCATGCTGTCCTCAGAAAACTGGATCAGCCCATTCTCTGTGTCTGCAAGTGTGACTGTGTAACTGCCATCAGGGTTGCTTTCAGCAGCATGTGAAATGTTCACAATCCCTGCTGGGATGCACATCAGAGATGCAAGCAATGCAGAAGTAGCTTTCTTAATGAATTTAAACATTATATTTAATCTCCTTTCTCATTTTTTATTTTAGAAGTTTCATTGATCCATACAAATATGAAATTTTTTGGTGAGGAGGTGTGTAAGATAATTAAAAAAAACAGTCTTGGACTTGTCATCCAAGGACTGTTTTTTTCAAGAGTACTGTATAAATATAAAGGTGAGCATCTTTTATTTCACAGAATCTATTGACAGAAAAGGAAGGATATGGGAAGGTGTAAAAGAAGAAAGAAATGTTATTTTAGAAAACAGTGTAGAGTGTTTGTGTACTGCACCTGGTGTGGAGTGCCTGTATTTCAGGGTATCCTATGTTTTCTCCATCATCATTAATGTGCATCATTTGGGTGTAGAGTCCATGTATTTCAGGGTACACTTTGTTAAGGCAAAGAGAAACCCTTATAACTTTGAGGTTATAAGGGTTTTCTTTTTTTATCAACACTATTCTTTACCAGGAAAATCTTTAGAAATTATTCCTTTTCAGATTCCTGCTTATATCAGGCTCACATATGATATACTTTGCAGTCTGAGGGATGACATTCCTTACAAAATTCAGTGCATGCTTATCCATTGTTTCATCAAGGATATTCCTGTTTTTGGCAGAATGAGACAGTCCTGGTGGTTTTCCTCCAGCCTGTAATAAATCCACTGCCAAAAACCTTGCCATCCTGCCAAATCCAAAATTTTTGGCATTCCACAGATACCCCCACAAATGCCCTATTTATAGGCTTCCTGGCAATCTTACAACTGTAATATGCCAAAAATCTCTTTCAATATGCCAAAAACATTCCCCTATTTTGCCAAAAATTTAATTTTTGGCATTCTCCATATAATCCCTGAATCCCTTTATTTCTGGGCATTTCAGCCATTTCAATCATTAGGCATCTGCCAAAAATCCTGCCAAAAATATCCCCATTCTGCCAAAAACTAAATTTTTGGCACTCCCTCCCTGTTTTTGGCACTTCCCAGATCACCTCTATCAACTGAAATCCCTCCCTCTCTCCTATCTTCTTTCCTCCAGATTTTCCCTCCCCAAAAACTGCCAAAAACCTTGCCAAAAATCCCTCCATTCTGCCAAAAACTAAATTTTTGGCATTTCCACAACAATTTTTAGTGCAAAACTACTAACATCCCAGTCCACTCTATCCATATTTTTATTAACATCCAACAAATTTCCTCTGCCAAAAACACCATTTCCAAAAAATACTATGTCATGGCAGAAGCTCTATATCCCCATGGCAGATTTTATCCTATCCTCCCTCTCTTCTTCCTCCCTCTCTTTTTCCCAGAATAATATCATAAAACTCTCTCTCCTCCCT
>CAJTCL010000027.1:16522-27443 GCA_910575005.1 Lachnospiraceae bacterium | reverse complement strand
CCGCCTTTGATGTGGTGTCCGTAGATAACCAGATTGTCGCTTGTTAGGATGTCGCAGTCCTCTTGGATATACGGCACGCCTAAGTCGCTGTATTCCTTTTCAAAGCTGTGTTTCAGATAGAAGTTGGGATTGTTCTTGCTCTGCATGACGGGGTAGTTGATGCCTGTTCCGTCAATGGCAATCCACCCGACCATATCCTCATTCTGCAAATACAGTTCCTTGTATTTTGCCAATATATCCTCGCCCTCGCTGACGGGCGTATCCTTATCTTTTGGCGGTTCTTCCTCTGGCTCGGCGTTCTCCACAACCTCGGCAATCTCCGCAAAGGCTTCGGTCTGCTCGTCTATCTGCTGGTAATGGCTGTAAATCTTAAAGCCGCAAAAAACCGCCGCTCCCAAAAGGACGACAGCGGCGGCGGTACAGAGAATACATTTATAGTTTTTCAGATTCATAAATTATTCCTTTCTTTATTCTTGTTTTTTTATTTTCAGTTACCGTGTATGCTCCGCCTGCTTCTTGGGCGTGGATAAGTCCCTGCAATATTCTGGATACCGTGCCTTGATGCCCTCCATGAAATACGGGGCGAATTCGCAGCAGAACAATTCCTCTGGCGTGAAAAGTTTCTCACGCCCCTCCTCGGCGTAACCGTTCCAGAGGTTAAAGGCAAGGTGGCAGACCTTGACCGTGCCGCTTGTCTGCCATCCTGCGTGCATCCCCTCTGGCTTGATGCAGTCCGTCTTAAAATCGAACATTGCGTTGATGTTCCGCCTTGTTTCCCCCGCAATCCCCATCACATAGAAAAACGCCCTGTGGTAGCAGTCGTTGACTTTGCATTTCATCATACTTTCCAGAAAAAAATCACGGTGGGCTGCGTTGCGAAACCTTATCTCTGACATAAAAATCCTCCTTTCTCCTGTGCCGATACACTGCAAGCCGTTTCTTTTTGCAGCCGTGGCAGAATGATATTCTCCACATAAACTTCATTGATTTCAGAAGCGATAAAGTCACGCCCGTTTTTGATGCACTGGACTACCTCGCTCCCAGAGCCTGCAAAGGGGATTACCACTAAATCGCCCGCCTTGCTGCTTGCAAGCAGCATCCGTTCCGCCAGTTTCTCTGGCTTCTGCGTGGGATGCCCCGTTGCTTCTTTATAATTAGGCATAATCCTCGGAAACTCCCACACGTTTCCGCAGGATTTCCCCTTTGGGTTTTTCCTTTTGTCTTTTTCGCCGCCCTCATCATAGGGGATGCGGACGGCGTCAATGTTGATTTCATGCAGGGGGTTACTGTAAAACCACAAGAACTCCGCTTCATTCCGATAGGTCGCTTTCGCAAGTCGCCCCGTCCTGTAATTCCAGACAATCAGATTCCGCTTTATCCATCCAAACTTGTCTAAGACGTGTGTGGAGAGCTTGTCTATCATCTGGCAGCTCCCCCAACAGTAAAACGCACCCGTAGGTTTCAAAATCCTATGGCATTCCCCCGCCCACGCCAGACACCATTCCAGATATTCCGAAACTGTCTGGAATACAAAATCAAAGTCCCCTTTCATGCGGTAATACGGCGGGTCGGCAATCACTAAATCCACGCTTCTGTCTGGAAGTCCCCGCAGCACTTCCAGACAGTCGGCAGGATAAACACAATTCCTTTCCAAAAATGCCATCCTTTTAGCACTCCCCAAATTTCGTTGTCATCAGCTTATACAGCTCCGTATTGCGAGGAAATTTGTTGACAAACGGCACAAGGGAGCTGCCGACTTTCAATAATCCCTGCCCCGCACCAACATTCGTGATATAGCTCATCTGCAAATCGGAGATGTTAAGGAGCTTCGCAAGCTCAATACGGTCTGTGGACGCTTGGTTCAGCATGATGATAAACTCGCTGTTGGCAAGCATCGTCCTCGCCGTATGGCTCTGCAAAAGGTCGTCTACGTTCTGCGTGATGCCCGTGCAGTACGCCCCATACTTACGCACACGCTTCCAGAGGGTAAAGAGGAAGTTAGCGGAATACTCATGTTGGAACAGCAGATAAATTTCATCAATGAAAATAAAGGTGTTCCTGCCTTTCGCCCTGTTCTGGGTGATGCGGTTTAAGATGCTGTCGAGGACAACAAGCATACCGATAGGCTGTAACTGCTTGCCCAAATCCAGAATATCGTAGCAGATAAGGCGGCTGTGGGTGTCCACGTTCGTATGCTTGGCAAAGGTGTTGAGAGAGCCGTCCGTGAAAAGCTCAATCGCAAGGGCGATTTCCTGCGCTTCTGGCTCGTCCTGCTTTAACAGCTCCTCACGGAAGTCCTGCAAGGTCGGCGGCGTACCCATATAGTTGCCCTGCTGGTAGTAGCGGTAGACGCTTGCCGTGCAGCGGTCTATAATGGATTTCTGCTTTGCCCCAAGGCTTGCCCCGCCAATGAGCTGTTCGCACAAAGACAAAATAAACTCTGATTTCAAGATGACGGGGTTCGCACCATCGCCGTAATCAGAGTTCATGTCCATTGCGTTGATGTGGTTGTCGCTCGTCGCCGAGATGTGGACGACCTCGCCCTGCATTGCCTTTACAAGCGGGGAATATTCTCGCTCTGGGTCTATAACCAAGACATCGGCGTTGGGGTCGGTCAGAATGATGTTCGTCATTTCCTCCTTTGCCGTGAATGACTTGCCTGCACCAGACACGCCGAGGATAAAGGAATTTCCATTCAGAAGGTGGCGGCGGTTGGCGATTATCATATTTTTACTGATGACGTTCTGCCCGTAATACACGCCGTCCTTATGGTAGATTTCCTGCACACGGAAGGGGATAAATACGGCAAGGCTCTCCGTTGTCAGCGTCCTCAACGCATCAATCTTCCTCACGCCGAACGGCAGGGCGGTGTTCAGACCGTCCATCTGCTGGTACTTCAGCACGGCAAACTGGCAGAGATGTTTCCGTGCCGTCGTAAGCAGGGCTTCCGTGTCATTGTCAAGCTGCTCTTTGGTATCTGCGGTATGCACCATCGTAAGAACGGCAAACATCATCCTCTGGTCACGGGTCGTCAAATCGTCGAGGAACTCTTTGCTCTCTTTTCTCTGCTGCTCCAAGTCGTAGGGGATGACGGCGGAAAAATTGTTGTTCTGGTTCTGCTTCCTCTGCCAGTTCGTGATGTTGGTTTCCACGCCAAGCAGACGGTTTTCTACTTCTCTCACGGCTTCATCCGTCGGGACAGGAACAACATCCACGGAGAGCATCATGTTACGGTTTAATTCGCAAAGCTCCGCCACCATGCTGTCCTTGATATAGGCGGCGTACTCTCTGAGGAATATAACACGCCCGTAGCGGTTGCCCATCTTAAAATAATCTTTCTCAAACTCAAAGGAGTCGGGGCAGATATAGTCCTTGAAGTCGTGTCCTTTCCGCATGGTCTGCGCCATGTCAAAGGCAAACGCCGTTTCCTCGCCCGTGCGGTAGAAGTCGTGGAAAATACGCAGCTTGTCGTTAGCATCCAGTTCCGTACACTTCGAGCCTAAGCGGTTGAAATGCCCGATAAGGTCAGCCCCGACACGGGCAAAATAATTCCTCGCTTCCTCGATGTTCTTCTTGCAGACGGAAACCGTCACATATTTGTCCTGCACGGTGGAGTTAGCCCCCGTTGCCTTATCCAGCAGCATTTTGTTATATTCTTTGCGGTATTTATCCAAGTCGTCCTCCGCCATCGGGATAAGGATTGTCTGCTCAAAGTCTGCCTTATTCAAACGGCGGTTGTTGATAGTGATTTTCGTGGTCGCCCCGCTGTCGAGGGCATTGAGAAGCTCCGAGTATTCGAGGAACATCGCTTCCTTGTCCTCACGGCTCGCCACGGCGTAGTTGATGTCCTCAAACTTGAATGTCTTTGCGTATTTGTTCCTGCCCACGAGGAAGATGCCGTCCTCCCACATGGTCTTTAACGGGATGACCGCCTGCACCGATTTCGGCACAATGAATTTCTCCCTGTCCTGCTTAAACAGCGTTTTCAGCGTCTTAATCATAGTCTACCTCCTTGCGCTTTCTTGATTTTTTATTTTTCTTTCTGGCTTTTTCAGCCTGTTTTCTCCGTTCCCGTGCCGCCTTGCGCCTTGCCCTCCTGCGTTTTTTCTTTTTCTTCTCCAGCACGGCGGGCAAGCCTTTCTCATGTGCGTCAAGTGCCTGCTTCACCGCTTCGTAATAAAGATTCTCTGGGGCAAATAAAATCTTCTTCGGCATCAGAAACTGCGATTTTATCCACGCCCACACAAACTGCTCGGCGGTCATGCCGTTGTACCTTACAAATCCCATGACCGCAAAAGGGGAAGCCCCCAAGATGCACATCCAGCTTACTGTTTCCGTCCCAAACCTGCCACGGAGCAGGAAGAACAAGCCGACCGCCACGCCGCAGGCAAGCACGGAAAACAGGAACTGCCGCATTGACAGCCCGAAGAACATGGATTCCGTGTAGTTGCGGATTTCCTTATTTATCTTGACTTCCATATCAGCACCGCCCCTCTCGGACGTCTCCCGTCGAAATAAAGAGGATGCTGCGTTTCGGGATATATGCAAACCCAGAAATGGCATCCCCGATTTCAAATATCTCGTTATCGTCCGCTTTTCCAAATTTTCCGACCAGCCCTTTTTCAGCAGGCAGGTCATAGGCTTCGGAAGCCTCAATGACTTCTCCATTTAACAGATGGATATTATAATTCTGGTAATATTTCGTTTCTTTTTTCATTTCGATTTTCCTTTCCTGTTGGATAATTACAAGCCCATCATTTCCCTTACCACACGGTCTGCCATCTTGACCGCACCGACAAGGACGAGCATATTGAACACCAATTCCCCGATATAGCCCCACACCATCGTGACCGCCGCCGCATCGGGGTTGACTGCGGGCGGGGACGCCGCAAACACCGAGAAGATGATGCAGGCAAGCACAATGATTGCCCCCTCAAGGCAGACGGCGGAGTAGCTCTTGATGAAGCTCTTTCCCACGCTCTGGCTCGGCTCTCCTGCAAACGAGGACAGCGGCACGGGGGCGATGGCGGTATATAAATATAGCTTGAAAAATCTCCCATACACCGACATTATCATAATGAACGACAATACCGTGATAAACAGCCCGCCTATCAGCGTGACTGCCCATAAGGGGATGCTCTCGAAAAAGCCGCAGTCCTCCACGGCTGTCACAATCTCCTGCGGCAAGACGGTCTTTTGCGCCGAGCCAAAACCTGCGGCTTTCATAATGGCGGAAATCACGCCCTGCACGATTTTGAACAGAGCCATCATCAGCTCCAAGCCGTAAGTGACCGCACCTTTCGCAAGGGCAAAGCGGATGAACAGCTTTAATGCGTGTTCGGGCTTCTTCACGCTTGCGAAGTCGCCGCAGGTACGCATCACGCCGACGACAAAGAACAGCACGAGCAGGGCAAGCCCTATCGCCTGCAACGCTCCGTGGATGTCAACGATGACTTTCCATATCGCACCGCCCTTAAAAGTTTCGGGGGATTGGGTGATGAGCTGCCATATCTCGGCTAACTTTTCATTCCATGTGTCAAGGGCGTTCTCCAAGTTCTGGATTACCCAGTTATCAGACACATAGACCACCTCCTGTTTTTTCTGGATAAATGTTTATCTGGACATCAGACGCCACTTCATTGCCCCACACATCCCAACCGTCCGCTTTATTACGGGCAAACAGCTCCAACCTCGGCAAATCCCCCATAAGCTCAACGATTTTTTCCCTTGCTTCATCGGGCTTCTGGCTATGCCCACGCAGAGGGCTGATAAGGAACTGATGCACACGGGCGGATTTCCTGCGGATTTTCCCTTTTGTGGCAAGCAAACAAATTTCTGCATTGCCCCTCGTCCAAAATCCCAGACCAAAAAACCATCCTTTCCCGCTTTTATTCTGCTTCAGCCAGACAAAGGCGACTGTCTTGTACTGGAATCCCCATGCCTTAATCACCTGCAATGCTTCCTGTAATTGTGGGAAAGTCGCCCATAAAAACAGCACGCAGTCGTCAGCCGCCACTTCCGCAATATTTAATTTGCAGATTTCACCTACGCTCATGGTACTGTAATGATGTTCCGCAGCCCCAGAAAGATTTTTCTGGTCATAACGCCACGGCGGGTCAGCGTAAATGATGCTGTATTTTTTTACATTCTCGATAACTTCAACACCTCCATCCTTAAAGTTGGATAACGGAGCAAGTTCCGCAAGGCGGATCTGCCCCGTTATCTTGTCTTGTGTCAGTCTGTTATTTTAGTCTGTTTTGGATTAGCCTGTGATGAGGGTCAAAATCTCTTTCGCAAAGGTAATCACAACGCCGCCCGCCAGTGTAAGGAAACCGTTCGCCCTCTGGGACGGGTCGTGGGATTTCAGCGACAAGCCGACCTGCACGATGCCGAAGCCGAGCATAATCATCCCGACCGCCCGTATCAGACCGAAGATGAAATTGGAAAGGTTGTTGACGACGGCAATCGGGTCATTGGCGGCAAAGGCGGTCATGGATGTGCCAAATACCATCATAACGGCAAGCACCGCCACGCAGTAATGGCGGAAGCCCTTTTTTACCTTGCCTGTCATCGGCAGTTTCTGGGTTGCTTTCTTCTCGTTTTTCTGGAAAAGTTTCATAGGGTAAATCCTCCTTATAAATTGAATATTTCTTCCAAGTCCTCATCGGACAGAAGCTCATAGGAAGTGCTGACAGGGTTAAGCGCAACAGCGTCTTTTGGAATATCCCCGCCAAACACAAAGGTTGCGACCGCCTGCGTCGGCTCGCCGTGGATATACGGCGGCTTCCCACCGTCGGCGGTCAGTTTCACATTCGGGTGTTTCAAGATGTCATATTTCAAATCCATGACGGGGCGTTCCCCACGCACAAAAAGAAGTGCGTAGCGGTTGTCAAGCATACGCACCTCGTCTGGGGTTAAAAGCTCACGCCCCGAAATCTGGTAGTTGGTGGAATAGTTGCCGCTCCGCCCAGAGCTTTTCCCGTAGGTGTTCGTGTCGATGGTCGCCTTGCCTAAAAGCTCCGACACAAACTTATGGGTACTCTGCTCATTGCCGCCGAGATAGAGGAACTCATCGGCGTTCCCGACGATACTTTCCCACTGTTTCTCAAACAATGCTTTGAGCTGTGCCAGATTTTGCAGGATAATCGAAACGGACACGCCCCTTGACCGCATGACGCTTAAAATCTTGTCAAAGTCATCGGGCAACGAAACATTCGCAAATTCATCCATTATAAACTGGCAGTGGACGGGCAGGCTCCCGCCGTATTTGTGGTCGGCGAGATAGAATAGCTGTTGGAATAGCTGCGTGTATAAAAGTGACACAAGGAAATTGAAACTGGTGTCGTTGTCTGGTATCAGTGCGAACAGTGCGACTTTCTTCTCGCCCAAAGACGGCAAATCCAATTCGTCCGTGGCGGTCAAAGATGCAAGGCTTTCCAGATTGAACTTCTCAAGCCGTGCGGCGAGGGTTATCTGGATGCTCTTTAGCGTCTTGGCACTTCCGCTGTGGTAATCACGGTAATATTTCAAAGCGATATGCTCTGGGTTTACCATCTCAAGACGGTCAAACAGTTCGTCAAGCGGGCTTACATAGCTGTCGTCGTCCTCCCTTACCTCGCCCGCCCTTAATAGCTCCATCACCATCGGGAAATTCTGCTCGTCTGGCGGGGCTTCGTATTTCAGATAGAACACGAGGGACAGAAGCAGCATACTCGCCGCTGTGTCCCAGAACGGGTCTTGCGACTGGCTTCCTTTCGGCGTGGTCGCCTTAAAGAGATTCGTCACAAGCCGCTGCACGTCGTTGTCATTTCTTAAATAGACAAAGGGATTGTAGCAATGGCTCTTGTGCATATTGATTAAATCAAGCACACGCACCTCATAGCCTTTCTTTTCCAGAAGCCCGCCCGTGTCACGGACAATCTCGCCTTTCGGGTCTAAGATTACCATTGACGTGTTGCACTGCATGACATTGGGCTTACAAAAAAATCTGGTCTTTCCTGCGCCAGAACCGCCCACCACAAGGATATTTAAGTTCCTCCTGTGTTTCTTCCCGTCAAGTCCGATGCGGACGCTCTGGGTCAGCAGCTTGTTCTCCGATGCGTTTTTATCTCGGTATTTTTTATTAAGCGTACTTGCATTGCCCCATTTGGCAGAGCCGTGTTCCTCCCCCTTGCGGTAGTTCCTGCGTGTGGAGAAATAAACGCCGATTCCCATGCCGTAGGCAAGCAGGAAAATAAGGACAATTCTGGGAGTGTCCTCACATACCGTTATGGAAAACGGGTTCTCCATTGCCACGGACAGGTTGCCGATTATCTCCACGATGCCGCCGCTGACATAAGGGGCAGTCAGCAGGGCAAGCCACACGACAGGCACGATTCCGCAGAGGGAGAGGATTAAGCCCGCCTTATAATCATCACCGTTCTTCATGGCACTTGCACGGGGCGACCTTTACTTTCTTGGTCGGGGCGAATGCCACCCTGCTTATCAGCTCGTCAACAGGCTCGGTGGGGCGTTCCTCCTGTATCTGCTGCGTCCGCAGGGTGTTGAGGGCATTGAGGACGATGTTCTTATCGTATTTGTCCAATGCCAGATGGTATCGTTCTTCTTTCATGGTCTGCACCTCCGATTATTAGCGTTCCTGCTCTTTGGATTTGGGCGGCTTGTTCTTCTCAAGGCTCTTATACATGTCCGACTGGATTTCGCCCAGAACGTCACGCATCGAGCCAAGCTGCCCCTTAAATTCCTGCGTTTCCATGCCCGCAAACTCTTTCGGGAGATTGTCAAAGCGGAAGCCTTTGGTGTCCACGCCGTAGCGGGAGCTTACCATATAGGCGACGCAGAACGACTTGAACTCTGAAGCGTCACGGCTCTCCTTATGCTTGAAGTCAAAGACCGCCGCCGACACTTCCTTTGCCATGCTGACAAAGAGCTGTTCTTCATTCAATCCTGTCTTGACGAAGATTGTCTGCTGCGAACTGTCGTAGAACGCAGGCAGCTCAAGCTTATCATCTGGCACAAAGGAAACGGGGCTTGCGTCAATCATCGCCGACACAAGCTCCCGCATGGTTTTGGCTTCCTGCGGCTGCTGCCTGTCCTTTGCCGTGGTCTGGGAAATGTCGTAGACCACTTTTGCGTTGTAGCTGACCGCTTTTGAGCCGTCCTCCCGCTCGTACTCTTTCCCCGGCTCAAGGATAGTAATTTTCTGTGCGTCCTTGTCCACATAGGCACGGCTCTGTTTCCAACTGCCGTAGTCTTTAAGCTGCGTCGCTTCGGGCATCTGTGCCGAAACCAAGATGGCGTTGTTGACGGAGTAGCGGTCAAAATGCCCCTGCACGTCAAGGTACTGCTGAAACGCACCTCCGTCCGCCATCATTTTTTCGCAAGTCGTGTCTATCAGCTCATAGGCTGCTTTCCGCTGCTCCTGTTTCTGCGCCGCCCATTCCTCTTTGTTAAAAGGTCTGCCGCCGCCGCTGAATACGTCGTAAATGCTCATGCTCATCTTGCTCCTTTCGATTTTGGTTTCCGTTTCCGCTTCTGGGGCTGCTTATGCTCCGTCTTTCCTGCGGGCGGCTTCTTCGCCCTGTCGGAAGATTTTTCTTTTGCAGGGGAAACGCCCGCTTCCTGCTCCTTGCGGCTCTCCTTGATTTTCCGCAGTTCCTCCCTGACTGACGGCTTCTCCGCCTTAGCCATAGTAGCCCCCTCTGCGGGCTTCCTTTGCTGCTTTAAGGTAGGCTCGGACAGAGGGGATTTTTCTGTCTTTGCCACCGAGGGGTTTGGGGCGTTTTCCTCTTTCTGCATGGGCTTTCCCATAAGGGCATCCATGAGCCTGTCTTTCTCCGCCTTTTCTTCCACACCGACGTCTGGCTCTGGCTGACCGTCCTTTGCCCCTGCGTCTTTTTCTCCTGCGGTCTTGGCATCTCTCGCCTTTCCCTTTTCCCCTTTCGATTTCTCCGCTTCGGTCACGATAGAAGCGGTGTCCACCGACGCAAGGCTGAACCGCTCCACGATGCGGCTGATTTTCGATGCGTCCTCCGCACGGGCAATCACGTCCACTTCCGCATTGGGGTCTTTGTTCTTACGGTCTGCCAAAACGCAGTAGAGTACGCCGTATTTCTTCGCTTCCTGCGTGAACTTCTTCAAGTCGCCGCTCTTTACGGTAAAGACTTTCAGTTCTTTCCCAGAGCGGAGCATGTTTGTGAGCCTTGCCTTTCCTTTAGTTTTCTGTTCCTCTTTTAAAATGGAGTAGAGCAGGATGGCGATGTTCTTCGCACCCGCCCCCGTGATTCTGGCTGCGACCTCAAATCCCTCCAAGCTCATCCTTACGATTTGCTCCGCCGCTTCGCCGCCTGTGTTCATGCTTCATCAGCTCCTTTCCTTTCTGTTCTTTATCATCTGCCCGTATGACATTTAATTTTTCTTTGAGGGTGTCGCTGCGGGCTTCGATTCCCTCGCACAATCTGACCTCCTTCCGTAGTGTTTTCATGCGCCCTGTGATTTCCGACAAACGAGCCTTGACCGATTCTTTATCTTTGCCGCTTGCCTTGCGGCTCTGGGAGTAAAGCCCCTTGCGCTGTTCGGTCAGCTCCTGCATCTCGGATTCCAGAGAGCCTTTATAAGACAAAAGCTGCCCCGCCGTGTCAATATGGTTGCGGCAGAGCAGCCTTGTTTCGTTGGTAATGGCTTCCATCTTCAGCAAGTCGTCTTTCAGAAGATAGTGAAGCCTTGCATAATTCGGTTGTTTCTTCTTTGGCAGGATGCCGAGCTTGTAGCGGTAGTGGAGATACAGCCCACGCAAGCCGCCGATTTTCTTGGCATCCTTTAATGTGCCTTTTACCTTTATCACTCTGACCTGCGGCTGTTCTTTGGAAAAGCTCTGGAACTTGACCGCATAGGAATTTTCCATGCCCCATTGGGCTGGGCA
>CAJTCL010000027.1:0-16501 GCA_910575005.1 Lachnospiraceae bacterium | reverse complement strand
GGTTGTTGACGACGGCAATCGGGTCATTGGCGGCAAAGGCGGTCATGGATGTGCCAAATACCATCATAACGGCAAGCACCGCCACGCAGTAATGGCGGAAGCCCTTTTTTACCTTGCCTGTCATCGGCAGTTTCTGGGTTGCTTTCTTCTCGTTTTTCTGGAAAAGTTTCATAGGGTAAATCCTCCTTATAAATTGAATATTTCTTCCAAGTCCTCATCGGACAGAAGCTCATAGGATGTGCTGACAGGGTTAAGCGCAACAGCGTCTTTTGGAATATCCCCGCCAAACACAAAGGTTGCGACCGCCTGCGTCGGCTCGCCGTGGATATACGGCGGCTTCCCCCCGTCGGCGGTCAGTTTCACATTCGGGTGTTTCAGGATGTCGTACTTCAAATCCATGACGGGGCGTTCCCCACGCACAAAAAGAAGTGCGTAGCGGTTGTCTAGCATACGCACCTCGTCTGGCGTTAAAAGCTCACGCCCCGAAATCTGGTAGTTAGTGGAATAGTTGCCGCTCCGCCCAGAGCTTTTCCCGTAGGTGTTGGTGTCTATCGTGGCTTTTCCAAGAAGCTCACTTACAAACTTATGGGTACTCTGCTCGTTGCCGCCGAGATAGAGGAACTCATCGGCATTGCCGACAATGCTTTCCCACTGTTTCTCAAACAGGGCTTTGAGCTGTGCCAGATTTTGCAGGATAATCGAAACGGACACGCCCCTTGACCTCATAACTGACAGTATCTTGTCAAAGTCATCGGGCAGCGAAACATTGGCAAATTCATCCATAATAAACTGGCAGTGGACGGGCAGACTCCCGCCGTACTTATGGTCGGCGAGGTAGAATAACTGTTGGAATAGCTGCGTGTATAACAGCGACACAAGGAAATTGAAACTGGTGTCGTTGTCTGGTATCAGTGCGAACAGTGCGACTTTCTTCTCCCCCAAAGACGGCAAATCCAATTCATCTGTGGCGGTCAATCCTGCAAGGCTTTCCAGATTAAACTTCTCAAGCCTTGCGGCAAGGGTTATCTGGATGCTCTTTAGCGTTTTGGCTGAACCAGAATGGTAATCTCTGTAATACTTTAATGCGATATGCTCTGGGTTTACCATCTCCAAGCGGTCAAACAATTCGTCAAGCGGGCTTACATAGCTGTCGTCATCCTCCCTTACCTCACCTGCCCTTAAAAGCTCCATCACCATCGGGAAATTCTGCTCGTCTGGCGGGGCTTCGTATTTCAGATAGAACACGAGGGACAATAGAAGCATACTCGCCGCCGTGTCCCAGAACGGGTCTTGCGACTGTGAGCCTTTCGGCGTGGTCGCCTTAAAGAGATTCGTCACAAGCCGCTGCACGTCGTTGTCGTTCCGAAGATAAACAAACGGGTTGTAACAGTGGCTCTTGTGCATGTTGATTAAATCAAGCACACGCACCTCATAGCCTTTCTTTTCCAGAAGCCCGCCCGTGTCACGGACAATCTCGCCCTTTGGGTCTAAGATTACCATTGACGTGTTGCACTGCATCACGTTCGGCTTACAAAAAAATCTGGTCTTTCCTGCACCAGAGCCGCCCACCACGAGGATATTCAGATTCCTCCTGTGCTTCTTCCCGTCAAGCCCGATGCGGACGCTCTGGGTCAGCAGCTTGTTCTCCGATGCGTCCTTATCTCGGTATTTTTTATTAAGCGTACCTGCGTTGCCCCATTTGGCAGAGCCGTGTTCCTCCCCTTTGCGGTAGTTCCTGCGTGTGGAAAAATAAACGCCGATTCCCATGCCGTAGGCAAGCAGAAAAATAAGGACAGTTTTCACGCTGTCCTTACACACCGTTATGGAAAACGGATTCTCGATTGCTGCGGATAAGTTGCCGATTATCTCCACGATGCCGCCGCTGATATAAGGGGCTGTCAGCAGGGCAAGCCACACGACAGGGATAATGCCGCATAAAGAGAGGATTAAGCCCGCCTTGTAATCATCACCGTTCTTCATGGCACTTGCACGGGGCGACCTTTACTTTCTTGGTCGGGGCGAATGCCACCCTGCTTATCAGCTCGTCAACAGGCTCGGTGGGGCGTTCCTCCTGTATCTGCTGCGTCCGCAGGGTGTTGAGGGCATTGAGGACGATGTTCTTATCGTATTTATCCAATGCCAGATGGTATCGTTCTTCTTTCATGGGCTGCACCTCCGATTAGCGTTCCTGCTCTTTGGATTTGGGCGGCTTGTTCTTTTCAAGGCTCTTATACATGTCCGACTGGATTTCGCCGAGGACGTCACGCATCGAGCCAAGCTCGCCTTTAAATTCCTGCGTTTCCATGCCCTCAAATTCTTTCGGGAGCTTGTCAAAGCTAAAACCTTTCGTGTCCACGCCGTAGCGGGAGCTTACCATATAGGCAACGCAGAACGATTTGAACTCTGAAGCGTCACGGCTTTCCTTATGCTTGAAGTCAAAGACCGCCGCCGACACTTCCTTTGCCATGCTGACAAAGAGCTGTTCCTCGGAAAGCCCCGTCTTGATGAAGATGGTCTGCTGTGCGCTGTCGTAGAACGCAGGCAGCTCAAGGTCGTCCACTGGCACAAAGGAAACGGGGCTTGCGTCAATCATCGCCGACACAAGCTCCCGCATGGTTTTGGCTTCCTGCGGCTGCTGCCTGTCCTTTGCCGAGGTCTGGGAAATGTCATAGACTATCTTGGCGTTGTAGCCGACCGCCTTTGAGCCGTCCTCCCGCTCATACTCTTTCCCCGGCTCAAGGATGGTGACTTTCTGTGCGTCCTTGTCCACATAGGCACGGCTCTGTTTCCAACTGCCGTAATCCTTAAGCTGCGTCGCTTCGGGCATCTGTGCCGAAACCAAGATGGCGTTGTTGACGGAGTAGCGGTCAAAATGCCCCTGCACGTCAAGGTACTGGCGAAAGCTGTCGCCGTCCGCCATCATTTCAGAACAGGTATTGTCAATCAGCCCATAGGCTTCTTTCCGCTGCTCCTGCTTTTGGGCAGCCCATTCCTCTTTGTTAAAGGCTCTGTTGCCGCCGCTGAATACATCATAAATGCTCATGCTTATCTCGCTCCTTTCGATTTTGGTTTCCGTTTCCGCTTCTGGGGCTGTTTATGCTCCGTCTTTCCTGCGGGCGGTTTCTTCGACCTGTCAGAAGATTTCTCTTTTGCAGGGGAAACATCCGCTTCCTGCTCCTTGCGGCTCTCCTTTATCTTCCGCAGTTCTTCCCTGACTGACGGTTTCTCCGCCTTAGCCATAGCAGCCCCCTCTGCGGGCTTCCTTTGCTGCTTTAAGGTAGGCTCGGACAGAGGGGATTTTTCTGTCTTTGCCACCGAGGGGTTTGGGGCGTTTTCCTCCTTTTGGAGCGGCTTGCCCATAAGGGCGTCCATGAGCCTGTCTTTCTCCGCCTTTTCCTCCACGCCGACGTCTGGCTCTGGCTGACCGTCCTTTGCATCTGCATCTTTTACATCTGCGGTTTTGTCAGCTTTCGCCTTTTCCCCTTTCGATTTCTCCGCTTCGGTCACAATGGAAGCAGTATCTACCGACGCAAGGCTGAACCGCTCCACAATGCGGCTGATTTTCGATGCGTCCTCGGCTCTCGCAATCACGTCCACCTCCGCATTGGGGTCTTTGTTCCCCCTGTCTGCCAAAACGCAGTAGAGTACGCCGTATTTCTTCGCTTCCTGCGTGAACTTCTTCAAGTCGCCGCTCTTTACGGTAAAGACTTTCAGCTCCTTGCCAGAGCGGAGCATGTTTGTGAGCCTTGCCTTTCCTTTGGTTTTCTGTTCTTCCTTTAAGATGGAATATAAGAGGATGGCGATGTTCTTCGCACCCGCCCCCGTGATTCTGGCTGCGACCTCAAATCCCTCCAAGCTCATCCTTACGATTTGCTCCGCCGCTTCGCCGCCTGTGTTCATGCTTCATCAGCTCCTTTCCTTTCTTCTCTTTTTCGTCTGCCCGTATGACATTTAAATTTTCTTTGAGGGTGTCGCTGCGGGCTTCGATTCCCTCACATAATCTGACCTCCCTCCGCAATGTTTTCATACGCCCCGTGATTTCCGACAGCCGAGCCTTGACCGCTTCCTTTTCTTTGCCGCTTGCCTTGCGGCTCTGGGAGTAAAGCCCCTTGCGCTGTTCGGTCAGCTCCTGCATCTCGGATTCCAGAGAGCCTTTATAAGACAAAAGCTGCCCCGCCGTGTCGATATGGTTGCGGCAGAGCAGCCTTGTTTCGTTTGTGATGGCTTCCATCTTCAGCAAGTCATCTTTCAGAAGATAGTGAAGCCTTGCATAGTTCTGTTGTTTCTTCTTTGGCAGGATGCCGAGCTTGTAGCAGTAGTGGAGATACAGCCCACGCAAGCCGCCGATTTTCTTTGCGTCTTTCAGAGAGCCACGGACACGGTACACTTTGACCTGCGGCTGTTCTCTGGAAAAGTTCTGGAATTTGACCGCATAGGAATTTTCCCTTATGCGTTCCGTTATCCGCTCATTGGTGTAGTCCCCGCCGAGCTTGTAGAGCCGCTTCGGTCTTTGCCATCCCTTGCCGATTATCGTCCAGTATTTTCGGTTGGGGTCAAAATTGATGCGGTATCCCATTTCCGACAACTGGCGGTCAAAGTCTTTCAGCGTGAACGATTTTGAGATGGCTTCGTCCACCGCCTGCCGTGCCACGCTGTCCCTCGTAGGCAGACCGTTTTTCTCGGCTTGGCAGAGGACATAGGGCTTCTTCCTGCCGCTTGGATGTTCGATGACCGATAAGGAATACTCACGGCACAATTCATCCGAACGCTGACGGAGCAGCCGCAGGTTCTTCTTGTTGTCGTGGTAATGCCTGCCGTCAATATAGGAAACAGAGTTGACGACAAAGTGGTTGTGCAGGCATTCCGTGTTCAGATGTGTCGCCACGATTACTTGAAACCTTTCTCCCCACATCTTCTCCGCCAGCTTCACGCCGACCTCATGGGCAACCTCTGGTGTGACCTCGCCATGCTTGAAGCTCTGGAAGCCGTGGTAGCAGACAATCTCGCTCTGGTCGTTCCATTGGGCTTTTGCCATCATCATCTCGTCCCTTGCGGTGGCAGGGTCGCAGTTTACGCCCGTGACGAAAAACTGCCGCTCGGTCTTGTCGCCGTTGGTGGCGTACTTCATCACGTCACCCATCGCCTGCAAGTCCGCATCCGTATATTTGGGGTTGGCGGTCTTCTCTGGATTCTCGGCATAGTCGATGGGGTGGTCGAGCCTGCCCTTTACATCCCATATCTCGCAGACCGCCATCAGCCAGACATCTTCCTCGGCACAAGGTAGCACCTGCCCACGTCCAGACGGAAGTCCCGCCAACGCTTGGCTTCGTCATAGAGCATCGGCGTGTCCACAAAGTTTAGGGCGTTCGCTTTTGCCGCAAGCTGGTTGATACGGTTGCCGATGGCGGACAGCTCCCGCATGATTTTATAAAACTCTGGGTCTGGCTTCTCGCACAGGCGGTAGCCCATGACCATCGACTGGAGCAGGGCTTGTCTGGAATGCCCCGCCCGCTCTGCAAGGGAGCAGAGGTATTCAGCTTCTTCCTCGGTCAGTCGGAACAATATCTGCACATTTCGTTTCCGCATCCAAATCCCCCTTTCCCTCGGAGAGCCTGTTAACCTGCAGCACGCACATACACGCCACGCCGCACATCCCTCCGAGCGTTGTGCCGAGAGCGAAGAACAATAAATCTCTCATCCTTAAAAACTCCTTTCTTCCTGCCGCACTCTGGCGGCGGTCTTTTCCACGGGGTATTAGGGGAGCTTTCCCCTAATAAGCGAATTTTGTTTCCATCGGAAGATGGATAACCAAATTCAGTGCTTGGTAAGACGTGTCTTTAACATCCGTCCTCATACATACATTCTCCGCACATGGGGCAGAAGTACGGACAGTCAGAACAATCTTCATTCTCAAATCCCCCGCCCTCGGTTTCTATTTCTTCACATCCGTCCTCATCTTCGTCCTTAATATCCGCTTCCCCGCAGACAAAATCCCCATCGGAAAACCTCACAAGGTCGGTGTCAAACAGGATAATCTTTAACTTTTCCGCTGCCTGTTCGGGACTGTCTGCATAGATGGAAACGGTCTTTTCAAAGTGACCTGTGAGCGTAACTTCATACTGTTTCAATGGCAAATTCCTCTCTTTCTTTGCATATTTTTCTTCTCTGTCTGGCTGTTTTTAGAAAAAATCATCCGACAATCAACGGGCATCCCCCCTTTCACGGCTCGGTTTCTGCCTTGCAATCCCCAGATAGGACATTAAAAAATCGTTGAAGTCCTTGCCGACTGGCGGCGGTTCATCAACGATTCGGTAGTCTTTCTGCAATAATTCTTTCAAGGCGGCGGTACATAGCCGACCTGCCCTGTCCTTATCCAGATGCAGAAATATAGTTTTAATTTGTGGGTTTGCTTTCAAAAAAATCGTAAGGGCAACGGGGATTTTGCTGTCTTTTATCTCTTTTTTTGGCTGATATACACCCGACAGGGAGAGGAGATTCTCTGCCTTATAATCCTTTCCCTCACATTTTAAATAGGTGGCATAGGAGAGTAAATCAATGGCGGCTTCAAATAAATGCACGGCGTCGGTCGGCTCTTTTGCCAGAAGGCGGAACGAATACCGCTTGTCGCTGCCCGATGCGTCACGCTTAAAACTCCCCATCGTGCCACGGCAGGCGGCGTACTTTGGCGTCCCGTTTTCATCTTTCCCAATAAAAACGGCGTTGTGGTAGTCGGCACTTTCAAATATAATTCCCTCGGCAACGCACTCTTGGATAAGCTGATAGTCAATGCCACGCCCGAAAAGATATTCCGCCACCCTGTCACAATTTTTGTTCTTCGGCGGCAGGAGCAGCACCTTTGGCTCGTCTTTCTTCACGGCAGGGGGCGGCGGCTTCCAGTCCGCCATCGTCTGCCCCGTGAGGGTTTCCACGGCTTCCACAAATCCGTATTCCTTGACTTTCATCAGATAGTCGAGGGCAGAATAGCCGCCGAAGCCTCTCGACCACCAGTACCATTTCCCATTGGAAATCTTTAGGCTGTCATGCTCGGCGGTACAGTAGACGTTCGTCGTGCCTTTGACTTTGACAAGGTTGCTCGGCTCGTAAGCCCGAAGATAGGAAAGTAAGTCTATCTGCCTTGCCCTCTCAAGCACGTCTGGGTCAATCTGTACATAGGGTTTAGATGCTCTCATTCAATAAAAATCACCTCCAAAAATAGAATTAGCCGAGGGGCTTTCGGTAGGGAAAACCTCTCGGCTATGTAAAAAGTCTGCTTTGTATTTCATGCCATCTTAAACACAAACTCTATAACACTTAATGCATTAAGAAGCTGAACGCATTCAAATCTCTCAATATTTCTTGTGCATTTTCCGTGCAAGAGCCAATTACGGTTAATATATGGCGGTTCATTTTTGCTATCAAGTGTATATATTCCATCTACAAATAATCTATTCAGAAATTCAATCAAAGATGGATACATATCTAAAAACAGAAATCTCTTTGTAAAAACAGAATCTGTTTTTACAAATACTTTTTTTAAATGTTGTTCAAAACCATCTTCAGAGTATTTTTTTGAATAGGACATTTTTCTTGGGTAATTCATATAGTCATTCGTCCTTGATTCTAGTAATGCAACTAAATACATAGCAGCCGTCATATAATCTTCCTTATCATATGCTTCTATACCCTTATTATAGTAACGACAACTAGGTGCTTCTACATAGGACTTTGATAGACCACTTCTGATACTCCTTAGACTATTGCTATTATCTGCATCAAAATATTCTATTATTTCGGCATCCTTTCCTTGAACTATAAGTTGATACCACTCTTTGATTTCTCTTGGATTAGAATGCTCCGATACAACCCAACCTGCTTTCCCAACTGTTTTGCAAATATCTATTTCCTCTCCATATTTATTCAAAAAATCTTCGTGCGACAAATTTTCACTTGCTTTTGCTTCAACAATAAATGCTTTTACTTCCTCTGAAATTGGAAATGTCCTTAAATTTGACATTGTATCCTGTATTGCTTTCATCTGAGGAAGTATGTTGTTCAGTTGGAAGTTACAGGTAATCTCGTTTGCTATTTTCTGCATAGTTTCAGCTAAACGATTATAATCTGCGTCTCTATTTTTCTCGCTCATATTGCACCTCACATTTTTTATAAATTTCGTTGTTATTCAACCTCTAAGCAATATACAAAAACCAAATCACTTCGATGACCTCTTTAGCAATTTCACTCTGTTTTTATCCATAAAGCCTCTGGGAATTTTCATCTAATCATTTTATTGAACCTCCTAAACTAATCAATAAAAAAACACATTCCAACACTTATCAATAAATATATGCACATGTTTTTCGTGCTTTATCTTTAGTGTTTTTAGAATGTGTTCTCTCTGGTATTTTTATCCAGACTAAACCTTTTGCAGAAGCTTGTCAATACTTTTTTACGATTATCAATGAAAAAAATCGGGTTATAGGATTTCTTGTCTGTTTCGGCTATGTAAAAAGACGGCATCTGCACTCACGCCGACACCGCCTTTCCCTTGGTCAGTCCGTTATAAAATCCCTGCCTTTTTCAGATACCCCACGCTGTCATAGCAGCCACGGAAGTAGACCGACTGCATCTCCATGTCCGTAAGTTTGTTTCTAAGCTCCATTACTTCAATCAACGCCGCACATTCTTCCTCGGTCAGTTCCTCCGCTGTTTCCGTGTCAAACACGCCTAAGACTTTCGGATACTTTTCATACAAGCCCTCAATTTCGGCTCTCACGGCACGGTATTCCTCGTTTTCTCTGGACAGCTTTGCCACGACAGAGCCGAGATATTCATTAAAAACATTGTCATGAACATCTACAAAAGTTTCAAATCTGAACGCATCAGACATTCTTCCTCACCTCCGATTTCTTCTAATCGTCCTTATTATAATACCCCAAAATCAGCAGTACAAATGTGCAAACTGGATTTTAACGCTCCCTGTCCGTGCATTTTTTCTCTGGCTGCCCGTCATTTTGCTCTGGCTCATCGTCAATAACAGACTTATCTTTTTCATTCAGATTCAATTCGATATTGAGGGCGTTCAGCCGTTCCGTCTTTTCTTTCAGCTCGTTTTCAAAAGCAAACGGCTTCTTCACTTCCTCTTTTGCGGTTTCAAGCTGTGCAATGGTTTCCTCCTTTCTCGTCTTGGCGGCTTCCAATCTTGCAGGAATTTTGGCAATCTCATTCTCAATTCTCGTTAAATTGCCGAGGGCATCCGTTCCTAAATCCACCTTATATTTTCTCATTCCGCAAAGGTTCAGACAATAGTGTGCATTGACGGTATCATAGAAAACCTCCATCTGAAAGCCACGGTAGCTACCGATTTGTATCGGCTGTGACAGCGGGTTTTCCTTGCAGATGGCAAGCAGCATCCCGCCTGCGTCCGCTTTTTCTTTGTAGGTCACGCCGTTTAAAGTCATCGGGCAGAACTTGTCCTCGCCCTGCGGCATATGCTGGCTTGCAATCTTGGCATCGTTTTCGTAACCTACAATGCGTTCCTCATACTCCTTAATCTCCTGCGGGTAGTGCTTCAGTATCCTGTCCTCAAGGTCGTAATGCTCGGAAAGGTAGCTCTGCTTCAAGACTTTCAGCTTCGCCACCTGCATATCCAAGTCCATTTTTTCCTTGAAACGCTCGTCGCCCGTGGCAAGCATTTTCACCTCCGCAAAAGAGAGGGCGACTTCATCCACGTCCTCGGCAGAACGCACGGGGCTTTTGCTCGTCATTATCTGGGAGATGAATTTCTGCTTTCCCTCCACGAGCTGATAGAGGTACGCATCAAATGTCTGCTCCGTCACATAGCGGTAGACTTCCACCTCTGGAAACATATTGCCCTGCCTTTCCAGACGACCTTGACGCTGTTCCAAGCACGACGGCTTCCACGGGCAGTCGAGGTTATGAATGGCAATCAATCTGTCCTGCACGTTTGTACCTGCGCCCATCTTCTGGGTAGAGCCGAACAATATACGCACCTCGCCGCTCCTCACCTTTGCGAACAGCTCCTTTTTCTGTGCGTCAGTATTCGCTTCATGGATGAAACGCACCTGCTCCGCAGGGATGCCACGCCGTATCAATTTTTCCCTCATGTCATCGTAGACGTTGAACATACCGTCGTTTTTCGGTGTGCTGAGGTCGCAGAACAAGAGCTGTGCCGCCTTTGTGTCGGCGTGTCCCTCCCAGATGCGGTACATATTTTCCACGCAGGCGTTGACTTTGCTGTTCGGGTCGTCTGGCAGCATCGGGTCAATCAATCTCTGGTCTAGGGCAAGCTGCCGCCCGTCGTTTGTCACTTTGAGCATATTATCTGTTTGTGGCTTTACCAGTTTGGCTCGGATTTTCTCTGCCCGCTTCGCAAGCCCCGCCACCATTTCCGTCTGGATTTGGCTCGGCTTTGTCTTGACATTGTGGTAATTGACCTTTGGAACGGGCAGCTTTAACATATCGGCGGTCTGGATGTCCGCAACCTCACGGAACATCTGCATAAGCTCTGGCAGGTTGTAGAACTTCGCAAACCTCGTCTTGGCTCGGTAATTCGTCCCCTCTGGGGCGAGTTCCAGAGCCGTGACCGTTTCGCCGAACGTGGAAGCCCAACTGTCAAAATGCTGCAACCCATTCCTTGCGAGGGTGTCATACTGCAAGTACCTCTGCACGGAGTACATCTCGACCATCGAGTTACTTATAGGCGTTCCCGTTGCGAATACTACGCCACGGTTTCCCGTGATTTCGTCCAGATAGCGGCACTTCATAAACAAGTCGCTTGACTTCTGGGCTTCGGTCTGGGCGATGCCGCCCACGTTCCGCATCTTGGTAAATAAATAGAGGTTCTTATAAAAATGACTCTCATCTATAAAGAGCCTGTCTATGCCCAATTCCTCGAAGTTTATCACGCTGTCTTTCCGTTTGGTGTCGTTTAATTTATCGAGCTTCGCCTTAATCGCTTTCCTCGTTTTCATGAGCTGCTTGACCGTGAACTGTTCCCCGTGGGATGCCTGCACGTCGTCAATGCCACGCTCAATATCGTCAAGCTGGCGCATGAGCTGTTCCCTCTGGCGTTCCTCGCTGATGGGGATTTTCTCGAATTGGCTATGCCCGATAATCACCGCATCATACGCCCCCGTCGCAATCCTGCCGCAGAACTTCTTGCGGTTTCCCGTTTCAAAATCCCGCTTGGTCGTGACAAGGATGTTCGCACTTGGATAGAGCCGTAAATACTCCGACGCCCACTGCCCGACAAGGTGGTTCGGCACGACAAACATGGATTTCTGGCATAAGCCGAGCCGTTTGCTTTCCTGTGCGGCGGCGACCATCTCAAAGGTTTTTCCCGCCCCTACTTTATGGGCAAGGAGCGTGTTGCCGCCGTATAGGATATGGGCGATGGCGTTCACTTGATGCGGTCTTAGCTGGATTTCTGGGCTGATGCCGCCGAACGTGATATGGCTTCCGTCATATTCACGGGGTCGGATAGAGTTAAATGTGTCATTGTAGTAGCGTACAAGCCTGTTCCTGCGTTCTGGGTCTTTCCATATCCAGTCCTGAAACGCCTGCTTTATCACCTCCTGCTTTGCCTGTGCCGCCGTGGTTTCCTTATGGTTCAGCACCGCTTTCTTGTTGTTGTGTTCGTCATAAACATAGTCAAAGATGCGGGTGTCACGGAGATTCAAGGTGTCCTCCATGATGCGGTATGCGCTCGCCCGCTTCGTGCCGTAAGTGCTGTCCGCCTTGACATTCCCAATGTCGGAACTCTTATTCTCGATGAACCAGTCGCCGTTATACGCCGCGTAGCGCACCTGCAGCCTGCCCGCCGCATAGCTTGACGGCGTTAAAAGTTCCATCATAAACTGCTGTATATCCTCCTGCGGTATCCATGTCGTGCCCAGACGGACGGAGATTTCGCTTGCAGGCAAATCCTTTGGGATGACCTTTTCCAATGCCGCCACGTTGACCGCAAGCTCTGGGTCTGACTTTGCCGCTATCCCTGCGATTTTCAGTTTGTCCCGCACGTTGCCCGACAAATACTCGTCTGCGGTCACATACCTTGCAGGCTCGGATGACGGCACTTTGTAGATTACGCCCTGCAATTCCTTGATGATTTCTTCCTCCGACCTGCAGGTAAGCCGTGCCATATACTCTAAATCGACACGGGCTTTCTCCCCGATGGAGAGGGCGAGGGCTTCACTCGCCGTTTCCACAAAGGTCACTTCACGGTGGGGCTTTATCGTCCGCTTCGTGAACATATCCGCCTTGCGTTTGAATTTCCCCTCATCGTCAAGCACTTCCAGAGAACATAAAAGGAAGTAGCTCTCGTCTGCCGCAAAAGCGAGGTAGTTCCCCCTGCTGTTGATTAAGCCGTACTTTTTGGTAAAGGCATCGTATAATCGGTTTAGGTTTTCCTGCTCGGTCTGTATCATTTCCTCTGGGCAGTCGTCGGTCTGGTACTGGATGAGCTTCCTCACGCAGTCACGGATTTCCAACAGCCCCTTGATGCGGTTCTCCGCCGTCATGGACACGTTTGCAGGGGTCATCCCGTTATTCTCTCGGAAATAGACCTTTCCTCCCACAAGGGCAAAAGAGAAGTTCCGCACGTTCGGGTCGGCGGGGATGGCTTTCTCCTGCTCATCGGAGATACGGTCAACCTCATTTTCAATCTCTGGGATTTCGCCGTTTATCCGCTGCATGGCTTCATGGAGAAGCCCCGCAAACGGCACGTCTGGGTAGGCTTTGCAAACGCTGTCCATGCCGAACCTTGTGCTTTCCATCCTTATCTCGCCAAGCACCATCTCTGGATGCTGGACAAAATAGCTGTTCATCGTGACGCCGTTTTCATCCGTGTCAAGATTTATCCACTCTGGCTCAATATCCATGATGCGGTCACGTTTCTGTAAAATAAGGATATCGCTCGTGACCTCCGTGCCTGCGTTTGCCCGAAACGTGTTGTCTGGCAGACGGACAGCCCCTAAAAGCTCGGCTCTCTGTGCGATATACTTCCGCACGTCTGGGCTTGCCTTGTCCATCGTACCTTTAGAGGTGATGAACATCACAACGCCGCCTGCCCGCACCTTGTCCAGTGCCTTTGCAATAAAATAATCATGGATTAAAAACTTCTGGGCGTTATAGCGGCTGTCGTTGACTTTGAACTCCCCGAACGGGATGTTGCCAAGCACCACGTCAAAATGGCTGTCTGGGAGCTTTGTTTCCTCAAACCCCTCAATGGCGATGCTGGCTTTCTGGTAGAGCTGCTTCGCAATCCTGCCCGATAACGGGTCAATCTCAATGCCGTGCAGCTTTGATTTCTCCATGCTGTCGGGCAGCAATCCTAAAAAATTGCCCGTACCGCAGGACGGCTCTAAAATGTTCCCCTGCGAAAATCCCAGACGGTCAAGTGCTTCATACATTGCCTTAATGACAACAGGCGGCGTATAAAAAGCGGTCAGCGTGGATTCCATAGCGGCATGGTATTCCTCATCGGAGAGTGCTGATTTTAATTCCTTATATTCATCTGCCCAAGCCGCATTATTACCGTCAAACGCCATCGACAGACCGCCCCACCCAACATATTTTGCAAGGGTTTCCTGTTCTTTGGGCGTGGCAAGGCGGTTTTCTATCTGAAGGTCGTGGAGAAGCCTTATTGCGGACATGTTGTTGCGGAACTTCTCTTTTGCGCCGCCAACGCCTAACGCATCATCAGTAATGCGGTAGTTGCGGCGGTCATGGGAGAGGGCAGGGGCGGACGGTTTCGCCGTAATAGGCATTTCTATTGTCTGCCCATGCTCTGGCTCGTCAAAGCGTATCTTCTCCACCACAATATCATAAGGAAGCCCGTTCTCCACGGCGGGATATTCCGCCACGGTTTCCGTGGTCGGTTCAGCGGGGGATTCTGATTTTTCTTCGGGCTGTGGTTCTTTCTCTGCCTGCTCCAAGAGCCTGCGGACATAGCTCACTTTCTCCACACGGTTTATCGGGAAGCCCATGTTGTTCTGAAATGTGATGTCACGCATGGAAACATCGCCGCTGATTTTCCCGACGCTCTCGATAAGATAACGGCGGTTGTCAATCATAAGCTCTTTGCCGATAAGGTCAGAATTATCCTGCTTTTCATCCGTCCCAGACGGGGCAGGCTCTGATTTCTGCTGTTCCTCACGCTCCGCATCTTTCGCCGCAAAAAGTTTCGTGATATGCTCCGCATGATTTAAAGTGTCGGCGTATTCCTGCGCTTCTTCCTCGGTTTCAAAGGTCTGGTAGATGCCGCCTACGTCGTAATATCGGTCGGCACTGTCCTCTGTGGCTTCGTTATTCCGTATGATAAACGAGTCGGCAAAGGCATCGGAAGTCTGCTCTACCGTGTAGTGCGGGGGTTGCTCTGTGGCATCAGAACTAATGTCTGGGCTTGGGTTTTCAGCCGCCTTTGTGTTTTCCTCCCGATAGAACGGCTCAAGCTGTTCCTCCGTCAAGGACACTAAATCGTGGTAATACAGATTGGAAAGTGCGTTCTGGATAAGGTCGGCAAGGTCACTGTACTGCGTATATTTTGCAAGAACGCCGTCCACATAGGTTTCCATGCGGTACTGCAAGAGGTTGGCGGATGCCTGTATCCCGTGCAAGCCGTCCTCGGTATTTTTAAAGGCAATCTTGACGTTGGATAAATCCGTATAGTCCACTTCGGCGTCACCGCCAAACTCCGCATCGCAGTATGCGTCGATGCAGCCTTTCGCCTGTTCCAGTATTTCTTCCTCGGCAGGCTCTTTCCTCCTGTGAAACCAGTCCTCCTCGGTAGCCATTATATCGCCAAGCCGCTTTTCATCCTCTGGGGTCAGCTCGGTGTTCCGCTCCAAGAACGGGATGAACACGTCACGCCCCAGACGCAGGGATCCCATTTTCTCTCGGTAGTAATCTTCGCCCTGCCGTTTCCATTCTGGGATAAACGGGCAGTCGGGGGAGAGGGAATATTCATAGAAATTTCGGATATGGGCGATTAAATCCCCCTCGCCGTCGCCGATGTCAAACCGCCCTTCATAATTAAATTCCTCGCCGCCGATGACGGCATGGATTTCAAAATCGGTCTTATGATACCATCCGACATGGTTTTCCTCATCCTCCCTTTCCCGATGCTGTTTTTCGTCCAGAATGCCGAGCAGCTTATTTCCCAGAGCGAAACTCAAATCCGTAAATCGGTCGTTCAGCTCCTTGTCATAAAAGGCGGGATGCTCGGAAAATCCAATAGAAAGTGTAATGCTGTCTGGCTTTTCCTCGGCAAGTGTTTCTGTTTTCTGGCTCTCGGTAATGACCGTTTTTAAATGGTCGTTTGCAGGGTTCTCCTTTAGCTTTTCTTCAAAATCGGCTCGGCTGAACTCCTTTCCAAACAACGGGAACTCCGCATTTCGCAGGGACACGGCATTCTCATCAAAGGCGGTGACCTCATATTTGTCCGCCCCGATATACACCACGTCGCCCTCGTGGTAGAGGTAGCGGAGAGGGTACAGCTCCGTAAGCTCCTGCGAAAAACGCCACGCATTGCTGCGGCTGTAAACGCTGGTCGTCTTTTTCTGCACAAGGGAGAGGAAGTCTAACATCTCCTGCACGTTGTCGGGATGCTGCAATGCCTGTTCCATAAGGTCGGCGGGCATATCCGCAAAATCCCTGCATCCAATTACGCCCAACAAGTCTTTCTCATAGCCGTCCAAATCACGGATGAAGTCGGAGAGCCGCAGGGCGAGCGTGTCCCGCTTGTCCGCAGGGGGCAGCTCCCTTTTTTCCTCAATAAAACGCTGCCTTGCCAGTTTCCTCTGGGTGTCGATTTCATGCTGCGGGGCAGACACGCTTTCCAGATAGTCGGCGTAATGGTCTTTCTCTTTGGGATTGAGGTAGCGGTTATCCTTAACCAGCTCCCGCAGCCGTTTTTCCACTTTCGACCAGCTCAAAACAAGGTCGTGTTCGGTGGAAATACCGTCACGGTCAATGGAGATGCCCTTGCCGCTGTACCACACATACCCCTCCGTGCCGTCTGAAAAATTAACAAAAAATCCGCCCGTGCCGTATTCCCTTTTCAGAAAATCAATGTTCTTCTTTTTATCTTCCTGCTTCTGGAACTGGTGGTAAATGCGGTATTTCCCGTTCGCAACGCTGTTCCCTTTTACAAGGACGGCATCAATATCCTCCTGTGAAACGGCAAAAGCAGAGGCTTTTTCGTCCTCTGCTTCAGCAATCATTTCAATCTGTTCATCTACGGTCGGGAGATTGGCGGCAACTTCTTCCTCATTGGCAACGCTGCCTTTTTCGTTTTCCGTCTGTTTTTCTGGCTCTGCTGTCTGTGCCGTAACTGTTTCTTCTTCCTGCCTGCCACCGTCCGATTGCGGCTCTGGTTCTGAATTTCCTAATTGTAAATCAGTTCTTCCAGTATCACTTCCTCCGCTTGGCTGCGGATATTGTTCATCATGCCGAGCCACTGCATCGGGGCTTTCTCTTTCAG
>CAJTCL010000026.1 GCA_910575005.1 Lachnospiraceae bacterium | reverse complement strand
AACTGCTGCCGGTTCTCATAGGTCACACCAGATACTCTGCAGGTCATAGATTTCTTTACCCGCCTCCAGGCTGTTTTGAATGCCTGGGATAAGGAATAGCCAAGTTTGTGGAGCTGGTTTGCCATGATTGCTACTGTCTTTCGGATTGTTTGGATGTTCTTCATTTTGCTTTCTCCTTTCTAATTTCTTTATATTTATGTATATATTCTATATCTTTATGTAGATAATGTCAATACTATTTTAGAGATTTTCTTTATAATTTTGTAGAATATTTATTGCATTATATAGAAACATAAGTTATAATAAATTTCAGAAAGGAAGTGAACAAAATGGCTTTTTCTTATGATAAATTATGGAAATTACTAATAGACAAAAAGATGACTAAAGAAAATTTCCGCATATTAATTAAAGCATCCCCAACGACTATAGCAGCAATGGGTAAAGGCGAGGGCATATCTCCTAAAGTTCTAGATCGTATATGTACGGCTTTTAATTGTCAGCCTGGTGATATTATGGAGCATATACCAAACACCACTTCAGAGGACGCAATATCCTCCCCCAAATCTTCTGAAACCAATTAAACCATTTTTTGAATACAATGAACCAAATGAACCTCTGAGTAAAATCAGCAAAAAATTCCCACATAATGAGAGTCATCAAAAAAGATTAGTAACTAAAAATATATGGCAACTAAAAAACAACAATATTCTGAAAAATCTTGTACAATTTATATCCTTGTTAATTTGCAGCAAGTATTAGCACATAGTACAGTTTGCGACAATAGCTATAATAAGTGTATAGACTTATCTTCTTTGTATAAAATATTTGTGTATTATTGCGTAAATCCTTTGACTTATTGTGTATTATTGTGTATTATATTTGTAAGGAGAAACACAATGACCCCACGAAACACAGCGATCAAAGACTTAAACAACAGCGGTTATCAATTTAAACGTAGCGGTGGAAACCATGATATTTACTATAATCCAGATACAAAGTATTCCATTCCTCTAAAACGTGGACATTTTGACGAAGATGATCTCCGCTACATACGCAAAGAAATCAAACAGGGCGGGAGGATATAAAATCTCCCACCACCTGCAAAGGAGGCTGACTTATGAAATATATCTACACTGCTATATTTGTACCAAACGAGGATGGAACCAAATACTACTGCAGAGTACCAGACCTTCCTGGGTGTATTACAACAGGAAATAGTATTGATGACGCAATCGAAATGATTACCGATGCTGCCAGCGGATGGCTTGTAGTAGCAGAAGATGAGGGAAACGATATTCCAGCGGCAACACCACAATGTAATCTGAATATTCCAGATAATGCAACCTGCTCTATTATCCGCATTGACACATTCGCATATCGGGCAGCAACCGATACCAGGGCAGTTAGAAAAAATGTCTCACTTCCTGCATGGATGGCTACTCTGGCAGAAAAACGGGGAGTGAATTGCTCCCAAGTTCTTCAGGATGGGCTTATGCAGTTACTCAATGCTGGTCATGCAAGATAAAAACCGTACAATAACAAGGAAAGGCAGTGTTCATCATGCGTTATAAGAAGCTTGCTAGAGCCACGCGGCGAAGTTTATAAGGGGGTGTAAATATATCACCAATACGAAATCAGCTTGTAGAGATGATTGACTGCCTGCCAGAACAGGAACAGATGTTAGTGTTTGAGATCGTCAAAAGGTTTGTGCCCGATGATGTGGCAACCGCTGACGATCTACAGGCAATACAAGCAGCACAAGCCGAGTATTTGAACGGCGAAACAGTAAACCATAATGACATTGACTGGAACTGACCACAACCAATACAATCATGCTGCTGCCATTTGGCAGTAAATACCAGTAAATGAATATAAAACATTAACCGTATACAATAACCAGGAAAGGAAGTATCTACTATGGCAAATTATATTTGTGCAATATGCAATCAACCTATCACAGACTATAATAATGGGCTTCTTGTGAAAATTCAAAAGCCCTATGGCAACATCTTAAAAACGGTTCCTATTCACAAAGGAGACTGTGATAACTATCTGGAGAGATATGGCAGAAACAACGGGTTAAATACAAATTCCTGCATGGAAATGTCTTTCTTTGATTCTGATGAACAGCGTGCGGAATATATGAATGGTACCTTTTCCATGACTGACGATGAATTCTACAATAAGTATTTTAACGAAGATGGTACATTAAAAACTGACTAACCATGAAAGGAAGTGTATATTATGAGCTATCAGGAAATTGCTAAAAATATGATTGACCGCCTTCCGGAAAGCCAAATGATTTTCGTTATCAATATGCTTGAAGGACTAGGTGAACTGTCCGGGGCAAACGTGCATCCCGAATTTACGCCAAATCCCGAAACACTGGAAGCCTTTGCCGAAACCGATGAAATGATACGAACCGGCAGCGGGCAGCATTTCAAAGGCAGCGCAGAAGACTTCTTTGCAATGCTGGATGCGGAGGAATGACATGTTAGAGATAAATGCCACCTCCAAATTCAAAAAGGACAGAAAGCGGTGCATAAAACGAGGGTATGACATGAGTCTGCTGATCAAAGTTGTGAATACCCTCTGCATCCCGGCGCCATTGCCGCCCGCCAACAAAGACCATGAGCTTATTGGGAATTATGCTGGTCGGAGGGAATGCCATATTACCCCGGACTGGCTACTCATATACCGCATAGATGGGAATGCCCTCTATCTGGACCGAACCGGAACCCATGCCGATTTGTTCGGGTTATAGCAAAAAGAAAAGGCGTATGCGCTATTGCATATGCCTTTTATAATGCCTTGTGTAATCGTTTTACCTACTGCCTCTGCTATTCTTTCATCTTTTCTTCCAGCCACTGTTTAAAGTTGTAATCGTCATAATATTCGCGATAATTTCTTTCCATAGCTTGATATATACTTTTTGCATTCTCATAACTTAATTCAATATTTAAGTAAAAAATCCTATAGGCTTTAAAAAAATAAGCCAATGCATTCTTATAATCATTTTGTAGAGAATACATATATGCCAACCCATGATAACTTTTCGCAGTATCTAAATGGTTTTTGCCCAATAAACTTTCCCGAATTTCTACACTTCTCTTATACATCTTTTTCCCTTTTTTGTAGTCCCCCTGACACCCATAAACATATGCTAAGTCCTCATAATATAATGCTGTCTCTGAATGATATTCTCCAAATACATTTTTGCATAATTCTAAAATTTTCCAATATAATTCTTCTGATTTTTTATATGCATCTATCTGCAACCATAAAAAAGCAAGTTCATCCATAAGTAGAATCTGTATCTTATTTTTTTTCATGTCCAAGTTCGCAATAATGCCTTCTGCAAACTGAATATATTTTAGACATGCCAATAGAAAACTATTTCCTTTTCTTGACAAACTTAATCTCTTTTGGCACGACTGCACCAATTCAAAATGATTTTCTACATTGGGCTTACATTTTTCATAAATAAATTGTGCAAATACCGGATGCAGCGCATAACTCTCCTGCTCTATATTGAACTGCAGCCATCCTTTCCGATACAATCTAAACAGTACATTTTCTTTCTCACTAACTCCAGCATCCGCAAGCAGCCATTGGTTACATATTTTCTTCTCCAATGGAATATAGGGAAATACAGAGAATGCCTCCAAAATGTTCTGTTCTGCTTCTGTCAATTCAGACAGATCATATAATATCTCATAGGACTCCTGAATATTGACCAATTTTTCTTCATCATCTACATATTCTAATTGAAATCCTTTTTTCTCCAACTGATCTCGCAAAGTTTTTACAGTCCAACCATTTACCCTGGCCAGATGTGCCAAATGTTCCACTGTGATTGTGTGTTTTGCTGCCAGTTCTTCTATTATGTATTCCAAGTCTGGAACCTCTTCCTCTTTCACCCTTATCCCACTATCTTCAAAACGAATTTTCTCATAAATTTCTCTGCATTGTTCTTTATCAAGAAACCCTATTCGCAGTTGCTCAAATTCTTTACTAAATGCGGTTCGTCTGGAAGTGAGCACAATTGCCCCTGGTAACTTCTTCAATCGTTCTAAACTTGGATCATCTTTAACTGTTACATTCACATTATCCACAAACAGCAGCAGTTTCCCATCTGATGCCAGACATTCCAGTTCCCGCCATGCTGCTTCTTTGTTCAACTCTGGATTTTCCTGCTCCTTATATCTCAAGCATTTTTGCAGACTGCTGTTCATATCACCACTATATTCAATATATCCGATATGACTAAATGATTTATTTTCACCCTTTTTATATTCGTCAAACAGCTTCCTGCAGATATGTGTCTTGCCAATCCCTCCCATGCCACTTACCAGAACAGATTTACGCCCCTCTTCTATCCGCTGGCGGAGTTCCCGCAATTCCGTTTCGCGGCCAGTAAAGTAAGATACTGGCTTTATATTGGCATTATGGGTGACAACAAATTCTCGCTCATTATCTTGAAACATTATAATATTCACAGAAATGTCGTCACGCCCAACATAATCGCCATGAAATATACTATCCTTATTCCTGTTTACTATTTCTGGTCCCATTTACACTATCCCTCCCCACATATGAGCCATTGAATGTACTCTTTGAGTTCTTATTGACAACATTAGAATGGTCATCCTTATTCCCACTATTGATTGTCTGTGAAATCTTAACCACTTTACTTGCCGTAAAAACAGATACCAGCAACCCTACTACGGAACATGCCCCACAAACCACATTGAATATATCCATTATTTCCACTGTTATTCCCCCTTATCTCTTATTCTTTTTTATCTGTCTTTATTATAGTATCTTCCATATTTTTACACAACCCCCAAATATGCACATCAAAAAAGCCTTCTACCATTTACAGCAAGCTCTATACTTTCTAATCCGCCCATTCTGCCATTTTTAACCTATTCATGATAGAAATACCTCTAATACAAATTTCAGCCCGATTTGGGGCGAATTTTTAAATCTCATGGCTATTATACATCCTTCCCTCTGTCATAATTCCAGAGAATGCAGCAGGACACGACATCATACCAGATCATATCCAAATTCAATCCATGTGAATAAACGTGTATAGTACAGATACCCCGAAACGGTAATTCCCGCCACGGGACGCCGGAAATTATAGGCACTGAAAGACAACTGTCCATACGTAAGGATTTTGAGGACAACTCTTTCATATTCAGCCATCACAGCACCGTCATTTCGCGGAAGCCAGAAACAAATGATATTGGGCCAGGTGGGAAACCAGGGCAATTTAGTTCAAGAAGTTCTGGGGCGGCAAGTTTTACACGTGCCAGCAATGTATCATATGATTTGGATTCCAGTATAAGGCCAGGGATGTCGTTGCTTGTGGCAACCCAGACATTGGCTTCGTCGTCCCAGATTAAATTTACAATGTATTCCATAATAAGTATCTCCTGTAATAGTACAGCTAAAATATCAGCCCTATCTGCCCTATACGGGTACTTTAGCCTATTATTAGATAATATACCATTAACAACCATTAAGCCTCCGTATGGCAGCAGGACAGGCCCATTTGTGCTTTCCTATTTTTTAAATATGCGTATATTTTATACACATAATTATTGACATACGCATAAATAAGGCGTATAATAAATAATATAAGGAGGACACGTTATGACCGTTCGGGAAATACGGAAGATACTTCGGAAAGATGGATGGTACGAAACCAACCAAGAGGGTTCCCACATAAGCCTAAAGCATCCATCGAAACCAGGGAAAGTCACCATACCAAACCATAGTGGGGACCTGAAACCTGGAACTTTAAACAGTATTTACAAGCAGGCAGGGCTAAAATAGCCCTACTGCCTGCGTCAATCATAGAAAGGGGCATATTTATGCAAAATTTAACTTATCTGGCAGTTTTTGAACCAGCGACAGACGGCTCATATAGCATCTATTTTCCTGATCTGCCTGGATGTATCAGCGTTGGGACTAATCTGGAAGAGGCTGCACGCATGGCAGCAGAAGCCGCAAGCCTGCATGTTTACAGTATGGAATGTGACCAGGAACAAATTCCCACTCCATCTGTAAACCTCTCAAAAGAAGATACGGAAGGCAATGTAATCATGCCAATTACGATCCATCCTGATTTATTTCGTATGAAAAAGGATAACGAGCGCATCAAAACAAACATCACCCTTCCAGCATGGCTAAAAAGGATTGCAGAAGAACAGAAGGTTAATTATTCCCGACTCTTAGAAGCTGCCCTGATGGATTACCTGCAAATCCCTATATCTGAAAAACGCTAGTCCTCCCCTGCTGCCATGTAACATGTCACAACCTTTTGATGCCGAACTGCAGAAGTAGCCTTCTGAGCATAATAGAACACCGTCCTCAATGCTTATCAAAGTATTCTGGATGGTGTTTTTGTGTCTGCCCGTGCAGCAGGACAAATTCTTATTCCACACTATGAAATATGGACCTATATACTACCATATTCTCTCCCATTTCTCCAGTTCCCTGCCATAAATCGCCTAAAAGGAACTATATAACTGCCTGTTCTGGTTCTACTCATGCCAAAGCGAACGTTCGGTTATTTCCCCATTCCTCGTGAACGTTTTTCTGTCAGATGATAACATCCTCACTCTTTCCAAACGCCCCCTGGTTCTTCCAGTTCTGTACATATCCTGATCTGATCTGTACAACAGTAGAAAAACTGGTTGTAACATTTGTTTTGTATTCATTTTTGTTCCATGCCAAAGCGAACGTTCGGTTATTTCCCGTAGTTCCATATCAATGCGAACGTTCGGTTACTTTCAGTTCCTACCTTAGTAATAACGGTAACACAAAAAAACAGAACGGAAACCTAAGCTCCATTCTGTTCCTGCAGGAATTTATTGATAAAATACTGCTGCCCTTTACCAGTTACAACCGTTGTCTTGGTTATTCTGACGCTGCCATCTGGATAATTGATCATGTGCTCTTTTACCTCAAACAACTTACGTTCCATGCTCCGCTGTGTCGGCATATTATAGTCCGTCCCTCTCCTGCTGATCAGGAAACCCTGCTGCCGCATCCACGCAAACAGACGCTTTTCTCCTGTATCAATTCCATTCTGCTGGATAAGTTTTGCAAGCTCCCCAATCAGGATAGAACTCTTGGAAGCGGCCACTGCATCCGCAAATATTTCTTTTGGCTTCATCCTACAAATAGCCTGCTCCTGCTCTGCAATCGTCTTCTGTGCCTCTATCACGGCCAGAGCCATAAGTTGTTTTCCTGTCGGTACTACACCAGGCACACTGCCCCTATACTTCTTTTCAATCTGGATAAAATATCTGCGGATTTGCTTTCCCTTCTCATTCCTCTCCAGCATTGCCATTTCTTTGGCAGTATCTAAACAGATAATATGGTTTCTTATCGTTTGTCCAGAAGGTGCTAAAATTTCAGCGCCTTCAAAATCTTCATTCTCGATTGCACCAATATCATTCAAACGATTCTTTACCCAATCTCGATAATGGCTTTTTACTTCCAACACTCTGTGCAAATCTGTCCCATAGACAACCTTTTCCCCTGTACTGGTGATATAAACTGGTACCAATTCATTTTCAATTATACTCAACGGTTCCATCTGTTTGATCTCCTCATACTCAAATACCCTTACTGTTTCATCCATGCATATTATTTTTGCAGCTTTCAATAATCCCTAATACAATCTGTCTTCCTGCCCTAAAACAGATAGTCTCCTGTCGCTCTGCCATCGGTCTTACTACCTCCAAGCACTTTCTTCAGACCAGATGGTCTTATCCTTTATATCTGCCATAGTTTTTCCCGCATCAAATAACATAGCTGACAGCCTTTTCTCATTCTCCCGCATATCTGCATACACCGTACTTTCACAACAGCCATATGCTTCCGCTATGGCAGTAGGGGAGACACCATTCAAACAGTTTCGTAAAACCTCTGCTTTTCTAATGTCAGTGGCAACCTGTGTATGTTTATCCTGGCAAAAATCTGAGTAAGCCTCTACTGCATCCGCAAACCATCCCATAACCTCCCTGGTAAGCCTTCTGCCTTGTTCCACGACAGACCGTTCTCTTTTCCCTGGAAATAAACAAAGAATATCATCTTCCGCCATCCCATTCAAAAGCCGTTGGTAAGTGATCAATATGCGGATCGCCATTTCTTTCTCCTTTGGCGGTTTTCCTATTGCTGGCAACCCCATGCAGAGCATCAGCATTTCATCCAAGCACCCATTGATATAGTTCTGTATGGTTTTCTTTACGATCCCAAGCTTTGTGGCTATTGCCCTGCTGCCGACAGGAACCTCCAACATATACCGATACACAAACACGTTGTATCTGTTCTTAGCATGTTCTTCCTGCAGGCCTGAAATATATCCCTGGTACTTTAAAAGCAGTGCCTTTAGTACTTCTGCATTCCTTCCCTCACGATAACCCAGAAAGGCATTTTTCAACACGAGCCTGCAATTCTTAACCGCTTCTGGTTTGATACCTTGAAACATGGCAGCAGGGGCACAAAGCAGCCTGTCCCTATTTCCTTCCCTGTATTCCCTTGCAAAGTAATCATAAAAATAAACCAATCCTTCATCACCTGCCTTAAAGCAAAAATTCACTGCCCATTTGGTTGATCTGCTCCATGTCAACATAATCACTTAGGCGCCTGGGATCCACGTGATACCCTTCCCACATGAAACTTTCCAGCCTTTCCCTGTGCCTGGAATGGAGTATCTTAAAAAAGCCTTTCTTGATGCGTTCCTCTACTGCTTGCCTGCTGCACCCAAATAGTTGAGCGGTCCGCGTATAACTATTTTGCTGATAATATGCACAGCGTATCACCAGCGCTGTTTTTGGGTCAAGCATGGATAGTGCTTCCTCCAGCTCTTGATGCAGTTCCCTATGGTATTCACTGCTGCTGGCCAGCTCGTCCATCCTTTCCTCTGTGGAAAGCAGGTCAACCAGGCTGGTGTCCCCATCCTCTGAAATGTATTCGTCCAGGCTTCTTGTCGTCATATTTAGCATGGTTTTTTCCAGATGGCAGAGGGAACGGTAGGAAATATGCAAGGCCCTTTGTATTTCCTCTGGCTGTGGTTCCTGGTGGTATTCCTCCCAATATTCTCTTTTGAATGCTGCGAACTTTCTCATTCTGGTTTTAAGGTACTCTGGAACACGCACCATATAGGTATTCAGGCCATTGTAACGGTAAACAGATTTTCGGATGCCATACTCTGCATAGGTCAAAAACTTTACACCTTGCCCAAAGTCAAAGGAATGGGCAGCCTCCACCAAACCAAGGAACCCTTCTTGCAAGAAATCATGAAAATCTTGTTTTGCACAACTGCCGACATATTTTTTAATACACTGCATCACAAAGCCTTTATTTTGCTTCCAGAGCCTTTCCTGGTTGATGGTAATGTCGATCCCCTTTTGTATCTGTTCCACAAGTTCTTCGTTTGACATGCCTTGCCATCCCCCTTATCATGGATTTATCTATGAATGACCTAAGAACCCTATCCCTCAAAAGCCTTCTGTTGCAGCAGCAAGGCTTTTTTCTTTCACACATGCTTACCCTTCCCAGCCATTTGGTTCATACTTCCACCACTGTCCATCATCCCCAACCAACTCTTCTTCCCCTGGTTTTATCCCATACTCCGCCTGTTCTGATAACTCCTCCTGTTTATTTCCAGATAACGCCACTGCTTGTTTGGGTACACTGACCAAAAGTCCTCAAACCGTTCTATGCGCGGCAGCCCTTTTCCTTTACTTTCTTTTCCTTTACTTTCTTTTATGTCATTTTTCTTAGATTTACTCTGGTTTTTCTTAGATTTACCCTGGTTTTTCTCGGAAAAACTATAATTTTTTGTTACTTTAATACAAGATGCAGTTTCTTCCTTGTCTAAAAGCCAAATTTCCGCATTCACTTCTATCTGTCTTTTACGCCCTTTGACTGCCTCCTGATAACGTTTTTGTATTCCTGGTGAGGTGATGACCTCTGCCCGCTTCTGTCCGTTGCCATTGGCTAACTCGCATTGTGGTCTGCCATCACCTGCTTTTTGTATTGGTAAGATAGTGTCCGAATTAGCAAGTATGCTTATCTTTGTAAGTAGTGACCGGCTAACTAAGAATGTCATTACCTGTTCTATATCCCTCTTTCAATGGACTATCCATGTAACAGATATGTAATGCAAATGGATAGCCGTCTAATTTTCCAAATATTCTTCCAAGAAATTTCTATCCGTTATCTGCATCAACTCCAGAGCCTGTCCTTCTGGAAAGACATCCTCCCTTCCTTTGCGGTACAGCTTATATCCCTGTATCAACTTCTGAGTTTTCATCACAATATTTATCAAATTTTACCCTATCCACAAGTACCCTGCGGCCAACTTTAAATAATGCCCCTGTTTTTTCTGCTACGTTCCTTGCTACATTGCTGCCAAGCCCTGCATAAATACGAAATTCATCCATGTTTAACAACCTCTTATCTGATAAAGTTACCATAACATCCACTTCACAACCTTTAACTTTCATATGTATCTATTCCTTTCACATTTTAATTTTTACCTCTTCTGTATCATTAAAACTTAAATAGATTTATAAATGTTGACATAACCATTATAACATATTGGACTTTTTCAATTTCTTACTATTTTCAGTTCTGAAATGACACGAAATGACACAGATTGTAAATCTTTTTCCAAAATAAGAGTACTGAATAAAACAAAATAACAAATTTTAATACATACCCTTGTCAAGTCTTTTTTTTATTTTTTTACATCTTTTTTTTGACACCATTGACACCAATATTGACACCAAATTTTTATTCCTTTCATAAACGCCAATATGAAAAGATAATAAAGACCCCCATTTTCCAAGGCATATAAAGACAAATGATCACACTATAAAAAGTTGCTGCTATCAACCGTCGATAGTAGTCCTGAAACAATCATAAAGAGAAACGGAATAACTGCCCATACTGGGAACAGTATGCTTATCAGTTCAAAATTGATCACTCCCGTATCAGATGCAGCATATCTCATGCCAACACCGATAAAACCGAGCATTCCCATTGACAGGGGCACAATCCCAAACAACAGTGCTCCCACAAAGAAAGCTCTGCCCATTCTATCTTTCTTAACACAGAATGCCCTCTGCCAAAAGCACTGGTCTCCAAACGGTCCCGAGATAAGCCCTATTGTTGTAGGAAGTCCGAACCCTAAAAAGATTTCCCATCCTCTCTTAGAGAATAGTGAGCTGGCATCCCCTGTGGCTCCTCCTAAACCCGTAACCAGGGTTTCAATCCCTCCTCCATTCTTTACACCAAAAGCCACAAAACCAATGCTGGCGGCCAACATGAAAACCATCTGAATAGCGTCTGTCAGTATTGAGGCTTTAATTCCAGAAAATTGCGAATATGAAAATGCAATCACTGCTATAATGACCGTCATGGCCGCAAAAGGTATTCTGGTCAACATACTCAATATTTTACTTCCGGCCAGCAACTGCACTCCCGTTGACAGCGCCGATAATGCTCCAAGCTGAAACAGATATGTATTTTTCACTGCTCTTGAATGGTATTTCTCAAACATATAACCAGATAGGGTAATCCCCTCCGGCATTTCTTCCCTAATCTTCTTTGCAAAAGGAATGAACAATATCAAACACAATACGTTTGGTACCAAAAACCAAAAGAGCCCTGCAAAGCCCTTTGTATAAGCATTCTCCGTTGATGTGAACAGCGCTGGCGCCCATATCCATGTAGCAGCTATACTTAAAGCCGACACCATCCAACCAGTGTTTCTATTCCCAACACAGAATTTCTCGATATTGTTCTCTTTTTTTGTCATTAGCACTGTAATCCCAAACATTATCACTGTATAGATCAACAGCACACACAAAGTATATTCCATACTTTTCCTCCATTTATTTTTTGAAGGAGCCCCATGCTTTCCTTTTTTATTCCCTCCTTTTCGGAAATATTACATGAAAAAAGGAAGTCTGACACATTCAGACTTCCCTCAATGTTCAATTTATAATTTTACAAATACAATTTTCTCACTTTTATACTGCAAAGTCAAGGAAGACTTTTTGCAAATAGGGGATTTAATGAACTTTCAAGCCATCCACCCCAAAAATAAGGGCTGAAAGTCTCTCTGTCGCCACTTTAATATCTTCGTAAACATTTCTGACAGAAATATTCTGTTTTTCTGCAATCTGTTTTACAGATAAAGCTTGATCTGCCATATACCTGTCCCATGCTACCTCATATCTTCGAAGATCAATTTCTCGACTGGATGTATGTTCACAATAGCTTCGGTATAATCCAAACATAACCTCCATATGAGAGACAATAATTGCGGTTCTAGTGGCACTTCGCTTGATACTTTCAATAATAACTTCATTGTCATACATTGACATCATTGACTCAAGAATATCTATGGCTGACTCCTGCATTTGTATTCTTCCAAATACAGAATTTTCTGCATGTTCTTTCAGCATGTGATAGTTGTGAAGCAAAAGTTTGGTATTCCTCAATCGCCGATTGGCTCTCTTTCCTTGCTCTTTCTCTCGTTCTTTCTTCAACGTCTTTAACGCTTCATTTGCTCCAATACTTGCGGCTTTTTCATAAATATCTTTCAACTGCTCATGTGTCAAAACTACCAAAATCCCATTATCTGTTCCCTGGCCATTCATGCTATCGTCCTCCAAAATTCTTATTTTAATTTATAAAAAACTGTGATATAATATAGTTATCTTTTGGAGGGTTGCGAAAGCGTTCTCCTTCTCTTTACTCCACTATTCTGCTAATCTGAAGTTTTATATTACTGATTTCTTCCCTCCTCTCTCCTGCCAGGGATGCACCCCAGCAGGATTGCTTTGCCTCTTTGCTACTGTGATATATCTTATCCCCCATAAGGATGATACCGTGCCCTGCTGCATCTGGCTTTTGCAGCTCTCTATCTTTCCCCCTCACTCTAAAGCACTTTCCTAAGATGGGATCTGCAAACCTCTAAAAAACCATATGGTATTCTTTCCCCATCAACATAAGCCGACTTATATTCTTTCACTTCTATGATTTTTCCCTTTGGCACCTTTAACGACCCCAAAGCACAGACATAGATGTATATATCTTTAATCACCTTGTATTTTCCGCACCCTATATTCATGTCTCACTCCTATCCATACGCTGGCCGCACTCAGGGCAGTACTCATAGTCGTGGTAATCATTTTCATAGTCTTTCTCGCAGTTTGGACAAGTGTACATGTCATAAAGGATTTCTCCATCATCGCCGACACCATCACCCCATACACCGACTTTCTTTGCCTTCTGCTTTTCCCTGGCTTGCCGACACTCTTCAAGTGTGCCGATTTTTTTGTACTCTGCCAGCATATCTAACTTTTCCGTGATCGTATGGCCATCAGCATCAACACTAAAAAGCTTCACTACTCTTGCAACTGCTTCCACTGTGCCAATTTCTTCATACACTTTCAGCCGCTCAAGCTGCGCTCTGGCTCCGCACTCGCTTGTCCCATACTCACCGCAATAGTCATAGGTTTCATCCTCATACCGCTGTCTCAGGTAATACAGTCTTTTAAGATCCTCAACTGTGCCGATCGCGCGGTACTCCTGGATCTCTTTCAGTGCTTTGATAGCCAGCATACAAGCAGCGACTTCCTGCTCGCAGTTTTCTTTGCTTTCATAGTACTCACAAGCCAGCTCAACCATTTCTATCTTGTCTTTGGATTTATCAAGCCCTTTGACTGCGCCGATAGAAAACTCTATCGCTTTTCGGATGACTTCTATCGCCTCTGCCTCTGTCATGCTCTTTTTTGCCATTTTTCCGCTCCTCTCTCAGATACTATTACGCAAATTATTTGATATTATTTTACGGCTACCGGCAGGACAAGTGCCTTATACTCACTGTCACAAGCTTCCACAATCATAGGCATTTTCGGCCCCCCAAAAGAAATTTTCACCTTATCACAGTCAAACGTTTTCAGTGTTTCTGACACTAACCTAGCATCAAATTTTATGGCTAGAGCCTCTGACAGTGGTTCTTTAAGTTCTATTGTCTCATGATAATCTACTAATTTATCTTTAATACTTAAGCTTAAGGCACTCCCTTCCAAGTCAAATCTGACTGCACATTTTTTCACTGTACACATCCTCGCCCTTATCATGGCATCCAACAGGGCTGTCCTTGATACCACTGTATGTAATGGCAGTTTTTTAAACATAGACCGATATTTAAAATATTCCCCATCAACTAACCGCGTATATATCTCAAATCCTTCTGTAACAAACACTACACCTGCCGAATTATATTTCATTCGTACTTCTCCAGTAATCCCAAGATTTCTAAACTTATCCACCGTATTTTTGGGTATCAGCAATTTAAATTCTCCCTCATAATTCACCTGGTCCCATGCTAATACATGGCCATCTAAACCGACAAAGTTTAACCTCCCTCCAGTTGCCTGTAAACAGACAGAAGACATGATAGCATTGCAACCCTGCACAGACACTGCATAAGAAACACGTTTCATAGCTTTTAAAAGTATGTCCGCCTGAATTTTCCATTCGCTTCCTTCTTCCCAAGCTGCGCCCAATGGAAACAATTCCGGATCCATTGTCTGGTATTTATTCTTGATCTTATCCACCTGAATGGTAATGATATTTTTACCTGTAACAGAAATATTCATCTCACCATCTGGAAGGTTACTGATCAGGTCAAAGGCCCTCTCTGGAATGATAAAGTATTCATTCTCTGCGCCTTCTAACTTCACCTTAACAGTCATTTCTGTATTGCTGGCAATTAAGAAACCATCCTTAACTAAAATTCCCTGTAAAGCTGGCATAGTCGTTTTCTTTGGCACAATGCCTTTCATTTTGTGAAGCTTTTCTGCAAGCTCTGTTTTCTGCACTTTCATCGTTCAATTCCATCCCTTCTAAAATTAATAACGTGCATTGTCTTTCTTGCAATTTATAAGGTTCCAATTCATGCTCCGTCATAAATTTGTGACCAAACAATCCTTTCATATTTTTCCAAACATTCCAGGGAACTCTATAAAACTTCGTCAAACCAATGGACACCATCACATAACAATGGGCACCAAACCTCTCATAAATATCAAGGTTTTTCCATTGTGTTTCCGTAATTATATCCTGCTTAATCCGATCAGAATCTGTATGCTTTGCTTCAAACATAATTCCTGTACCATCACATAAAATCCCCTTAAAGTCTGGCTGGCCTTTCTTTTCGTAGTACCCTCGAACAACCCCCTTTTCATCCTTTCCAGTGATGCGAAAAGGTTCCGGCGTCTTCTCGATATGTGCCCATCCTTTTTTCAGATAAAATTCACAGGCATTTGACAGCCATCGTTCAAAAATCTCTCCAGATGCTTTGCTACGCCTACCGATCATCTGTCGTCTTAAATTAGTCACCCACATCCCCCTCCAATCTTTTATCAAGCAGCTCTCTGATTTTACCCATCGTTGTTGCACCAATGCCTTTAATCTTGCTGATTTCCTCAACAAAATCCACTGCACTAAGCTGCGGAGCCTCTTTCTTTTGCTCCTTACCCTGATTGAAATCCTCACTCCTTGCCTTTTCCACCCGATCTTCTACATAATGCACTAACTGTTCATCTGTCATTTTTCGCATTCTTACAGCCTTTTCATGGATAATATTTTCATCTGTTGTACGCCTGCAGCTTCTTTTTTTCGCCATAGCAATCCCTCTTTCTTCTCTTAACAATTTTTATATAACTATATCTGCAATAGTGTCCGCATAGTCTTCTCCATTTTGATTTCATTTAGCCATCAGCATCTGGGACTTATCGTAATGTTTTTGGCCAACTCTGCCAATTCTGGAAGATCTAAATTCAAGTTTTTACAGAATTGCTTGAAACAATCTTTACACATAAATCCAAACTGCTTTGGCTGTTCCCCACGTTTGGATCTTGCAAGCAATGTAATCATGCTGCTTTTTCTCATACAGGTCTTGCAATTAGCACATGTATCAAACAGTTTCTTTTTCATCTTGGGACTTATGTCCAAATGCTGAAGCTGCTCTGGAAAATCCCTCCGCATATTATTTTCCCCAACAATTGATACCAGGCTTTCTTTCATAAATACTGGTATTCCTTCCTTATCGCAGCAACTAACAATATCCTCTATCCACTCCTTTTCAGGAATGATTCTGCCTTTGCGGAATCCTGTTTCTGCACCAATTATTATCCAATCAGGAGAAAATTCATCCTTTTCCCATATCTGAAATGGTGCATGAATCGGTTCAATACTCCAAAACGTATTGTGTGTATTTGATATAAAGCACTTGTCTTCTGGTTTAGTAAGTGTGGATCCATACCACATATTTTTACCCATAGGAAGGAATCCGGCTGAATCTATACACTCATACCTCTCTGGATTTTTTGTGAGAAACAAATAATTATGTATGGGATATTTCCAGCAACTATTGAATATCTCTGCAATCCAATCATCTGGTACCCATGATCCAAATATATCTGCCATAGCACCTACAAAAATATTGTTTCCCATTTTCAACCTCTCAGGATAACTCATCCTGTATCTATGCAATGTGGGTTCAAATCCAAAGGGATATACTAATGGTTTTCCCGTTTCGTTTAACATGGGAGCATTCAATTCATACAAATCTTTTCCATCGTCTGCCGCTGGAACCAAGGAATAATCTTTTTTCGCCATCCTATTCAGTCTCACATCCCCTGCAAATCTGGCTGTCATTTTTCTTGCGTAGCAATATGGGCATTCATGCTGGCATCCGGTGATGGGATTCCATGTATGGTCACACCATTCAATTTTAGACCGATTCATAAGCATCCCTCCCTTGCGTAGCCTAATTCTTGATCTTCTTTCCACTTAATTCCTGCAAAAGTGACTTTCTGTCCGCACTGATCACAATATCGCGGCTGGTAATTTGGCCCTGCATTCAAAACATGGCTGCAAGTTGGGCAAAGATAAGATTCATGCTCTATCATAACGAATCCATATTTCAAATAAGTCTCCGCTTTAGGTACGGGCTTTTTCTCTCTATCCCTGGACATCCGAACCCTCCTCCCAATATTCAATTACATATTCTTTCTGTGCCTTATTCCTGCCAGCCTGCCCTGGAACTGTCTGGTGCGTAATTTTAGCAGCGTATCCGCACTTTAAAAGAAGTGCCGCAATCTGCAGGCGGTCATCTTCATTCCACTGTACAGATCCTTTTCTTATGCTTCTAATTATTTGTCTTGCCATATAAAATCACCCCGCCTTTCTATGCTTCCTGGCTTTACCCCGCCCTTGAACAGAGTCCTGCATCTTTTTTTCAAATACTTTCACAAAAGCCTTTACATCCGGCGGCATATCGCAATTATGAAGCCCTCTGCACTGAATAACCCGATTATCCCTATACTCTAATGTGAAATATGATTTCTCCGGAGCTTCCGCTTTTCTGATGAAAAAAATATTGGTTTCCCCGCTTGCCACTCGGCTCACATATCCGCCCACGCAATGGTGTAGAGCCTCTCCTTCGGCCTTTATTTCATCTCCGTTTTTAGGAACCACCAAAATCAACCCTTTTCCTCTTATAAAGAAAGCATCTGCCCCCTCATTCTTTTTAAAAATTTCTTCTATGGCCTTTTGGGTTTGCTCCATCCGCTTCCTGGCAAGGGTTTCCTGCCTTTTTCTTTCTGCGGCCGCTCTCTTATTCTGTAATGCCTGATATTCTTTCGCGGTTCTGTCATGAACCTTTTTAAAGTTGGTAGGCATATAAATAAACATGTTATCCAAATCATATTTCAATGCCTTACACCAGCCGAGATATTCCAGCCAGTCCCTCGCCATATTGCGTTTTCTTTCAATACGGGGATCTTCCCGTTCTTGATACCCCATATATGCATACTTACCGCATCCTGAATTCTCCCCTAATGGGTACCGTTCACTTTCTTTTCCAATATACTTCACAAGCTTATGAAGGGATACTTTCCGTTTTGCCTGTTTGAGCAAATCTGTATTGCACTCAAAGGTTTCATAGTATTCCCTCAGCTGATCTGGTTTTAATTGCAAGCCTATTGTTTGGGCCACCTGGAGCAAACGCAATTCATCATAGTTGCCATCAATAGATTGCAAAATTTTAGTGTTCACTTTATTCAGACCTAAAATTTTATAAATCGTTCCGCCTTTCATATTGATTTTTCCGGTAGCTCCTTGATACCTTTCATTGATGATTTCTTTTGCCAGTTGATTTAGCCCCATTTTGCAAATCCATTCTAATTTCGGAAATTCCCAAAAACGCTGGATGCCTCGCTCATATTTAAGTGATACAGTCGGCATATTTTTAGAAAGGATTTCCAATGCAGAATATTTCATCGGAGTATGCTCCCACGCCTGCGGCAAATTCCCTGGGTATAAAATACACTCTGCACAATGAATCTTCCCTTCATCATGGCACCAACGTGTTGTGCCAGACTTTTTAAATTCTGCGTACTCATAGGATTCACACGCTGGCTTCCCATTCTGAAAAGAGTAAAACTGTCTGGCATATTCCTCTATCCCCTGGGAAACACGCTTACTTCCAAGCGTATGTTCTGGATATTTGCGAATCTCACGGTAAACATAAAAATACCGCCAAATAAATCCTTCGTTCATAGGATCTACATATGCAACCCATCTTTTATCCGTCATCAGGTATGGGAGTCTTCCTTTCGCTTTAATGGTAACTTTGCTTCCACAGAAAGGACATATGCCTTTCTCATTATTTTTCAAACGAATCTCCTTTCTGTTTACCAGCCCAATTTTACCGCAATAGGTGCATTCACATTGTACAATCCCTTTTTCAATCTCCTGATAGATAAGGTATCTGCTAAAACTCATGGCCGAATCGAAAGCCCATGACCGAAATTCTTCCGGCTCCTGTTTTACTGGTTCCATCACCGCATCAATCAGATCCGTTTCTTTTTTGTGCTTTGCTGCCAGCCTTGCGGCCTTTACTTTCTCCTGGAATTTATTAACCGCACTCCACGAAACAGATGCATCATCCAGATCTGCATACTCTTTAAAAAATGTTGTGATAAGTTCCTGTTCCTCTTTCGAGCGAATAAGAATGAGTTCTTTCCGCTCTAAACAATTCTTTTCGTTGTTCCATGTTGATTCAAATACTCTAAAATCATTCATCATATAGAATGACGCCGTAAGACACTTGACCTTTTCCACTCTCAAATCTTGCGTTATATAATCTTCATGAGAAAGAAATGTTCTGAAAGCAGCTCCCTCTTTCCCTTTTACAAGTTCTGAAATGTTATAGAAAGTTAAGAGCAGTATTTTATCATCCTCAACCAGTCGAGCTGTTACAATATGTCGCATGCCTCCCAGACGGCAGGCAATCTCCATCATATCTTCACTGGCTTTTTCCCTTTCAATTGCAGATAATTTCCGTTTTTCCATACGAGCCGCCCCCTTACATTCCCATCATGGAAAACATATTCATCTGGCCTTCCAAATCTTTGCTGTTTCTTCTGGTTCTTTTTTCTTCCGTCTTTTCTGCCAGAACAGGAGCTTCTTGCTTTTGTTGTGCTGCCTTCTTTTCAGTTTGAGACTTACTGGTACTGGCCTTTGATTTTGCAGCCCGTTCCGCCGCTTTCTTCTTTGCTTCTGCTGCTTTTCTGGCCTTTTCAGCTTCTTCTGCCTTATCGTCTTTGTGGTAATAGTCCTCGGCCCATTCATAAACCACTTCGTCACGAACGGCAGCACGATTTCCGCTTGCCTGCTTCCTGGCCTGTTTGTATATATAATCAAAGCATTTTTCCCAGGTTTTATGCTTTTGCAGAACATCCTCTGATAAACCTTTCTCCTCTTCACAACGTCTCAAAAGATGTTTAATAACTGGATCTGCAAATGATTGATCTTTGGCATTTTTCAATTCATCTTCCAGCTTTTTCTTTGCTCTTTCTTTTACATCTGGAATACTTTTAGAAACCTCCTCTGGTACCAAGTCTGTTTTCTCCATTCCTGCTGCTTTCTCGCTTATACCCTCTCTGCCCTCTGGCTCTTTATTTTCTTCCGATACCGGCAAATTATTTTCTGTGTTTTCTGTTTGTTCTTCTAAAACTGACTCTTCTTCCTCAGAAAGATTGTTATCTTTTTTCCAAAATTTATATTCTTTTTCCAATTGCTTATTGGTCACATCAAAAAGCGTATCTCCGTTAGAATCATAAAATGCTGTAACCTTATCCTGCCGAAGTACTTTGTATACAGAGCTGGCTACTTCCAGATCACATCCTTTGTCAACCTCTTTATACGCTGTCTTGAGATATTCATTGACAACTGCGCCCCATTCCGGTCCATAGTCATTGCCTGCTTCTTCCGAAAAATGCTTAATCTCTCTTTTTGTCCGCATTCCTTCTCTGGCCGTCTGATAAATTTCAGACGGCAGAGCTTTCTTACTAGTTTCAAATCCGCTCATTTTCAACCTCCTGACTTTTGAAATCAAAAAACATAAAGTAGCGCTCTTTTTCCACTGTTTTTTGAGTGGTTTCGGTTCCACTGATATTTTTTAAAAGACTAAATACCCTTCTGAAATGCCACACTTCGCCAAAATAAATTGGCGTGTACCAAAATTCCTGTCCTTCTTTCTCTATGGGCATGAGGGGCGACCCCACTATCGGATTTGTCATCGTATTCGCAATGACAATATATCCAGGACACCCCAGAAGAGATAGCTGTATATAAGCCATCATACCAACCACACGATCAATATCTTGACCAACAAAAAGTACATGATTATGATAATATACATTCTGCCGCCGCAGCGTATGAACTGCTGCTATCATCATAGCGCCTCCACCAATACATGGATCGCATATAGAAATCCAACCATCTTTTTCAATCGCTTTCTGGCAGTCGCCCATTGTCATTTCAGACATAAGCTGGCAAGTATTGTACGATGTAAAAAATTGACCTTTCCAATGGTTCCCCAGTTCCAATGCCATGTACAGCTCACCGAGAAAGTCTTGGTCTGGATTTGCTTCCAATGCTTCTACCAGAATGGCAAATAAATGTGCTGGTTTTTCCACGCCGCCCAACCGCTTAATGCAGTCTGCATACTCCTTTTCGCGACACTCATGCCGCTTTGGTGACTTATCCACAGCATTCGCTATCGAACAAGCCATAACCGTAATTACATCAGACCAAACCTCCCACGGTTGGCGCGAATAACATAATTCCCGAATAATTTTTACAAATTCCCCTTGATTTCCCTGTAATTTTCTTTGTACATTCCGCAATTTTCCCACTCCTAACCGTGTGTCATACTTCTTTGATCTTGCTACAACTTTTCATAATCAACTTTGGCTTCTTCATCCATTTTTTTACATTCTAAAAGGAACTTGACAAGGGCTTTCTTTACTTCCACATTTTTCTTTGATTTTTGAAAGATCATTCTGATAGATTTTCTCAACTCATCCCAATCAGCATCCGACAATGGTTTTCTCTTCCTGACCTCCTCCCTTAACTGCCCCACTATTTTGTTAATCCATGCTTCCTGCTCCTTTGTCATCAGAAGGGCACCTCCTCACTCCCAATATCTATGAACTGGTCCACACTTTGGTCCCAGCCATAGTCAAACCCTAAATCATCGCCCTGCCCATATATCCGCTTCGATTTCTCGTCATAGTCCAGTATGTAGCCTTTTGTTTCGGTCTTTCCGAACAGGCGGTTTTTTGATACTTTCAGACGCCTTTGCTCTGGCAGCAGCTCCTTGTCTTTCTCATAGGCAATTGTAATGGTGGCTAAGTTTGATATATCTCCGCTGCCGCTAATTTCATCATTTTCATTCGTGGAAAAATTATTTTTCCTTTTATGCGCCACTAGAAGAATCAATACATTGTATTTCAATGCCATACGTGAGAGCTTCTTGACAAAAAGGCTTTGCCTATCATATTTGTCATACGCCTTCCCTGGTTCTAGGTCTAAGGCAGTCATCAAGTTGTCCAACAGTATGACATCTACGCCATACTGCATAATCACATTCTTTGTCAGACTAAGCAGGCTCCTAGTCTCATCACCATCCACAATCCTGTTATCATACAGGAAACATTTTTCATGGTACCACTCAGCTATCATTTTCCGGTTTGTATCAGATACCTTATAATTCCTGTCTCCCCACTTGTTTTGATACTCTGTGATATGGGAATTACCAGCGATCTGGAAATCTATCCAGGAGCGAAACAGGTAATTCGGAAGTTCGCCGCTATATACAAAACATTTATGGCCTTGATGGATGGCATTTACTAATATCTGGCTTGCCAACGTGGATTTTCCTTCTCCTGGTTTTCCTGATACCAGGACCACACCGCCAAATGGCAACCCTCCATACAGCAAACGGTCCAATTGTTTGATTCCAGTCTGCAGCTTTGGAAGCTTAAAGATATCCACATGTTCCACCTCTGACAAGGCAATCACGCCTCCAATCGGCGTCACGATTGCATGTTCCACACACTTTTTTATTTGTTCTACGCCATGCTTTTGTAATATTTCATTTGCATCCTTACACCCCTTGTAATCTTCCTCCCTGACATGTTTTACAGTGCATTTCAATCGTGAAGATAATTCATCCAATAGAGTAATACGGCCTTTCTCACAGTCCCCAAATACAACGACTTCCTGAAATTTGTTTATCCAATCCCAGCAATAGGGGATCCAGGTAAACCCTTTGGCCCCGTTTGGCACTGACACAGCATTTGCTATTCCGGCTTCTGCCACAGAAAGACTGTCGATCTGCCCCTCTGTTACTACCAGTTTTCCAAAATCTTTACACTGCGCCATTCCAAACAGGATGGGTTTGCAGTTCGCCTCGCACCATTCTTTGTTTTTGTCTTTTTCTCTGTCAAAATCTGTCTTACGGTATTTGACAAACTGCATCTTCCCAGCAGCATCCAAAAAGGGGAATACCAGTATGTTTGGGTGTTTGTTTTGGACGGTGATCTGATACCTTTTTATGACCTCCTCAGAAATTCCACGACCCGTTAAATACTGGATTGCCTCTGGCTTCGGCTCAATTGGTCTTTCCGACGTTTTCAGCTTGCGGAACTGCCGCCGTGGTTGATAATACTCATCCATCTCACTTCCAAGGGAAAAATCAAAATCCTTGGAAAGTGTCAGCATGTTCCCAGTTACTCCGCAAGATGCACGCAGGCACTTAAATTGGCCCGTTGCAAGATTGATTGAGAATGATTTTAAATTGTCCCTGGTAGGCTTCGGATTGCAGTATGGACATAGCTTAAATACTAGTTCTCCACCATGCTCATATGCCTGTGCATGGACATGCCTGGCAAAAGCATAAGCATCATCCGGCTTAAATTCATACATGATTACCTCCCAAATGGCGTTTCACAATCCCGCCAATCTTCTCCAATCAACTCTTCTTCCTCTGGTTCCGGCTTTTGATCTGCCTGTTTTGGTAGCTCTGCCTGTTTCGCTTCCAAATAGTCTGCAAACACACATTTTTCCAGAAAATTGTTTGGCAGAAACATCTTGTCCTCAGACTCTTTGATATACTCAGCATAATTCTTAGCTGCCCGAATTAAATCGTCTTCTGTAACGCTTCCAGACAGTATCAAGTCACAGTATGCCGTTTCTGTCAGGTAACGTCGCTGCTTGTTTGGGTATGCTAACCAAAAGTCCTCAAACCGTTCTATGCGCGGCAGCCCTTTTCCTTTACTTTCTTTTCCTTTACTTTCTTTTATGTCATTTTTCTTAGATTTACTCTGGTTTTTCTTAGATTTACCCTGGTTTTTCTCGGAAAAACTATAATTTTTTGTTACTTTAATACAAGATGCAGTTTCTTCCTTGTCTAAAAGCCAAATTTCCGCATTCACTTCTATCTGTCTTTTACGCCCTTTGACTGCCTCCTGATAACGTTTTTGTATTCCTGGTGAGGTGATGACCTCTGCCCGCTTCTGTCCGTTGCCATTGGCTAACTCGCATTGTGGTCTGCCATCACCTGCTTTTTGTATTGGTAAGATAGTGTCCGAATTAGCAAGTATGCTTATCTTTGTAAGTAGTGACCGGCTAACTAAGAATGTCATTACCTGTTCTATAAACCCTTCCGTAACATTCAGAATATCTATTGCATCATCTATGCTTTCCAAATCCCACCTTATGTAATATCCGTTCCGATAGATTTCTGTCAGCAGATATATGTAAAACAACAATCCATTGTTCCCATATCTTGCCTTTAACCGTTTGATGTTCTTGTCTGCATAAAAGAAATCCGTATCGAATGAAAAATAGAGCAATCCGTCCTGTTTCGGACGTGCCATTCTATCCGCACACCTCCCTTGTTTTTCTTTCTATCTGCAAGTCTTCCTTTTCTATGGAAACCTGCTAACGCCCCGACAATATACTTCTAAATTTAATATTTCTGTTCTTTCACCTCAGAAATGCCTTTTTGCTCCATACGCCGCCAGCATCCTTTCCAATTCCTCTGGCATCTGGTCTAATTCTCCATACCGATCAAGCATCATGTTATGGATGTGGTTCTTACTTGCTCCTGTATGTTTTCCAATTTTCCCAACCAAAAGCCAATAGTAAGCATTGGCATCCAGGCTGCGCTTTTTCTTCCGTTTCTCAATCGTTACCATCAAGTCCCCAAGCTCTGCCAGTTCTGCTGCCTTTTTCGGGCTGATTTCATGGCTTTCCAAGGTAATGGTAAGACTTCCCTGCAGCGTGCGTCCAATGTCCTTTATTTTCGATGTAAATTCCATTACTACTCCTTTTTATCAGGAAGATTTTTCATACGTTTGATCGCATCTTTTAACTGCAGCTTGGATAACTCCTGAATATCATCCACCTTATAGGTCCTACGAATGGCAGCAGCTCCATATCCACAGCGCCTACATTCTACCTCCAACTGTTTTCGCAAAGACACCAACTCTGCATCTTCTGGTTCACTCTGATTTTGGGGTGTTTGGTATTTTGTATGGTCTTTCTCCCAGTAAACATCTGCTCCAATTCCAAGCTGTTTGCAAGCTACGGAGATGGCATCTGTCGTTGCCATCTTAAAACATTCATCTGAGACATGTGGGCCCTTGCTTTCCATCTCCACAAACATACTTCCTCCCGTTCCTTGGATGGGCATGGACCACTCGTCATCTTCCTCTGTTTTGATATACAACTCCATCTTTACAAAGGCAGCCACACAGTCCCCATAGGGTTCTAACCATTCCCGAACCGATTTATAGTACCAGCCAACCCCGCATGGGCCAAACAGCTCCGTGAGCTTCTTAATCCTCCACATGGGATTGATGTCCGTCTTTCCGCTTAATCTTCCGCCTCTGATCTCTCTTTTTGCACTTTGTGGGACCTCCCGCCCCGCGTTATAAATAGCCAAATGTTCCATTAAATCAACTCCCATTCAATGCCAATGCTATCCATGTACATTTCCAATTTTTCCTTTGCATCCTCTGAAAGAGAAATCCGATACTCGTAAAGCTGTGATCCACCTTCCATGTCAGGAATGAAGCGCTCAATGGTTTCCTGTGCCGCTTCTGCTTTTGCTTTCTCTATGGCCTGTTTCTGCTCTTCTTTTGCCCGCCGCAGCGCTTCTTCCTTTTCCCGTTCTGCCTGACGTGCTGCTTCTTCCTTTTCCCGTTCTGCCCGCCGCAACGCCTCTTCTTTTTCTATCTCTGCATGACATGCCGCCTCCAATGCGGCTTTTGCTTTTTGCTCTGCCTGCAGTTTCTTGCGATCCTCACGGCGGATGCGTGCTTCTCCCTCTCTGCGTTTCCTTTCTTGTTCACGGGCAAGAATTTCCTTCTTTTGCCGTTCGTAATCGTTTATGTAAGCTACTGCATCTGCAAGACTTAAACTATCCTTATACTGTTCCAAAGCCTTTGGAACCGCTTCAGAATCCATTGTCTGTATCGTAGCAAGATCACTTAAAATTTTTTCAGTAATTTCAGAAACATCTTTACGAATATCTTTTTCTTTATAAGTGGCGTTCTCCCACTTGGAATTATAAATACGATTAAGGGGAATATATTCCTGTACTTCTACTGGAACCGACTGAAAAATTTCAGAAATCAATTTCTTTTTCTCTGCAACCCGTTTTTCCTCAAACGCCTGTACCTGCCCATTGATAAAATTGATTGGTTCATCATATAAACTAATCAGCTTTTTTGCCTTTGCTTCAAATTCATTCCAAGGAACCATATACTGCTTCTTTGCATCCTTCATATTATCCTGCAAAGACTTCTTTTGTGCCCGAAGGCTTGCAACCTCCTTCTTGGCATAGGTTTTACTATCCTCCGTAAACACTGCTCCATTGTATTGAGCCAGCTTGTCCTGGATCGCTTTCTGTACCTGCTCAAAGTTGCAAGTAATCGTCGCATTCTCCTGTGTAATAATCGCTTGGATATTGCTCATCTTCTTCCCATCCTTCCCATTCTGTTTTTCCATAAATATATGCTAACCGTTTCCGCATCCGCTGTCTGCGTTCTTGCTCCGCTTCCAGTTCCTCGAATGCGTTATAATTGTCTGGAATTTCATACATTTTTCTTTCCTCCATATTGTATTTTTGCTTGATTTATGAAACAAAACCTGTTACAATAAGAGTGCTTATTGGGCGCCTCGATTTGAAATCAGGTGCTCTTTTTCCATATCACGCAAGGTTTTGCATAAATCCATTGTATATTTTGAGAACGCAAGGCTTCGGACATACTCTTCTGTCAGTTTCACAAGATACCAGTGCTGCAATACCACTGGACGCCCTTCCTGCTGATAGATGTATGCTTGCTTATGCCTGGCATATGCCAAAGCCTCTTTAAACTGCTCACTTGTGATCTCAAATCCCAGAAGAGCCTCTATCTCCTGTCTACTTACTTCCTGTTTCTGCATCCTCTTTTTCCTCCAACACATTCCAAAATTTACAGATTGCCTTATAAGCTATCCAGGCCACCATAAGAATAAATAAATATTCCCCGCCAACTGCAACATACCCACGCTCCAAAAAGGCATAATATATGGCCCATTTCCCCATCATGTATGTAACTGACAGAACATAGATAGCCACAACTGCATTCTGTACCCATTTTTTCCTATTCATGCTCTGCCCCCTGCTCCATATAAAAATAATGGGAGCCATGTTTGAAAAGGAACTTTAGATTTTTTTCATGCCAGGTAGATTTGCTCTTACTTTCAAAGTACGTTGCTCCCATACTTTCATCCCAATGATCGAATTCGATCATGGAAAGAGCCTGCCAGCAATCCTCATTTGGCTCTACCCTGTCAAACCTTCCATTTGCAATAGGACTGAATTGCTTTTTCTGGTAAATAACCGCCTCAACCGTATCTGGAAATTTATCCGCCTGGACACGATTAAGTACCACCCGTATTACAAGGGCTTTCCCCTCTATATCTTCTCCCTCAGCTTCTGCCATAGCAAGTTTTGCAAGAAGATATGCGTCCTCTGGCTTTTGCCTTTTTCCATAGTCTACAAACTGATTTCGGGGCTTTGCTGACTTATTAGTCAGAAGAATGTCCTGGAACAATGCTTTTTCTTTTGCTATTACTGCTAAATTCTCCTGGATAACAATCATTTCCTCTTTGTTTTGTTCCATCTTAGTGCTTACTTCTGTTGTGTCCTCTGTACTCGCATATGCTACAACAGAACATACTGCAAGTCCTACAACCATTCCCAGACTAATGATAACTTTTGCTTTCATGATGAACCTCCTGACACCTCCTATTCTTCAATCATGCACCGCTCCATAAAATATTTTCGCGGCACCTTTCCCTGAGGATATGCTGGAGTCAGCCTCCCAGCGTCTATCAGTTCCTGCCTCAATGCCCTTATGAGTTCATATGCCTTATTTTCCTTGCATCCGAGATAACTCATAACATCTGCAGCACCACAATAGTATTTTCCTGATACTGCGATCACGCCTGGTGCTGTCAATCCCTCCATGCAATCCCTCCTTTATCCATCTTTCTTGGGCAACTAACTTATCATCACAGATTTTTCTTAATCCATATATTTAAACACTGTGTGATCCTTTCCAATTCCTTTAGATTTGCAAGGATTTCATACATATCTGGCTTCTTATCTTCCGAAACTACGCCACTCCTTGCTATATCTACTAAAAGATCACATATTTCATCCGTTTTTCTTAACGCATATATCACACTCAACGAAATATGATCCAAACCTTCCACGCTAACTTTTGGCATTTCATAGCCAAGCGGACACATCTCTGTACAGTAGATATTTTCCAATTCAGGCGCATTGTAGAGATCCGCCATCTTAATTACTATGTCCGTTGGAACAATTTTGGTATATCCAAGCTCGTAATCAGAAAGCGTTGATGCCGAAACTCCCAACAATTCTGCTGCACATTCCTTTGAAAATAGCTTTTCATTGCACTTTGCAGCCTCTAATCTTGCTTTACAGAATGGGTTATCTGCTGCTTTTGTAGGGCGCCTTCCCATTTATTCCACCTCCATTCCCTTGTATAATGTTATTGAACAGAAGTTAATTCAACTTGCAAAGCATCGCTGATTTTTTGAATGTTTTCTTCTGGTGCAACCATCCGCCCATTAATAATGGCCGACACATAATTTGGAGACAGCCCAACGGATTTTGCCAAGTCTTTCAGACTGATCCCTAAGACAATCATCTGTGCTTTACATTGTCTGCCCCACGGTGAAATTGTTTTTCCCATGAAATATCTCCTTTCTTACTTTAAAAAGTTGCAATAATATGTTACAATTATTTTGTGCAATTAATCCCAATGAAAGAAGGTGGTATCTTGAAAAAGATAATAAAAAAATTTTTGAGGTGCCCTGCTCCCCATATAAGGTTCTGGGACAATGGATTTCCAGAGTAAATTGCATTTTAGCATCCTTGGAGTATGCCAGCTAATTGGGTATTAATATTTGCATGGCAGAACCATAACTGCATAAGTGGCATTGCCTGACATTAATAGCCCAACTTGTTCAAGGGCAGCTATGCCAAAATCAGGAGTTATCTCCGTAAAGATTTCTGGGCATACAACGCAGGCTGGGGTAAAAAACTGTGGGAGGAGACAGACTGTAGGAACAAGCTACAGACTGCCTTCCTTAATACCACCCTCTTAATTTGGTTGCGATTATACATTATTGCAACTAGTAACAATAATATATTATACCGATTTTTCGGTATTGCCAATTATTTTTAACGAAATTTCGGTATTTATCTACTTTGTATAAAAAGTGAGGTATGTTTTTATGTATATTGCACAAACAACTAAGGACAGGATTAAACAAATATGCAAAGAAAAAAAACTTAATGCAAAACAAATGTTATTGGATTGTTCTTTAGGTGCAAATGCAATACAACAAATCAATGATACAAAAGGCATGGCTTCTTTCAGCCTCGCCAAAATTGCTGATTACCTGGACTGTTCTGTGGACTACCTGCTGGGCAGGACGGACAACCCTGAAATAAACAAATAGGAGAATACACTTATGAAAAAAACTGCCAGTATTAATGGCTTTTGTCCCTACTTCAATGAAGAAGTAACCATAAATGCAACTTTCATTCGTTATGCCCCTATTGGTACACTACCAGGCGCAACTCCTGAGTTAAATTTATGCCCCCACAATTGTGAATGCGGCCGCAGTACAAATCCAGATGACTGTCCTGTTTTTAACCAGGATTTTCTTTGGAGCGAGCTATAACCTTATCCAAACTTGCCTTGAAGCCATCCATCATGTCCTTTGGATGAATCTTCTCTAACTCGTGCAGTATTTCTGGATGTTCTATGTAATAGGAAGCTGGAAAGAATACACTGCCGATAGCTTCTGCTTTGTTTTCAGGTTTATAGGTTCCTATGGAAACTCCCGTCAGGGTTTTCAGCTTACCAAATACTTCTTTGAAATTAAAACGCCCAGATGTACGGCATTCAAAAGCATATTTGCAGTACATGCAGCCATAAAGGGGACGATATGTATTATCTATACTTTCCTGCTCTGGTGCCTGAAAAGAACTCTGGAGCATTCTGGCAATACAGTATAGGTCCATATCTGTCAGTTGAGGATTGCTCATATGATTTGCTCCTTTCTCCGGCTTAGTCGGTAATTTAGTTTAAGATGTATAAGTAGTTACAGGTAGCCTGATAACCATAAAGCGTTTAAAAGGTTTAAAATATTTAAGATTGACATAATCAATACAACAAAACATACTACGAGAGAAACCCACAACGTAAAACATGGGTATTTCTCTAAAAACATGTCAAAATAGGATTTTTTTCTATTTTTCACACCAGCTCCTTTCTCCGACTACTGTCGGTAATTTGTTGTAAATAGTTGTTGTATGTTGTTATTATAATTCAGCATTAGCTGAATGTCAAGTATTTTTCAGCTAATGCTGAATTATGTGAGGTGATAATATGAATTCTTTTGTGAATATAGTAACTAAATTACTAAAAGAAAAAAATATCACAAAAAATCAGATGCTAAAAGATTTGAATTTAAGTAGAAATTCTTTCGTAGATTGGAATAAGAGAGGTACAATTCCAAGCGCAAAAGTGGTTTCAGCAATTGCTGAATACTTAGAAACAACTGTGTCTACACTTTTGGGTTATCCAGAAGATGAAGAAAAACTAGAATCTTTTCCAATGAAATTAGCATATCAAATAACTGTTCATTGCACATCAATATTTGAAGTTGCAAAATATCTAAATGTTTCTGATGATACAGTTATGAATTGGATTAAAGGAATAGATACTTCCTATGGCGATTATTATAACCAGTTATCAGATTTTTTTGAAATTTTACCAAGATATTGGACTAGTCCTGGAATGCTTTCTCCTGGTATCGAACCAAATACAGATGAATATCTATTAATTTTACTATATCGTGAATATAAAAATACTGGCAAATTAGATGGCTCCACTTATGGAAGTTTAGATCACTATTTCCCTGGACTCAAAATATATGATATTAATCATTTACGACAAAATTTAGATGATCAAGAATGGCTGTCTCTTATTCACCGCCTGCCTGAAAAAAAACAAATTGAATTCAAAGCAAAAATGGAAGGCTTTTTAGAATGTTATGAGGAATCTGTTGCAGCGGATGAATCATTACAAAGAACAGGAACTACAAACTCGGTAAAATAATCGGCTTCGAGTGGTACCGGAGCCGAAGGGGAAAATAATATATAAAAAGGAGAATAATTATGTTTTGTAAAAATTGTGGAACACAAATCTCAGAGGATGCAAAATTTTGTTCTAGCTGTGGTGCAAGTTTAGAATCAACATCTGCACCACAACAAACAGATACCACTCAAGAAATCATTATAATGAAAGGTTTATGTAACCGAGTAAAAAGCGCATTCTCTGTCCAAAATGGTAATGCAATACTTACCAATAAGAGATTTATATATTTAAAACATTCTTTGGCAAAAACAATGGTTATTGGAGCCTTTGTCAATTTCACAAAAGGAAGTTATGACTTTGATATTCCTGTATCAAATATACATAGCATAGAAGATGGGCGACAAGGCATTAGTAAAACAATCATCATAAATACAAAAGACGGTGAAAAATATAATTTTTACTTTACGAACCGTGAAGAATGGAAAATACATCTTCAGAATGTGATTGACTAAGGAAAGGAATATATATTTGGATAAACCTCAGATAACTTTTCCCAACAGACCCAAACCTTCTCTTGTTGAGGCATATAATGGATATTATGGAAATATTCATGAATTTTTTACAATTGTGGTAAGATTTTGGCAAAACCGTTCTCCTTTGTATAACGATGCTTCACTTTTATGTACAGCATTTCCTGAACACATTGTGCCAACAGCGAATAACGGCTTCATGAATGAATTTTGTATTCGAAATATAGAAGAATGTTATAAATTTTCTAACGTTTGGAATTTTATAGAGTATTATACCCGTAATTGGAAATATTGTGAATACTATATTGGTACAGAATCGGTATATCATAATGAAATGGATTGTTATATTAGAAACATTCTTAAAGATGTTGCATTTCCAAACGTAAAAATCATTGATCCAAACATAGAATTGAAATATCGACGCGGAAAATGGTTTCACGAAAAACTTCTATTTAGCATTATCAAAAGCTTATATCCTGATTACACGGTGCTATACCATTATCGTGCACAATGGCTTGATCACTTAGAACTTGATATTTATATTCAAGAACTCAATATTGGCATTGAATATCAAGGAATTCAACACTATGAGCCTATTGAACATTGGGGAGGTATAGATGGCTTAAAGCAAAGGCAATCTAATGATAAGAGAAAAAAGAAATTGTGTACAAACTATGGAGTAGAGCTTATATATTTCGACTACACTGAATCAATTACACATACATATGTCAAAAACAAAATGGATAAAAAAGTCAAAAAATATTTAGCCTTACACTAACAACCAAAACTAAACTTCAAAAACAAATAGTGTCTATTGAACTCCAATTGTCTTGTTAAATATATTATATTTGAGATTTTAAATCAAAATTCTATTATATCCTTAACTGGAGAACCGTTGGGGTGTTATACCAGCCGCCAGGCAAATGAAAGGGGGCTGGTGCTTATGGTTACATATGAAGGTTTATTCACATTTGTAATTATGCTCTGCGCTGTTATTACTCTTGTTGTGACAGTCACAAAACGCAAAAAATAGCACCCCTGACCGGCTAAAGTAGGTGGTGCTATTTCCATAATAACTTTCCGGCGGCCAGGTGTGCACTGGCCAACGGTTCTCTTGTTAAGTATATTATAACATAATACTGCAACTTTTCAAGATAATTATTTAAAGATATTGAGTATTATATTATTGCTGCAAATTTGGAGGTTGATCATGCCAGCGTACAAATACACCCTCAAAAATGGAAAAACTTTATGGTATGCCAATTTCTACTATACCGATTGGACTGGAAAAAAGAAACACATCTGCAAACGTGGTTTCAAAACCCAGCGGGAGGCAAAAGAATATGAACGATCCTTCTTGGATCAACAGCAAAACACCAGCGATATTCTGTTCTCTTCTCTTGTAGAAAACTATCTGGAAGACATGGAACATCGCTTAAAACCTACCACAATGGAAAATAAACAATTCATTATTAGAGGCAAACTACTCCCCTACTTTGGCAACCTGAAAGTATGCGACATTGATACCATCAAAGTCCGAAAATGGCAGAATGAGCTAATCTCTTACCGAGATGAGAACGGAAAACCCTTTTCCCAAACCTACCTAAAGACTGTGAGCAATCAATTATCTGCCCTAATGAATTATGCAGTAACACACTACCAGCTCGCTTCCAATCCATGCAGGGCAGCCGGAAGCATAGGAAAAAGCAAAGCAGATGAAATGAATATCTGGACACAGACACAATATGAGAGATTTTCTGGCGCAATACAGAAATCCTCTGTAAAGCTGGCTTTTGATATACTTTTCTATACTGGTATACGCTCTGGAGAATTATTAGCCCTTACCCCTGCCGATATTCTTCCCTCTAAGCGTATAGACATCAACAAGAACTATGCAAAAGTCAAAGGGGAGGAGCTGTTTTTGGAACCCAAAACACCAAAAGCTAAACGTTGTATCGCCATACCAGATTTTCTGTATGATGATATTCTCAAATATTTGGCCAAACTTTATGGGATCGAAAAAGGGGACAGAATTTTTTATTTCACAAAATCTGCCCTGGATAAAGAAATAAAGAGTATTGCAGAAAAAACCGGACTTCCGCCCATAAGGGTTCATGATCTTAGACACTCTCATGCCAGTATGCTGATCGAAATGGGGTTTACTCCTCTGGAGATTGCAAATCGTTTGGGGCATGAATCTGTGAAAACTACACTTGACACATATTCACATCTCTATCCAGATAAAGACCAGCAGCTTGCAGATCGACTTAACCAGTTCCGAAGCCAAACACCAGCGTCTGAAGAAACTTCTTGAACTTTCTATTGATTTATGTTATTCTTTAGATAAAGAAGGACGCCTGCTCTAACAGGCGCCCCACAGGAGTTACCGATAGACGGTTAGCCCAATTTATAAGTTGCTGAAACAGCCGCTCAGTTTATCAGACAGGGGCGGCTATTTCTGTGTCTTGTCATTATCTTTGCTTCCGATGGCGTATCCAACGCTAAAACAGGCCAGCCCAAAGCTGAGCACGGCCAGAAGGCTTTCAATCGTCAACATAGCTTCAGCCCTCCCTTCCCAGATTCCCTTACAGGTTTCTATGTAAACGGAGGGTCACAGTCCCTCCGCAGAGGGCTAACCGCCTACCATCCTGGTAGTCCCAAAGAGATGTTACCATAATCCGACAGAAATTTCAACAATATCCATATTAAAGTAATAAAAGTACGAACAGAATTTTTTAACATCAAATTAACATCACAGAACAAAAAGCAAGACCGAAAATCCTTGATTTTACTGGATTTTCGGTCTAAATGTCTTGTCATGGAAAATCTTCTTTATCCTCATGGCAGATTTTAGCTTATCCTCTCCCCCTCTTCCTCCCTCTCTTTTTCCCAGAATAATATCATAAAACTCTCTCCCTTCCCTC
>CAJTCL010000025.1 GCA_910575005.1 Lachnospiraceae bacterium | reverse complement strand
ATATCTGTAACTGTACTTACATAATCTAAAAGTGCTTTCATGAACAAATCCATCCTTTTTTCTTTGATTATACCAAAAAATGGATGAAATGTTCATAATTTATTCATTCATGCGTTTGTCGTGGGTATTTCTTGACAATTTCAAGCCAATGCGTTACAGTTCCCTCAGCAAAATTTTTAAATAATAATACAAAAGGAGTTACACCTATGAAATCAGAAATAGCATTTATCAGCGGAGCTTCCCGTGGTATTGGTCGTGCCATTGCCGAAAAATTTGCCGAGGCTGGCTATTCACTTGCTTTGAACTGCAAACATTCTGCAACAGAATTGGAAGAATTTGCGGCATCATTAAAAGATACTTGGCATATTCCCTGCCTGACCCTAATTGGAGATATCGGTGAGGAGAATTTTGTAGCGCAAGCTTTCCAGATAATTGAAGAAAAATTAGGTTCTGTCACTATACTAATCAATAATGCTGGAATTTCACATATTGGCCTTCTTTCTGATCTGCGACTGGAAGATTGGAATCAGGTGATTCAAACGAATCTCACCTCCGTCTTCTGTTGCTGCAAACACGCAATCCCCAATATGGTTCACAATCAATATGGCCGTATCATAAACATCTCCTCTGTATGGGGAATTACTGGAGCTTCCTGTGAAGTGGCTTATTCCGCCTCAAAAGGCGGCGTCAACGCCTTTACAAAGGCTCTTGCTAAGGAACTTGCCCCCAGCAATATTTCTGTCAATGCCATTGCCTGTGGTGTCATTGATACCAAAATGAATCAATGCTTTTCCAAAGAAGAACGGAATCAGCTTGCAGATGAAATTCCCGCCGGACGTTTTGGAACCCCCGAAGAAACTGCACAACTTGTTGCATCTTTGGCCAATGCTCCTGCCTATCTGACTGGCCAAATTATTGCCTTTGATGGAGGCTGGCAATAGTCAATACTTCTTAAAATTAGATATGGATTAGTGTTCACAAATGCGAATACTATATGATTATTGCGTATTTTCTGCGTCTCTTCATTATTTTACCGTAGAATATTCCTATAGAGCATTTACGGATTGTTACAAAAGAGGAATATTTTATGAAATTTTCTACAAGGCTGGAAAATCTTTTAGAAGAACATGATCTTACTCAGAGAGGATTAGCGAAAAAGCTGCATATAGCGCCTTCCACATTAAATGGATATTTGCGGAGAAATCGTGAACCAGATTTCGCCACGCTAATTAAACTGGCCAATTATTTTGAAGTATCTATAGATTACCTTTTAGGTGTCACCAATATTCGTCGTCCCTATGATTCCAACAAATATTACGATGACAATGAAGGTGATTTGCTTGAAATTTATCGTTCACTTGGTCCGCAAGAACAAAGTTATCTGATTAAACAGGCACATATGTACTCCAAACAGGATCTTGATACCTCTAACATGCGCAAGAAATAGAACACCACGCTATTTTGTGCCAAAAATTGCGAAAACATATCTGAGACAAAACACTGGTTTTAGATATGTTTTCGCTTTTCTTGTTGTCTTTTTCACGCGATACGCATATTCATTTCCTCTATTTGTATATTTCAAGTTCTGAACGGAAACGCTTCTATTAAGATGAGGGTGTAATTTTATCTAAATGGGAGGTGTTTCTATGGATTTCCATTTACGTCTTGAAAATCTAATTCAGGAGAGAAATATTAAACAAAAAGACCTGTCTGCCGAGCTGAACTTCGCATACTCCACATTAAATGGATATGTCACACAGCATCGGCAGCCAGATCTTCAGACCCTAGTTCGTCTGGCACGCTACTTTGATGTTTCTACAGACTACCTTCTCGGACTTAGCAGCGAGAAGAAACCTGCACCCTCAACTTTAAATCCCGCCGAAGGAGCCTTGATTCATCTCTATCGTTCCCTGGTTCCAGAGCGTCAGGAGCTTCTCATAGAACAGGCCAAATTCTATCAAAGTCTTTCCATGAAACATTCAAAAAGCCCAAAGAAAGAATAATTTCTATTACTCTTACTTTGGACTTCCTGACATCAAATGATACAATACGAGACTAGTATGTCCGTATTGTATCATTTACATCTTCAGATGTATTTTCAATCTTCTTGATCACAATAAAATAACTATATTGATCGTTGACTTTAATCTCAATCCGATCCCCTACTTTATGCCCAAGAATAGCTTTCCCAATCGGAGATTCTATACTAATACGATTTTTCATAGAATTTCCGCGGATGGATGTCACCAGACGAAACGTCTGCTCCTCCTGATCCTCCTCAAAATACACTGTCACAGTATTGTTCATTCCCACCTCATCTTCCTTGGAGGTATCTGAGACAATATCTGCTGTTTTCAACATACGTTCCAGATAACGAATGCGGCTCTCATTTTTATTCTTGTCCTTTTTGGCTGCATGATATTCAAAATTTTCACTTAAATCTCCGTGTGCTCTCGCCTCCTTAACTGCCTCAATGCATTCTTTGCGCACCACTAACTTCCGATACTCAATCTCTTCCTCAATCTTCTTGACATCACTTTTTGTTAATTGCTCTCTCATACGCTCTTCCTCCCTTCTATATCAATGGAAACTTCATCGTCAAAGCAAAATGATCTCCATCTCCAGTCATAAAAACGCTGCCATTCTGTAATTCCACCATCCTGCGAACACTCTTCAATCCTATTCCATTACTCTCCACCAACTTTCGGCTGCGCAATTTCTGATTCCAAAACAGAAAACAAAGCATACCCCGATCCACCTTCACTGTCCAGACAATGCTTTGATCTTGATCTGCATATTTTAAAATATTGGTAAATAAATTGCTAAAAATACGCTGGAAAAACATAACATTGCCCATAATTTTTCCCTCTTCTGCCAAAAATTCTGTCTGCACAGAAAATCCTTTCAGTTCCAGGAACTCACGGTTCTGCTCCAGCTCTTCTAACAACTCCTTCAAATAAATTTCTGTAAGCTCCACTCCTTCCTCTTTGCCATAGACAAATGCATATTCAAACATTTTATCGGACAAAATACGGATTTCCTCTACCTTAGTGATACAGCGAGCCAGATAATCAATCTGCTTTTCCTGAGAGCACTTATTCTGTTCCAAAATCTCCAAATAACCATATAACGTAGTCAGCGGGGTGCGTAGATCGTGAGAGAGCGAGCGAATTAACTCCTGGTTTGCTCTCTGCCCCTCCTGTTCTTTACGGCTATTCTCCTCAAGTGCGACGCGCATTCCATCAAGATTTTTTGCAAGAATCCCCAACTCATCTTGGCCTTTTACTGTAATAGGATGCTCCAGATCGCCGTCTGCCATCACCTGAATTTCATCTTTAATCCTGCGAACATATCGCATTCTTCCCCAGATATAGACTGGAACTGGCAACAGACACATGATACTGATAAAAAACACTATAAAAAAATAGGGAATTACAATCTTTGCCTGGTGCATAGAATAAATTATAATTTGTTCTGTGGTATCCGCAAAATCAACAAATTCCATATAATCCATGCCAGAATTATATGCTACATCATGATACCAAAAGATTGTATTGTCGAAGTGATTCCAATCTACTGAAGCGATCGTGCGAAATTGAAAATCACCGCTCTGTGCATCATAAAAACTAAAATAAGTATAGCCATCATCATATTTTTGTAGATCTAAAATCTCCTCCAACTGCTTCTGGCTTAACTCATGAAATGTGATATTTTTTGCTTTCTCACTGATTTCCTGCATAATCTTTTCTGGATCATATCCCAAAAAACCCCCTTCAAGCAGTTGAAAGTATGTCCAAGTCTGCCACTGCATCAGATAACGAAAACAACAAATACTTAAAGACGCACAGAAAAGTAACAGCAATAATACTCTTATTGTCACCTTTGTAGGAAACCCTGGAATTCTCTTCCTCATGCATTTCCAGCACCTAACCACAGCGATACCCCTTTCCCCACACATTTTTTATAATTTTCGGCTCATGTGGATCTTCCTCAATCTTGCGGCGCAAATTACGGATATGTACCATAACTGTGTTGGCAGCCCCGTAATAATACGGCTCCTGCCAGACACTCTCATATAAATGCTGTGCAGAAAAAATTTGGCCGCGATTCTCTCCAAGCAGACATAAAATAGCAAATTCTAAATCTGTCAATTCCAACTCTTGCCCATTTTGCAGTACCCGCCCTTGTTGTTGATAAATTTTCAATCCTGAAAGTGTAATCACATTGTCTGCTTCCTGCTGCTTTGAAGCCATATTTGAGGATTCAGAATAATGATTGCTTTCTGCCTCCTTCTGTTCATCGTGAATCTTGCCCTGATACACCTGATAGCGACGTATCAATGCCTTTACCCTGCTTAGCAGCTCCTGATAAGAAAATGGCTTAGGAAGATAATCATCCCCACCACTTGAAAATCCCAAAGTCTTGTCCTCCACCTGAGAACGAGCACTTAAAAACAATATTGGTGCATTACTAAACTTACGTATTTCCAGACAAGTCTGATAGCCATTCAGACCAGGCATCATTACATCCAGAATTACCAGATCATAGCTTTCTGTCTGAATCTTTTTTAATGCCTGAATACCATCGGCGGCCTCCTCTACCCAAAAGCCTTCTCCAGACAATAAAATGTTTACAACTTCACGGATTTCCTCATTATCATCCACCAACAGTATCTTCGATTCTTTCATATCACTCATATCTAGCTCTCCTATATTCTGCATTGATTTCGTATACAGTTTACCATATTTTTGACTTATAAAAGAAAATCTTAAGAAATCTTTAGATTTTCTTTGGTGGATTTTTAAGATCTTCACTTTATACTCTTGCTTGTAGTGAAAAACACGTTCTACTCGTTTTTATCAATGAAAGGAACTCTGATATGAAACTTGTAATATTTTGCCGTGAAAAATTTTCTTTTCAAAATCGAGAGCCCTCCAGGTCACATGATTTTCAATATTCCACAGAATCACGAAAAATAGCCTTTTTTCTTTATCCAGCCATATTGATACTGCTTGTGTTCGCAAGTCTCCATTTTGTTCTTCCAGAACATGCTCTGTTGGGATCTGAGGGCGATTGGTTTAGCCAGCATGTGGCTGTTGCCGAACAGTATCGCACTACATTTTATGAAACCGGAAAGTTACTCCCTGACTGGCTTCCCCTGGGCGCTGGCAGTAACAGCTATGATTTTTCCTATTATGGATTTTTGCGGCCAGATGTGCTGATCTCTTTTTTATTACCAGGTACACCTATGACAGATATCATTTCTGGATATGCCGTTCTGGAACTTGTGATTGGAACATTGTTGTGCTATTTCTGGCTGAAACGACATGTATCACTGTCATTTTTTGCCTTTCTGGGAGCAGTACTCTACCCCTTAGCTGCCTGCTTTTTCCATACACACCGTCAGATTATGTTTGTAAATTATATGCCCTTTCTCATACTGGCGCTTTGGGGAATAGAAATGCTGATGGAACATGAAAAGATTTGGCTTCTGACCATTTCTATCTTCTCGGTGTGTTTGCATAGCTATTATTTTGCCCCTGCTGTCCTGGTGGTCTGCAGTGCATATTTCCTTCAATGTCTATCTAGAAACAAGCAATGGAACAACCATAATACACCATTTTACAGACTACTCTTAGACCATAAATTGTTGTGCGTCAAATTTGCTGCCTCCATTTTGCTGGCAATCGGTATGGCAGCGATCTTGCTATTACCCACAGCACTTGATCTTCTCTCCACTGTCAAGGATGCTGGAACACCTGCCTCTTTGCAGCAAATTTTATCTCTGCAGGGTAATCTGGAAGGCCTGTTGTACCATCCCTATGGCTGCGGACTGACTATCTTATGTCTCTATACATTGTTGTTAAGTATAAGGCGCAAGACTGATCGAACTTTAAGCATCTTTCTGCTTTTATGTCTCACGTTCAATCTGCTTACTTACATACTGAGTGGCTTTTTGTATGTGCGCTACAAGGTACTAATTCCCTTGGTGCCGCTGCTGCTTCTGATGTGCGTACGCACTTTAGACGCTCTATTTACCGAAAGAGAACAACACAGCCTTCCTCTGGGCATTCTATGCCTCATACCTGCATTATTTGCAGATTACCGTATAGGAATCTTGGCTGACTTCCTCTGGCTGTTGTGCTCCTTTGCGGCAATCTCTATGGGAAAACGCTATTTTACATCATTTAAAACTGGTACTCCTCGCACAAATGGCATAGCTGTAAGCTCTCTGCCGCTGCGGACACTCCCTCTATACCTTCTTCTGTGCCTGCCAGCAATATGTTTCTGCATTTGTGCCGCAAGAAAAGAAACATTTATCTACAAATATGACCAACGTCAGTCCCTTTGCTCTAAGCAAGAACAATCCTTGATCAATCAGACTGACAAAAATTACCGTTTTGAACGCCTGATTGAACCTTATGCCAATACAAACACCCAGCCGTTATCGGGGTTTGGACGTACTTCCATGTATTCCTCGGTTACTAATCATGATTATGCAGACTTTTACTATAATGTGATGAGAAATCCAATTCGTGTCCGCAATCGGGTAGCACTGATGACAGACGCCAACCCATTTTTCTCCTATTTTATGGGAATTCGCTACATTCAGGCCCATCCAGATTTTCTCCCTTGGGGCTATCAAGCGATTACACAATCTGGTGATTTAGGAGTACTTGCTGAAAATCCCAATGTTCTGCCAATTGCTTATAGCAGTACCGCCTTAATGAGCCAAACAGAATTTGAAAAGTTATCTTTCCCCTATACGTTGGAGGCTTTGACACGCTATACGATAGTGCCTGATCATTCTAATAATAAGCAGCTTGATGCATTGTCCACAATCTACAGTGCTGACCAGATGATGGCAGCTTCCAAAATCCGTCCGATTTCGCTGGAAAATTTTAATCTTCCGCAATATGCAGACTCAAAGACAACAAATCAGGAAGATACACACCTGACAATACATGTTCCCACCAAGTTAAACAGCCATTTATTGATTCTAACTGTGCAGGTATCTTCCCCAACAGGAGATGAAGTGACGATAGACATCAACAATATCCGCAATAAACTATCTGGAAAGAATGCAGCATATCCGAACCACAATGACACATTTACCTGGATTCTCTCTGCCAATGAACCAATTGAAACACTTAACCTTGTACTCTCCTCAGGAGATTATACGCTCTCTAATTGGCAGGGCTTTTGTATGGACACAGATGATTGGGGAAACAGCACCATACAATCCTTGATTAATGATCAAAACAAAAATCAGCCCCAGACTGCTGGAAGCTTGCTATTAAACGGAAGGGCCGTCCTGGAAAATCCTGGTTATTTTTGCACTAGTCTTCCCTTTCGCAAGGGGTATAAAGCCTATGTAAATGGGACAGAAACTCCCATCACCTGCATCAACAAAACCTTTGTTGGTATTCCCCTTGCCGCCGGAAACTATGAAGTCTCCATCTTCTATAGTCCTCCTGGCAAACAAGCCGCCATCTTGATTAGTCTCCTGTCCTGCCTCCTATTTATGATCTGGATCCTTTACGATAAGGTAGCAACAGATAAAAAAAATTATACAGAAAAGAGAAAACACAATCCACTTTGATAAACTACTATTTCTGTAAATACCAAATATTAATAAAAAGGAAAGGAAGAATCATCCATGAATAAGATTAGTATTATTGTTCCCTGTTATAATGAAGAAGAAGTTCTGATACATTTTTATCAAGAAACCCATGCCGCCGTCAGCGCTATCGCAGGCACTTCCTATGAATTTTTATTTATTGACGATGGAAGCAGAGATCATACACTCGATATTCTAAAACTTCTGTGCTACCAGGATCCAAACTGCCGCTATTTCTCTTTTTCCAGAAACTTTGGTAAGGAAGCTGCTATGTATGCTGGATTAAAACATGCCTGCGGTGATTACTGTGTGATTATGGACGCCGATCTGCAGCATCCTCCAAAGTTACTTGCACCTATGTATCACGCGCTAAGCCAGGAAGGTTATGACTGCTGTGCTGGCAAACGCATGGGACGAGAGGGCGACGGTGTGATGCGCAGTTTTTTATCACGAAGCTTTTATTCTGTGATACAAAAATTAACCCATATGAATATGAATGACGGGGATGGAGATTTCCGCATGATGAACCGCACAATGGTAGACGCTATCCTTCAAATTCAGGAATATAACCGGTATACAAAAGGAATCTTTTCTTTTGTAGGATTTGAGACAAAATGGCTGGAATTTGAAAATGTGGAACGTGCTGCCGGAAAAACCAAATGGAACTTAAAAAGCTTGTTTTCCTATGCTTTTGATGGTATTTTATCTTTTTCCACTGCGCCCTTAAAACTTTCTGGCATTCTAGGCGGAATCCTGTTTTTAATTGCCTGTCTGCTGAGCTTCTCTGGTTTTACACAGCAGTTCTTTTTCCATCACAGTGTCAGCAGCCTCACACTTGTAATGATAGTTGTAATATTCCTAAGCAGCCTGCAGATGATGATGGTGTTTATCCTGGGAGAATATCTTTCTAAAGATTATCTGGAAAATAAGAAACGCCCGATCTATATTATTCGGGAACAGAATTGAATCAAATTATTACAATAAAGGTTTAGACTTATTTATATATATGAAAAGTGCATGGAAATATTTTCCATGCACTTTTCTGAAACCATTTTGCGGTTTATTATCTTACTGTGATCTTAAGAGTTGCTTTCTTCTTGTTAAAGGTTGTCACCGTAATGGTTGCTTTTCCCTTCTTCTTTGCTGTTACCTTACCGCTTGCAGATACCGTTGCCACTTTCTTATTGCTGGTCTTGTAAGTAATCTTGTAGCTTGCAGTATTCTTGGGCAGTTTAGCCTTGATCTTGAATGTCTTACCTTTCTTCAAAATCTTCCTCTTAGCATTCAAGGTGATCTTATTCGGTGCTTTCTTAACTGTGATTGTACATTTCTTGCTCTTGCCGTCAGCCTTTGCAGTAATTGTTACCTTACCAGTTTTCTTTGTTGTCACCACGCCCTTGGAAGATACCGTTGCCACTTTCTTGTTGCTGGAGTTCCAGCTTACTTTCTTACTGGTAGCATTGTTTGGTTTCACTGTAGCCTTTAAGGTGAATTTCTCCTTAGCGCCCAATGTGAGTTTTGTCTTATTCAGTGATACGCTGCTTACAGGGATCTTCACTGTAACATTACAGGTTTTTTTGAAGCCGCCGTCTTTTGTTGTCACTGTTATGGTTGCTTTTCCTGCTTTCTTTGCAGTGACTTTTCCATTTACTACGGTTGCAACTTTATCATTACTTGTCTTCCATGTCAGCCCTTTGTTTGTTGCATTTGATGGATTAAACGTTACTTTCAGTGTTTCGCTCTTTCCTGGTGCAAGCGTGAGATTTGTCTTACTCAGGGTGATACCTTTTACTGGAACATTTGCTGTTACTGTTACCTCACATGTTTTCTTTATAGTTTCATTATCAGCGCTGGTAACAGTGATTGTTGCTTTTCCAGCCTTTTTCGCAGTAACTTTTCCATTTTCTACCGATGCAATTGTATCATCACTGGACTTCCAAATTACATCTTTGTTCGTTGCATCATTTGGTAATACGGTTGCTGTCAGAGTATCACTCTGTCCAACTGTAAGATTCAGACTGCTCTTGCTCAGCTTGATATCTGTCACTGAAGTAGTTGTTTTTTCTGTGATTGTTACTTTTACTGTCACAGTCTGATTCGCTTCTAATAATTCATCCTCATAGGTCATCTTCAGGATTGGTGTACCATCTGCTGCCCAATGTACACGTTTCAGACGTGCATGACGGCAAGGATCGTTCAGAGGCTGATCATTATAATGGGTTGATTCTGTTCCATTCCATCCACAATGCTGATAATTGTGAGAAGTAGGTCTTGCATGGTATACAAAGATCGCATTGCCATCCTGATCAACGGTGAAGGAGTTATGGCCAGGACCTTCCTCGCCATCTACATCACGAGATGTTAAAAGTGGATAGGGACTCTTGGTCCAGTTGTCAATTTTTAATAAATCCGTTCCAGCTTTCGCGTTCATCATACCAATTGCATATTCAGATCCTGTACCGGATGCAGAATAGCACATGAAAATATTGCCGTCTTTCTGCAATACCGTAGGACCTTCATTTACCATATAACGAACATTTTCCCAGCCATACTCAGGAGTTGTCAATAAAACTATATCAGATGTTAATTTCCAGGGCTGATCTTCACTAACTTTTGCCAAATACAGCTCAGAATTACCATAAGCCTTAGATGCCCAAATTACATAAGACTCATTATTTACTGCATCTTTAAAATAGGTCATATCCAGACAGAAAGAACTTGTAATTGCTTTCGTCTTGCCTGTGCCGCCGCGCATCTGGTAATCTTTCCATTCTGATACACCATTAGCAGCTTTCAGCGCTGTCTCATAAGGATCCTTGGTTCCATCCAAAATTAATGCATGACAATAAATATCATATGCGTTATTGCTTCCATGACTCTCGGTAAAGTATACTACCCAATTATTGCCAACACGGTGAATTTCTGGCGCCCAGATATAACGATATCCGCTAGCCACATTGGTTCCAGCACCGTTTTCATATCCCTGATTGCCAACTTTCCAGATTGTTACTTGTTTGCTTCTGTCCTGAAGCTCTTCTAAAGTCTTTCCACGTCTCAAAACTACGCGGTCATACTGCTGTGTATTGTCACCTGGCAATTTATCCTTATCTTTTGCCTCTGGGAAATAGGAACCTGTCATATAGTAATAACCGGTCTGCTCATCCCAATAGATCATTGGATCTGCCATACCCTCTACATATTTTGTCTTATCAAAATACACTTCACCAGTTTCTTCATTATAGTTATCTGGCTCATTTGCATTGACATTTGCAGGATCATCCTCAGGAAGTGTACTGCCATTGATTGCTTTTAAATTGTTTAAATACTTGGTCTGTGCTACCTTGCCAGTCAGAGTATAAGTCTCTCCTACCTTTGAATTATCAACATCCTTTACAGCTTCGCTCCAGTCTATATTAAATTTCTGAGTAGAACCGTCGCTGTAAGTAGCATTTACGCTTGGACGCTGTTCCTTCAACGCCGCAGCGATATCGCTTCCTGCTTCCACATTTACTTCCTCAAGCTCTGTCTTTTCTAAGCCAGTATTCTTCACGGTTCCCAGCTTGTCAAGAAAATGCTTATACTCAGCCTCTGTAAGCTCAACTGCATTTCCCAAGGAAATACTTGTATCTGTAGTAAGAATATTCTCGCCCTTCAACAATAATTCAAAGTTTGCCTTTTTAAGCGGCCCATCGCCCTCTGCATAATCTTCCGTCAAGGATTCATCATAATAATTTACACCATCCTCAGATGTAAACAGATGGATGCCATTAGAGGTTGTGTTATCCGCTGCCATCACCTTAAACTTGCCATTGTCCTTATACACTCTTGGATCTGTAAGTTGTTTGGAACCTTTCTTAGCAAAAATAACACCACCGCCATTGTTCAGAACTTCAAACTTCCTGCCATCTGCGCTGACTGCAAAATAAACACTTCTGGTCTCCTGTGCAAGATTATCTGTGCTTGCATAGAAGTCCTTGGTTGTGGAATAGACAGTCAGATAATATTTGCCTTCTGTCAGGCTCTGTGTCAGGCCTGTCACTTTGATTGGGAACGGCTTTGATGTAATTTCAGTACCTTCCACCTTAGCAGTAACATTTGCAGTTCCAGCGCTTACACCTGTAGCTCTGCCCCTGGAATCAACCGTCAATACCTGCTCGTTACTAGACTCCCATGTCACTTTCTTACCACTGATATCACTGGCATCCTCTGGCAATAATACCGCAGATAACTGAATTCGGTTCCCTTCTGTCACTCTATTGGAACCTTGAATCTCCACAGCATTGACTACCACGGATGATGTATCAACCAAAGTCTCATTATAGAGCGCTGTGACTTCCGCATCTGATAATGCCTTGCCAAAGAAAGACACATCATCAATCCAAGCGCCCGCGCAATGCCAATAAGTTGCCATACTAGCGCCAAGACGAACTTTTGTCTTAGCTGGATCATCACAGATTCCACTGGTTCCAGCCAAATCCTTAATCATATGCTCATAGTCTTCTCCGCCTGCATCGTTGGCTTGAACAGTATGCTGAATCTTCTTGCCATCAGAATAGAAGGTAATTCCTTCCTTTGTCACTGCCATTGTTACCATTTTCCAGCCATTTGCTGGCGCAAGTGACATATTGGAAATATTAAAGTCTGTAAATTTAGCATTCTGATCTGTGGTATTCCAGTATACCATTGACTGATTAACAGCAAAAGTTCCTGCACGGCCATCAGTTGCAGGAGCAACCTCAAAGTCAACTAAACATCTGTTTCCGCCAACACTGCCAGTGGTTTTAGTCCAAAAACTTAAGGTAAAGCCATTTTCTACAGATTTTCCTGCAAACGGATTCTCTGGTAGAAGTGCAGCTCCTCTGTTCGCATAATCCTGCTCTGTCATTGCCAATACTTTACCTCTTGCAGTGTTTTTTAATTCTGGTTTCTTACCATTTCCAGTTGTCTCCAGCACAATCTTCTTGTCTGTGCCATTGGTCAATTCTGCTGCTGGTTTCCCATCATCCCCTGTCACTACAGACCAGTCGTCAAAATCATATGTAACGATCGCCGAGTCCAGAACCGGGGTCTCTCCTGCCTTTGGCTCTGCCGCAGACAGATTGGTTGCAGGGATTGATGTAATCATCATGGCCGATGCTAAGAGCATCGAGATCCCTGTCTTGAAAAGTTTTCCTTTCATCCTCTCTTTTCCTCCTTTTTTATGGTTCCTCTATTATAGCACACTTTCACAAAAAAGGGACATGAAATTTCATGTCCCTTGTAAATTTTTTTAATTATTTGTTACAGTAATCTTCAATATGGCTTTCTTTTTATTGAAAGTAGCCACCGTTATAGTTGCTTTTCCTTTCTTTTTTGCTGTCACCTTACCGCTTGCAGATACTGTTGCCACTTTCTTATTGCTGGTCTTGTAAGTAATCTTGTAGCTTGCAGTATTCTTTGGCAGTTTCACCTTGATCTTGAATGTCTTACCTCTTTTCAAATTCTTCTTTTTAGCATTCAGAGTGATCTTCTTTGGCGCTTTCTTAACCGTGATTGTACATTTCTTGCTCTTGCCGTCAGCCTTTGCAGTAATTGTTACCTTTCCAGTTTTCTTCGTTGTCACCACACCCTTAGAAGATACTGTTGCTACACTCTTTTTGTTGGAAGTCCACTTCACAGTCTTATTGGTAGCATTCTTTGGTGTGATTGTAGCCTTTAAGGTAAATTTCTCCTTGGCACCCAATGTAAGCTTTGTCTTATTCAATGTTACTTTGGTTACAGGAATCTTCACCGTCACCTTACAGGTTGCTGTAAAACCGCCGTCTTCCGTAGTAGCTGTAATTGTTGTCGTTCCTGCTGCCTTAGCTGTCACCTTACCATTTTGTGTCACAGTAGCTACTTTTTGATTCTTAGAACTCCAAGTAACTTTTTTATTTGTTGCATTGGAAGGTTTCACAGTTGCTGTCAGATTAATTGTCTCCTTTGGCTTCAATGTAACATTCTTCTTATTCATACTAACACCTGTAACTGTAATTGGCTTCTCATCGTCACCTTCTCCAGGCTTTCCACTCTCCACTTTAATTGTTGCTGTTACAGTACGATTCTCCTCCGCCAGCTCTTCCTGATAACTCATCTTCAAGATTGGCGTGCCGTCTGCCGCCCAATGCACTCTTTTCAGTCTTGCATCACGGCAAGGATCACCTAAGGAAGAAGAATTTGCCCACTCACATTTATCCTCATAACACTGCTGTCCTCTGGCATGGTATACAAAAATAGGATTTCCATCCTCGTCTACTGTAAAGGAATTATGTCCTGGACCATATTCGCCTGGCACATCAGAAGAAGTCAATACCGGATAAGGCTGTTTTACCCAGGCATTTTTGTCAAGCATATCTGCGGTTTCATCAATAGACAGTAATCCCACACAATACTCTGGCCCTGTCCCTGACGCGGAAAATGCTACGTAAATCTTGCCGTTATTTTTAATGACGGAAGGCCCTTCATCTACATTTTCTACCTGACGCTCCCAGCTATATTCTGGAACACTGATTTTTACCGATTCAGAAATACATTTCCACGGCTCCTTTGGATCAATCTCTGCCAGAAATAGTGAGGAATATCCGTCCGACTGCGCCCAGATCACATACCAGTGTCCTTGATTTTCAAATACTGTCATATCCAGAGAGAAGCCTGTAAAGGCTAATCCATCAGAAGCCACGCTCTGCATCCGTCCCATCGCCTGCCAACTGGAAGGATTCATGATATCCGCAGGATTCGTACATTTGAGGACATGAGGACGGATTGACCATACACTATTATCAATACTTGAGGTATAGAATACATAGTAATTTCCATCCACCAAACGAATTTCCGGCGCCCAGACATAACGATTTTCAGTATTGGAGGAATCGCAGTCCCAGATCGCAATCTCCTCTGCCTCAGCGAGTCCTGCAATTGTCTTGGAACGTCTGAGCACAATCCTGTCATATCCTTCTGCATCACTGTCTCCACGCATCGGATAGGAAGCGGTAAAATAGTAATAACCGTCATTGCCTTTTAAAATACAGGGATCGGCGCGCTGCTCAATAAACGGATTCGGATATTGGGTCTGCTTTATGGTTCCACTTACATTGTAAGTACCAGCCTTGCTCAAATCTACTTTTGCAAGTTCCTGGGCATTCCACTCCACGCCCATATCCGTGGTGCTGCCATCACTGTAATCTGCAGTCACTTTCTTGGGCAGCAATTTTGACAGATCATCACCAGCCTTTGCTGTCACAGATACCGGTTGCATACCCGTATTCCTGACAACATCTAATTTGTTTACTACCCTCTGATATTCTGATTTGCTGACGCCAATGATATCATTGATCGCCGCGCCCTCTGGCGGCAGAATATCTGTGGTGTAATCTGAGCCGGCAGCATATGTTGTCTCAGCCTGCTCTATCACCGTCTTAAAATCTTTGGTCAATGCACGATATTTTTTTGTGCCATCGGTCCAATAAAGCGCATATGTAATATCTGTTCCATCATACGCATACTGTGCAATCTCTAAGAGTTCTGTTACATTGCTATCCAATAATAGCTGTCTTTCATTTGTAAAATGTACCAGATCCTCAGAATCGAATACATAGATATATTTCTGATTGGAAACATTCTTTGCAATCATTCCATATGTGCCATCTGCTTTCAGGAAGAATTTCATATCCTGTAAACCATTGGGACTAGAATTTTTGCTGCCGCCTGCATTATTAGCAAAACAAATTCCCGTATTGGAATTAAGGGCTGTAAAATTTATAGAATCCTCGCTGTAAGCCAAATGCAGGCTGTTCCCCAAGGTAGCCGATTCTTTGCTGTTCGTATAGGCCATCAGGGAACCATAACTTTCTGCACGTACTTTGACTGCATAATCCTTTGTGGCTTCTAATTTCTGAGAACCATTTTCTAAGACAGCCTTGACTGTCAGTGTCACTGCTGCATCTTCTTCTCCCTTACTAGGACGTGTAATCACAGCAGTAATCTTATCTGCCGCTTGCTCAATTTTGACCACATCTTCTTTACTGCTCGTCCAGGTAAGTTTTGTATTGGCATCCAATTTACTTGGTAATTCCATATTTCCCACTAAAACAGCGCCGTCAATTGCCAGATGCTTTACTTGTAAATCTAACTGGCTCTGTTTACTGGTACTGATTACTGTGGCTTTAAACGTTGCTGTATCTGTCTTTCCGCCCAGGCGAATCGTTGCCGTCAATGTGACGTCTACATTCTGATTCTCAGGCCTTGTCACTTTACCATCTTTAGAAATTACCTCTGGCTTATCACTGCTCCAGGAAATCTGTGCCTGATTCTCTCCCTCAGTGGGAAGCGCTAGATCTGCTGTTACTTCGCTCAAATCTCCAAATCTGTCTGTCAGATTGGTCTTAATTTTCTCAAATACTTCTGTCACAAAACCAGAAGGCATATCTCTATAATATTCATTTTCAACTTCTGCTGGGGTAAATGCTTCTGCATAGACAGTCACTCCATAAACGCCTCCCTTATAGAACATATCGTTGTAGGAAGAACGCCCAATAAATGCCACCAGATCACTGCCAAAATCTGAGGTAGTCTTTTCCTTTGTATTACTGCACACCTCTTTGCCATTGTAATATCCCTTGATGCTGGTAGGTGTAATCACAGTGGTATACATAGCCCAATCCGAGCCTGTCTTGGTTTTAGATACGGCTGTCTCTGTTCTATATGGTGTGTCAGTATTATCACCATTGGTCCATACAGACTTAAACATTCCCTTGTTGTCTTTATCTGCTGGATTTAACAGCCAATAATTCAAAGGCATTTCTGCTGTGGAAGCACTGTCAACATACTTGCTCTTAGTGCCAAAGAACATAGCTGCATAATTATTTGATCCAGTCTGATTTTTAAGCCATACATTGATGGTCAGTGTATCCTGCCCCACAAATACCTCTTTAGGAATGGAGACATATGCTGCATCAGAACCAGCAGCCCCGCCAGGAAGCATCAGCATTCCATCTGTAATGATCGCTCCATTTCCTTTCAACTCTGCGTGGAAACCATTTCCTGAGAGGTCATCAATTCTTTTATCTGTCAGATCAGAGTCCTGAAATGCATAAGCAGCCTGAGGCCCTGACTGTGTTCCCTTAACGGTAACAGTAATATCCTTGGTAGCTCTGCCTTTTCCTCGGGTAATCGTCGCTGTCAAAGTAACATCAACATCTTCTTGCTGTCTGGTGACAGTACCATCATTGGCAATCACTGCCTTATTTTGAGATTCCCAAGTGATCACACTGCCACAGGTGCCAACCGTTGGAAGTTTTAAATCTCCTCTAGTACTCTCTGGCAGTGTCAAATCTTCTTTGGTCTGATCTGCCGCTTGCTGTTCTGTCAATGTATAGATGGAAAGCTTTGGAGCCAGATCACCTTCCTTATAGACATAATAACCTGCAATTACTGTCTGCAAACGATATACAGCATAAGGATCTCCAGCCTTAATAGATTCTTTGACCCACTCTGTTACATCAAAAGTCACTTTCAAATCCTGCGCCTGCTTGTTATTATATCTAATCCATCCTAAGCTGCCGCCAAGTCCACCACCATACACCGTCTTATCTTTGCTATAATCATTGTTCTTTGCCGGAAATGTGCTCCCTGGCGCATCTGTTGTGGGTTCATCCTTCATTCCATTGTATTTTGCAGATTCGACCTGAAAAATGGCTGCCTTAGTCTTCATATTGCCGCCTAAGTTCTCATTTCCATCCCATATGGTAATCGTTACTTCTGCAAGATCGATCAGATCTGGATCAATCTCCGCCTGGTCGTCCGAGGTTTTCTTACCTGGTAACTCAAATCCCATAGCTGCCACTCTGCTGCTTCCAACTTCGGTATTTCCAATGGCTGTCTCACCTTCCACACGAGCCGCTGACTTTTCATTGCCGTCTCCCGTAACACCCTTCACTCCAATCATTGCCGCTTTCTTACCATTGGTTCCTACCTGATCGCCATTTGAGCCAGCCTGCACAAACTTGCTGCTTTGAATCACCAACGGCTCAATCACTGCGGGCTCCGACTCTACAGCAGCATTTGCTCCTGTCGCTGGAAACAGTGTAAACATCATCGCGAATGTCAATAGTATGGCTAGAAATCGTTTCTTATACTTCTTCATCAGACATCCTCCTTTTTATTATGCATTGATTACATGATCAAAAATGATATATCATCTGATATACTTTTTCAGGGGCACGAAAATTCATGCCCCTGAAACAAAATCTAATTATCTTACTGTAATCTTCAGTGTTGCCTTCTTTTTATTAAAGGTTGTCACTGTAATGGTTGCTTTTCCTTTTTTCTTTGCTGTTACCTTACCGCTTGCAGATACTGTTGCCACTTTCTTATTGCTGGTCTTGTAAGTAATCTTGTAGCTTGCAGTATTCTTGGGCAGTTTAGCCTTGATCTTGAATGTCTTACCTTTCTTCAAAGTCTTCCTCTTAGCATTCAAGGTGATCTTCTTTGGCGCTTTCTTAACTGTGATTGTACATTTCTTGCTCTTGCCGTCAGCCTTTGCAGTAATTGTTACCTTACCAGTTTTCTTTGTTGTCACCACGCCCTTGGAAGATACCGTTGCCACTTTCTTGTTGCTGGAGTTCCAGCTTACTTTCTTACTGGTAGCATTGTTTGGTTTCACTGTAGCCTTTAAGGTGAATTTCTCCTTAGCGCCCAATGTGAGTTTTGTCTTATTCAGTGATACGCTCTTTACAGGGATCTTCACTGTAACCTGACAGGTTTTTTTGAAGCCGCCGTCTTTTGTTGTCACTGTTATGGTTGCTTTTCCTGCTTTCTTTGCAGTGACTTTTCCATTTACCACTGTTGCAATTTTATCATTACTTGTCTTCCATGTCAGCCCTTTGTTTGTTGCATTTGATGGATTAAACGTTACTTTCAGTGTTTCGCTCTTTCCTGGTGCAAGCGTGAGATTTGTCTTACTCAGGGTGATACCTTTTACTGGAACTACCACAGTTTTCTTCTCAACAGTGACTGTTGTAGTCAATACTTTTTCTGTATCATCACTCAATACAATCTTAGTGGTAATCTTTGCTGTTCCTTCTGCCACTGCGGTAATTGTGCCATCCGCAGATACCTTAGCTACTGTCTCTTTATCGCTAGAATAGGTTGTAGACTTCACACTCAATCCTGCTGCTTCCAATTTCTGTGCAAAGTCACTAGGATAAGTGATCCCAATCTTAGCTGTATCGCCAATCTTCATATTCTTTGTTGCAGGTACAGTTGCCTTACTCAAAGCTTCTCTAGCTGCTGCTTTTGCTACTGCCTCTGCCTGGCCATTCTCTAACTGCTCCACTGCAAGTCCGGCAATTACTGGATCTGCATTTGCTGCCTTAACTGCCAAGAAATGTACTTCTGCTGTGCCTACCACATTTTCCACTTTAAATTCGATGGCAACTTTTTGCTGTGCTGCGGAACCGCTGACCGTCACTTCCTTTGCCTCAGAAGTCACTTTCTTTCCATTGTCGTCCGTATATTCCATATAGAACTTCATCGGACGATTCACGCTCCACCACTCTCCAAAATAGCCTGTGGCCGTATAAGTACCGCTCTCCAATGGAATGATATACTCACAATCCTTGCCTGACTTTGCATACCAGCCGTTAGTAAAGATGGATTCAGTAGCGCTGGTACGGCATCCGGCGATTGTCTGATCTTCATCATTGACAAATCCCCAACTGTTAGCTGCATAGATCTTATCTGGCTCTTCATTGCGCAGTTCTAATTCATCAAGACCTGCAATTGCATCAAAACTTGCAGATTCTTTCATATCATTATTCCAAGAACCTACGCCCGAATCAATATAATAGATCAATTTATCTGATACAACTTCAATTGTATGCGTGATCTCACGATTATTCAGTTCAGCAATTGTACCTTTTACGGTAACTGATCCTGGCTGATCAAATGCTCCTTCTGCAACAGCTTCCCATGTTACTGCAACTGTCTTCTCCTGATCAAAAACACTGATTTTTAATTGTGCCGGGAGCTGATAACCGCTTCCTGCCAATACAGCATCTGGTAATTTATCATCGATTACTTCAATACTGCTGTATGCCTGCATCACTGCGTTATATTCTGCTCTGGTGATGTTCATAACAGTACCATGACGAGGTCTTTTAGGCAGATTTGCATTCTCAATCTTTGTAAACTGTCCGCTTGCCAAACTGTCAGTAATCATTGGATAATATCCGCCTGCTCCGAAAGCATCCAGAAGCAGACACCATTTTGCACCTGCACTCTCAATATCATCCTCATTGAATTTAAAACTGCAAGGACCTTCTACACCGCTTGCGATTTTTTCATTCACCTTTGTCCAGTTGTTACCTAGCAGAGAGTCTGATTTTTCCATATAAATAAATGTTTCACTCTCATTTTTTGTAAAACGATAATATGTACCATCATCATCTCTTACCACTGTAGAATCAATCGCGCTATGACTCTCGTCAATCCAAACCTTAGGTTCGGTAAAGCTATGGAAATCTCTGGTCTTGCTATAATATAATCTCTGTTTTGCATAGTTATCTGTAGCTACTTTAGACGCCCAGAATACCAGATATTCTCCCGTCTTCTCATCATAGAATACTTCTGGCGCCCAAGTACAGCCTGCCTGAATCTTGTCACTGACTGTCACCATACGCTGATCTGTCCAGTTTACTAAATCCTCAGACTCCCATACCATAATGGCCTGGCTTCCCTTCTGCTGTGCAGTAGTCCAGTTACCATCAAGGGCAATGCTCAAGTCCGTAGCAATCAGATAGAATTTATCTCCTTCAGCAGAACGGAAAATATAGGGATCACGTAGTCCTGTAGTACCCATGCTGGAGGTCAGCACTGGTTTCCCATCATACAATTCTTCCCAATCAAGACCATCCTCACTGGAAGCAAAATAAATCTGCTCTTCCCCTGTGCCATTTCCAATAAAGTAAGCAAAGAGGTAATCTGTCATCTCATCAACATTGGCCTTAGCTTTTACAGTGACATTAAATTCCTTGGTCTGTGTTTTTTGGTCTTTCGTCAGGGTTGCTGTCAGTGTTACTGCTGTGTCAGTGTCCTGTCTATTGACAACACCAGCAGGAGTACTATCATATCCCTCGTTTGTCGTCTCTTCTGTACTGATCACATTTTCCTTGTCAGATGTCCAGGTAATCGCGGAGCCATATTTGCCCACCTTAGGCAAAGTGATATTGCCTCTGATATTGTCCATATCAGGAATGGTCAATGCTGCCACATCTGCGGAAAACTCTGACTGAACTGTCACAGCGATGGTTTTCTCAAATACCTCTTGACCCTTGAAAGTACCTGTCAAGGTAATATTTACGTTCTTACCTTCATCTCCTGAATATAAAACTTTACCTTCAGCATCAATCACTGTAGTGTCTGAAGATGTCCAAGATAATGTCACACCTCTCTTGGACTTTGTAAACAACAGGTCAGAGATAATTGTATCTGCATTCTCGTTTTCATTTAACATCGCTGCCAATACTTCCTCAGCAACACTGTCATATAAATCCTGTTTTTCTACTGCTGGCGGAGTATTGTTATAATATTCATCATAAATCTCTTCTTGCGTCAATGCCTCGTCATACACTTTTACACCAAAGACGCCCCCCTTATAGTACATATCATCATAGGAAGAACGTCCGATAAAGCCAACCAGCCCTGTGCCAAAATCTGTGGTAGTCTTGGTCTTTGGATTATTGCATACCTCTTCCCCATTATAATATCCAATAATTCTCTCTGGGGTAATTACTGTGGTATACAACGCCCACTGGTCGCTGGTCTGAGCATTCGATACTGCAGTCTCTGTACTGTAAGGTGCATCTGCATTATTGCTGTCTGTCCATACAGACTTAAATTTACCGCCCTTGGACGGATTTAAGAGCCAGTAATTGAGAGGCATATTTGCCTCAACAGCACTATCCACATGTTTGGTCTTGGTGCCAAAGAACATAGCTGCATAGTCTCCTGCCCCTGTCTCATTTTTTAACCAGGTGGTGATGGTCAGTGTATTTTGATTCTCAAATATAGCTCCTGGCAGGGCCACATAAGCTGCGTCAGAACCTTTCTCACCACCTGGCAAACTCAGCATACCATCTGAAACTTCCGCTCCGCTGCCTTTCAGCTCTGCATCATAATCATTTCCAGTGGTATCTTCAATGATCTTATCGGTCAGATCGTCCGCTGTAAACTGATAAGCAGCAATGGGGGTAGTTTCACTCTGCATCAGAACCTTCACAGTGATATCTTTTTCTGTCTCTGCCTGCCCCTTTTTAATGGTTGCTGTCAATTTTACATCCACATCTGTCTGCTGTCTGGTAACAGTACCATCATTGGCAATTACCTCTGGTTTATCTGAAACCCAGGTAATCTCAGTACCATAACTGCCTGTAGTTGGCAGATTCAGATTCGTCTTTGTACTTGCCGGCAACGTCAACTCTGCTTTTGCTGCATCTACTGCCTCTTGGTCCGTCATAGTGGTAATAGAAAGCTTTGGCGCTTGATCACCTTCCTTATAGACATAATAACCTGCAATTACTGTCTGCAATCGATAAATTGCATACTGATCACCGGCATTTATGGACTGTTTGACCCAATCTGTCACATCAAAGGTCAATTTCTGATCTTGTATCGCATTCTTATACTCAATCCATCCCTCATTACCGCCAAGACCACCACTATACACAGTTTTATCTTTGCTGTAATCGTTGTTCTTTGCCAGAAATGTACTTCCTGGTGCATTTAAAGTCTCATCACTTGCTAACTGTGCATATTGTGCAGAATCCACTTGGAAAATTGCTGCCTTGGTCTTCTTATCAGTATTCAATGTATCATTCCCATCACACAATGTAAGTGTCAACTCTGCACTACTGATTAGTTCTGGGTCAATCCCTGCCTCACTATCAGAAATCTTGTTCTTAGGCAGTTCAAATCCCATTGCCGCCACTCTGTTAGAACCAACCTTATTCTTTCCGATTGCTGTCTGACCTTCTACATAAGCCGCTGCCTTCTCATCGCCATTACCTGCTTCAACTGACATTCCAATCATTACTGCTTTCTTGTCATCAGTTCCTACCTTGTCACCATTAGTACCAGCCTGCACAAACTTACTGCACGCAATCGTCTGTGTGGTGCCAACTGTTGTCTCCCCTTCACCAGCCGCGTTCACAGCAGATGTTGGAAATACGGAAAACATCATGGTAAACGACAGAAATGCCGCCATACACTGTTTTGCCAACTTTTTCTTAGCCATATGTATCCTCCTCTATAAAATTAATATTTGTTTTGCACAGCTCATCAATTGTTGTTCCATCTCTGTCGGTACAGCTGCACAAATACTATTCTTATTTTACTAAATTTTACTGAAAAAGGCAAGATAAGTTAGCAAAATTTTTACCAGTATCTTACAAATTATTACCATTTGCTTGTCATCACAAATGAGGAAATCAATATACAGGCATGTGCTTCTCTATATTGGCTGAAAAGTGAGCTGTAACTACAAATTCTCTCCCTGCAAAATGTCTATATAATTTACTAATGTAATATTTTTAATCAATAAAACATAGCAAGAGGCCGCCATCAGGCGACCTCCTGCTATTTCTTTAAGAGTATTTGCAATTACTTTCTTATGCCTTCTTCTTACGTGCCATAACAACACTCTGAACAACAAGGAATAAGCAAAGCATAACTGCCCTTGTAATTCCTGTCCACCAAGCCTGATCCAGACCTGCGGAGGAAACGATATTTTGAATGGTACCCAGTGATAATACACCGAAAAGCGTACCAACGATATTACCAACACCACCAGTCAACATGGTACCACCGATAATGGAAGATGCGATCGCATCCATTTCTGCTCCAGTTGCATGAGATGGAGAACCAGAACCTACATGGAGGAAATATACATATCCGCCAATTCCTGCCAACAATCCGCAAATCAGATGAGAGAGGAATCTTGTTCTCTTAACATTGATACCGAGCATCAAAGCACTTTGCTGATTTCCTCCTACTGCATAGAAAGAACGTCCAAGCTTGGTCCAGCGAAGCATACAGAACATTACAACTACAACAAGAAGTGCTACCACTACACCAATCTCAACATAGGCATCTACATAAATGCCTTTTCTATTTGTAGAACCAAGACCTGGAATAACCACACGGGTCATTTTTAACTTGCTGAATGCTTCATTTGCCACGTTAAATGGCTTTGTATTTACAATTGTAGTCATACCACGGGCAAAGAACATACCTGCCAGGGTGACAATAAAGGGCTGAATATCCAGATAGGCAACCAAAAATCCCTGGAACGCGCCAAATGCAAGACCGATTGCCAATGCAATAAGCACAGATACAAATACGTTTCCGCCTTTGAAATCCAGATACACTGCACAGCACATACTAACTAATGCTGTAACACCACCAACCGAGATATCAATCCCGCCAGTGATCATAACAAGGCTCAAGCCGCAGGCCAGAACAATTAAGGCTGCATTTGCATTCAAAAGATTTAAGAAGTTCTGTGGTTTTAAAAAGCCCCCTCCCTGAAAGAGAATCGCACCGATATACATCAGGAAGAACACCACAATTGTAATCGTAAGGAGTAAATTTGTGTCGGTAAGATTATTTATTTTCTCAGAAAAACTACCAGACGCAGATGATTTATTATTTGACATACTAAGCAACCTCCTTAACCTTTAACTTCTTTGTAAGACTGGAAAACCAATCTCTTACAGTTGGTGCACTGATCACAACCAGAACAATTACCACAACCGCCTTATATGCTGGAAGCGCATCAGACTGAACATTGAACTTGTAAAGTGTTGTGGTCAAGAACTGAATAACATAAGCGCCGACAATGGAAGCTGCCATGTTAAATTTACCACCACTCAAAGCATTTCCACCCAGAGCAACTGCAAGGATGGCATCCATTTCAATATCCTTTGCGATAACAGAATAGTTGATGGTTGATACACGGCTAACCTTAATCAAACCAACTACAGCAACACACAACCCAAGAACGACAAATGACATTACCTTGATAAAAGCTGGATTTAAACCGTTCAGTCTGGAAGAACTCTCATTGATACCAACTGCCTGGGTATATAATCCAAGGTTGGTAAACTTCAATACAAGGAAAATAATGATCATACATGCCACTGCAATAAAGAATGGCGTCGGAATCGGGATTCCCGGAATAAATTCACCAAAATATGTAAATGATTCATCACTGATAACTGGAAGCTCATTGTTGTTAATCCATGCTGCAATAGAACGGCCTGCAGTATAAAGAATCAAAGTCGCAATCATCGGCTGAATTTTGAAATAAGCCACCAGCACACCGTTAAATGCTCCAAACAGCATTGCTACGATACAGCTTACCAAAAATGCTACAATAATCGGCGCTGCAAGTTTTTCTGGACGTGAATTGCCGCCGCAGAGCACACGCAAAATTACACTGCCGGCAATCGCTACTGCCGCGCCCACACTGATATCCTGACCACCGGAAGCAGCCGTTACCAAAGTCATACCAATTGCCAGAATTGCAAGCTCGGAACCACTATCCAAAATTGTAATCAAGAAACCAGATAAAACGGGATTTCCCGCACTGTTATATCCTAACGTAATCTTAAAAAAACTAGGGTCAGCAATCAAGTTAAATACCGCAAGCAGCAACACTGCCAAGATCGGAATAAACATCTGCTGCCTAACCAGATTCATAAAAAAGTTTTCGTTTGATTTCTTCGCTTCATTTTTCTGCATTATTATCTGTCACCTCCGGCAATGGTACTCATAACCTTACTCTGATTCAGATCGTCTCCTGAGAGCTCGCCTACAACTTTGCGGTCTCTCATAACGACTAACCGGGAACAAGTACGCAGCATCTCGTCTAACTCAGAAGAAATAAAGGTAACGCTCATTCCTTCTGAAGCAAGCTTCAGCACTAATTTCTGAATATCAACTTTTGTTCCGACGTCAATACCACGCGTCGGCTCATCCAAAATCAAATATTCTGGATGGGTAAACAGCCAACGGGCCAAAATTGCCTTCTGCTGATTTCCACCGGACAGGGACTTAATCGGTGTATCTGCAGAAGCAGTTTTAATGCTCAAAAGTTTTATGTATTCGTCTGCAATCTTATATTGCTCTGCTTTCGAGAATGGCTTGAAAAATCCTCTTAATACCTGCTGAGCGAGAATGATATTTTCACGAACGGAGAGATCTCCCACAATACCATCTCCCTTACGGTCTTCAGGTAGGTATGCAATTTTATTTTTCATAGCATCCAAAGGCTTTGTAATCTTTACTTCTTTGCCGTTCATCTTAACAGTTCCGCCCGTTACTCTATCCGCACCAAAGAGTGCACGGACGCACTCGCTTCTTCCAGAACCAAGCAAACCAGTAAAGCCGTTTACTTCACCCTTCTCAATATGGAAATCAAATGGCTTGATTCCAGCATCGCTGACACGGTTTGTTGCTTCCAATACTGGCACCATACCAGGCTTTCTCTGATATTCCTTCTGCTCGCCCTTAATGTCAGCCATATCATCCATCTCTTTGCCAAGCATCTTAGCCACAAGTTTGACACGCGGAAGATCTTTAATTGCATACTCACCCACCAACTGGCCATCACGCATAACTGTAATCCGGTCACATATCTCATATACCTGATCCATGAAATGGGTAACAAAGACAATTCCAACGCCTCTTGATCTTAAATCCCGCATCAGCTTAAACAGCTTAGCAACCTCCTGCTCATCCAGGGAGGATGTCGGTTCATCCAGAATCAATACCTTACAATCCATATCCACTGCACGTGCAATGGCAATCATCTGCTGAACCGCAATAGAGCAGGTCTCCAACTGCTGTGTTGCAGTTGCCGGAATATCAAGAGACTGCAGAATCTTCTCTGTATCAGTATTCATTTTCTTCCAATTCTGTCCCATGCCTTTGGTTCGGCCTATAAACATATTCTCTGCAACAGAAAGATTGGGACAGAGCGTAATCTCTTGGTATACCGTACTGATACCAACATTCTGTGCATCCTGGGGTGAATGAATTGCCACTGGTCCTTCCACACCATCGAGGAAAATCTCACCTTCATCTTTCCCATAAACTCCAGTCAAGACCTTGATCAAAGTGGATTTTCCAGCACCATTTTCTCCCATCAGCGCATGAACCTCGCCTTTGCGCAATGTAAAATCTACTCCCTGCAGGGCACGTACTCCGGGAAAGCTTTTATGTATGTTTCTCATCTCTAATACAGCATTATCTTTCACCTATGAGTTCACCTCCTAATAAATTATCATTGTCCGAAAACAAAGCGCGGTGCAGACTTTTCCATTTCCGCCTTTGCTGCGCCGCGCTTTGAATAATCACTAAAAATTATTTTAAGTTAATTAGATACCAAAGTCTTCAATATCTTGGTCGGTGATTGTCTTAGCGTCAAAACCTTTTTCTTCCATTACGATAGTTTTTTCAGAAAGAGTATTGCCAGCCTCAAGTTCCTTAATAACATCAGAAATGTATTTAGACTGGAATGGATTACACTGTCCATCATAGTTCCAATTTCCAGCTTTCAGTTCTTCTAACGCCCACTTATTGCAGTCAAATCCCATAATGATTACATCTTTGTCAACACCATGAGAAATGTTAGCCTTGTCAAGAGCTGCCACCGCGCCCTTAGCCATATCGTCGTTCTCTGCATAAATTACGTTAAACTCTTTACCAGAGTCAATTGCAGCCTGTACGATCTGCTGTGCCTTCTCAGCATTCCACTCAGCAGTCTGTGGCTCACCAACATATTCCCAGTTGTCATTTGCTGCTACAGCCTCTTCCAACGCCTTGGTACGTCCCTGCTGTGCTGCAGTACCCATAGCGCCCTGAAGGTGGATGATCTGATATTTATCTAATTTCTGATCTGTCAGCCAATCAACAGCTGTCTGACCTTCTTTTTCCATATCAGATACGATGGAAGCTGCATAAAGATCCTCAGGTGCATCAATAGTACGGTCAAATAAGATAACTCCAATACCTTCTGTCTGTGCATCTGTAAGTACAGATTCCCAGCCTGCGGTATCTGCTGCGGAAATCAGAAGATAATCTACACCGTCCTGAATAAACTTCTGAGCTGCTGTGATCTGCTCGTCATTCTTCATGCTGTAAGCAAAAGATGCATCATATCCGTTCTCTTTTGTGAAAGTCTCCTTTAAATCTGCATCGTTAGCGGTACGATAGCCAGACTCATTCGGGTCATTGTTGATGATACCAACTTTAATCAACTCTCCTGAGCCGCCGCCAGCACTTTCGTCATCTGTTGCTTCATCGCCGCCAGTACTTTCATCATCTGTTGCTGGCTCACTAGTGCTGTCATCTGTTGCTGGCTCACTAGTGCTGTCATCTGCTGCTGGAGCTGTTGCTGGCTCATCCTTCTTTGCACTATCATCTCCTGAACCACATCCAACTACAGTTCCTGCTACCATAACTACAGCAAGTAACATTGCTAACTTCTTTCTTAACATTTACATGTCCTCCCTTTTTTTATTCGGCATCACGCCGTCGGTGATTTTATTTTAAGTTTTTTATTCCTCCCCGTCAATAAGACTTACCCTCTCTTTTTTATATTTGTCGCTATATCCAATACAACTTTTTGTTCATAATTTATTTTTCAGTACAAGTATGAATATTTTTTTATAAATTTCCATGTTATTTTAACTTTTTTAAGAAAATATATTATTTTTTTTCCGTTATTCCCAAAATATAGGCTAGTTTTTCTGTGAAATTGCTTTCATTTTTTGCACTTACTTTTGTAACTTTTTGTCATCTTCTCCTATTTGTCCATAATTTGTTCATTTTTTGTTCATTTTCTTAAGGATAAAATCACGACTTAAATATAAAAAAATTATAAAAATAAATATTTTCAGATAATTTTCTACGATATAAGTACCAGAGCTTTTCCTGCATTTCCATATACTGTATTTCTTCGGGTTATGATATAATTTGAGAAACGAAACATTTGCTTTAACTTGTAACTTTTATCCGCAGAATCAAAGAACATCATAAGAAAGGGGTCTGAGATGTCAGCAAAATATATCCATCTTGCAAATATATTGCGGGAGATCATCTTCCAGAATACTGGCAAAGGAATTTATAAACTCCCATCCGAACATGAACTTTGTGCTCAATATCATCTAAGCCGCCAAACCGTGCGGGCAGCGCTGCATCTTCTGACAGAAGAAGGACTGATTGAAAAACGCCAGGGCAGCGGTTCCTTCTCCACTGGACTTGGAACACGAGAAAATACCATTGGTATCATTGTAAACAATGCTGACGAATACACAACACCTGCTCTGCTCGCTGACTTGAAATCTGTATTCAGAGAAAAAGGCTACACAGCACAAATCTATTCTACCTATTCTAAAATAGCAATTGAAAGGGAAATATTAGAAAATCTAAGAACTGCACCCATCAGAGGTTTGATTGTTGAAGGTACTAAGACAGCACTTCCGAACCCTAATCTTGACCTCTATGAGTATCTGATGGAGAAAGGAGTCGCTATAGTGTTTGCTGGTGGGAATTATCCCGCCCTTACTTCTGCTGTCTATATCAAGGATGACAACTATTATGGCGGTTATCTGTTGGCAAAGCATTTCATCCAGCAAGGTCATACCCAGATCGCAGGAATCTTTAAGATTGATGATATGCAAGGTCTAGAACGGTATTTTGGCTTTGTCACCGCACTGCGGGACTTTAAGATCACTGTTGCAGAAGAGCTGATTTTGTGGTATACCTCCGCCAAATTGGAGGCTTTGGAAACTAGATCAGATACTGGATTTCTGACCTCATTTCTCCGCCGAAATAAATCTCTATGCTCTGCTATTATCTGTCATAATGATGAGATTGCGTATTGGCTGATTCGTGAGCTGCGTTATGCAGATATTCGAGTTCCTGAAGATATCTCGGTAGTCTCATTTGACAATAGCTATATGAGTGATCTGGATTCTATTCGCATCACTACGTTATCTCACGGCAGACATGAACTTGGAAAAACAGCGGCCTGTGCTTTGCTGCGGATGATTCAGGGAGAAACTGTGTTTTCAGAAGAGCTCCCCTGGCGTTTGGTTTCACGTGGAAGTGATTGTGCTTATGGACAACACCGCCACAATACCTTGTCCGATGAAAACTCAAATACCCCGCAGCAAAGCTGACGGGGCATGAAATTTGTTATGCTCTCATTCCACTGCGATATTCTCTGGGCGTACAACCCTGTGTCTTTTTGAATACAAAACTAAAATAATGTGGATCCTTAAATCCTACCTCTGTGGCAATATCGCCTGACTGCCGTTCTGTCTGCCGCAAAAGCTGTTTGGCTTTCTCCATACGCTTCTGTGTCACATATTCTGTAAATGTCATCTCTGTCTCCTGGCGGAATACTGTGCTGAAATAATTGGCACTGACTTCCACTGCCCCTGCAACTTCATTAAGGGAGATTGTCTCTTTGGCATAATTTTCTTCAATATATCCCATCGCCTTCTTAATCAGCTTCTTGCTCTGACTTTCTAACGCCTGATTGCTCAGTTCCAACGCCCGATAAATAAGCTCCTGCATATAAAAACGCATATCTTCCATATTAAGGCTGAATACCTTCATCTTGTCAGTATATGTATTTTCCAACAGGTCATCTTGACTATAACCGAGATTCTTTACAAAAGAAATCGTGGTAAAACGAATGCTGAGCATCAAGTAATCTCGAAATATTTTAGACTTCAAAGCTTCTTTCTGACTCTCCAGATAGCCATCTACAAAGTCCTCCACTTCCTCTTCCTGCCCATGTATCAGAAAATTCTTTATAATTTCTGGATCAATCTTAGCAATATCCACCATCCCTATAGAACTCTCCTCTTTGCCATGATGCTCAAGATTGTTTGATTCCATTGTCAAAATATGCTGTCCGGGCTTTAGGAAACGACAGGACATCATATGATTGACTTTACTGTATACCTGAGGCAGAAGACTTAGACGTTCTACTGGTTCCCCAATTGCACAATACCATTTTATCTCAGTGTCTTGTCCAGAACAAATGCGAATGATATTTTCACGGCACCTATCCTTTAATTCTTCCATTTGTTCCTCCTCCCCCTTCATCAATATGCCATACGTATTGATATTCCACCGAAACACCAAAAATTCAGGATAGCGCTGGAAATATCGAATTAATTCCTCTCTTTTAGCAGCAAGCAGCCGTGACTCCTGGGAGGGTTCCTCCATATTCCTATTTTCGCGCAGGCTAACCATAGCCAGATTGTAGCCTGCTGCATCCATCTCCAGTGACAATTTTTGCGCTTCCTCATAAATTTCCTGTACCGAAAGCTGCCCTTCAAAGACCTTCTCAAAAAAATTTCTTCTGGAAAACTGCTCATACATTTGCATATCTTCTTTAAATTTCTCCAGATATTCTTCCTGTACCCGCTGCTGTTCAATCTTTTCCTTGATTTCCTGCAGCGCCTTCTGAAGAGAAGAGCGGGTAATTGGCTTGAGCAGATACTGCTCCACCCCTGCCTGAATTGCTTGTCTAGCATATTCAAAATCATTGTAACCACTGATAATAATAATTTTCATCTGCGGGAACTCTTGTCTCACAATCGCAGAGAGCGCAAGCCCATCCATAAATGGCATCTTAATATCCGTAATTAACACATCTGGCTTTAGCCTTCGGATCAGGGGCAGCGCCATCTCTCCATCACTTGCCTCACCTGCAAACTGATACCCATATTGCTGCCACATAATATGATCACGCAGATTCTCCCTGACGATCGTTTCATCCTCCACCAGAAATACTTTTAACATTTTTTCCTCCTTGCTAAATCGGCAAAAGCTCTTTTGGCAATTGAACTTCCACCCGCGTTCCCTCCCCGTATTTTGAGTTTATTTTTACTCCATATGGCTCTCCATAATACAATCTTATTCTCTCATGAACTGCAGTAAGCCCAAACCCCACATGTTTTCCCTGCTTCAATGCCTGCTGCAATTCCATCAACTGATCTGCCTTCATCCCAGCCCCATTATCTTTTACTGTAATTAGTATATCCTCTTCTAAGTCCTGACATGCAATCTGTATCATGCTTTTTCCACGTTTTTGCTTGGCTCCGTGATATAATGCATTCTCTGCCAAAGGTTGTATGATAAGTTTTGGCAATCTAATTTCTTCCAACTCATGTGGAAGTGTAATCGTATAATCCATGATATCATGATAACATCTCTTTTGAATCTCCATATAACTTCTAGTATGCTCTATTTCCTCTTTTAAACAGATTACATCCTGCCCTTTTGAGAGTGAAATCCGAAAAAACAAGGATAACTGGCCAAGCATCTCCACCGCCTCCTGCTGTTTTTCTGCTTCCACCAGCCACATAACTGCATCTAGTGTATTATATAAAAAATGGGGGTTTACCTGTGCCTGCAGCAATTTCATCTCTGCAAGGTGCCTTAACCTGCGTTCCTGTTCCACCTCTGCCAAAAGCTGCTCTATCTTGGCTTTTTCCAGTTCCCTATCCATGACATACTCCATTCCTTTGCCCAATTTGATTGCGGTAATCGCTGGGCGTACAGCCCTGTGTTTTCTTAAATAAAAAACTAAAATAATGAGAATCCTTATATCCAATCTCCAATGCAATCTGACCAGAACGCATACTGGTACAGCGCAATAATTCCTTTGCTTTCTTCATACGAAGCTCTGTCAGATATTCAATAAAATTCTGTCCCATTTCCTGACTGAATAAGGCACTAAAATGATTGGCGCTGACATTAGCAACACTGGCCGCCCGATTTAAGGACATCTCTGGATCGGTATAATTCTCCTGAATAAATTCCAGCGCCCTTCCCATCATAGTGCGGTTTCTGCTTTTGCTGCTCTCATCCCTAAGCTTAATCCCTTGTCTTAATAGATTGATGACAGCTTTTCTCGCTTGTGCCAGGGTGCTGCCCATCTGTTCTATTTCCTGGCCGCTGTCTATCATCTCATTATCATAACCAAGTTTTGTCACAAAGGACATCGTACAAAAATGGATATTCAAAACTACATATTGCCGAAACATTCTCGATTGCAGTGCGTTCTCCCCAATCATAGAAAAATAATCATCTACAAAACTCTCTGTATCTTCTAACAGTCCATTGCCCAGAAAGGTGTGCACAACCTCCGTGTCCATCACAGCCGCATCTATCTCCTTAAGATTTACATCCCGATCTCCTGCTCTCTGCTCTTCTAACTGCTGATAGGTGACACATCGGTTTGGCCTGGTATAACGCAGCGTAAATACCTGCACTGCACTTCGATAACTTTTTGAGAGCATACTCAGACGTTCCACTGGTTCTCCAACCGCCAAAAACCAAGTCACATTTCCTTCCTCCATGTAACCTTTCAGATACTGTACACATTCCTCTGTAAGCGATTCAATATTTTCTGGCGTCCCTTTTACCACAACCGCATAACCAAATACATGATTTCGGAATATCAAATATTCTTCTTGTTCCTTAATATATGATTTTATCCTTTCCCAAATCTCTAATTCTGTCTGAGAAAAATATTCTGTCCATAATCTTTGTTGTTCCTTACTACTGATCTGAAATAAAACAATATTATAGGCAGAGGCCATAATATCAATCTGTTGCTGCGCTGCCTGTTCATAAATCTCATTGAGACTGTACTTGCCCGAGACAAGCTTCTCAAAAAAATCTCTTCTGGAATGTTGTTCATACTGCCTCATTTCTTTTTCAAACTCTTCATAATAAATGCGTTGTGCATTTTCCTTGTCGTAACAGTCCCGTATCTTCTTCAATACCCCCAAAAATTCCTGACGGCTAACTGGTTTCAGTAAATACTGTTCTACTCCAATCGAAATCGCTGCCTTAGCATACTCAAAGTCATGATAGCCGCTGATAATCACAATCTTAGTCTCTGGCAAATCTTTTTTCACCATTCTGCTTAATTCCAGCCCATCCATAAAGGGCATCCGAATATCTGTAATCACCAGATCTGGCTTCTGTCTTTGAATCAGCGGCAACGCCATTTCTCCATCGCCAGCTTCCCCACATAATTCAAAACCAAATTTCATCCACGGAATCATTTGGCGGATGCTTTCACGAACCACAATCTCATCTTCCACCAAAAATACCTTTAACATTCTAAATCTCCAATCTATTTTATAAACATGTATTATTATTATAGTAGTTGTTGCCCATAAGTTCAACTTGTTGCTGAAAAAATTGAACTTCTGTATTATATTTTTATAAATTTAAATGATTGACAGCACTTTTTTAATAAAAAAATTACTATTCAAATAAATTTGAAAGTTCTGAATACTTATGGTTTGAGCTTTTAAATTGTCACTAAAAATAGAGCAGCTCCCATCTATATGGAACTGCTCTATCTGTTTCTGTCTTTGTTACAATTTAAAGAACTTAATCTCCTCATCCATTGCACTGGACAAATCTTTAAGACCGGCTGCTGCATCTGCCAGCAAATTAATCGTTACACTTAATTCTTCCATTGAAGCTGTTGTCTCTTCAGCAGAAGCTGCGTTTTCTTCTGAAAGCGCTGACAAATTTGAGATCACATCCACCACTGTTTTCCTAGAAGTATCACATACCTGGGTCTGCTGTTCGATTATTGCAGTTTCTTCCCTTGAACTGTGGATGCCGTCAGCTACCTCTGCAAAATTGTGCTGTGTCGCTTCTAGCTTTTGTTTCTGTTCTGTGATAATCCCTTCTACCTCCTGCATAATCTTAACAGTCATGTCAGATTCTGCCAACAAAGCGTTGATCACATCTGTAATCGTCTGGGCGGAACGGCTGGACTCATCTGCGAGCTTCTGAATCTCTGTGGCCACAACCGCGAAACCTTTGCCAAACTCTCCAGCCCGAGCCGCCTCAATGCTGGCATTCAGTGACAATAGAGAAGTCTGGCTGGCAATGGAAGAAATAATATCCACTGCCTCCCGAATCCTCTGTGCCGAATCATTTGTGGCATAGATCTGTGCTCCAATCTTGGTAATTGCCTCATTCGTCTTATTTGTTGATTCCACCAGATTATGCATAATCTCCACAGAACTATCCCCTGCATCTTTCATGGCAATGGAAGTCTGATCCAATTTAACCACACCATCCACAATCTGTTCAATCATTAACCCCATATCCACAATCTGACTTGTGGCATGCTCAATTTCCTCCGCCTGAGAGATCGCTCCATGTGAAATTTCTTCCACCGCCTTACTGATCTCGGTAGAATTCGCATTGACACGTTCCGCCATCCCATCCAAAGAATCTCCTGACTGCATCAGTTCATGGGAGGTTTGTTGTACATGAAGCAAAATCCTAGATAACTCTGAAATCAAATGTTGCAGGGCCTTGGCACTATTTCCCAGTTCATCCCCACGCTTTAAGAGTTTTTGATCTACCTCGATATCTAAATTTCCTTCTGCAAGCTGTTCAATAATGTTCTTCTCTTTTTGAATTGCATTGGAAACTAATTTGGAAAAATAGATAATCACAGCGCCACCGATTAAAATAATCAAACCGCTGATAAAAACAATTTCCCAGGATGTTTGTCTAATATACTGCTGAATACCGCTGCTCGGCTCACCCGCAAAAATCATCCCCACAATACTTCCGTCCGTATTTTTCAATGGTATGTAACAACAAAAATATGGCTCCCCATTCAATTCCAGATCCATATCTACAAATCCTAAGCCCTGTTTCAAAACCATATCCACCACACGATCTGCTGCCTGAGTGCCCACCATTGGTTGGCCAGTATTGCGGTCTATCAATGTAGTCACTCTGCGGGTGTCTCCATAGAATAATGTAATATCAATCTCGGTATTATTAGCAAAAGCCTCAAAAAACGTCGTTCGCTCTGAAATATTCTCTTCCCCTTTATAAAGCGTCTCTCCCTCAAGCCTATAATCCCCCTCTCCTAATGCATTTAGAGCCTGATTGACACCACTTGTGATATCTTCCAAACGCTTGATGGCTTCCTCCTCCATGCCAACCCTTATGGTCCTCGCTGAAAATACAGTACTTATCACAGCAAGCATAAGTAAGGGGCCCAAGGCCATAAACAAAATTTTCATCATGATCCCTGTTCTAAATTTGGTATTTTTGTTAATCTTTTTTTCCATGTTAGCCTTTCCTTCCGTTGCTTCGCTATATAGTTTCCAAAAAATATAATATCCGCTTCTTGCATCTAACAAAATAATACCAAAAAAGAATCATATTTGTCTATAAAAATATATATTTCACACAAAAAAAGTCAATGAAAAATCTTAAATTGCCTCTATCCGCCTGCGCAGTTCCAGCACTTTGCTGTCAATCTGCTCAATGGCATTTGCATATGCCTTTAGTTCTCTGCTAATATTTTTTGCCTCCCGATTTTCTTTTTTATATTGAAGCTGGTAATCCAGACCTGCCCAATAATCCATTGCCGCTGTCCGAAGCTGTACTTCCACTCGAATCCACTGCACCTCTGCCTCAAAGGAAATTGGAACCCGAAAAATTAAATGCATGCTCCGATAACCGCTTTTCTTAGGATTTTTGATATAATCCTTCTTTTTTAAAAGTTTCATGTCCTTTTGAGCACAGAGCATCTCTGCAATCTGGTACAAATCATCTGTATAAGTACACACTGCACGCACTCCCACCACATCATAGATATACTCTTCCACTGCCTGTGCATGTTCTGGCAGTCCTTTTTGCCTTAATTTTACTATAATGCTTTCATAAGATTTAATCCGACTGGACATGCTGTGAATCACTTTTCTCCCCAAACGCATGCCAAGTTCTGCGTTAATAATCTGCAGTTTGGCATTCATCAGGCTGATGCCGCATTCACATTTTACGACAAACTCCTCCTGCTGTAAATATTCCTTTAAATTCATTTCTACCTCCTGATATAAGGACAAATTTCTCGTAAAATCTCTTCCTTTACAACTATATCACTTGTTATTATAATAATGACTATACAAATTTATTCGCTGTAATTGCGCCTTTTATTACAAAGACAACAATTTTTTTATTTTCTATACTTATGCCTGTAACACGATATTCCCTTGGCCTGATATAAGGCCAGATTGGAGACTCACCATGTTAACTTATTCTTTTTCTGATATTGGTTCCCTAAGTCTATATGAATACTTATATAAATGTATCAAACATGACATTCTGGGGGGTGTACTTGCCTGCGGCGACCGCCTCCCATCAAAGCGCAGCTTCGCCAAACACTTAAATGTCAGCACCATCACCATTGAAAATGCTTATGCGCAGCTTCAGGCTGAAGGTTATATTTATTCTATCCCCAAAAAGGGGTACTATATTGCAGACATCAGCAGCAAACTAGCACAAACATCCATTCCAAACGCTTCTGTACCTAACTCTACTTTTGTGCAGACTGATTGTTATGCCGATTTTACCAGCAATCAAACACATCCTGACACCTTTCCTTTTGCCCTATGGACAAAAGTATTGAGAGAAGTCATAGCTGACAGTCGTCCCGCACTGATGGAAAATTCCCCTGGCGTTGGAATTCTGGCTCTTCGTAAAGCAATCTGCGGTCATTTAAAACAATTTCGAGGTATGAATGTCTCTCCAGAACAGATTATTGTAGGAGCTGGGACAGATTATCTCTATGGGCTTTTGATTCAGCTTTTGGGGCATGACAAAATTTATGGCATGGAAGAACCAGGCTACCAGAAGATTTCTCAGGTCTATCAAAGCCACCATGTCCCATGCCTCCATATCCCTCTGGACAGCCAGGGAATCTGTATGAATAAACTGGAATCTGCTGGCGTGGATATTGTGCATATTTCCCCCTCTCATCACTTTCCCACAGGAATCATCACCCCGATTAGCCGCCGTTATGAGCTTCTAGGCTGGGCCTCAGCCTCTGACTCCCGCTATATTATTGAAGATGATTATGACAGTGAATTTCGTTTTATGGGGAAACCAATTCCCTCCTTACAGAGCATTGATGTAATGGACAAAGTGATCTATATGAACACCTTCACCAAGACACTTGCCTCAACCATCCGCATCAGCTATATGGTACTTCCCAAGCATTTAATGTTGCATTTTCAGCAGCATTTAGGATTTTATGCCTGTACCGTTTCTAATTTTGAACAATATACCCTGACCCGTTTTATCGAGGAGGGACATTTTGAACGCCACATAAACCGCATGCGCAATTTCTATCAAAATCAACGAGACTTATTATTGCACTGCCTGAAAAACAGCCCAGCCTCTCCTCGTATTACAATTACGGAGGAAGATGCTGGACTGCATTTTCTGATGCATGTAGCGTTCTCTGCTTCCGATGAAATTATTTTGCAGAAGGCAAAATCCTTGGGACTGCGCCTTGTCTGCCTGTCTCAGTATTACCACCAGGATTCCCCTCCTGCCGAACATACATTTGTCATGAATTACTCTGCGATTCCTCCTGCACATATTACAGAAGCGATTGCACGGCTCTGCCAAATATTTATGGAAAACTAAGGAAGCGCTGCTTAAATCTCCACTTTACTTCCCAGAAGATGCACACGATTCACAACGAAATATGCCGCTTTTCGGCACAAATACAGTGCGAAAGCTCTTTGATCAGTGTTTCCTAACTAATCTAGTGCATGAATAAAAATCCCGCTCCTTAACTTTGGTTCAAACCAAGTCGATTTCGGCGGCATTAAAAGTCCAGCATCCGCCACCGCAAACAACTCCTGTATAGATGTGGGGTACATGGCAAAAGCAACTGCACAGTCTGTATTACAGCGTCTCTCAAGCTCCTCCAGTCCTCGAATGCCACCCACAAAATCTATGCGGCTGTCTGTCTTTGGATCTGTAATGCCAAGCACTGGTTCTAACAACTGCTTTTGCAGTATAGATACATCCAAGCCATCCACTGGATGTCCTGGGATATCCTTATCAGCAATGCTGCAACGATACCAATTTCCAGCCAAATACATACAAAAACAGCCTTTTCTTGTCGGTTTCACAGCCTCTGTTCCCAACGATTCCACTTCAAAACGATCTGATACTTTTTCTAAAAATGCTGATTCTGACAGACCATTTAAATCCTTGACTACCCGATTATAGTCCATAATCATAAGCTGTTCATCTGGAAATAATACCGAAAGGAAATAATTAAATTCTTCCGTACCATTGTAATCAGGATGTTCTTTTCTGCGTTTTTGTCCCACTCGCACCGCAGACGCGGCCCGATGATGACCATCTGCAATATAAATTTCACCGATGGAGCCAAAAGCGGCTTCCACTGCACCAATCTGCGCTTCCTTTGAGATCACCCATACTCTGTGGCGAATCTCATCCTCTGACACAAAATCATATAACGGTTCTTCCTGTTTTACCACATCCACCACTGCATTTATTGTCGGATTGGAACGATAGGCCAAAAAAATTGGCCCTGTCTGTGCATTACAGACATCCACATGACAAATTCTATCCTGCTCTTTCTCTGCCCTGGTGTTTTCATGTTTCTTAATAATTCCCTGCTCATAATCATCAATGGAAGCACAAGCTGTAATCCCTGTCTGGGTACGCCCATCCATTGTCAGCTCATAAATATAATAACAAGCCTTTTCCTCTTTTACAAAAGAACCCTCCCTGACCATATCCCAGAGCAGATCATGTGCTCTTTGATATACCTCTGGCGCATAAGTATCTACACTGTCGTCAAACTGTGTCTCTGCCCGATCAATTTTCAAAAAACTTTCTGGATTTTTGGACACCTCTTCTTTTGCCTCTTGCCGATTATATACATCATAAGGAAGCGCTGCTATCTTGCTTGCTTTGTCCTCAGTGGGTCTAATTGCATAAAAAGGTCTAATTACTGCCATACTATTTCCTCTTTTCTTTTTTCCTTTTATTTATCTGTCCTTGTCCACGCCATTTCTGGCACAGATGTCCTTTACACAACATTGTTCACAATGAGGAAGTGTCCGTGCAGTGCACACATCTCTGCCATGATATACCAGCCGATGACAAAAATCACTGCCCTCCTGTGGCGGAATCAACTTCCATAGCGCCATTTCTACTTTCTTGGGCTCTTTGATATTGTCCACAAGCCCCATGCGATTTACCAAGCGGATGCAATGCGTGTCCGTCACAATCGCTGGCTTATGAAATACATCCCCCATAATTAAATTGGCGCTTTTTCTGCCCACACCAGGCAATTTTAAAAGAGCGTCAAAATCCTCTGGCACCTTGTCATGATATTCTTCATGGAGCATTTTCATACAAGCACTGATATCTCTGGCCTTGCTCTTTCCAAGCCCGCAAGGTCTGACAATTTCTTCAATTTCATCCACTGGAGCCTCTGCGAGTGATTTAACATCTTGGTACTTTTCATAAAGCCCCTCCACCACCACATTTACCCGTGCATCTGTACACTGTGCCGCCAGACGCACACTAACCAAAAGTTTCCAGGCCTGATTATAATCCAGCGTACAGCCTGCTTCGGGATATTCCTGCTTTAATCTAGCAATCAATTCCAGCGCTAATTCTTCTTTTGTCATCTTGGAATCCCTTTCCTAGTATTTAAACCACACAAAAACATGGTATATTCTATTCGCTCAAAAAAGAACGTTATTTTAATAGTATAGCACATTCCTGAAACGATACCAACTGCTAATTTTTTCTGTTCTCCATAGCACAAATGGAAAAATCATCATACGATCATATGATTTTCTCCATATTAGCTGATATGTGAATGGTAACATTCAAAATAATCAAAAAATAACTTTCCCTTTCCTGCATTTTCCGATATAATTCTACTATACCGAAAACATTTTTTATAGAACGGAGGACCCTATGAAGACAAAAATTTTCCACAGGCTTGCGGCAATTGTGCTATCTGCTGCTTTGCTGAGTACCTCTTTCCCCCCAGGGCAGGCTGCCGCCGCAGAAACTCTGCCAGAACCTGAACGTGTATCTGCCCACGATCCTTCCATTCTTAAGGCAGACGGCACTTACTATCTGTTTGGTTCCCATCTTGCGGATGCTAAATCGACGGATTTAATCCATTGGACACAGATGAATCCTGATTGGAATGCCAGAGACCCCAAAGATAGCTGGAAACAGGATTCTGTGTATGGAAATATCCTTACAAATCTTTCGGAATCCTTTGCTTGGGCTGGCTACGACGACGGCGATATGAAAAATGGAAGCCTTGGTGTCTGGGCGCCAGACGTAATTTATAATCCCAACTACACCTGGCAAGATTCAACCAAGGGAGCCTATATGTTATACTACAGCACTTCCTCGACCTGGCGGCGTTCTTGTATTGGTTATGCGGTATCAAAAACCGCGGAAGGTCCCTATCAATATGTAGACACCATGATCTATTCTGGTTTTACCCAGACAGGCGCTTTTGACCACGGTGAAAATGGCGGTAAAAGTGAACGTAATACCAAGTGGGATAATGATTACCTAAATCTTAAAGAACTGATTGAGGCTGGAACAATCTCCGATGTAAGCAGTAAGTGGTTTTCTGCAGATGGAGGATGGAACCAGAACTATGCGCCAAATGCCATTGACCCCACTGTATTTTTTGACAAAAATGACAACCTTTATATGGTATATGGTTCCTGGTCTGGCGGACTGTTCATTCATGAGCTGGACAAAGCCACTGGTGCAGTGAAATATCCTGGCAAGGATGGTACAGAACCAATTTCCGGCAACTTTATAGACCGCTATTTTGGCACCCATATTGCCGGCGGCAACCATCAATCTGGAGAAGGCGCTTATATTCTCTATGACAAAGAAACGGATTACTACTATCTATATGAAAGCTATGGCGGTTTGCTCTCTAATGGCGGCTACAACATGCGTCTGTTCCGCTCGAAAAATGTGTATGGTCCTTATCTGGACGCTGCTGGCAACAATGCCAAAGACAGCAACAAAGACAATGACCAGTATGGCATCAAACTGATTGGCAACTATGGCTTTGACGGGCAGCCAGGATATCGTGCCGCCGGCCATAATTCTGCACTGATTGATGACGACAACAATCGCTATCTGTTTCACCATCAGCGTTTTGATGTTCCTGACAACCAACATGAAGGACACCAGATACGAGTGCGCAGACAATATCTAAATGAAGATCAATGGCCAGTTCCCGCTGTCTACGAATACCGCGGAGAAACAATCGAACATTATGATAAGAAAGAAATTGTCGGCAGCTATGAACTGATTAATCATGGTACAGCCACCAATGGCGAGATGATTTCCTCGCAGAGTCTGGATCTATGCGCCGATGGAACTGTAATTGGAGCTATGCAGGGAACTTGGGAAAAATCTACTTCTGACGGCAAAGAATATGATTATATTACCTTAAAATTAAATGGTTCTGTGTACAAAGGCATTCTCTACAAGCAATACAATGAGGCAGAAACTCCTCAGAAAGTAATGACATTTTCTGCGATCGGAGATAACAATATCTGTCTCTGGGGAAGCCAAATCCCAGAAAAAGCCTCGCTCTCGGAAGCGCTCGTCTATGGTTTTAACTTTGAGACTTCGGCCTCAGACGGCAGTGTTACACCAGTAAAACGCTCAAATAAGACAGGCAAAGCCTCTCTAGTCGGAACTGCCTCCATTGAAACGGATTCGGTCAGAGGTAAGATCCTCCATATCAAAAATGAAGAGGATGCCAAAGGGATAAATTATTTTCGCCTGCCCTCTGACAGCTTGGCAACACTGTCAGAAAAAGGGTTTACTGTCAGTATGTGGGTAAATGCTTCCAACAGCACACTGGCGCAAAGTGCCTTATTTGAGGCAAACGGAGGCGACGATAAACCCTCCACACCAATGACACGCATTAGTGCTAATCTCGCTTGCCAAATCAATGCTGGTTCTTTTGCAAACGGCAGCTATTATGAATTAAAACGAGGTGAATGGCATCATGTGGCCTATTCCGTTGATCCTAAGGGAGTTAAATTATTCCTGGATGGAACATTGGTACGTTCTACTTCTAAGGATTTAAGCAAATGTTTTGATATTTCTCTCTCTGGCTGTATTCAAAATGCTGTGAATATATTTATCGGTTCGGGTCTAATTTATGGCAATGAAGATGTTAGGGATATGAAATTTGATGATGTGGCAGTCTATAGTGCTGCTCTCTCTAACAAACAGATTTCTGAAATTTATGAAAATGACACTTTAAAGGATCCGCAGCCTGCGCCTAATCCTGAACCTGATCCTAAACCTGAGACACCCGTAAACAAGAAAAAACAGAAGCTTTCCGTGAAATCTTCTTTCAATAAAACTTATGGCGACAAGGCATTTTCACTTAAAGCGAAAAGAACCACAGGGGACGGTACAATACACTATACTTCAAACTCTCCGACAATTGCAGCCATCAATCGTAAAACAGGAAAAGTGACTATACGCAATACTGGTATTGCCAAAATTACCATCACTGTTTCAGAGACCAGTAAGTATAAGAAACTTACAAAGACGGTAAGCATTAAAATTGCCCCTAAGAAGATTTCCCTAGCCTCTGTCAAAAGCAAGTCAGCAAAAAAGGTGACTTTAAAATGGAAGACAGATTCCAAAGCAAGCGGCTACCGCATACAATATGCCACTAATTCCAAGTTTAAATCTGCCCGCAGTACCACAATCAAAAATAGCAAAACAAAAACCACAACAATAAATAACCTAAAGCGCAAAAAGACCTATTATTTTCGTATCCAGCCTTATAAAAAGTCTGGAAACACCAAGATTTTTGGCGCTTATAGTAAGGCAAAAAAAGTGAAAGTGAAATAAAAACAAGGGCTGGCGCATTCAGAAAATCTCAAACAATATATATAAAGTTTCCCTAATATATACGATATATTGTTTATTCTTTCTCAGTGCGGCAGCCCTATATTTTCTATTCCACTCGCTCAATCCCTTCTATCTCCAAAAAGCCAAGACAGAATGCCCCTTTTCCGTTTGGATTGATTTGTTGTGATATTTGAAGGTTTCACATCACTTTGATACTGTTCTATGACTTTTGAAGGTTTTACTTCACTTTGCTGTTCTATTATTCTTGAAAGTTTCACATCACTTTGCTGTTCTATTATTCTTGAAGGTTTTACTTCACTTTGCTGTTGTCCTGCCATTGAAATATTCTTATCCGATAGCAACGCAATCTCATATTCATTTAATCCATGCCCTAGCAATTGCATAATCTGTAATTCATCCTCTGCATCTAAAACAGCATTATGTGTCTCATAATATCTATGATTACCGCTAAGCATTTTCAATATATTTTCAACACCATACCCTCGTTTCAATCTCCCTGTCTTATAGCAATCCGCAGAACTTGGTATAGAGTTATTATATTGACGATATGCCGCCAAACGCATAATATCATACCATTGATACTCAAAATACTCTGGCAAATGTTTCTTGTCAAAAGAGGCATTATATGCAAAAAATTTCCGCACATGATAATGATCCAGCCACTGTTTTATCTCCTCTAAAGCCTGTCTTCTGCTTGTAACGCAGGCGCCTTTTTCGTCAAGCCTTAATTGATTATCATACATTCCGCCTGCTCTATATTCAGGATCAAAAATATAGTATTTGGAATCAATTTTTTTCAAAGTTTTGGAATCAGCAACTACTACACCAATCGACATTACCTCATCATTCCAGTTTGTCTCGGTATCAATGACAGCAAAGTTTTCTATCTTATCTTCTTTTGTCTTCTCAAATATATTTGGTTCATAATAGTTTTCTATTACTCCCTTCGTAACAGTCTTTGCAACAGCATTCAAAAATGCTTTCCGGTCTGGTACTTTGATTTCATACAATGTATTATCTCTTGTATTCCATAAAATCCCTTTTTGCAACTTCATCGCAACCATATAACAAGCACACTGCAAGAAATGTTCATGTGTTAATTCTGATACAAATTTTAATTCATACACCATATCATCCTTAACCACATCAGCAAATCCCTTGGCTGAAAAGATAGGCTTTCCATTTTGGGGATCATAAAAGTTTATCTGACAGGGAACCTGTGCATTCTCATTTCTATTCAATCGCGTTTCTAGCCGAGCTCTCATTAACGCGCTTTGTTCTTCACTGACAAACGGAGTTACCACCTGGGTTCTGTATCTCTTCTGTTTCGTCTCAAGTGAAACTAAAAATAATATTTTATTGTTTAGGGTACTATTCTTTACCGCTTCTGTATACAATCCATTTAATTCAGGATTTAATAAAATTTCAAGTTTTATATCTTCATCTATTTGATAATTCTCAAAAAAGTCTGCCTCTTGATAGATGCCGATACAAGGCGATAAATCTATCAGGGCATCCGCACTTTTTATATTTATGATTGAATTATTTGTTTGTTCCAGCTTAGATATTTTTAACAGTGAAAAACACTTTTCCACATCTTCTTTATACTTGAAATCAAACATTTTACTCATACCTAAATCTTCAAATTTTTGATTTGTCTCTACATATGTTGAGAGTGTCTTTTCAGACAACATGGCCTCATCTGATTTTACAAAAATAATTTGATTTTTCCCTCTACTGGCAGCAACACAGAAAATGTTTCTCAATATTGTGTATAATTGCTGCGGCTTTGATATTCTTACACTCCAATAGCTTTCTGTAAAATCAAAAATAACACAAATTTTTCTTTCCAAACCTTTACTGCTGTCATAAGTTGTAAAGATTGCAGAATCTTCCTTTGGTTCCGTTTTTCCCATTGAATCATAATCTGATATCGTTGCATACACCGTGTTCTTATTAAATTTATCTGGATATTTTTCTTCCAAAATGTTGAGTGTGTCAGACATTGCACCTGTTCTTGCTCCTAAACACAAAATATCTGCTGGAATTTGCTCTGCCAAAAATGGTATCACATCTTTCTTTGACATTTCTTGCACCTTGCAGGAGTTATTTACTCCTATGATTTGTTTTTTCCAAACCCTTCCGAGCATAGATGCTAGATTATTTGACAAACGAAAACATTGGGTAAATTTCAATCTAAGATGTTCTTCTAGAAATCCTTTCATAAATGATTCCACTTTTAATGTTGTTTTATCATATATTTTCTGCTCCATATCACCAACCGCAATAATCTGTATCTGTGGATTACTGTCTTTTATTAACTGTAATAATCCGGCCAGTTCCTGCTCAATATCCTGATATTCATCAATAATCAAAACATCATATTTTCCAATCGTAGGTTTTTCTTTCAAAAATCTCTGTATCAAATCCGAAATCCCTGCTGATATACCACTTCTTTTTAAAATCATGTATGCAAACCCATGATAGTTTGTTACTGTAACATTTCTTTTTTTAATCTTAGACTTTGCATCTAATTTCAGAAGCCTATTATATGTCAAATATAAAACCTTTTTCGTGCTCGGTAATTGATTACACAAATTTTGAATAGCTGTCGTTTTTCCGCTGCCAATACAAGCATCTACGAGAATATTTTTTCCCTGGATTGCTTTCTCTATAAATAACTGCTGTTCACTTGATAACTCTAAATTTAAATCTGCACCCATATAACACTCTCCTCTTTCTTATCTTTGGATTTATCACCTTTATCAAAATAGTTAAAAAATTTTTTAACTTCTCAATCCTATTCAGACTATTAATTGATACGTTAATTTATAGATTTGTTGCATCTATATAATTATCATTATACCTTTCATGAAAGAAAACTTCTACATATTCTAACAAATTTTAACAAAACATGTTTTTTACTGTTACAGCTTTATAAAAATACTCACTCTTCGGAAAAATGTTCTCATTGTATAAAACTTGAAATACCATACATTTTCTAATATGTAATTGTAGAATTTGCACTCACTTAACATTCCTACAAACTGCAATTTGTTATTTTTTATCTTTCAGTTTCTAAACTGTTGCATATGTAAAGATCGTCATACAGCAAAATCAATTAGTCCGATCCTTCGTGTGAAAGTTCTGATCGTCCAATACCTAAAAAACTCCCTGCCATTTATTAAATGGCAGGGAATTTATTATCAGCAATGTCTCTATGAACGATTTCTAAGACACTCTATTCATTTTCAGTCAATACTTATTTATCTTCTGGTGTATGCCATACCCATTCTCTTACTTCTGGCAGATCCTGACCATATGCTGCAATATACTGATCATGTGCAACCAGAGTATCGCGCATTTTCTGTAACAGATATGCTCCACGATTTCCAAGCTGTGGAAGCTGATTTACAATATCCATTACTAAGTGATAACGGTCAATCTCATTCTGTACACGCATATCAAACGGAGTGGTAATAGTACCCTCTTCCAGATAGCCATGTACATGCAGATTGCGGTTATGGCGCTCATATGTAAGCTCATGTACCAGAGTAGGATAACCATGAAATGCAAATACAATTGGCTTATCCTTAGTAAACAGTGCGTCATAATCTACATCTGTCAATCCATGTGGATGCTTGCTGTAAGGCTCAAGTTTCATCATATCAACTACATTGATAAAACGAATCTTAACTTCTGGCAGATTATCGCGCAGAATAGTAACTGCTGCCAATGCTTCTTTGGTAGGTGTATCACCACAACATGCCAATACAACATCTGGCTCTTCACCCTGGTCATTGCTTGCCCAATCCCAGATACCAATACCTTGTGTACAATGCTTTACAGCCTGCTCCATTGTCAGCCACTGATGGCTAGGATGCTTAGAAGCTACAATTACATTTACATAGTTCTTACTGCGGATGCAGTGATCAAAACAGGACAACAGACAGTTTGCATCTGGTGGCAGATACATACGGACAACGTCTGCTTTCTTATTAGAAATATGATCTAAGAAACCTGGATCCTGATGTGTAAATCCATTGTGGTCCTGCTGCCATACATTAGAGGTAAGAATCAGGTTCAAGGAAGCAATCTTCTGTCTCCAAGGAAGCTCATTACATACCTTCAGCCATTTTGCATGCTGTGCGCACATGGAGTCTACTACACGGATAAATGCTTCATAAGAAGCGAAGAATCCATGACGACCTGTCAGAAGATAACCCTCTAACCAGCCTTCACACATATGCTCACTCAAGTATGCATCCATAATTCTTCCGTCTGTTGCAAGATCCTCATCAGCATCATGATAATCTGCATTCCAGTCTCTCTTCTCCTCGTCAAATACATCATAGAGACGATTAGACATAGTCTCGTCTGGTCCAAAGATACGGAAGTTCTTTGCTTCTTTATTCAATTTAAAGATATCACGGATAAATGCACCCAGTTTCAGCATATCCTGAGCCTCTAACTGACCTGGCTTCTCCACATCAATACCATATTCTCTAAAATCTGGCAGACGCAGATCGCGCAGCAGCTTACCACCATTCGCATGAGGATTAGCGCTGATTCTGCGATCACCTGTAGGTGCAATCTTGCGAAGCTTCGGAATTAATACGCCATTCTCATCAAACAGCTCTTCTGGATGATAGCTTAACAGCCATTCCTTCAACAGATCAATATGTTCTGGTTTCTCCATAGTAATCGGCACCTGATGTGCACGGAAGGAACCTTCTACCTGAAGTCCGTCTACTACTTTAGGGCCTGTCCATCCTTTTGGTGTACGAAGTACGATCATTGGCCAGAATGGTCTTTCGGTCTTGCCATCTTCTCTTGCCGCTCTCTGATTTTCTTTAATCTCTTCTACACACTTGTCAACAGCTTCTGCCATCAGACGATGCATTGTCATCGGATCGCTGCCCTCTACGAAATATGGTTTCCATCCGCATCCGTGGAAGTAACTCTCCACTTCATCATGAGAAATATGAGATAATACGGTAGGATTGTTGATCTTATATTCATTCATATGAAGAATAGGAAGTACCGCACCATCATTCTTCGCATTCAGGAATTTATTTGAATGCCAAGCTGTTGCCAAAGGTCCTGTCTCTGCCTCACCATCGCCCACGATAACAGTAGCGATCAAATCTGGATTGTCAAATACTGCACCAAACGCATGAGCGATAGAATAACCAAGCTCACCTCCCTCATTGATGGAACCTGGAGTCTCTGGTGCAACGTGGCTGGAAATACCGCCTGGGAAGGAGAACTGCTTATTCAGTCTCTTAAGACCTTCCATATCCTGGCTGATGTTTGGATATACCTCACTGTAAGTTCCCTCCAAATAGGAGTTTGCCACAAAGAAGTTGCCGCCATGTCCTGGTCCTGAAATCAGAATCATATCCAGGTCGTATTTGTTGATTGCACGATTCATATGTGCATATACAAAGTTCTGTCCTGGCACTGTACCCCAATGGCCTACAATTTTCTTCTTCACCTGTTCCCTCGTTAACGGTTCCCTTAACATCGGATTATCCAGCAGATACAACTGAGTAGCAGCCAGATAGTTTGCTGCACGCCAATAAGCGTTCAGGTCTGATAAATACTCCTCTGTCATAAATAAATCATTTGACATAATAAAAAATTCTCCCTTCTCGCGTTTCAAAACGCGGGTTTATGTTATCATTATACTATATATTACAGAAAAAAGGAATTGTTTATTTTATAAAAAATTCTAATTTCTTGAACAACATTAATATCATCTTATTCCTGATATTTCTTATATGCCTCAAACTCATCCAACACTGCCTGTTCTGGTGCTTTTGTCACCAGACTGACAACCACGATACACACAATACTGATACAAAAACCAACCAATAAGGAATATAATCCTGTAGCTGCGGCAATTGTCTTACCATCTATCAACGGTATATAATCCCAAATTAACACAGTAGCTGCCCCAGATATCAATCCAGCAATTGCTCCTGGAAGATTTGTTCTCTTCCAAAACAAACTCATCACAACCAGCGGACCAAACGCAGAACCTAAGCCTGCCCATGCATCAGACACTAGCGCCATAATAGAACTATCAGGGTCCCATGCGATCACAACTGCTAAAAGCGCCACTACCACAGTAGTAATACGTCCCACACGCAAGACAGTCTTATCTGACGCCTGCGGCTTAAAAATATCTTTATATATATCTGCTGAGACTGAGGAGGAGCAAACCAATAGCTGCGAATCTGCAGTAGACATAATTGCCGCCAAAACACCACAGAGGAAAATTCCACCGACAAAAGAAAACGGCAAAAGTTCTGTAAATATTTTCTGAATCATTTCAATAAATACGGATTCTGCTGCTGCCGCTCCCTCTGTCTCGCCCAAAATCTCTGGAAACAAAAATGCTCGGCCAACCACGCCGATGACCACTGCCAGAGACAAGGACAATACCACCCAGACAATAGCAATCGCAGAAGATTTCTTTAATTCTTTCTCATTCTTAATGGCCATAAAACGTACAAGAATATGTGGCATACCACAATACCCAAGTCCCCAGGCCAGATTGGACAAGATTTCTACCAAGGTAATCGGATGATCGCCATTATACATTAGGCTCATGTAATGGGCAGATTCCACCCCGCTTTGGGTAATCAAATTGGAAAAATCTCCGCTCACATATCCCCATGCCACCAGCGGCACTACTAACAGCGCTACCAGCATCAAACTGCCCTGGATAAAATCTGTGGTACATACTGCAAAAAATCCGCCCAAAAATGTATACAATAATATAACCACTGCACCAATTAAAAGCGCGATATGATAATTCACACCAAATACAGAATTAAATAACTTTCCGCCAGAAGCCAGTGCGGAAGCAGTATAAACCAAGAAAAAAATTACAATAATTACCGATGATATACCAAGCAATACTTTGTTTTTATCATGATAACGATTGCCAAAAAATTCTGGCAAAGTCATAGCATTGTCCGCAACAATAGTATAAGAACGCAACGGCTTAGCTATCACCAGCCAATTGATAATTGTTCCTAATCCTAAACCTATGGCAATCCACGCCTGTCCAGTTCCCAATGCATAGATAGAACCTGGCAATCCCATCAGCAGCCAGCCACTCATATCAGAAGCCTGCGCAGACATTGCCGCCACGGGTCCAGATAAGCCTCTGCCGCCCAGAAAATAATCATCTGCCCCGTTTGTTTTACGCATTGACCATACCCCCACCGCCACCATCATCGCGAGGTACACGGCAAATGCCAGCAAAATTACAATTGTTGATATATTCATTAAAACTTCCTCCTTTCGCACAAGTGTCTCACAATACTTATATATCAAGAAAATTGATAGACTTTCCTAATATGATTAAGGTGTCAAAGGGTCCATTTTCATTGCAGAGCAAATTTTTTCAAGATTGTGCTACAATATCTTGAGGCGATGCGGCGCATCGTTGATAGATATTGAAGTGCAAGATTGGACAAATTGGCCTGCAAGGGAAATTCAGACCTTTTGACACCTTGATCAAAATATATAAAAAACTCCTGCAAGACAGCAATCTCTGCCATTTGCAGGAGTTTTCCGGCAATTAGGGAGTTATTAGCAGACACCCTGTGCAATCATCGCATCTGCCACCTTCTCAAATCCGGCAATATTCGCACCTGTCACATAGTCTCCTTCCTTGCCATAACGCTTTGCAGCATCATCCAGGCTGTGGAAGATATTAACCATAATATTTTTCAGCTTGCCGTCTACCTCCTCAAAGGTCCAGCTCAAACGCTCAGAATTCTGACTCATCTCCAGGGCAGAAGTTGCCACGCCACCGGCATTTGCAGCCTTTCCAGGAGCAAATAAGATCTTATTCTGTTGCAGATACTCAGTTGCCTCCAAGGTAGTTGGCATATTCGCACCTTCTGCAACTGCGATACAGCCATTTGCCACAAGCTCTTTAGCATCCTCAAGTAACAGTTCATTCTGTGTAGCACATGGAAGCGCAATATCACATTTTATCGTCCATACGCCTCTGCCCTCATGATACTGTGCACTAGGCCTTGCAGCAGCATACTCCGTTAAACGCGCACGTTTTACTTCCTTTACTTCCTTTAACAATGCAACATCAATTCCTTCTGGATCGTATACCCAGCCGGTAGAATCACTGACTGTCACCACCTTAGCGCCCAATTGATGTGCTTTCTCTGTCGCATAAATCGCCACATTACCAGAACCAGATATACAAACAATCTTATCTTTCATATCATGGCCATTGCATTTGAGCATCTCCTCAGTCAGATATAACAGTCCATATCCAGTTGCCTCTGTACGTGCCAGAGAACCACCATAGGAAAGTCCCTTTCCAGTCAATACACCTTCATAAACGCTGCGGATTTTCTTATACTGGCCGAACATATAACCAATCTCTCTCGCTCCTGTTCCAATATCACCAGCCGGAACGTCTGTGTCTGCTCCGATATATTTGCAAAGTTCTGTCATAAAGCTCTGGCAGAACGCCATAACCTCACGATCAGATTTGCCCTTAGGATCAAAATCAGAACCACCTTTTCCACCGCCAATTGGAAGTCCTGTCAAAGAGTTCTTGAAGATCTGCTCAAAGCCCAAGAACTTGATAATTCCCAAGTTTACAGAAGGATGCAGTCTTAAACCTCCCTTGTATGGTCCAATACTATTGTTAAACTGTACACGATATCCAGTATTGACTTGAACCTGACCTTTGTCATCTACCCACGGCACACGGAACTTGAACTGCCTGTCCGGTTCTGTTAAACGCTCCAACAGTGCCTCTCTGCGATATTTCTCTTCATTTGCTTCAATGACTGGTCTTAAAGATTCCAACACTTCTTTCACTGCCTGATGAAATTCAGGCTCTGCCGGATTTTTTGCAATTACACGTTCCAGCACTTCATCAACATAGCTCATCTTTCATTCTCCTTTTCAACTAAACTTTCTTTATCAACATACATTTTAGTATGATTCTTCCTATTTTGCAATATTTTTCTTTCATTCTTTACCGTTTTATTGCGTCAAAGTATTCAAAAACCATCTTTACGCCAAAATCAACTACATATTTGACAGATTTTTTCAGTAAATTACCGTATTTGTACTTATATTTTCCCTTTTTGCATACACTATTCAAAAAGAAAAGGAAGGACAATATACAAACACTCGTCTTTGTGTTTGCTCCTCAAATGAAAATAGAAATATTTACTTGAGGCTTGGTGCAAATTATGAACAAAAAATTGTTGTTTTTCATCATTACTGGCATTCTTTTTACTTCTGTCATTGGTACCCTGTTACACTTTACTTATGAATGGTCGCAGGAAAACTATTTTGTAGGATTATTCAGTCCTGTAAATGAATCCACCTGGGAACATATGAAGCTTTTATTTTTCCCGATGTTTTTCTATGGAATTTTAGCACAATTATTCTTAAAAACAGATTATCCCTGTATCTCTTATGCTTATCCCATTGGGATTCTAATAGGAACTCTTGCCATTCCAGTAATTTTTTATACTTACACTGGCATCTTAGGGGATAATTATATGGTTTTGGATATTCTAACTTTCTATATCAGTGTAATCATTGCCTATACTGTAATCTATTTGATTGCCTCCCGCTGTCAAGCGCAAAAAAATCCATTACTGCCAAAACTTTTCACGCTTTTGTTGTTCGCCGCCTTTGTTTTATTTACCTTCTCTCCTCCTGCACTGGGAATTTTTCTACCACCATCTGACATATAACATTAACAGAATGGCCAACCACATTTTCCTTTTCATGGCATAACAAACAAAAAAGGCCATCACTATCATTTTTCTTTTCTGCGCATATGCTAACAAATAAAAGCTAAAGGAACTAATACATGAATTATCAATCACTCTTGCCCGTAATCGGCATCATTCAAAATATTTCACAGACACCAAGAGACTGCTGTAATCAGATGATCACCGTCAGTACTCCTGGTGGTATTAATAACTTTTTGCTATCCCCCAATACTGTAGTTGTCGGAAGTACAAGGCTGCGCACAGGTATGCCTGTGGCTGCCTTCTATGATTCCAGCCGTCCTGTACCCCTGATTTATCCTCCTCAGTATCAGGCAGAAATCATCGCTCCACTGCGAAATGAGGAAACTGTGATGTTAAATTTCTTCCGCAGAGATCTGACTGCCGCTGACAATTCATTGCGATTAAATCTCAACCGCAGCACAGAAATCCTCACACTGAATGGCCAGCGCTACTCCTGTTCCCCAGGTGGAAATTTTTTGCTTGTATATTATACTACAACCACCAGAAGTATTCCCCCACAGACGACTCCCAGACGAATCATTGTTCTGTGCAGTCAAACTTAAAATATTTTGTTTTCTATAATTGGAAACTTTCATTCCTGCAAGCATAGGATATAAAAAAATCTTTCGGTGTCCTTATGAATCATTGTACCAACCTCTATGTACTGTCCACAATTGCCTGTCAAATCTTTGAATGTATAGATAAAGAAGAAATAGAAATACTGGCTTCTGACTTGCTGCTGTTAAGCCATATGTTAGAGCGCCTTTTAATCGAAAATTCTTAAATATTTAAATTTCCTTTTTTATTTGCTTTTTGTGACAGCTTCAAAAGATAGAATGTCATAGATGGCGGGAGGAAGGATGCTGAACGAAGCGACTGACACCCCCAAAAGAGAGGATGTCACACTGACATAAATTATAAGGTATAGATGCCAATTTTTATTCTTCTTGTACTTTTCCTCTGTGCACAGTATAATGTATTTAAAATATATTGTGGAAGGAGCAAAGCTATATGAGTATGATTGGTTACTTTTTAAAAGCAGATGACGAACTAGTAGAAAAAATGACCCAGGGAGATCCAGGGGAAATTATTTTTGATGATGCATACAGTGAAAATATGATTGACGTTGATAAAACCTGGCACGCAATCCATTTTATATTGTCTGGAAACGCATATGAAAGCGATGACGATAATGTTTTAAGCCAACTAGTTTTAGGTGGATCGCCTGTCAATGAAGAGGATTTGGGCTATGGGCCTGCTCTGCTTTTGAATAAAAATTTGGTGGCACAGATAGCGGAAGCCTTAAATACATGGGATGAGGCTATGTTTCGGAATAAATTTGATTTTGACAATATGATAACCAATGAAATCTATCCCATTATAGATGGTGAGGATGAGAATGACTTTTACACATATGTATGGGAATATTTTAATAGCTTGAAAACATTTATTGCAGAAGCTGCCAAGGAACGACAGAATGTAATTACCTTTATTGGCTGATATATAAAAAGGGCGCCCAACCGTAAATATTGCGATCGGGCACTCTTTTATTCTTGAAATTTATCTGATAATACTTTATAAAAGCAACAGATTTTCCATTCGATTAATGATATAAAACCCTTTAGAATTTAGACTATCTTCTCTATTGTATGTCATAATGGAACCGTCCATCTGCCGAAATACTGCACCAGCCTCCTCAACAATACACTGCATCGCCGCGGTATCCCACTCCATTGTGGGATTAAAACGATAATAGACATCGGCCTCTGCGCTTGCCACCATACAACCCTTCAGAGAACTGCCAACTTTTACGAAATTAGAAAGATGATATTTCTCTATCAGAGCATCCATTTCTGCACATCCGTGGGAATTACTCATTACCACACGAAGTGAGGAGATATCAGTATGATCAGATACGCATAATTTTGTTCTCTGCCCTTTTGCACGCTCTACAAAAGCACCTGACTCCTTTGCAGCATAATACAAATCTCCAGTAACTGGTACATATATAACTCCCATTACAGATTCATGTTTATAAGCCAGCGCAATATTTACGGTAAACTGACCATTTCTTTTCAGAAATTCTTTCGTTCCATCCAAAGGATCCACAACAAAACAATAATCATTCTCCAATCTTGATTTCTGATCCTTCTCTTCCTCTGACAAAATTGCATACTGAGGAAAAGTCTTTCTCAAAAAATCGACAATAATTTTATTAGCTGCTTGGTCAGCTATTGTTAAAGGGGATTGATCAGCCTTATATTCAACCAATGTCTGATCAGCACCCTGATAGATATCCATAATTGCCTTGCCTGCTTCCACAGCCGCACATTTTGCAGCTTCAAGTTCTTTTTCCCACTTCATCACATTCTATCCTCTAATGCCTTGAGTACCAAATCAACAGATTCCTGAAGTGAATGCTCAGAAGTATCTATAATGACATCGGCCTCCTCTGGCACTTCATATGGACTTGAGATACCTGTAAAGTTTGGAATTTTCCCTTCTCTGGCTTTCTGATACAAGCCCTTCACGTCTCTGCGCTCACATTCTTCCAAAGGCGTACTAACGTAAATCTCAATAAAACTATCAGCTCCAATAATATCCCTTGCCTGACGTCTGTCGCTGATAAACGGGGCAATAAAAGAAGTAAGCACGATCAGTCCAGCATCATTCATCAATTTTGCTACTTCCGCAATTCTTCTGATGTTCTCAATGCGGTCTTCTGGTTCAAATCCAAGATCTTTGTTCAGTCCCATGCGGATATTATCACCATCTAAAAGCATGGTATATTTGCCGCTGACACTGAGACGTTTCTCAATTTCATTTGCCAATGCAGACTTTCCCGCTCCAGAAAGTCCTGTAAACCACAATGTTACCGGTTTTTGTTCCATCTTTTCTGCACGTGCCTGACGAGTAATATCCAATTTCTGCCATACAATATTCTCTGATCTTCTCAGTGAATGCTCCACCACTCCACATGCTGATGTCATATTTGTAACACGATCAATCAGGATAAAACTGCCCATCTCCCTATGATCCTCAAATTTTGAGTAAACTGCTTCACTTGATAAGACAATATCACAAACAGCAATTTCATTCTTATACAGCTTAGTAGCTGCAATATGCTCTCCTGTGCCAATATCAATGCGATATTTAATGTTCATAATGGACGCTGGAAGCATTTTGGTGCCGATTTGAATCCAATAATTTTTTCCCTGTTTTAATTCCAAATCATCCATCCAGAGAATAGCCGCTGTAAACATGTTACTAACGGTTAATTCTGTACCATTCACAAAAACACAGCCACGGGAAACATCAACTTCTCGATTCAGAGAAATTGTCACAGCTTGCCCCTTCTCCGCCTGCTCTGCTTCTTTTTCAGCCACAAAAATCGACTGAACTACTACTTTCTCTCGACTAGGAAGAACTGTGATCTCCTCTCACTTTTTTATGTTTCCACAGGCAATCTGCCCCTGGAAACCTCGAAACTCAGAATTCGGTCTGCAGACTCTCTGTACTGGTAATATAAAACCTTCTTCTGTTGTCTCCTGATCTACATCAACATTCTCTAAATATCCTAACAGCGTGTCGCCTGTATACCACGGCATATTTTTGGACTTTATAGTAACATTGTCACCCTCTGTAGCAGAAACAGGTATCACAATCATATTTTCAAACTCTAAATCAATGGCCAGTTTCTTAATTTCTTTCTCAATCTTCTTAAATTCCTGCTGCTTATAATTTGTCAAATCCATCTTATTTACAGCAAAAACAAAATGACGTATTCCCATCAATGCACAGATCCTGACATGACGTCTAGTCTGAACCTGAATTCCCAAAGATGCATCAACAAGAATCACGGCCAGATCAGCAAAAGAAGCTCCCACTGCCATATTCCTGGTATATTCCTCATGTCCTGGAGTATCTGCAACAATAAAACTTCTCTTTTCCGTCGTAAAATAACGATATGCCACATCAATGGTAATTCCCTGCTCGCGCTCTGCCATCAGTCCGTCCAATAACAGCGAATAATCTATCTTTCCTTCTCTGCTTCCCACTTTGCTGTCCAGCTCCAGTGCATGTTCCTGATCTGCAAAAAGCAATTTTGCATCATATAACATATGTCCAATCAGAGTAGATTTCCCATCATCCACGCTTCCGCATGTAATAAACTTCAATAATCCATTCATTTAAAAATATCCCTCTCTCTTACGTCTCTCCATACTTCCAGCGGCTTCCTGGTCAATAACCCTGCTTGTCCGTTCTGACGATACCGCACCCAATGTCTCTTCAACAATTTCATCTAATGTAGCAGCCTTAGATTCCAAACCTCCAGTAAGCGGATAACATCCCAAAGTACGGAATCGTATGCTTTTATGCTGTATCTCCTCACCCGGAAGCAATGACATACGCTCATCATCTACCATAATAATATTTCCATCTCGATATATTACAGGTCTTTCTGCGGCAAAATAAAGTGGTACAATCTCTATATTTTCTCTTGCAATATATTGCCAAATATCCTTCTCTGTCCAATTGGACAAGGGAAACACTCGCATACTCTCACCTTTGTGAATCTGTGTATTATAACATTTCCACATCTCAGGTCTCTGATTTTTAGGATCCCATGCCTGCGCACTATTCCGAAAAGAGAAAATACGTTCCTTGGCTCTAGATTTCTCCTCATCACGTCTACCTCCACCAAATGCCGCCGTAAATCCATATTTTGTGAGCGCCTGCTTTAAAGCCTGTGTCTTCATGATATCTGTATAGGCTGAACCATGCTCAAAAGGATTAATTCCCTGTTTTACACCTTCTTCATTGATATAAACCAGCATCTCAATTCCCTTCTCCTTGGCTACACGATCTCTGAATGCTATCATTTCTTTAAATTTCCATGTAGTGTCTATATGCAAAAAAGGAAATGGCGGCTTCTCTGGATAGAAAGCTTTTATCGCAAGATGCAGCATTACAGAACTGTCTTTTCCTATGGAATACAACATCACAGGTTTCTCACAGGTAGCTGCAACTTCCCTCATAATATAAATGGCTTCTGCCTCTAATTCATCTAAATGTGTCATTATTATTCCTTTCCATTAAACTTTTTTTTAGTTTTCCCTAAACGGGTTCATTTTATCATACAAATGTGATGGAAATTTAGTGATTAGCAGAATTAACTTTTCGACAAATATTGACATGTATACCATTCTCACAGATCCTCTGCCTGCGGCGGGGCACTTTTGCGACATATTTCATTTCCGCCGCCGTGCCCTCGCTTCGCTGGGTTGCTAAGTGCCAGTGGCACTTGTTAAGCAACGACCGAAACGAAGTGAAGAAAGACCCTGTGATCATTGTTTTTTATCTTAATAGGAAATCCAGAGGAATTTCCTATAAGGTAAAAAATAAACTCTCACAAACACTATCTCCATAGTATTTGTAAGAGTTTATTCGTGCCCAGTTCCGGAATCGAACCAGAGACACGAGGATTTTCAGTCCTCTGCTCTACCAACTGAGCTAACTGGGCAATTGAAATTGCGGGGGCAGGATTCGAACCTACGACCTTCGGGTTATGAGCCCGACGAGCTTCCGGACTGCTCCACCCCGCGATAATAAATATTTAATTGTCAGAATAAATAAAAAGATTCTGTTATACTGCTAACCCTTTTTATCTATTCTTAAATGGATAAAGAAAGATCCAAACTGCTTTAGTTACTTTCCTAACTTATCCTAAATGGATGGAGAAGGATTCGAACCGTTTTGGTTGTTTTCCTACTTATCCTAAATGGATGGAGAAGGATTCGAACCTTCGAAGGCGGTGCCAACAGATTTACAGTCTGCCCCCTTTGGCCACTCGGGAATCCATCCATAATGAAAATATATAATTTCCAACAAGCCGATGATCGGACTCGAACCGATAACCTGCTGATTACAAATCAGCTGCTCTGCCAATTGAGCCACATCGGCATTAAAAATGGGACCTACAGGGCTCGAACCTGTGACCCTCTGCTTGTAAGGCAGATGCTCTCCCAGCTGAGCTAAGATCCCATATTTAACGACCCAGAAGGGACTCGAACCCTCGACCTCCGCCGTGACAGGGCGGCGCTCTAACCAACTGAGCCACTAGGCCATTTATAGAAGTATAACAAATCTTCCATACTTTGTAAAGGAAAAATTTACAATACCCTAAAAAATTCACACAGAAGAACCGAAAAGTGAGGTCAAGCCCTCGACCGATTAGTAACAGTCAGCTCCATACATTGCTGTACTTCCACCTCTGCCCTA
>CAJTCL010000024.1 GCA_910575005.1 Lachnospiraceae bacterium | reverse complement strand
AAGATTTTCTTGACACAGTGCAAAAATATATTGACTTTTCACAAAATGAGGAGTTATGGAAGGAGGTATCACAAATGAGTGGCCTTGGAATGAGTATTTTGCAAGAAGGACTGGAAAAAGGAATACAGGAGGGACTGGAAAAAGGAATACAAGAAGGACTGGAAAAAGGAATACAGGAGGGACTGGAAAAAGGAAGAGCTAACCAGTTGACGCTTAGCGTGTCCAACTTGATGAAATCCATGAATTTATCATTGGAAGATGCCTGTAAAGTATTGGGGATAGAACCAAGTGAATATGAAAGAGCCAGAGAACTGGTAAAATAGAAGGGGAATTAAGATTATATTAGTTATAATTCATGGCTGTAAAATTTGCGGAATATCATATGGACAGAAAAGCAGCCGTGAAATATAATAAGAGGTAATACATACGAGGAGCCAATGCAAATGATAAAAGTAGGAATTTGTGAAGATGAAAAGGTGTCCAGGGAAGCTATTGCAAAAATGCTGGAACAATATTTTAGTCAAAAAGGTATCAATTATCAACAGAAAGAGTATGAATCTGGACAATCTTTTATGGAAGAGAAGGAAAAGACAGATATTCTGCTTCTGGATATAGAGATGGAAGGGATTTCTGGCATTCAGCTTAAAAACTGGCTGTGGAGAAAGAATGAAGATACAAAGATTGTTTTTGTAACCAAGCATCTAGAGGAGATGCCAGAGGCTTTTGGAAAGAATGTATATGGATTTCTACATAAGCCATTGGTAGAGGCAAAGCTAACAAAATATCTCAATCGGATGATAGAGGATATTGATGAGAGCCACAACCTGGTCATTAAAAGTGTCAACCGAGATTTGGCAAAACGAATCAAAGATATTTATTATTTTGTAGCAGATACAAAGTATAGTCGTATGGTCTGTAAAGATGGTGATTATTTTTGTGATCTGAGTTTGATTCAATTGGAGGAGGAATTGAAGGATCAGTACTTTTTTCGTTGTCATAAATGTTATTTGGTAAATCTAAGGAGTATCAGTCATATTGATGACAGTATCAGTATAAAAAATGGGGATAGAGTACCGATTAGCAGAAGAAAGGGTAAGGCACTAAAAGAGTCTTATCGGGAATATATCATCAGGAAGGCTCGTTAGATGTATAGCATGACAGAAGGCATATGTCTAAATATCATCACGATATTAGAAGATATGCTGATGATGTGCGGAATCTTTTGTGTTCCCATCAATAAGAATAAAAGAGAAATTCTATGTGGAGTAGTGCTTTTTTGTGGCTGGTGTCTGGGTGATCTGTGGTTTGGACGCAATAGCTTTATGATGTTAAGTGTAAGACTTTGTGCAATGCCTGTTATTATTTTGTTGTGGAGTAGAGGAACGGTAGTTCGAAGATTGGTGGTCCATATATGTAGTATAATGTATCTGCATATGCCATATCTATGTATTAGTGTAGTTTGTTCAGGATTGTTAGAAAAGCCAATGTCTGTGTTAAAAGAAGATATAGATTACCGTATCTTTCGAGGCATTCTTACCTGTGCAATCTTAGGATTGTTATCCTCAAGATTGAGGAAAATTCCAAGATATTGTGAGATTATTGGTAATCTGTCAGCCAAGTATTTTGTAATTGGATGTGTATGCAGCCTTGCAGCTTCCGTGGTGCAGCATTACATAGAAGATGTCAGTGAGATTGTATATGGTGAGGTTGACCAGATTATCTTTATCACTGGCTGTATGGTGATTGTCAGTGCAATGTTCTATGGTCTTGGGGCTGGTGTGGTGGTGCTGGATTTGTTGCGTAAAAAGTATCAGACTGAGAGCCGCCTTAAAGATGAATATTTGGAGATCACCAGAGAGTATGTACATGTGGTGCGGGACAATGCCAAGGAGACCAGGAAGGTACGCCATGACTTACAGGCTCATATCAGCAGTCTGAAATATTATATGGAACACAGGGCGTATCAGAAGGCGGAGCAGTATCTCTCAGATTTGCAGGAGCACACGATACAGGCTGTCCGCAGCGTTGTGACAGTAAACCATGAGATTGTCGATGCCATGCTGTTGGAGGCACAATTTAAGGGAGAAACATATCAGATTACTTGGGAGATTGAGGGCATTCTTCCCACAGGGCTGGCAATAGCAGATTATGATTTGTGTACCATCTTTTCAAATCTGTTGTCCAACAGTATAGAGGCATGTGCCAGATTTCCAGTGGGTCGGCGCTATATTCATCTGGAGATCCGACAGTGGGAAAATCATCTGGTGATTGAGCTTTCTAATCCGATCACCGAGCGTATTGTGTTGGAGCAGTTGGGGAGCGTCACCAGTAAACGTGATGTCAGAAATCATGGCTATGGAATCGCCAATGTCAGAGAGGCCGTTGAGCGAAATCATGGGGAGCTGTTCTTTGAGAATCAGGAGGGAATATTTACAGCGAGGATCATCTTTCAGTTGTAGAATTTAGCCGTTGCTTCTGCAATTCGACCGTTTATTCCTAGATGGTTGCACCTGGTCACTGTCATTGGGTAGAATGAGGTTAGGTAGCTGTAGAGTATCAGGAGATGTGACTTTCCGATGGTAAGATCAGATAGTTTACATATACCGAATCCAAAGTAGAAGCGGGGGTGAAAGTATGCTGCTGTCTCATGATGAAGATCTCTGGGAATGGTTAAAGAGATTGATGGGCTGGTAGATCAGGTGGCATATGCGCAGTAATCCGCGGGGAGACCGTACAGAGGACAATAGGAGCTGCGAAGTACCTAAGCTAAGATACAAAAGATAAAGGCAGTTATGCAAGAACAACGCGCAATGCACCAAAGAGAAATGCCGCTTTTGCCGGGCGGCGCAAAATGCCAAAGAAAACATGCCATTTTATGAGGGGTGGCAGAGAATACCAAAGAGGAAATGCCGTTATGCCGACGGCAGAGAATACCAAAGAGCGAACGCCGATTTGGGAAAAAGGCGAAGCATACGACAGTAAAAATACGGCTTTACAAAAGAAGCATCCTATGTACGGGCGCGATCAATACCTAAGAAGAGGAGTATTCGCAATTATAGAAGTGTAACATAGTTATAGTCAAAGAAACGACCATAATCGGAAAGTACATGAAGAGAGACTGTATTATTGAAGGAGTGTAATACAGTCTCTTTTCATATTTTGTGCAATTACATAAATGATTAAAAATCTTTTCAATGTGCGATTACATAAATGATTAAAAATCTTTTCAATGTGCGATTACATAAATGATTAAAAATCTTTTCAATGTGCGGTTACATAAAAGACGGAATATCATTTATATTATTGAGTGAATAGGTATTTGGTATGAATGTAAACTGATATAATATTATAGGTTGACAATCAAAGATTTCTCCTGTATAGTATCTTTAGAAAGGCTCTTATTTCTGTTGATATGGTATAAGAAAATGCAATCAAGATATTGGGAGGAATGGAATGGAAACAAAATTATCAGTGAAAGAAATTGTTTGTGGGGGGATGTTTACCGCGCTTGTGGCTGCGGGAGCTTTTATACAGGTTCCCGTTCCTGGAATGGATTATTTTACACTGCAGTTTTTATTTGTATTGTTGGCAGGGATGATTTTAGGGTATAAGCTAGGAGCGATCAGTGTTGCAGTTTATGTATTGTTGGGGCTTTGTGGTCTGCCTATCTTTGCGGCAGGTGGGGGGATTGCCTACATATTCCGGCCAAGTTTCGGTTATCTAGTAGGATTTATTCTGGCAGCATTCGCTACAGGGTTGATTGTGGATAAGTCAGGAATCAGAGGATATGGAAAATATCTTATCGCAGCTTTTGCTGGATTTGTGGTGACTTATGGTATTGGGCTGGTGTATAAATATATGATGTTAAATTTCTATGTCGGTGAAAAGACCGCTTTTGTGATGGTACTTGCAGATTGTTTTCCGCTGGATATGCCTGGGGATATTGTGCTCTGTTTTCTGTCTGCCGGCCTTGCAGTGCGTCTAGTTCCTGTATCAAGGAGTATTTTGGGAATGATAGCAGAATAAAACAGTTTGATAAAGAAAAGTGGTTATGAAATAGATTATGTACATAATAACAGGAGGAGGTTCAGATGGAGGAACAGTTGGAAGAACTGAAACAGAAAGTTGTAGAAGGTTATAAAGTGAATAAACAGGAAGCACTCGCACTGGCAGAGTTGCCAGTAGAGGAACTTTGTGTGGCGGCAGACGAGATTCGCCAAAGATTTTGCGGGAATAGTTTTGACTTATGCACAATTATCAATGGAAAAAGTGGAAAATGTTCGGAAAATTGCAAATATTGTGCACAATCTTCTTTTTATCACACCAATGTGGAAAGTTATCCATTATTGAAGACAGAGGAATTGTTAAAACAGGCACAGTATAATAGTGAGCGTGGCGTTCCCAGATATTCTATTGTGACTTCTGGGAAGAAATTAAGCAGCAAAGAAGTAGAACAAGTATGTGAAAGTATTCGTGTGATCAAACAAAATGTGGATATCTCTGTCTGTGTGTCTTTTGGTCTATTGGAGGAGGCAGAATTTTGGAAAGTAAAAGAGGCAGGGGCGGTGCGGGTACATAATAATCTGGAGGCCTCAGAGGGATATTTTCCCAAAGTTTGTACAACACATACCCAACAAGATAAGATAGATGCCCTGAAAGCCGCCAGAAATGCAGGGCTTAGCATCTGCAGCGGTGGTATTATGGGCTTGGGGGAAACTATGGAAGACCGCATTGACCTAGCAATCACACTTCGAGATTTAGAAGTAAGTTCGGTTCCCATCAATATGTTAAACCCAATTTCTGGAACTCCATATGAGCATAATTCTAGATTGACGGTGGAGGATATGTGCCAAATTATAGCGATTTTTCGGTTTATCCTACCAACGGCATTTATTCGGCTGGCTGGTGGCAGAGGATTGATGAAAGATCAAGGTAGAAAATGTTTTCAGTCTGGTGCCAATGCAGCGATTACAGGAGATATGCTAACAACAACTGGAATTACGATTAAACAGGATTTTCAAATGTTGCAAGAGTTGGGATATGAGGTGAAAAAGATATGTCAGTGAAAGGAATTGCATTGTGGCCAAAGGAATATTTATAACTGGGACAGGAACAGACGTAGGGAAAACATATATTACAGCACTGTTAGTTAAGAAACTGCAAGAAACAGGAGTAATGGCTGCATATTATAAGGCGGCAGTCAGTGGAAATCAGCGGCAGGGACAAAGACTTTTGCCAGGAGATGCCATGTATGTAAAAAAGATCTCTGGAATTTCTCAGCCTCTAGATACTATGGTTCCTTATATTTATGAGCAAGCGGTGTCTCCACATCTGGCGGCCAGGAGTGAGGGGAATCCTGTGCAGTTGTCAGTCGTGCGGCAGGGGTATTTAACTTTATGTCAGCATTATCAGTATATTACGATGGAGGGCAGTGGCGGAATCTTGTGTCCGCTGTGTTGGGAAGAAAAGCGGCAGATCTGGCTGGAGGATGTGATTCAGGAATTGAAGTTATCCTGTCTTGTGGTAGCTGAGGCAGGATTGGGGACAATCAATGCCACTTTGCTGACAGTGGAATATTTGAAAGCCAGACAGATTTCAGTAAAAGGTATCATTTTAAATCATTTTCATAATGAGGATCCAATGGAACAGGATAACTGTAGGGTGATAGAGAAAAAGGGCGGGATTCCAGTAATTGCCTGTGTAGCGAAAGGTGATTTGAATATCGACATTTCTGCTGAAAAGTTGATGTCTTTTTATAGCTAGGAGCGACATTGTTTTTTGCTTTAAATTACGATGTTGGCTTGAATCTGTTGCACAACTGTTGGATAATAAAACACCCTTTTTCTCTCTACTTTCTGAGGTAAAGAGAAAAAGGGTAGTTTTTATACCTTTGTAATATGCCAAATAGCATAATGGGGTACCTATGGTACAAATTATGATTCTAAATGCATCGTGCAATACCTTAACAATATTCATCCATCATCATTCCAGAATAGATCGAAGTAATATAAGGTGTTGCATAAGACTTTCCAGGGTTCTTGTAAGTCACCAGAATTTTGTCTACATAGCGCATAGGATCCAGAGAAGCGTTGTTTGCTTTTACATTCAATGAATTTTTGAAATCATTGAGGACAGAAAGATGTTCCTCATAGTTTTCATCATTTACTACGCCAGAAAGCATGTCTGTATCTACCGTGATCTGGCCATTATCTTCCACCATTAAGCCAATATCTGCTAGTTCTCGCTGGAAGGCAAAAGCAGTATTACTCATATCTCGGAAAAGCTGTACACTTTGATGTTGAGATACAGAGTATTTACCAGCCGTCTGTAAAATCGAATTATAAGAATCCACCAATGTCTGGATATTCTCTTTCATAGCATCTGCATTTGTCTTAAAGCCAATTACTGCTGGATCATCTTTAGGGCTGATGCCGTGAAGCGTAAGTTCAAAGTTATTGTCCAGCATGAAATTATTGGAATATGCTGTATGCTCATGTCCGTTGAGCATAAAAACGGCATTATGCGCTTCCTGAGCCACATGATCAATCCCAAGTGCGTCAATTGCTGCCATAGAATCATGGTTCCCCTGTGGCGAAACAGAAAACAAGAAATATTCATTTGTGCCAAGTCCTGTAGAAGCAGATTCAATCTGCAAAGCACTTAGACCCTCTGCATTATCTACAGTGGTCGCTTTTAATCCAATATCTGCGTTGGTAATCAATCGGGCTAATTTTTTCTGGATTGATTCATTGGTATCATTTGGATTAACAGTAAATTGAAATTCGTAAGCCGAGGCATTGTTCTCAAGATCAAAGGAATAAGAACCTGGCTTGAGATTGAGACGCCTTTTATCCATATAGTTTCCGACATTGATCTGGGAAGTGGCAAGATCCTTTACTTCCACAAAAAAATTATCTGAGCTGCCAGAAGCCTTATTGTCCCCCATATATTTTGCGGATACTACGTCTTCTTGAGAAGAAAAAGCAAGCTTCTTTTGGAATGCGTTTCCAACTCCTTCCTCTGCATCTGTGAGAGAAGCTACAACGTTCTGAATAATACGTGCGCTCTCCTTGATATCAATGGCGAATTTCTGTACATCTGCAGATCGCTTGATCTTATACAGAGGTGAATCTTTATTAATTTTTACAATGTTATTATAAATATTCCGAAGTTCACTTTTTTTATGTGAATCATAACGGGAAGTTGACTGTTTTGCATAGGTACTTAGATAGTAATGATAAGCTGTGTCAATTGCCGCCATGAAATCCCCTCCTTTCATCCTTGAAATCGTGCAGTGCACGGGGGTATTACACTCCATGTGTTTGACAAGAATATCGGACGGTTATTGTACTTTCTTTATATGAAAATGTAAAATTTAGTAAAATATTTTTATCTACTCGGAAAAGACGCCTACTTATATAATAATTCCAAATAACATAACTTTGTCTCAGTGTGAGGCGGTTCAGATGATATTTTGAATGTGTAATTGTATATTTTGTCGAAAAGTTGAATAAAAACAATGCTATCATCAAATACAAAATATGGTGCTAGTATTTTTGTAAAATTAAAAGATTAAAATCCATATGCAAAAAGATATTTCCCAATATTACAGATATTTGATAGGAGAAAGCAATATACAGGATGAAAAAATAAACCCTATCTTTTGTACAAAACGGGGTTGTCTGGGAGCATCCCTGACTCTTCAAATACCATTTACAATTATAGCAGATATCAGTGATGTTGATAATTTTAGATGCAGTTATTGTTTCGCGGAATGGGAGAAAAGCATAAATATAGAAAGAATAGATTGATGTCAGAAGAAATCTTTGCAAGGACTGAATGCCAGAAAGTATCAACAAGTCTGCGGCATGACGCTAGATTATGAAGAATTTTATGCTAATTTACAATATTTGTATCAAATCAAAAGAGATACTATGATCTTTATCAAAGAAAACAAATAACAAACTGAGACAGCAATAAAGATTCTGGCAGTGGCACAAGAGCTTTACTCGCAGGAACGTGTGATGAAAGAAAATCTTAACAATCTATACAGTATGGAGAAAAGTAGTTGACGGCACGGCTTTATTGTGCTATAGTAGACTAGCGATGGAAGTAGGTCTTTTTTTTATGCCTAAAATTACAAATTGGAGGTGGAAGTTGTGCGCACTAGAATTACTCTGGCATGTACAGAATGTAAACAGCGGAATTACAACATGACAAAAGATAAGAAAGCCCATCCAGATAGGATGGAGACCAAGAAGTACTGCAGATTCTGCAGGACTCATACGTTACACAAAGAAACCAAGTAACAGGATAGAGCAGAAGAAGTGAAAAGGCTGAACGGATGTTCACCCATCCCTGGATTCAGGCGCAGACAGTGCGCCATAGGAGGTAATAATGGGAGAAACCAAAACAGAAAAAGCTCCAAAGACGAGCTGGTTCACCGGTCTTAAGGCGGAATTTGACAAAATCATCTGGCCAGATAAGAAATCACTCAGTAAGCAGACCGCAGCAGTGGTAGCTGTTTCTATTGTCTTGGGTTTTATCATTGCCGTATTAGATGTATTCATTAAGTATGGCGTAGATGCCCTGGTAAAATTATAGGAGGCATAGGTGATTTATGGCAGAGGCAAACTGGTATGTAGTTCATACCTATTCCGGTTATGAAAAGAAAGTCAAGGAGAACATTGAAAAGACAATCGAAAATCGGCATTTGGGAGATCAGATCCTTGAGGTGAGGGTTCCTATGCAGAGCGTCGTGGAAATGAAAAACGGTGTCAAGAAGACTGTTGAGAAGAAGATGTTTCCAGGCTATGTTCTTATTAACATGGTTATGAATGATGATATATGGTATGTGGTCAGAAATACCAGAGGTGTTACCGGGTTTGTGGGTCCGGGTTCTAAGCCCGTACCGCTCACTGAAGCTGAAATGAAACCATTGGGTATTCAGGTTGACAATGTGGTCGTGGATTTTGAGGAAGGTGATTCTATCCGAGTTACTGGTGGTGTCTGGAAAGATACAGTTGGTATTATTCAGACCATGAATCACGGCAAGCAGATGATTACGATCAATGTTGACCTGTTCGGTCGTGAAACACCGGTTGAAATAAGTTTCACAGATATTCAGAAGTTGTAAAAGGAGGATTTTCCAAATGGCAAAAAAAGTAGAAGGATATATTAAATTACAGATCCCTGCTGGCAAGGCTACACCTGCTCCGCCAGTTGGCCCGGCGCTTGGCCAGCATGGGGTTAATATCGTTGAATTTACCAAACAGTTCAACGCAAGGACTGCTGATCAGGGGGATTTAATTATTCCGGTAGTAATTACCGTATATTCAGATAGAAGCTTTAGCTTCGTTACAAAGACCCCACCTGCTCCAGTGCTGATCAAAAAGGCCTGCAATATCAAGTCTGGTTCTGCAGTGCCGAATAAGACAAAAGTAGCAACTATTTCCAAAGCAAAGGTTCAGGAAATCGCAGAGCTGAAAATGCCGGATCTGAACGCTGGTTCTCTGGAAGCGGCAATGAGTATGATCGCTGGAACCGCAAGAAGTATGGGCGTTGAGGTTACAGAATAAGCATTGCATGTTTAGCGAATAGAACTGCATTCGAAGTTGTGGGAGGGACAACTCCCGATATTACCACTAGGAGGTTTTTAGAATGAAACGAGGAAAGAAATATGTAGAAGCTGCAAAGGCTTTTGACAGAACTGTGCAGTATGATACAGCAGAAGCAATCAGCCTGGCTAAGAAGGCTGCAGTTGCTAAATTTGATGAAACAATCGAAGCTCATATCAGAACTGGCTGTGATGGACGTCATGCAGAACAGCAGATTCGTGGTGCGGTAGTACTGCCTCATGGAACAGGAAAGGCTGTCAAGGTTCTGGTTTTTGCAAAGGGTGATAAGGTAGATGAGGCATTGGCAGCAGGTGCTGACCATGTTGGCGGCGAGGAATTGATTCCCAAGATTCAGAATGATGGATGGCTGGATTTTGACGTTGTAGTAGCTACCCCAGATATGATGGGTGTGGTTGGACGTTTGGGACGTGTACTTGGACCAAAAGGTCTGATGCCAAACCCCAAAGCAGGAACTGTAACGATGGATGTTACTAAGGCAGTGAACGACATTAAAGCTGGTAAGATTGAGTACAGATTAGATAAGACAAATATTATCCATGTGCCAATTGGAAAAGCATCTTTTACAGAAGAAAAATTAGCGGACAACTTCCAAACTCTTATGGATGCCATTATTAAGGCTAAGCCCGCAGCATTAAAGGGACAGTATTTAAAGAGCGTTACTTTAGCTCCCACAATGGGACCTGGCGTTAAGATCAATACGGCTAAGCTTGTTTAAACTTAATATTGACATCTAAAATAGATAGTGCTATACTTTATTAGCGTATTACCGAAGACAGCAGGTGCCGTGAGGCGTAACAATATGGCCTGCCGAGGAAATTTATTGGACACTTGTGTCTGGTAAGAATGAAAGATTATTTCATGCCTCTTTGTCTCGGACAAAGAGGCTTTTCTTTATAGAAAATTTTTTAGATTTCTATGGTAAAAAGAAAGTTCTGACCTGGCAGCATCACAAAGATGCGAATAAGGGAGGATGTATCGTGAAGAAATGCTATAAGTTCAGAGTTTTATTGCTGATTGCAGCAGTGCTGATCGCTTCATGCAGTTTTGGAGGACAGACAATTCAGGCATCCAATAAGACGACAAAAACCAAAGCAGTATATACGATCAAAAAATACAATAAGAAATATAGTAAGTCAGGCGGAAGGGTATCTGCGCAGTATACCTATCATCTTCCGCAGCTCAAGGGAAGTTCTAAGATTGTAAAGAAGATCAATACTTCATTGAAAAAAGGTTATACCATGTCTTTGAAGGATAAAAAGGCTGTATTTGAGCAGGCAAGAGAGGCGAACAACTCTTCATATTATACGTATAATGACCAGTATCTTACGACTACTAAGTGTAAGGTGACTTACAATAAGAAAGGGTATGTCTCATTTTGCTTTTTGCATGAATGGTATGCAGGGGGTGTGCACAATAGTTGGACAGACGGCATGACATACAGCTTAAAGACTGGAAAAAAACTTAATGTTGCAGATGTGATTTCTGGAAACAGTAAGACTGTGAAAAATAAAATTATCAAAAAGTATTTTAGTAAAATCAAGTCAGAAGACGAGTATGCGAGAAAAGAATTGGATAGTACAAAAATCTCTAAATTCCAGTTTTATTTAAAAAATGGAAATGTGGTTGTATGTTTTGGTCCATATCAGCCAGGCGGAGGAAATGGACAGAGCTTTATTACCTTAAAGGGAAATTATCAATAAATGGCTTATATTCTGAAATTCGATAAAGGTTATACCAAGAACAATTAGTATTATTGAAGTGTGATGGATTACTTGCCTGATTCTGATACGGTTTTAGATAATGGCATGAATTCAGAGGCTTTCCCAGAGGGCAGGCTTTTGAGATGATAAAAAAGAGCAGAAACTCAGATTATGGTGGAGGTTCGAGATTGCTCTAAATAAAGAAGGAGGTGCACGATTCGTGGCAAAAGTAGAATTAAAGCAGCCTATAGTACAGGAGATTTCCGATCAGATCAAAGATGCACAATGTGTTGTATTAGTAGATTATCGTGGATTGACTGTAGAAGAAGATACACAGTTGCGTAAACAGTTAAGAGAAGCTGGTGTTGCATATAAGGTGTATAAGAATACATTGATGAATTTTGCATTTAAGGGAACAGATTTTGAGAGCATGTCTTCTTTGTTGGAAGGACCCAATGCGATTGCTGTCTCCAAAGATGATGCAACTGCACCAGCAAGAATTCTTGCAAAATTTGCAAAAACTGCACCAGCGTTGGAATTAAAAGCAGGTGTTGTAGAGGGAACTTTTTATGATACAGATGGGATTAAGACCATAGCTTCTGTTCCATCAAGGGAAGAGTTACTGTCCAAGTTCCTTGGAAGTATTCAATCTCCGATTACCAACCTGGCACGTGTTCTTAATCAGATCGCAGAACAGGGTGGCGAAGCACCAGCAGCATCCGCTACTGAGGCAGAGGCCGAAAGCAACTAGCGATTGGCGAGCCGAAGGCGAAGACAGAGCGTGTTGCGAGGCCGTTCTGTGAGATTAGCGAAATCGAGCGATAGCGAAGATTGAGGTTAGCGAACAGAACATCCACTTAAAAAACTAGCGATTGGCGAGCCGAAGGCGAAGACAGAGCGTGTTGCGAGGCCGTTCTGTGAGATTAGCGAAATCGAGCAATAGAGAAGATTGAGGTTAGCGAACAGAACATCCGCAAATTATTTTTAATTAGAATCTTAATATCAAATATTATATGGAGGGAAATAATCATGGCAAAATTGACAACGGAAGAATTTATTGAAGCGATCAAAGAGTTAAGCGTATTAGAATTAAATGAGCTTGTAAAAGCATGTGAAGAAGAATTTGGCGTATCTGCAGCAGCAGGTGTTGTAGTTGCAGCAGCAGGCGGAGACGGTGCTGGAGCAGCAGAAGAGAAGACAGACTTCAACGTAGAGCTGACAGAGGTTGGCCCGAACAAGGTTAAAGTTATTAAAGTTGTTCGTGAAGTTACCGGCTTAGGTCTGAAGGAAGCTAAGGAAGTAGTTGACGGAGCACCTAAGGTAGTGAAGGAAGGTGTTGAGAAGGCAGAAGCTGAGGACATCAAGTCTAAACTGGAAGCAGAAGGCGCAAAAGTAACATTAAAATAATCGCGATCCAGCGGATTGAGAATAAGAAAACAGGGGAGCAGTTCTATGCTAACATAGGAAACTGCTCCCCTGTTTTCTTATTTGAAAGCGCAACGCGTGCCCCTGGAAACGAAATGTTTCCAGGGGCAATCCGCTAAAGAAAAGGTAAAGAGGAAAACGACAGGCAGTGGGAAAATTTATTTTCCTAAAAGCCTGTTTTTTTATATATTAGGAAAGTTCTACGAATTTTCCTAATATATAAAATGTTATGTGCACTCGCGCACAAAGAAATATGTCGATAAAGCGACTGCGTTCGGCACATCAAAGTGCGCAATTCCCTCTGAATGAGGGGCAGGGGAATTGATGTGGGCTTGCCCACTTTGTTCCGTTTATAGGGCGAAAGCCCGCGTGCCCCCAAATTACATTTGTGGGCGAGCAATTCTCAAGAAAATAGAGTAATGTGTGCCTTAAATTTCCAATTTTTTTCTAATATTTTTTGATAAATTGATAGATTTCTAGTCTCATATCCGTAATAATTAATGTAATTACAAAACACAATGTGCACAGGATTGGAAAAGAGGGTTACTTATGAGGATTGGAGAACACAACTTTATTCAACAATTACAACTTCATAACGAGAAGGCGCTTTTGTATGTGATTGATGAATATGGCGGCCTGCTGATGTCTATTATTCGAAAGCAGCTTTTTGGAGTTCCCCATCGCCAGGAAGAATGTTTCAATGATGTTTTGTTGAAGATTTGGCAGAATATTGCGGATTTTGATGAGAGTAAAAATAGTTTTAAAAATTGGGCGGCTGCAATTACCCGCTATCGAGCGATTGACTATTTACGACAATATCAGCGGGAACTTGCAACGGTGAATATTGACGACACTACCATTGTGAAAGAAGATCGTATACTGGCGAAGATGATTGAACGGGAAATTTCAGAAGAAGTGGAAATGATGTTGGACTCTTTAAAACCTTCAGATCGGGAACTGTTTATGAAGCTGTATGTGGAGGAAAAACCTATAGATCAGGTCAGCAGAGAAACAGGAATAAAAAAGGAAGTTATTTATAATCGCCTATCGCGGGGTAAGCGCAAGCTCCGCAAACAATTTCACATGGAAAGAGGTGTCTAATATGCAAAAAACAATTTATCAATTACTCAACGAAGTGGAAACCGATTTTACGGAATATGAACAGGTAGAATTATCTTCCGAAGAGAAAGATTATTATAAACAAAAAATTTTAATGGAGGTGAAAGATATGAAGGATAACACAAAAAACAATGGCAACAAAAAGATCTGGAAAAAGGCAGTGGGAATTGCGGCTGCATGTGCGGTAGTGGTTGGTGCAGCGGGGACAGCAGCAAATCCAGTGCTGGCAAAGCAGATATTTAGCAGAGTGTTTGGAAATCTGATTGATATCTCAGAAAAAGAAGAATCTTGGGTGGGACAGAACAAAGTATATACCAAGATTGCTGAGAATGCCCTTCCTGCCCAGGGAGAAACAGATAAGTATCAAGATTCAAAAGATTATGTAACTACTGTAGAAGACAATGGTGTCACCGTTTCTGTGTCAGATGTTTATTGTGATGGCTATTCTCTGTATTATACGTTAGCGATGACTACTGACAACGAAGATTTAAATAAGGCAGACACAATTCTTCTTTATAAACAAAATGGTGACTTTTCCCTCCCAAAAGTTGAATCAGAAGATGGTAAGAGACTGGACACAGGTTGCACCTGGGGTTCACTAAAGAAATCTGAGGATGGCTCTTTTGTGGGTATGCTTGAGATAAGTTTCTCAAATGATAATTTTTATGCTAAAGAGCAGCAAGAAAAATTGAAGTCTGAGATAGAACAGAAAGGAAGGTTAGTTGTAGATTGTCCAGTGGAGGTGCTGACAGGGGTGCTTAATCAGGAGGCAGAAGATCAATGTTTGGTTGAGACAGCCTGTGTGGAAGGCAAATGGAATTTAAAATTCCCTGTTACCGTAGACAATGCAGATAATCAGACATTTGAAATCAATCAGGAGGATAATGGGATTTTGGTAGAGAGTGCCACAAAGACGAAAACAGGTTTGATTTTGACAATAGATTATTCTACTTATGCAACAAGGCCGCCCTACGACTTTGAGAGTGGAGATATATGGTTCACCGTTAAAGATACCGAGGGAAATAATCTTGAAAATTTAGATTGGGATTATAATGACTTATTTACAGAAAATTTCGAGGTGCTCTATGACGGGCAGAAGGATATCATTGTCGAAGCATTTACCAATACGCAAGAAAATCGTGGAGAAATGAATGTAAAAATTGCAGAGATACCAATTCACTTACCATAGGAGATATGCAAGGTTTTCAGTAAGTGTTGACATGGACCAGGGCAGCAGTATTGCTGCCCTGGTTGTTATAGTATTTAAGGAGAAAGTTATGAAAATAATAAAATTTGATATCAAGAAATATTTAATCAGTGAAAAAAATCTGCAGAATAATTTTTGTATTGTTTTGGCAGTGTTGTGTCTGGGATTATTTTCTGGCGGATGCCAGATAAAAGATAAATATAATGAGATTTTGGAGAATCATAGGGCAGTAAAATTATTTGAAGAGAATATATGGTGGCCACGTTATACAAGAGATTATGATGAGTATACTGACAGGATTAAATCAAAGACAACATTTGTAACGATCAATGTGTTGGGAGAGCTTTCAGAGGAAGATATGCTGGAAATTATGGATTACTATGAGTTTACCAGGAATGCTAATTTTGGGACTGGCACAAGATATTTAGGTGAGCGAGATACAGATTTTACTTGTTATGCTGTATTTTTTGATGGAGATACGGACAAGGAAATTTGCCGGATCAAATATTTGAATGGAGAGGAAGTGACGCCAACGGAAGAGGAAGAACCGATGTTTCCCTCTTCATTCATGCGCTCGCGATTAAGAACCCAGCTTCCTTGATAAAGACAAGTCGTCATATTCAGCAAAGCTGACTACTAATTGAAGTTTACGAAATTTTTTCTTGACAGGCAGTAAGGGGTTATGCTATTATATAGAATGCACTATTGTGGTGACGTGTACTTATTGCCAGGAAATAGATATCATTATAAAAACGAGAGGTGAAACGTCAATGGAGAAAAACAGAATACGTCCGATTAAAGCAGGAAAAAGCGTTCGTATGAGTTACTCGCGACAAAAGGAAGTATTGGAAATGCCGAACCTGATCGAGGTTCAGAAGAATTCTTACAACTGGTTTATCAGTGAAGGGTTAAAAGAAGTATTTGCCGATATTTCTCCAATCGCAGATTACAGCGGACAGTTAAGTTTGGAATTCGTTGGTTTTACATTGTGTGAGGATGATGTAAAATATTCAATAGCAGAATGTAAGGAACGAGATGCAACCTATGCCGCTCCTCTAAAAGTAAAAGTAAGATTTTACAACAAAGAGGCAGTTGAAGAAGTCAAGGATTATGAAATCTTCATGGGCGATTTACCACTTATGACAGAGACGGGAACCTTTGTCATCAACGGCGCAGAGCGTGTCATAGTCAGCCAGTTGGTTCGTTCTCCTGGTATCTATTATGGGATTGCACACGATAAAGTGGGCAAGACTTTGTATTCCTGCACGGTAATTCCGAACCGTGGTGCATGGCTGGAATATGAGACAGATTCCAATGATGTATTTTATGTGCGTGTAGATAGGACTAGAAAGGTTCCAGTTACGGTATTAGTCCGTGCACTTGGCATTGGTACCAACCAGGAGATTATTGATTTATTTGGAGAAGAACCCAAGATCATTGCAAGTTTTGGTAAGGATGTGGCTACCAATTATCAGGAAGGTTTGCTGGAGTTGTATAAAAAGATCCGCCCAGGCGAGCCGCTGACGGTTGAGAGTGCAGAGAGCCTAATCAATGCTATGTTCTTTGATCCCAGACGATATGATCTGGCAAAAGTGGGAAGATATAAATTTAACAAGAAGCTGGCCTTGAAGAACCGTATCAACGGACAGGTTCTCGCAGAGGATGTAGTGGATGCATCCACAGGTGAGATTATTGCAGAACAGGGAAAGACAGTAGACCGCGATCTTGCAGACACGATTCAGAATGCAGCGGTTCCTTTTGTGTGGATTCAAGGGGAAGAACGCAATATTAAGGTCTTATCCAACTTGATGGTGGATGTGACTAATTATGTGGATATTGAGCAGGAAGAAGCAAGGAAGCTGGGGATTACAGAATTAGTGTATTATCCGGTTCTGGAAAAAATATTAGAAGAAAATGATAATTTAGAAGATTTAAAGGAAGCGCTTCACAGAAATGCAGCAGATTTAATTCCTAAGCATATTACCAGGGAAGATATCTTAGCTTCCATTAATTACAATATGCATTTAGAGTATGGTCTGGGAAATGATGATGATATTGACCATTTGGGCAACCGCCGAATCCGTGCGGTGGGAGAACTTTTGCAGAATCAGTACCGCATCGGACTTTCCAGAATGGAGCGTGTGGTTCGTGAGAGAATGACAACACAGGATTTGCAGGGTATTTCTCCACAGAGCCTCATTAATATCAAGCCTGTAACGGCTGCTGTGAAGGAATTTTTTGGTTCTTCACAGTTGTCTCAGTTTATGGACCAGAATAATCCGCTTGGTGAGTTGACACATAAGAGACGTTTATCCGCACTGGGACCAGGTGGTCTGTCCAGAGATCGTGCCGGATTTGAGGTGCGTGATGTGCACTATTCCCATTATGGTAGAATGTGCCCGATTGAGACTCCTGAAGGTCCAAATATCGGTTTGATTAACTCTTTGGCTACGTATGCAAGGATTAATGAATATGGATTTGTGGAAGCTCCTTATCGTAAGATTGATAAGTCAGATCCTAAAAATCCAAGAGTAACAGATGAAGTTGTTTATATGACAGCGGATGAAGAAGATAATTACCATGTAGCACAGGCGAATGAGGCGTTGGATGCAGAAGGTCATTTTGTGAGAAATTCGGTATCTGGCCGCTATCGTGAAGAGACACAGGAATATGAGAAGGCGATGTTTGACTATATGGATGTGTCTCCAAAGATGGTATTTTCTGTGGCTACAGCATTGATTCCGTTCTTGGAAAATGATGATGCGAACCGTGCGCTGATGGGTTCTAATATGCAGCGTCAGGCAGTGCCGCTGTTGACCACAGAGGCTCCGGCTGTGGGAACCGGTATGGAGACCAAGGCTGCAGTGGACTCTGGTGTGTGTGTGGTGGCGAAGCATTCTGGTGTGGTAGAGCGCTCGATTTCCAATGAAATTACAATTAAGACGGAAGACGGAAGAAGAGATGTCTATAAATTGACTAAATTTTCTAGGAGTAATCAGTCTAACTGTTATAACCAGAGGCCAATGGTATTTAAGGGCGATAAGGTAGAGCAGGGACAGGTGATTGCAGACGGACCTTCTACTTCTAAAGGAGAGCTTGCGCTGGGTAAGAATCCGCTGATTGGATTTATGACCTGGGAAGGTTATAACTATGAAGATGCTGTTCTCCTCAGTGAGCGATTGGTGCAGGAGGATGTATATACTTCTGTTCATATAGAAGAATACGAAGCGGAAGCGCGTGATACCAAGCTGGGACCGGAGGAGATTACAAGAGATGTTCCCGGTGTCGGAGATGACGCTCTCAAAGATTTGGATGAGCGTGGTATTATTCGTATCGGAGCAGAAGTGCGTGCCGGAGATATTCTGGTGGGTAAGGTGACGCCGAAAGGCGAGACAGAGCTTACCGCAGAAGAACGGCTTTTGCGCGCGATTTTCGGTGAGAAAGCAAGGGAAGTAAGAGATACTTCCTTAAAGGTTCCACATGGTGAGTATGGTATTGTAGTGGATGCCAAGGTATTTACCAGGGATAATGGCGACGAGCTGTCTCCAGGTGTGAATCAGGCGGTGCGTATTTACATTGCGCAGAAACGTAAGATTTCGGTTGGAGATAAGATGGCTGGACGTCATGGAAATAAGGGTGTGGTTTCTCGTGTGTTGCCAGTGGAGGATATGCCGTTTTTGCCCAATGGACGTCCATTGGATATTGTGCTTAATCCGTTGGGTGTGCCGTCTCGTATGAATATCGGGCAGGTCTTGGAGATCCATTTGAGCTTGGCAGCAAAAGCGCTGGGATTTAACATTGCCACGCCAGTTTTCGACGGAGCAGACGAGAATGATATCATGGACACTCTGGATTTGGCAAATGATTATGTCAATTGCTCTTGGGAAGAATTTGAAGCAAAGTACAAGGAGGAGCTGCTTCCAGAAGTGCTGGAATATCTCTATGAAAACCGTGATCACAGAGAAGTCTGGAAAGGTGTGCCTCTGTCAAGAGACGGTAAGGTAAGACTGCGCGACGGCCGGACTGGAGAATACTTTGACAGTCCAGTAACGATTGGCCACATGCATTATCTGAAACTGCATCACTTGGTAGATGATAAGATTCATGCGCGTTCCACGGGTCCTTATTCACTGGTTACACAGCAGCCGTTGGGTGGTAAGGCACAGTTTGGTGGACAGCGTTTTGGAGAGATGGAAGTTTGGGCGCTGGAAGCATATGGTGCGTCTTATACTTTGCAGGAGATTTTGACCGTGAAGTCCGATGATGTCATTGGACGTGTGAAGACTTATGAAGCCATCATTAAAGGCGATAATATTCCAAAACCAGGAATCCCAGAATCCTTTAAGGTACTCTTAAAAGAACTTCAGTCATTGGGACTGGATGTCAAGGTTTTGGATGAAAACAGGGAAGAAATTGAGTTGATGGAAACCAGCGAGTACGGCAATACAGATTTGAATTCCATTATTGCAGGAGACCGGAATTTTGCCTTTGAGGAGGAAGAATCTTTTGGTGAGATGGGCTTTAGCAAGCAGGAGTTTAATGAGGAAAGCGAAGAGCTGATTGATATCGAAGATGATGAAGAAGAAGCATTAGAATTAGAGGACGATTTCGCCGACTTCGAGGATGTTCTCCAATAAGAATGGAAGAAGGGAGAGTCACAATGCCAGAAACAATGAATAAAGAAAATTACCAGCCGATTACCTTTGATGCGATAAAGATTGGTTTGGCGTCCCCGGAAAAAATCCGGGAATGGTCCAGAGGAGAGGTAAAAAAGCCGGAAACCATCAATTACAGAACTCTGAAGCCGGAGAAAGACGGTCTGTTTTGTGAGAAGATTTTTGGGCCGAGTAAGGATTGGGAATGCCACTGTGGTAAGTATAAGAAGATTCGTTACAAAGGTGTTGTCTGTGACCGCTGCGGGGTAGAGATTACCAAAGCGAGTGTGCGCAGAGAGCGGATGGGTCATATTGAGCTTGCAGCTCCAGTATCCCATATCTGGTATTTTAAGGGGATTCCCAGCCGTATGGGATTGATCTTAGATCTTTCACCCAGGACGTTGGAGAAGGTACTGTATTTTGCCTCCTATATTGTATTGGATAAAGGAAACAGTGATCTGCAGTACAAACAAGTGTTGTCTGAGACAGAATATCAGGAAGCGAGAGAAAAATTCGGCAGTGATTTCCGCGTGGGAATGGGCGCTGAATCAATCAAAGAATTGCTTGAAGCAATCGATCTGGAAAAAGATGCTTTGGAGTTAAAGACAGCGCTTAGGGATGCCACAGGACAGAAACGGGCCAGGATTATCAAACGTCTGGAAGTGGTAGAAGCTTTTCGTGGTTCAGGGAATAAGCCAGAATGGATGATTATGGATGTAATTCCAGTCATTCCTCCAGATCTGCGTCCAATGGTGCAGTTGGATGGCGGACGTTTTGCAACTTCTGACCTCAATGATTTGTACCGTCGGATTATCAACCGCAACAACCGTCTGCGCAGACTGCTTGAGCTGGGTGCACCGGATATCATTGTCAGAAATGAAAAGAGAATGCTGCAGGAAGCAGTGGATGCCCTGATTGATAACGGACGCCGTGGGCGTCCAGTTACAGGGCCAGGAAACCGTGCTCTGAAATCACTGTCTGATATGTTAAAGGGTAAATCAGGAAGATTCCGTCAGAATTTGCTCGGTAAACGTGTGGACTATTCTGGACGTTCCGTTATCGTGGTAGGGCCGGAGTTAAAGATCTATCAGTGCGGTCTGCCCAAGGAAATGGCGATTGAATTGTTTAAGCCATTTGTTATGAAAGAGCTGGTCTGCAATGGCACAGCACACAACATTAAGAGTGCCAAGAAAATGGTGGAACGTCTGCAGTCTGAGGTATGGGACGTTCTAGAAGAGGTAATCAAAGAGCATCCTGTAATGCTGAACCGTGCTCCCACACTGCATAGATTAGGTATTCAGGCATTTGAGCCGATTTTGGTTGAAGGTAAAGCGATCAAGCTGCATCCGTTGGTATGTACCGCATTTAACGCCGATTTTGACGGCGACCAGATGGCCGTGCATCTGCCATTGTCAGTGGAGGCACAGTCTGAGTGCAGATTTTTGCTGCTGTCCCCGAACAATCTGTTGAAGCCTTCCGATGGAGGACCAGTTGCAGTTCCTTCTCAGGACATGGTGCTGGGTATTTATTATCTGACCCAGGAGAGGCCAGGTGCTTTGGGAGAGGGTAAATTCTTTAAGAATGTGAATGAGGCAATTCTTGCTTATGAGAATGAAGCGCTGACATTGCATTCTCGGATTACTGCACGTATGACGCGTACTATGCCAAATGGGGAAGTTGTTACAGGAAATGTGGAATCTACTCTGGGACGTTTTATTTTTAATGAGATTTTGCCGCAGGATTTGGGTTTTGTGGACAGGAGCAAGCCGGAAGATCAGTTAAAACTGGAAGTTGATTTCCATGTAGGCAAAAAGGGATTAAAGCAGATCTTGGAGAAGGTAATCAATATTCATGGTGCGACTAAGACGGCAGAGGTATTGGACGATATCAAGTCTATGGGCTACAAGTATTCCACCCGTGCGGCAATGACAGTATCAATTTCTGATATGACAGTGCCAGCAAAGAAACCAGAGCTGATTAAACATGCCCAAGATACTGTGGATAAGATTACCAGAAATTATAAGCGTGGTTTGATCACTGAGGAAGAACGTTATAAAGAAGTTGTTGAGACTTGGAAAGAAACGGATGATATCTTGACACATGAGCTTCTCAGTGGTTTGGATAAATACAATAATATTTATATGATGGCGGATTCTGGAGCCCGTGGTTCTGATAAGCAGATTAAGCAGCTTGCAGGAATGCGTGGATTGATGGCAGATACGACAGGGCGTACGATTGAGCTGCCAATTAAGTCTAATTTCCGTGAGGGATTGGATGTATTGGAGTACTTTATGTCGGCTCATGGAGCACGTAAGGGACTTTCTGATACGGCGCTTCGTACGGCGGACTCTGGATATCTGACAAGACGTCTTGTGGATGTCTCCCAGGAATTGATTATCCGTGATATTGATTGCTGCGAAGGGAAAGCGGCACCTGGAATGTATGTAAAAGCATTTATGGATGGTAAGGAAGAGATTGAGAGCTTAGAAGAGAGAATTACTGGAAGATTTTCCTGTGATACGATCTGTGATGCAGAAGGAAATGTTTTGGTTAAGGCCAACCATATGATTACACCAAAGCGCGCAGCGCTGGTTATGAGTAAAGGCGTCAATGAAAAGGGTGAGCCGCTTACGAAAGTGAAAATTCGTACCGTATTGACCTGTCGTTCTCACAATGGAATTTGTGCAAAGTGTTATGGTGCAAATATGGCAACCGGCCAGGCTGTGCAGGTTGGTGAATCAGTAGGTATTATTGCGGCGCAGTCGATCGGTGAGCCAGGTACGCAGCTTACCATGCGTACCTTCCATACAGGCGGCGTTGCTGGAAACGATATTACTCAAGGTCTTCCCCGTGTGGAGGAGTTGTTTGAGGCACGTAAGCCCAAAGGATTGGCGATTATTACCGAATTTGCAGGTGTGGCGACCATCAAGGACACCAAGAAAAAACGTGAGATTATCGTTACAAATGATGAGACAGGAGAGACCAAGGCTTACTTGATTCCCTACGGATCTCGGATTAAGATTATGGACGGCGTAGTATTAGAAGCCGGCGATGAGCTGACAGAGGGAAGTGTGAATCCACATGATATTCTGAAGATCAAGGGCGTTCGTGCGGTACAAGATTATATGATTCAAGAGGTACAGCGTGTATATCGTCTGCAAGGTGTGGAGATCAATGATAAGCATATTGAGGTGATTGTACGTCAAATGTTAAAGAAGATCCGTATTGAGAATAATGGAGATTCTGAGTTCCTGCCAGGTACATTGATAGATATCTTGGAATATGAAGATAGCAATGAAAGACTTGAAGAAGAAGGCAAAGAGCCAGCAGAGGGTAAACAGGTCATGCTGGGAATTACCAAGGCTTCACTTGCTACCAATTCCTTCTTGTCTGCGGCATCTTTCCAGGAGACCACAAAGGTACTGACGGAAGCAGCGATCAAAGGCAAGGTTGATCCGCTGATTGGTTTGAAGGAAAATGTGCTGATCGGTAAGCTTATTCCAGCTGGAACAGGCATGAAACGTTATAATAGTATTAAGTTGTCCACGGATGTGGGTAGTATGGACGATATCTATTTTGACGAGGAAATGTTGGACTTTAGTTATCAGCCGGAAGAGGAAGGCGAAGATTTGCAGAAAGTTGATGAACTGAAATTAGAGCCAGAAGAAGAATTAGTAATGGAATAAATTTAAGAACGCCATTGATGTTATTGCTGTGGTGTGCGGCCAGTTTTGTTGACAAAATAAATCTGCACCCCTGTTTTTTTGCTTCGATTGGTGCTAAACAGATGTGCACTAGACATCTAGCATCTTCTGGGGACTTTTATCTCAATCGGAGTTCCCTCCTTAATAAGATATATTTGTTGTACGCATCACTGATAGAAATGAGAGTCTTTACAATGGGATAAGAAAGCTTCATACCTGATTGGGTATGGAGCTTTTCTATACTAATAGGAAATTTTTTCAGATTTCTAAATTAAGATAAAAAACAATGATCGCAGGGTCTTTCTTCATTTCGTTTCGGTCGTTGCTTAATTAGTGCCAGTGGCACTTAGCAAACCAGCCAAGCAAGGGTACTGCGACGAAAATGAAATATGTCGCTAAAGTGACCCGCCGTAAGCTGGTTTAACTGTAATTAGAGCAATTAAAAAAGTCACATAATAAAATATGTTATAATAAACTTACAATAAATTTAACAGCAAAGAATGTCAAAGTTTTTACAAAGCAGGAGGTGTATTTATGAAGCAAACCGGAAAGAAGGTTATCGTATTTTTATTAGCATGTGTGTTGTTAGTATGTCAAATACCACAGCAAGTATTAGCAGCAAAGATGGAAGTTTCTGTAAATAATAACCTGACAGTGAATGAGCAAGGCAGGAATAAGACAGAACTGCCTGAGTGGAATGGATTCTCAAATCAGGATAAGATAATCACAGATCTAGAACAAAGTTCAAAGATAGTAAAGTCACAGCAAGTGTCTGCCTCAGAAGGACAAGTTTCAGAAGCAGAAAACATATTTTACTATGAACAGGAATTTTCTCAAGAAGGTGTGAGAGTTGTTTTATCGGCAAGAGAGGGGGTAGTGCCTGATAATTGCAATGTACAAGTTATGTTGTTAAAGGAAGAAATGCTGGGGACTTTGGAAGATCAGATCCAAAAAGAAATGCAAGGAATGATTGATCAAGAGATTTTACGTTCAGCGACAGGCAGTCAATCTGTGTTTGACAAATACTATGATTTAAGGGCTAAGATGGAGCATTTATATGCAGTTGATGTTAAAATTACTTATACAGACGAGGCGGGAGAACTCTGTATTTTTGAACCAAAAGAGAGGGATGCCGTCACAGTATCGATACATATTGACGGTTTAAATGAAGTTTTTTCTGATGAAATGCGTAGTGTAGAATTATTTTATATGCCACAATTGGGGACAGATGATTTCAGTGGAAGAAGCGTACAGATACAAAACCCAGAATATTTGACAGAAAGAGCCGCGATAGATGGAGATATTATCACTTTTGATGCGAAACATTTTTCCATTTATACAGTTGCAATTCTAAGGTATGCGGCTTATGCCAGTCAAAAGATGATTGATGCACAAAAAAAGGCCTGGAATTTAATTAATAATTATGCAGATCCGCAGTATTTTTTAAATGATCCGCTTAAGGAAAAAATGACAGAGTCTCAGTACAAAAAACTGCGTCAGGAGGCAGTTAATGCTACAAAGGACTGCCATACCCAATATGAAAAGATCCAGGCAATTACAGGATTTGTTGCCAGTGAGATATATTATGACTACCGATATTTAAATAATCATTTACAAGGAAATAATGATTTTCCTACATTTTGGGAACCACATTTGATATGGGAGAATAAAAGGGCAGTATGTGGAGGATATGCTAATTTTATGCGGACATTATTGATTTCAATTGGGATTCCCTGTATGTATATAAATGGTGATAATCATGCTTATAATGTGGCATATGACAGCACAAATAAGAGGTGGATTTTTGCGGATAGTACATGGTGTTCTAAGAATGAATTTACAGAGGAAGGGGAGTGGGTAAAACAAGATAATTCGTATCAGTACTTTGATTTGCCAGTAGAACAGATTGCTGCTTTGACCAATCATGAGGTATATCATCTGGGAGGTTTGTTAGCAAATAATACAGATTCCGTATATTATCAAATGGATTCGGATCATGATTTAGATTATGATTATTATGATATGGTATGGAGTGATCAAAACTGGCATTTACAGGTTTTGGGAGTGAAAGGAACCCCTGAAAAGATAACCATTTCCGCAGGTTTTGAAGGGCTTGAAGTATATAATGTGTGTCCGAATGCCTTTTTTGAAAATAAAAAAATAAAATCAGTCGATTTTTCACATACAAAAATAGAAAATATTCGTGAGGACGCTTTTGGAAAATGCAGCAGCTTGACCGATGTTAAGTTTCCACCCAGTTTGCAAACCATTGAGAGGTATTCTTTTCGAGAATGTCCGAAATTAAAAACGGTGGATTTATCGAAAACAAAGCTGCAGGAAGTGGCGGATAAAGTTTTCTTTTCATGCAGTGGGTTGACAAAAATTAAATTACCTAAAAGCATACAGAAAATAGATTTATATGCATTTGGGGAGTGTAAAAAATTAACATCCATAAACTTACAACAGACAAAATTGTCAAATATTGGAGAAAGTGCATTTCGTGAATGTAAAAATTTATCATCCGTAAATTTGTCACAGACAGAATTGTCAAATATTGGAAAAAGCGCATTTCGTGAATGTAAAAAATTGGCATCCTTAGACTTGTCTCAGACAAAGGTGAAATCTATTGGTGACAATGCCTTTGATAAATGCAGTAATCTGAGCAGCGTAAAATTGCCAAAATATACGACAGTAGTAGAGATGTGCGCGTTTTGGGAATGCTATAAACTAAAAAACATCAATCTGGCAAAAGTTAAAAAAATTGGCTATGCGGCTTTTTATGAATGCAAAGAATTGAGGACTGTGGATTTTTCAAGTTTAACGAATTTGGGTGAGTATTCATTTCGGGGATGCAGAAAATTGAAAGTTATTGATCTCTCCAAGGCTAAGCTCAAAGAGATTCCTAACCAGGCATTTAATGATTGTTCTGCGGCAAAATTGATTAAAATTCCAATTACAGTGAAGTCATTTGGAGAGTACGCATTTTCCTGTGATACCAAGACGTTATTAAATACGATTGTAGTAACGCCGCTTTCTGCCAAAAAAATTGGTCATACAAAAGAGGGAACCATATGGTTTGGCCGCAAGGTTTCTGTCTGCGCTTATACATATAAGATAAAATTTAATAAAAATGGCGGTAAAAGAGGTTCTATGCCAACGCTGACATGTGGCGGTGGAATAAAGACAAAGCTGCCGGTAAATAAATTTAAACGTCCTGGCTATAAATTTAAGTGCTGGAATACAAAGAAAAATGGCAGGGGAACGGTTGTTGCTAATAAAGGAACTGTTAGAAAACTTGCCCGTAAGGATAATGCTGTGGTAACTTTGTATGCACAATGGAAGAAAGTGAAATAAGAGTATGATTAGATCAAGACAAAATTAATAAATATCAAAAAATATATTAAAAATTCTATGTTATTTACCAATATACAGCAACAGGGAGAAGGAGTCTGGTATTTTATAGATGGTAAGTTTGTAAACAGTTGAGATTTTAAATTTATGTAATAAAAATTACAAAAAAGCCTTGACAGACCAATTTTATCTTTATATAATGATCTAGCGTGTATACAAAGATGCACTTATAATTTTACAGGAGGTGAAAAGAATGCCAACATTTAACCAGTTAGTAAGAAAAGGAAGACAGACATCTGAGAAAAAGTCTACAGCGCCAGCTCTGCAGAAAGGTTATAATTCACTGAGAAAGCGCCCAACAGATACTTCTTCTCCTCAGAAGAGAGGTGTTTGTACCGCAGTTAAGACTGCAACTCCTAAAAAACCTAACTCTGCTCTTCGTAAGATCGCCAGAGTACGTCTCTCTAACGGAATTGAAGTGACAAGCTATATTCCAGGAGAAGGCCATAATTTACAGGAACATAGCGTTGTTCTGATTCGTGGCGGAAGAGTAAAAGACTTACCAGGTACCAGATACCATATTATCCGCGGAACCTTAGATACTGCAGGTGTTGCAAACAGACGCCAGGCACGTTCCAAGTATGGTGCAAAGAGACCAAAAGACGCTAAGAAATAATTTTTAGCGAACCAATAGTATCACAGTCAGTGTAGAATTTTATTGGGCAAATGCACAATAAGTATTCTTTGCTATAGGTTTAGTGTTGGAAAGCGCCAGGGGCGTACATTCTTTTTAATATTTGATAGAAGATTTCCGCACGAATACACAGATAGTAAGTTGGAGACATAACCGCAAGGAAGTGTAGCCCAGTTGCATGATTATGTGACTGACACATGTGAGTACCGTTGAATTAATCGATTGAAATCAAAAAGGAATGATTAAGGAGGGAAGCAACGTGCCACGTAAAGGACATACTCAGAAGAGAGATGTATTAGCAGATCCATTATACAATAATAAAGTGGTAACAAAACTTATCAATAACATTATGTTAGATGGTAAGAAAGGTATTGCTCAGAAAATTGTATATGGGGCATTTGAAAGAGTTGCAGAAAAGACAGATAAGCCCGCGATTGAAGTATTCGATGAGGCTATGAATAATATTATGCCAGTATTAGAGGTAAAGGCAAGACGTATCGGTGGTGCAACATACCAGGTACCAATTGAGGTAAGACCAGACAGACGTCAGGCTTTGGCACTCCGCTGGCTCACTCAGTTCTCCCGCAAGAGAGGCGAGAAGACCATGCAGGAGAGATTGGCCAATGAAATTATGGATGCGGCAAACAATACTGGCGCATCAGTAAAGAAAAAAGAAGATATGCACAAAATGGCAGAAGCAAACAAGGCTTTCGCGCACTATCGTTTCTAGTTCTTGAAATGATTAATATGCGAAAGCATATATGTCCACAATTTCGTAAGGAAGAAGATTGCCTTGTGGCAATCCGAAATTGGGACTGCACTCGCTTTAGAGCTCGTGCGGTGCACATGGATTGTGAGAGATTGCTATTGCTGTAAGAATTTTAGGAGGAAAAAACCTTGGCTGGAAGAGAATATCCATTAGAGAGAACCAGAAACATTGGTATTATGGCTCATATTGATGCTGGTAAGACAACATTGACCGAGCGTATTCTTTACTATACCGGTGTTAATTATAAGATTGGTGATACTCACGAAGGTACTGCTACTATGGACTGGATGGAGCAGGAACAGGAACGAGGAATCACAATTACTTCAGCCGCTACAACCTGTCACTGGACAGAACAGGAAAATTGTAAGCCTAAGGCGGGTGCTTTGGAGCATCGTATCAATATTATTGATACTCCGGGACACGTTGACTTTACGGTTGAGGTTGAACGTTCACTCCGTGTATTGGATGGCGCAGTCGGCGTTTTCTGTGCAAAAGGCGGAGTAGAGCCTCAGTCTGAAAATGTATGGCGTCAGGCTGACACTTATAATGTACCGAGAATGGCATTTATCAATAAGATGGACATCCTTGGTGCAAACTTCTATGGAGCTGTAGATCAGATTAAGACTCGTTTGGGTAAAAATGCGATCGTTTTGCAGTTGCCGATTGGTAAAGAAGATGATTTTAGGGGAATTATCGATTTGTTGGAAATGAAAGCTTACATCTATAATGATGATAAGGGTGATGACATTTCCATCACTGATATCCCAGATGATATGAAGGATGATGCAGAACTGTATCGTTCTGAATTGGTTGAGAAAATTTGTGAATTAGACGATGATCTGATGATGGATTATCTGGAAGAGAAAGAGCCGTCTGTGGAAGCATTGAAGGCAGCGTTGAGAAAAGGAACCTGTGAATGTACAGCCGTTCCAGTATGCTGCGGTTCTGCATACCGCAATAAAGGCGTTCAGAAATTATTGGATGCGATTCTGGATTATATGCCAGCTCCTACTGACATCCCAGCAATCAAGGGTGTTGATATGGACGGCAATGAGACAGAGAGACATTCTTCTGACGAAGAGCCTTTCTCTGCATTGGCATTTAAGATTATGACAGACCCATTTGTTGGAAAACTGGCCTTTTTCCGCGTGTACTCTGGTACCATGAATTCTGGTTCCTATGTGCTCAATGCGACAAAGGGCAAGAAAGAGCGTGTAGGACGTATACTGCAGATGCATGCAAACAAGAGAGCAGAGCTTGACAAAGTTTATTCTGGTGATATTGCGGCGGCAGTTGGATTTAAATTTACTACCACTGGAGATACCATCTGTGATGACCAGCATCCAGTAATTCTGGAGTCTATGGAATTCCCAGAGCCTGTAATTGAGCTTGCGATTGAGCCTAAGACAAAGGCTGGACAGGGCAAGATGGGTGAGGCGCTTGCAAAACTTGCAGAAGAAGACCCGACATTCCGCGCACACACCAACAAAGAAACTGGACAGACGATTATTGCTGGTATGGGTGAGCTGCATCTGGAGATTATTGTTGACCGTCTTCTGCGTGAATTTAAGGTGGAAGCAAATGTCGGCGCTCCGCAGGTTGCTTATAAAGAGACATTTACCAAACCGATTGACCAGGAATACAAATATGCAAAACAGTCCGGTGGTCGTGGACAGTATGGTCACTGTAAGGTACGTTTTGAGCCGATGGATGCCAACGGAGAAGAATTGTTTAAATTCGATTCCCAGGTTGTCGGAGGTGCAATCCCCAAGGAATATATTCCAGCAGTTGGAGAAGGTATCGAGGAAGCAACCAAGGCTGGTATTCTTGCAGGATTCCCAGTTGTCGGCGTACACGCTACTGTATATGATGGTTCTTACCATGAAGTGGACTCTTCTGAAATGGCATTCCACATTGCTGGTTCTATGGCATTTAAAGAGGCAATGAAGAAGGCTACTCCAGTATTGTTAGAGCCAATCATGAAGGTGGAAGTAACTATGCCTGAGGAATACATGGGAGATGTAATCGGTGATATCAATTCCCGTCGTGGACGTATCGAAGGTATGGATGATCTTGGCGGTGGTAAGATTGTACGTGCATTTGTACCATTGGCAGAGATGTTTGGTTATTCTACTGATCTTCGTTCTAGAACTCAGGGACGCGGAAATTATTCCATGTTCTTTGAAAAATATGAGCAGGTACCAAAATCTGTACAGGAAAAAGTTATTTCTGCAAAAGAATAGGAAAGTGAAGAAAACACTTGAAAATCCAATGATTATCTAATATAATCATAAATAGCTTATTTCATGAGACAGCCCACGAAGGGCAGAAAATTAAGGAGGACGTTATAAAATGGCTAAAGCTAAGTTTGAGAGAACAAAACCACATTGTAATATTGGAACCATTGGTCACGTTGACCACGGTAAAACAACTTTAACAGCAGCTATTACAAAGGTGTTATCTGAAAGAGTTGCTGGAAATGAAGCTACTGATTTTGAGAACATCGACAAAGCTCCAGAAGAGAGAGAAAGAGGTATCACTATCTCTACAGCACACGTTGAGTATGAGACAGACAACAGACATTATGCACACGTTGACTGCCCAGGCCATGCTGACTATGTAAAGAACATGATCACTGGTGCTGCACAGATGGACGGAGCTATCTTGGTAGTTGCTGCAACTGACGGTGTTATGGCTCAGACAAAAGAGCACATCCTGTTATCTCGTCAGGTAGGCGTTCCTTATATCGTTGTATTTATGAACAAATGTGATATGGTTGACGATGAGGAATTGCTTGAATTAGTAGAGATGGAGATCACTGAGATCCTGGAAGAGTATGAATTTACAGATTGCCCAATCATCAAAGGTTCCGCTCTGAAAGCTTTGGAAGATCCAAGTGGAGAATGGGGCGACAAGATTATGGAATTGATGGCATCCGTAGACGAGCATATTCCAGATCCTCAGCGTGCAACTGATCAGCCATTCCTGATGCCTATTGAGGATATCTTCACCATTACTGGACGTGGAACAGTTGCTACTGGTAGAGTAGAGCGTGGTGTTCTGCATGTAAATGAAGAAGTTGAGATCGTTGGTATCAAAGAAGAGACCAAGAAAACAGTTGTAACTGGTATCGAGATGTTCCGTAAGCTGTTAGACGAGGCTCAGGCTGGTGATAACATCGGTGCGCTGCTGCGTGGTATTCAGAGAACTGAAATCGAAAGAGGACAGGTTTTGGCTAAACCAGGTACTGTTACCTGCCATACCAAATTTACCGCTCAGGTTTACGTTTTGACAAAAGATGAAGGTGGACGTCATACTCCGTTCTTCAACAACTACAGACCTCAGTTCTATTTCAGAACAACAGATGTAACTGGTGTCTGCAACTTGCCAGATGGTACAGAAATGTGTATGCCTGGTGATAACGTAGAGATGAGCATTGAGTTAATTCATCCAATCGCTATGGAGCAGGGTCTTACATTCGCTATCCGTGAGGGTGGTAGAACTGTTGGTTCTGGTCGTGTGGCTACGATTATTGAGTAATTAAGAAATGCAGTAAAATAGGGCGTTCCCGTTGTGGGTTCGCCCTTAATTTATGCCTTGTGGTACTAATTTGGTACTATTATTTGATTCAGCCTTTCAGCAACTTCATTATGCTTGCTAGGGTAAAGGTGTCCGTAAGTGCTGTTGACCATCTGCACAGTATCGCCTATGCGTTCCGCTATTAGATGCGGTGAGAATCCCATATTGATTAACAGTGATACATGGGAGTGGCGCATATCATGGATGCGTATAAAAGGGATGCTGGCTTTTTCTGCTCCACGCTTCATATTCCCACGGATAAGGCTCTTGGTAAAGGAAAATACTCTGTCAGATGGCTTTATGCCGTATATTTTATGGGTATAGTCCCTTACTTCCTGCATAATAGCTTCCGGCATGGTAATAGTGCGGATGCCGTTATCAGTCTTGGGCGGTGTCACAATATCGCCACCTGCCTTGTGTTGTAGGGATTTGGTAATATGTATGGTATTTTCCTTAAAGTCAAGGTCGGCCAGTGTAAGAGCAAGGAGTTCGCCGAAGCGCATACCAGAATAAAAAAGAAGCTGTAAAGCGGTGTGTGCGCTTAAATCGCTTATATAAGGGATGAAGCTGTTATACTGTTCAATCGTCCAGAAACTCATGGAACGGGTGCGTTTGCCCATGTGTCCGGCTCTGGTGCATGGGTTGGAGGGCAGATTGTAATAAGTGACGGCATAGTTTAGGATAGTAGTCATCATGTTTTGGATGCGGTCAAGGTATGCGTCTGAATACCCTTTGTCAATCTGTTTATTCTGCCATGTGCGGATATCGGTGGGAGTGATGGTGTTTACTGGCTTATCCTTAAAATATGGCAATATGCGGTTCTTGAATACATTCTTCTTGCCGTCTATGCTGTTCTTCCTTAGTCTGTGGCTCATGTCCTCAATATAGAGGTCATAGAGGGATTGGAACGTCATGTCAGGGGTGCCCTGCAGCCGTTCAAGAAAGGCGCGCTCCCATTCCTTAGCTTCTCTTTGGAGCTTAAAGCCGCGCTTCTTTTTCTGCTTTTTTGCTCCCGTGTAGTCGGTGTAATAGAATTTGCAGAACCATGTTTTGGTTGATTCGTCATAATATGCTGGCATAAAAAAATCAGTCCTTTCTTAAAAATGGGTGCATTTTATAAAGGACTGTGATATACTGAATTTGCGAATGATGGCATATCATAATCCTTATGGTATCTATCTGAAAGGCTCCGGTATTGGCGTACCGGGGCATTTTCAAATTATGGTTGAAAAATCTGCATCTATGGCATATAATATGTTTAACAGGACAGCCGGAAGATAGATTGAGCCTATCCGTCCCGGCGATTTAAGTGACTAAGTAAGCCGCCTATTCTTTACCAGAGAGCAGGGCGGCTTACTTATTTTTCAGATTCAGAATTGCAACAATCAAAAGTCCGATTGTCAGTATAACCATTAATTCCTCATATGTACTCATAAGCACCACTCCTTTCCGCAGAACTCGGAACGAAATGGCCGCACGCCCTCCCGGCTGCCCGGTTAAGCATATTATATTGTCATGGTGCAGCAGTTTCCCGATTTGAAATCGAAGAAACAGGTCGCATTTAAAATGCGGATGCTTAGAAATGTATCTTATGCATATCCAGAAGTCAATAAAGTTGACATCCCACATTTGAAATGAGCAAAGGGGGAGCCGATTCGCCCCCACCCCGTAATTCCTGGATGGGTATCCCTTAAATTGCAGTATGCCGTTTGACGCTTCTAGCCGTCCATATACGGGCAGTATAGCTATTGATGGTTATTTTATCAATGGATGCATAAAACGTCTGTATGGGGCGAATAGAGCCAACCACAACCATATGGATGCAGTTAGAGCCATTTGGCTTTTGCCCTTTTCCATAAAGTTGTAATTAGCAACTTTAGAACTTGTAACTCCCTGCCGCATAATTACCAGCACCCATGCCGCTGATTAGATGCAGCCCATTTGGGGGTGTCCGTTTTTCGGACAGACCCGAAGCCAAAAGTGGCTTGGTTAGTCCTGGGGCGAGCTATAAATTTCTTTTTCAGCGTTTCTTATTGATATAAATTCTTCTATATCGTTTATATTTCCAATACGAACATCTTCAAATTCCCTTAGTTTATCATTTATCCACAATTTATATAGTTTTTCGTCAATAGTGCCATCACGATATAGCGGAAGCGTTTTACTCCAATCATCAAAAAAGCACTGCATAACAGTATCCATAATTTTAATAGATAATGGTGTGACATGAAAATGTAATGCATATTCTGATTTAACAAATAATTTTATTGCATCTGCATATGTCTTTATTTCATCAGAGCTATTCATTTTGTCAGACAATCCACAAAGCCAGTCTATTGATACATGGCATTTCTCTGCTATCCCTTTTGCGATGTCCAATGGAGGTTTCATTATTCCCCGCTCATATCCAGAAAGAGTTTGCTGTTTTATCCCTATATGTTTGCTAAAATCTTTTTGAGTCATTTTTAATGAATTACGCAATTCTTTTATTCTTGTTGCAAAAATTTCTAATTCTCCCATCAGATCAATCCTTTCTATTTGATAATCTGATATTAACATAAATTATAGTTGGAAACAATAAAAATGTCAATACTAAAATAATTTTGTCATAATATAAATTTATACTTGTATAATACAATTAAATATGGTATTATACATTTGGAGGAGGTGAATATATGGGAAAAATGAAAATCAGCAGGGACAAAATTAACATTTTGCGGGCGCGAAAGAAAATGAGCGTCACAGACTTGGCAGAAGTCTACGGGGTGAGCCGGGCAAGGATGAACGTCATCCTGAACCAGAGGGAAGTATCTGTTGTATCTGCCGGAAGATTAGCAGATGCTCTTGAGTGTGACGTAACAGAAATTTTGGAGGACTAAGGAAGGAGAAGCTTATGACGGACAAAGAGATATGCAGATATTTAGAGCTGGTGGACAGGCGTCTCTTTATCTTGGTCCACTCGGGAATTAACTGGAAGCCGGAGTACGCCGAAGAGCTGGAAGCCATTGATCGAGAGCTGGAAGAGCTTAAAAAAGTGGTAGACAGCGAGCATGAGAAAAGAAGGAGGGCGGCATGAGTAAGCAGATTATGAACGTCCGGGACGTTATGGCGGTGTTGGAAGTGTCTGAAAGCAAAGCCTATGGCATTATCCGGCAACTTAACAGCGAATTAGCTGAAAAACATTACATAGTGATTCCGGGTAAGGTTCCAACGGCATATTTCGAGGAAAAACTCTATGGAATGCACGCCGAATAGGGAATCATTACTTGCCTTAATCCAGCCTGATATGCATTTGACAAAGGATTTTATAAAAAGAATCTATGGTTATGAAATCAGTTACCCAGGGTTCGCAGAACAGGCGATAGATGCGCTTGCAAGGGCTGGATGCAGTAAGGCAAGGAAGTATTATGAAGATTGGGTTGCAGAATATGAAGCAGCCTATAACGCTGAAATGAAAGAAGTAGCACATTGGTATCGCTTGGAACTTGAAAAAAGATGGGAGAAGAGGAGAAAGGAAGGTGAGGAGCAACGGACACAGAGAGAAAGGAAACAGTCCAGCAGGAAGTGGATGGACGGTCTATTTTAGATGATTTTACCAATTATCCATTGACGGACATTGGAAGCTCAAAACTGTATGCAGATATGTTTAAGAATGAACTGCGGTTTGTGCGTGAAATGGGTTTGTACTTCTACTACAACGGTAAAGTTTGGGTTAAGGATGTTGGAAGCATATTCGCCAAAAGGCTTGCAAAAAAATTTGCAGTTGAGACGGTGGACAAGGCAAATGGCATTGCAGACGATAAAACTAGAGAAGTATATGTAAAGCATTACAATAAATTCAATAATTACAATGCCAGGGAAAAGCTGGTAAAGGATGCACAAACAGTATATCTGATTGATTATTCAGAATTTGACAATAAGCCGGAATTATATAATTGTAAGAATGGTACGTTTAATTTAAGGACAGGGAAGCTCCAAAAGCATAACGCAAACGATATGCTCACACAGATATCCAATGTAATATATGATGCAGGGGCAAGGTGTGAACGATGGGAGCAGTATATTGACGAGATCATGAAAGGGGATGAACAAGGCAAAAATCTAATGCAGATGGTCGCTGGCCATTGTCTGTCCGGCTCAACAAAGTTTGAATGCTTTTTTATCCTATATGGCGAGAAGACCAGGAATGGCAAGGGGACATTCAACAGCACGATGATGAAGATGCACGGCGATTACGCGCAGGCACTTCAGCCGGAATCACTTTCAGTAAAAAGTTTCTACAGTAACAGCGAAGCGCCGAACGAAGCTATAGCGAGTCTGGCAGGGGTACGCTATGTATGCGTATCGGAACCGGGAGAGAATTTTGTGCTGAACTCTGATTTAATTAAGACGCTTACGGGCGGTGACCCAGTTCGGGCAAGGTTCCTAAGGCAGCACTTTTTTACTTACATACCATGTTTCAAAATCGTGATTAACACAAATTATCTTCCGAAGATACTGGATGACACGGTATTTGAAAGTGAACGCCTTGTACTTCTGAATTTTGACGTTCATTATGATGCAAACACCAGAGATAACACATTGAAAAAGAAATTCATTAAAGAGGAAAACCTTAGTGGGATATTTAACTGGTGCTATGAGGGCTATAAGATGCTGGAATGTTCGGGGACGTTGAAAATGCCAGACAAGTCGAAGATGCTGTTTAGTAAGTACCGGGAAGAAAGCGACACAATGCAGCAGTTCATTGATGAATGTCTGGTAAAAAGTGAGGGAGCGAGAACGACGCTTAAATCAGTGTATGAATGTTATAAAAAATGGACTGATGAAAACGGTTTCCAAAAGTGTAGCAAGTCAACATTTAAGAAGAGGTTTGAAAAGAAAATTGCATTAGAGGATTATGGGGGACAACTTAGAATTTTTGATTATGAAATTCTGGATACGAAATTACCATTTACATGATTTTTTTGGTTTTTGGTTTTTTCAACGCAAATTTGATTAAACTTAAAAACTGTTTTCTTTATAGAGATTAACCAGAAAAAATCAAAAAAGTCCAAAAACCCAAATTTCAGAGGAGAAAGGAGAACACATGAACGAAGAATTATTAACCCGTTTGGTGGATGCGTTGGAATCCATCAACAGTAACTTATCAGAGATGGCCGTGTCGCTTGACAGCATTGACAAGAACCTGGAGGGTTGCATATCGTCAAGCCAGAACGGTAAGAGCCGTTATCTCTGTATTTCAGGGGATGTTTACACAAATTAGGAGGGCATATGAGCAGAAGGACAGAAGTATTGGAAAACATGACGGCAATTTCCAGACGTATTGAACAGAAGGAAAAGGACGTGGCTTTTTTGGAAAACGCCGACATCAAGCATCTTGACAGCATTACGCTTGAATTTATTGATAAAAGCAAAAATGAAATGCTTGGGCGCATAACATGCCCTGCGTCGAAAACCAATGATATGATGTTAGTGGTTGAAATGCTTACAGAGGCGTACAGAAAAGAAATTAATCTGACATATGAACTGTTGGGCAGGATGGTAAAGGAGCTCTAAAACGCCCCATAGGTACGCCAATACCTACAGGGCAGAGCTACCCAGAAACCTAGCAAAGTTAAGGGTATGAGGGGATTATAACATTCCCTCCTGCCCTCTGTAAAGAGAGGATTTGAAAGAAAATGATTTTAAAAAAATGCGCATTTGATGAACTGCCAGACGCTATGCAGATGCACGTTCTGTATTGTGAAAAGATTACAGTAGCAGAGTACCGGCTTGCAATATGGAGCAACAAAGACACGCTTTACTATAACAATCTGCCGGAAAAAGAGGTTGAGCGGTTTGTTACTCTGATAGAGAGCGAAAAGAAGTTTATCAATGCCCGGACTATGGACAGTATTTACAAAAAGTATGGCTGGGCGGTTTATAACGAGATTCATGAAGCACACAGCGCATATTTGAAAAAAAGGCGTGAAAAAGTTGCTGAACAGATAGCGCAGGAGTATTTTCCGATTATCGAAAAAACCATTAAAAAACCGTCAATCCCTTATAGTGATGAACTCTTGGAAGCTATGTCACATTTAGCAGATAAAGGACATTTCAAGTTTAAAGAATGGAGTACAGACCAAGCATATATTTACTTTATGGGCTATCTGTTAGGAAGTGGAAAGTTGAAATGGGAAGAACAGTTATTAGGAGCGAATAAGAAGAAAGGCGGCGCAGAATGAAAGACGAACGCAAATTTAAAGAGGTTATCCACACCATTAAGGGAGCAGAGAAAGACAAGGACAAGTTTCTGAAAGCGTCACGCTTGGAGCGGCATGAGAGAAAGCCGAGGTTTGACAGTGACGATTTAATCGCACTTATGGCATTTGCCACTATTTGGCTGATGATGATTTTATTCTTTATCGGTATGAACTAAGAAGATATAGATAGAAAAAAGGGGGGGGATATGTGCTATAATGTCTACTAAGATAAGAATCAGCTATGAGAAGCCGCAGGAGCTTTATACAGTGCTTAAATTATTAAAGCCGATAATTAAGTCGTGCAAGGCCGATAAGGGCGTAAATGGACGGTTTAAACGTGCATATCTGGAGGTAAACATTCCAAGGGAAAATGCACAGAAAGGTGTAAATTCGCCGTTGATTTAGGCAAAACATATCTATATAGGGTATGGAATATGGGCAGAAAAACATTGTATATCTTCCCGGCTCATGTTATAATATCAATAGGCAAACAGAATACAGCAGTACCCCGGACGGCGGCAGGCTGGACGGAAGCCATATATAAGGCGTGGGAAGTTTTACTCCAAAGTGAGTAGGATTTTCCACGCCTTTTCTATTTGCCGCAAAATAGCCTACTATGGCGTAAAACTAGGAGGAATTATGAATACAGAGATTGCAAATCAGAATCAGAACACAGACCTGTCCGTAAATCAGGGAGCAGGGGAAAAGACTTTCACGCAGGATGATGTAAACCGTATCGTGCAGGAGCGGCTTGCGAAAGACCGGGAAAAGGCATCAAAGGAACTGGGTGAGAGGGAACAGGAACTTGCACAGCGTGAGTTCCGTTTGAACAGCCGCCAGAAGCTGATTGACAAGGGATACCCGGAAACGCTTTTGGATGCGCTGAATTGCAGCAGTGAGGAAGCCTTTGACAAGGCTTTAGGCATCATAGATGGCTTGATGGAGGAACGGCTGGCATCAAAGAAAGACGATGAAAAACAGGCACAGCTTGAGGCGCAGAGGGCAAAGCCGTTCACGGGTCCGCTAAAACCATTTCGGGCGGCAAACATAGACCCCATCAGAAAAGCCATGAATCTGAATTAAAGGAGAATAATATTTTATGGCAATTAGCTTAGTTACACAGTTTCAGCCGTATACGGATGAAATCTTTACCACAGAATCAAAAAAGTCGCTCCTGACGAATCAGGACTTTAGCTGGACAGGGGCGCACAGCATTAAGGTTTACAAAATCGGCACAAGCGAAATGCAGGACTACAGCAGGAATCCGGTTCAAGGATTTACCGGCTCCCGGTATGGCACTATCCATGATTTGGATGCGGCAACGGAGGAATTTACCCTTAAAAATGACCGTTCCTTTACGTTTGCAATCGACAAACTGGACAATGACGAAACAGCGCAGCAGTTGGCGGCGGCTTCCGCACTGGCAAGGCAGGTAAGGGAGAAGGTCGTGCCGGAGGTGGACAGCTATACTTACGGCGTGATGTGTTCCGGCGCAGGGCATAAGCCGGATGCGGTCGTATTGGATGCGACAAATATCTTTGATGAGATACTCAAAGCGAACAATGCGCTGGATAATGCGGAGGTGCCAGAGACAGGTCGTATTTTGGTAGTTACGCCGGATGTATACACTATTATGAAACGCAGCAAGGATATCATCATGGAGACGGACATAGCGGAGGAAATGCGCCTTAAAGGGGTCATTGCAATGATGGACGGCGCAACGGTCATAAAGGTTCCTGCAGTAAGGCTCCCGGAGAATTTCGGCTTCATGCTGGCGCATCCGTGTGCGTGTGTGGCTCCGACAAAATTAGAGGATTACAAGATACATGAAGACCCGCCGGGAATCAGCGGTTCTTTGGTAGAGGGGCGTATTTGCTATGATGCATTTGTACTTGATAATAAGGTGAAAGCGATTTATTATCAAGAGCAGACGGCAAAGACAGTAGCAAAGGCAAACAGCGGCGCACAGGAAACAAAATAATGGCTTCCCCTGCTTCCATAAAGGCGGCAGGGGATTTCTGTATAGGGGTGATAGGGATGCGCGACAGGTGTAATATGTATGGCGTGCCTAGCATGATTCGGAACTATGCCAGAAAGGGAATGACGGCAGGACGGGAAAAAGCTCTACGGGAAGAATGCAGGGCAGGAAATCACACGGAGCTAGTACAGGCGGCGGCACAATATGCGGCTCCGGGCGTGGCAAAGTGGATTGTTGAATCCATAATGGAGGGGAAGTCGTTTGATAGGATGGCGGTCAAATGGGAACTTGGGGAAGCGGAAATAATGCCATGCTGCAGAAACAGCTTTTATTCATATCGAAAACTTACGCTTGCCATACTGGACAGGATGATTCAGGGAAAGGAAATGGCATAATATGGGCGGTTACGGTTCCGGCGGTCATAATAAGACACACAGGCGGCTTGAAAACTTCCACAGGATTGACAGCTTTTCATTTTATGATTACCTTATGTGCGATAAATACCTTTTCTGCAAGGAAACTGTGAAATATCCGCTTGTCCGGGGCGATATTGTCTATTATGTGGGAGAGAAAACGGCAGAAATCAGGGAGGGGGATTCTTATACAGATTTGATATTATCCAGAGTGCCAGGGATTGACGGAAAATCTGTAAGGATGTATTTCCATTGCCCGTATTGCGGGCGGCGTGTCAGATACCTTTACAGACGGCAGGAACGCTATATGTGCCGGAACTGTGCAAAGCTGAATTATGCGAGCCAGCAGAAAAGCGGAATGGATGAAATGCGGCTTAAGATGGAACGCATAGTAGAAAGGGAGCTGGGGTATACATGGTGGTTTAGGGATTATCCCGATATGCCTATACAGGACTTGTGGCATATTCCCAAACCACGTTATATGCGGCATGAGAAGTACGAAAGACTGTTAAAGGAGTTCCGGCAACTCCAAAAGGATTATGAGCGTGCGTTTTGGATGGGGATGGCCAGATGCTCCATGCTCTCCAATAAGGAAAAGGCGGGTATTATGAACCATCTTAACAGCCTGTGAGAGTGGTACTAAAATGGTACTAAAAAGTCATACAGACAGAAAAATCAGAGGAAATAAGAGCGGAAAAGCCTATAAAGTCAATGGAAAACATGGTAAAAATGAGAGCAAAAGCTATTAAGCGTTGTGTGGCTACTATCATCGAGTAATTTAACTAATAAAGGTAAACACTAAATTTTATGGGGCTTTCCTAAGAATAGGGAAGTCCCTTTTTAAAATTTTGAGATAATGAAAAAGTAGAAAGCAGTGCTAAAACGGTGCCATTAAATTAAAATTTCTGTATATGTTTTAATTCACTTGCGCTTTATAACCACTTCTTTATTTGTTTGACTTGTTCAGTACGTTCTAGAGCTTTATAGTATTACTGCTTTAATTGTATTGTTTTACAACAAATTATGTTTGAACTGAAAAAATACACCATCATAAAAAAGAAGTAAGGGATTCTATAAACTGCTGTTAATATTGTATAATATAAAAATGAAAGTCAGATGTTGTATTACAAATTAGAAAAATGGTAATTTTATTATAGTAAAATTCATAGGCAAGCATTTGTGAGTGTGATTATCTAGTATAAGCTAGGATAGGGAGCATATTAGTGAAAATAATGATCGAAAGATTTGGACCAATAGATAAATTTGAATATGATCTTGACAAAGCATTGATTGTGACGTATGGAAATAACAATATTGGAAAATCATATGCTATGCAGATAGTGTATCTGTTCTAAAAACATTTATTAGGTAATAATACATTTATGGTATCAGCAAGATATAATTAAATGTATTTATATTCTCGATACATTGGTATACCATTTAATAAGATTGAAAATATGGTTAAAATCTTTAAAGAATCGAATCAGCAGATAAAAGATATTACACACGACTTAGTAAAAGAAACTAATAATCTTATTAGTCCTGTTTTTATGCTAGAATTTATAAATTTTTGAAATAATACATTTGGAGATTTAGAAAAGAATCCTATAATTCATAAAGAACATAAGTTTGATATTGACTTAAAAGCAAATATAATTGAAGTAACAATTGAGATAAAGCCAGTGCAACTAAAAAAGACAGTTTTAAATTTTCATAAGTCAAGAAACTTTTCAAGTCATTTAGATATATATGTAATGGATATTATTGACGGTATTGAGAAACCGGTTAATTTAATATTTAAGGAAATTAGAGAAGCTTTATGCACTATATTTGGAGCCTTTCAAATAATTTTAAAAATGTATATTTTTTGCCGGTTTCAAAATCTGGTATTTACACAGGTGAACTATAGTCAAGTAAATAGACACAAAAAAGTATAAAAGTTTTTGAGAGCAGACCAAGCATGCTGTTCCTAGTATAATGTTTCTGCTTCGTTTGGAGTAAGCGTATTCAGTGAGCCATGCGGTCTTTTCAAATGGTAATATCCTTCCATGTACTCAAATATAGAAAACTGTAGTTCCAGCAAGGAATGGTAACTTTTCGGTTTGTTTCTTTTTCCTTTGATATTTGAAAAAGTATTCGCAGCAGGCATTGTCAAAGGGATAGCATTTCTTTGAAAAAGATGGCATAGCATTAAGGAAATCCAGAAGATGCCGGAATGCGAGGGTTGTGTACTAGGTTCTTTGGTCAGAGTAAACTAATGCCGTAAGGGGTATTTCGTTTTTTGGTAAGCTTTTCGGAATGCTGTGATAATCAGCGCTGCGTTGGTATTGCGATTTGTAAAGTGAAGCGGAGTATCATATTTTTATAGAAAAAAAGGGTTTATGTGCTAATATACAAGAGTCAAGATAAAACATATCATGTCTTTTGGATATAATGCGAGGAGAAGGAAATGTTAGACTACGTTATTGAACGTACAAATAAATATATTGACAGTATGCCTAAAAAAGAGCGCAAGAAATATGGTCAATTTTTTACAAGTAAAGATACATCGCGTTATATGGCAGGGTTATATAATATTCCCGCAAATCAATCTAAAGTTAGTATTTTAGATGCGGGAGCCGGATCAGGGATTTTGTCATGTGCGCTTATTGAGAAATTAGAACAGATAGATTCCATACAGAAAATAGAATTGACTTGCTATGAGAATGATAGCAATATATTAAATCTTCTAAAGGAAAACTTGCAAATTTGTCAGGAAAAGTCTAAAAAGGATATTCAAACACAGATTATTACAGACAATTATATTACAAGCCAGTATTTGGATTTTAATCATATGATAGGAGGCAATCTCAATCCTAAAAAATATGATTTTGTAATTGGTAATCCTCCATATATGAAAATATCTAAAGATGCGCCAGAGGCAACGTCAATGCCAGAAGTTTGTTATGGTGCCCCCAATTTATATTTTATCTTTGCAGCAATGGGATTGTTTAATCTTACTGATAATGGTGAAATGGTGTACATTATTCCACGCTCATGGACATCAGGTGCTTATTTTAAGCGGTTTAGGCAGTATTTTCTGACAGAAGGGAAATTAGAACATATTCATTTGTTTGTAAGCAGGAATAAAGTGTTTGATAAAGAGGATGTTTTACAGGAAACGATTATTATAAAAGTAAAAAAGACACACAAAACACCAGAAGAAATAACAATTACTTCTTCGCAGTCAAATAATGATTTTGATAATTTGACCTCTTTGACAGTACCGTATAACCTTGTAGTGTCAGGTAGTGATTTTTATGTATATTTGGTAACCAATAAAAAAGAAATTTCTGTGTTGGAACGTTTACAAAAGTTTGATAAAACCTTGCTGGATATTGGGGTGAAAATGAAAACCGGACTAACAGTTGACTTTCGTAACAGGGAGAGTCTTCGTGATGAAGCAGAAGAAGGCGCGATTCCACTCTTTTATTCACAACATATCAGACAGGGTCAAGTTCAGTTCCCTATTCAAAAAGAACACGAGTATGTGGTAACGGATCAAAGAGGGTTAATGCAGGATAACAGGAACTATTTGTTCGTAAAGCGTTTTACTGCAAAGGAAGAACACCGCCGACTGCAGTGTGGAGTATATTTATCAAAGAATTATCCGCAGTATAGGAAAATTAGTACCCAGAACAAGATTAACTTTGTAGATGGTTTAGAAACAGAAATGTCAGAGTGCCTTGTCTATGGCTTGTATGTGATTTTTAATTCAACTCTTTACGATGAATATTATAGGATTTTGAATGGTTCAACGCAGGTAAATTCCACAGAAGTTAATGCCATGCCTATACCTGATTTGGAAAGTATACAAGAAATGGGAAGAACTCTGATGAAAAGCAAGGATATGTCGGAAAATAACTGCAATATGATATTGGAGGGGTACTGTGGATAGAATTGACGAAGCAAGAGAATTTTTGAAAATGCTTGGAATGCCAAAAGCACAGCAGACGGATATTTGCTGTTATGTTTTGTTAGCGATGGCGGGAGTAAAACCGGATATGGAATGGTCAAATGCAGGAAATGAGTGGAATCGTATTCACGATATGATTCAGTTTGCAAATACATATTATGGCTCTACTTATGCAGAAAATAGCAGAGAAACATTTCGTAAGCAGGCATTACATCATTTTCGCAATGCTGCGCTTGTAGAGGATAATGGGAAAGCAACAAACAGCCCCAATTATAGGTATAGGCTTACAGAAGAAACATTGCAAATGGTAAAGGCATTTCGGACATCAGAGTGGCAAAAATCTGTAAATAGATTTTTAGAATACCATGAAAAGCTGGTGAATATTTATGCTTCAAAAAAGAAAATGATAATGATGCCAGTGCGTATTAATGGAGCTGATTTTCAATTTTCTACTGGAAAGCATAATGAACTGCAGAAAGCTATTATTGAGGAATTTGCACCACGATTTGCACCAGATTCAGAATGTTTGTATGTTGGAGATACCATAGAGAAAGATTTAGTAAAAAATGTTAATAAACTGGAGAAATTAGGATTTGAAATAACTTTGCATGACAAAATGCCGGATGTGGTTTTGTACAGAGAAGATAAGAACTGGATATATTTTGTTGAATCAGTGACTTCTGTAGGAACGATGGATTCTAAAAGAATATTGGAAATAACTGAAATGACAAAGAACGTAACAGCAGGGAAAATCTTTGTAACAGCATTTCTTGATTTTAAGACTTATAAGAGGTTTTCAGAAACATTGGCATGGGAAACGGAAGTCTGGATTGCAGAGATGCCGGAGCATATGATACATTTGAATGGGGATAAGTTTTTAGGACCAAGAGAATAGGAGATAAAGAAAGTGGGAATACCAACACAAACTGAAATGTTTAAATTCGTGCTTGAAATAATGTCTGAGTATCCGCAGTTTTCTAGACGGCAAGCTAAGAATGTAGTGTGCGAAAAATTGAATCTTTCCGAAGCAGAACAAAAGCAGAAAACAAGTAGTGAAGTACCGATATATGAGAGCCGTACTGGTTGGGCAGTCTCTTGGCTTTGTGATGCTGGTTATATTGCCAGAGTAAGTAGAGGAACATATGTTATTACTAAAAAAGGGAAATATATCTTACGCGAGAACTTAAGTGTCAGTGAATTTGCAAAAAGGTTACAGGCAGAGCGCAATAATCAGACACAAAGAGAAGGAGAACAAGAAAATTTAATAAGTGACACCAGTCCAATGGAACGTTTGGATGCTATAGTGAAAGAAATGCATAGCCAATTATCGCACGAAATCATGAATGCAATAATGTCTGTTGAGGGACGAGCGGGAGATTCTTTTTTTGAAAAAATTGTTACAGATTTGTTGGAGAAAATGGGATATGGAAAAGGAACGGTAACTTCTGCTTCAAACGACAGAGGAATAGATGGTATTATAAAAACCGATCCATTAGGATTTAATCCTATACTGATTCAGGCTAAAAGATATGCAACAGGACATTCAGTAGGAAGACCTGAAATACAGAGCTTTGCAGGAGCATTAGGTGCAGTTACAAGGGGAGCTTTTATTACAACTTCATATTTTTCGCAAGGAGCTATAGATTTTGCAAAAAGTTATCCTCATTCAGATATTGTTCTCATAGATGGGAAAAAGTTGACGGAGTTGATGATACAATATAATTTGGGTGTATCTGTTGAGAGAGACATATATATAAAACGTATTGATAGCGATTATTTTGAACTGTAATAAAAATTTACATATGCATTGCAAGATGTTTAAGCGGTGCCAAAACGGTGCCATAAAAAAGAACTGCGATGAAATTTGGTACCATTTTTTATCGGAATTTGCCTTTATCAATCTTTTATTTGCGTTTTCTGTTCTGGATGTTCTTTGTCTTTGTGATACTGTAACTTGAATTATATCATTTCCATTAATTCCTTCCTTGCTTCATCAGCCAACTGATAAAAAGAAGCCAAAAGATTATTTACCCGCAAAACAAGTCAAATCAGATATTGGAATCCTCTTAAATAATAGAATATAGTGTTGTAGCTTTATTTCCATAGCCTTTGTAATCTGACGATTATTAGTATTCCTATATTTGTATGTACTCGATTTTGGGAAGCAGGAACGGCAGAAAGAGGCTGCAGAACTGGAACAGACGATTTCTGGCAGTAAAGAGGATTTATCTTCTATTCTTTATCATAAGATTGTGGGAGGACAGGAAATGGAGCAGATATGAAAAGAAGGCGAAGGTTCTGGCAGAAAGTATCGGAACTTTCAACTACAAACATTTTGCTGAAAGAATAGAAGACGATACTTACAGAGGATACAGGAAAGTTGTTCTCAGAGAGTGAAAAGTTTGAAAACAGCAGAAAAAGTTATAACCGGAAATCAACAAAATGGTGAAGGCAAATAGAAGATAAGAACGGGATTAGTCTTGTTAAATCAATAATTTCTGTAGGTCAAATAAATTCCAAAAGAATATTAGAATTATAGAGATGATAAAAAATAGAACAGCAGAAAAAATATTTGTGACGGCTTTTCTTGATTTTAAGATTTACAAGAGATTTTCAGAAACGCTGGAATTGTTAATAAAAATCTGGGTTGCGGAGATAACAGAGCATTTGATATATTTAAATGGAAATAAATTTTTGGGATCATAATTATCTTTGTGGAAGAATAGGTGTTTCATAAAATATATTATATAACTAGGATGCCAAAAAGGTGCAACGTACCCACTATATTGATGTGCAAGTTTAAATTAAATAATAATATATAGCGTAAGTGTAACACCAAAGGCGTTGTTGACACGCTGATCATTTTGTTTAATCCAAGTAGAGAAACTGTGCAGAGATTACATAATATATAGTATAAAATAATATTAAAAACATTAAAAAATATTAACATTTTATATAAAATATGATATAATAATTATATAAGGTGGTGATACGATGAAAGCGAATGAAGTTTTGAAACTTTTAAGAATAACCCGTCCTACATTGACTAAGTATGTGAAAGAGGGTTTGATTAAAGTTGAAAAATTACCAAATGGCAGATACGAATATGACTCTGAAAGCGTATATTCTTTTTTAAATAAGGATATGAAACGTAAAACATATATTTATGCAAGAGTGTCTACATCAAAACAAAAACCCGACCTCAATAATCAAATAGAACTTTTGAAACAATTTTGCTTTACTAACGGATATACTATTTCAGGAATTTATTCGGATATTGCAAGTGGGATAAGTTTTGAAAAGCGTAATGACTTTTTCAAAATGCTTGACGATATTATTGATAATGAAGTGGAACGTGTTGTTATTACTTATAAAGACAGACTTTCAAGAATAGGTTTTGACTTGTTCTATCATCTATTTCAAAAATACAACTGCGAAATTGTGATAATGAGTGAAGTAGGTTCAGAAAAACTTGATCGTCAAGAAATTTTTGAAGAAATAGAAAGTCTGTTACATTGTTATTCAATGAAATTTTACAGCAAAAGAAAAATTCAAAAGGTAAAAGAGTTGTTGACAAATGAAAATAATGATTAAAAATCAACGTGTTGAAAAGCACATAGTGAAATCATCAAATTATAATAAAGCAAGACGAGTGAATAGAGGATTATTTGTTGCTGAAAATAAAGTAGAAATAAATGCGGACTTAAACGGCGCTTATCAGATAATAAAGAAGGTATTCCCAATAAAATGGGATAGAGGGTGTGCGTTACACCCATTTGTAGTAAACATAGCCTAATCTGTGTTGAACAATAAAGAAAAACATTATTTAATAAAATTTATAATATATTTTATTATCTTTAATATTTTTTATAACGTTATGTTTGACTTGTATGAAAAAATATAAATTACCAATAAAGTGATATAAAAACTGGTTAGAAGGAATGTCTATAAATTTAAAACCTTTTCCAATAACAATGGAACTTAATGAGACTGACTTGCAGGAATTACATCAATTTATTTATGTAAACAGAAAAATTGTTAGAGAGTTTTCAGAAGAATATCTGATTTTGTTTAATTTTGCAACAGACTGTATATATGCACAGTATATTCAGCCAGAATTGATCAAGGTATTACTTCCATTTTACTTAAAAGCAATGGAAGAAGCTGTGTTACATGAGAATGAAATTGCAATGGATATTTATAATCAGTTTAATACAGCAATGTTTTTTAATCAGAAAAATTTCAAGTGTGCGGTTGGGGAAAAAAGTTATTTTCAGATTATGCAGCAATACATCAAATTGACAATTCAAAAAATGGAAAGGTACTGCCTGTATATGTCCAAATGGATTTCTCTATTTAATACCACGATTGCCATTTGCAATGACAATATTCAGCAGTTATTTTTTCAAATATTTCACGGATCCTTAGAAGTAAAATGTTCATTTTTCCAGTACCTTTCTGTGCTTCTTTTTAAAGAAAGTGATAATATTTTTATCCTTGACAGCGTAAAAGAATTTTGGACAAGTGATATATGGAATTTTGATGAAGGATATTTTTCTCAGAATATTTTTTGGAACGATGAGATTGTCAAAATTTTTGACCAAGAAATAAATCGAACACGAATAGAGATTTTGTTTCATGAGATTAAAACATGGATTAGTACAACGTTTGATTTGGAATTTATTGATCTGTTTAGCGAAGAGATGAACCATAGTTTTGTGACAGGTGTTTTTTCAGATAGAAAAATGGAGTATCTAAAGAAAATAAACAGCAAATCAAACAAAGACTATTATTGGGATCAAACATTTTGAGGGCAGAGGAGCGATGGATTCCAATTGTAGACAGAATTTAATATTTTATTTTCTTCAATGATAAATATGAGAGGTGTTTTGAATGGCACAAGCTTATTCATATCAATACAAAGGGAAGCAGACTACCAAACAGGATAAATGTAAGGCTATTATGCCATTGGATAAAGTGAGGATTTGGTTGGATTTTAATGAATATTGTGCGGATGCTAAGACAGGGGAGCCTATATATTTATTCTCTCAGGCAGATATAGTAAATGATTCGATCGGAAATGACGTTGCATTATATGAGGGAATGGAGGTATCTGTATTTGATTATGATCTAGATATATCAAATAAACCAGATGCAATTTTAGCAGAAGGGATTATTATCAAGAATACATTAACATATTATCCAAAGGTAAAATGGCTAATAAGATTGATCGCTCATAAAGTGTATCATAAAAGTAAAGATCCGTTTGTATATTGGATGTCTGATTTACAATAAATCTTGTAAAAACAAATAATATAAATACGAAATGTCTGCAAATGATTTTAATTGTAAATGGATGAGAAATGAGTGTATGAATTGTAGAGAAAAAATTTGGTTGTTTCAATATTTTAAATGTCAGGGAATATAATCTTAACTGTGATGTGCGGCAGAAATATTGGATTTTGTGATTGGCTGATATGTTTCACAAAATTGGATAGAGGAATAGCATAATATCAATTATCGCATATTATAGAATTATGGAGAGGCATCATGTGGTTGGGCATATGATGTCTCTTTTTGCTAGTACACCAAATATTAAATAACTGACATCTTCAATTATATCCTATGTGAATATATCAGAGATTTAATGTTCGTTGTACTAGTATATGTTTATATGAGTATGATATTGACACAAAAATATTACAAAAGGTATAATAGTCCTAAAGATATACCTTAAGATATGCCGAATGGTATAATTGGGTGCTGTGGGTATACTTTATAATATGATGGATAATTATAATGAGATGTCTAAAAATAGATTTTATGAAATCTCAATTGTTTCAGTGAGATGCCTTATAAGGTTTGTAACTAGAAAATTAAAATTGCAGACATAGTATTAATCTGAAAGGCCGGATTGGAGATTGTAAATGAAAAAAAAGCAGACCAAAAGCAGAAAGAACAATACATTACCACTACTTTTTTCTATTATAATAGTGTTTTGTATGTTAGCAACCATTGTATTTACAGTAGCGCGAAAAATATCTACAGAGATGTCTGCATCGGCAATTCAAAATCTTAGTGAGAGTTTGGATTTGATGAAAGGAACCATTGAGGCCATTTTATCAAAAGAAGCAGAATTTCAAAAACTGATAGCACAAGAGCTTGTAATGTTAGAGAATCCAGAAGATTTTATCCAATCTTATGATAGAAACAGCACAATGGTGCGGCTTACCTTGATATTGTCAGGGGAAACAGAAGGAGTTTCCAATACTGGGGAAGTATTGTCGGAGGAAGAATTGGATTTTTCTTCTGGGAAAACAGTAGATGGTTTGCCGATTTCTCAGTCTTATATGAATTATATGGGGACATGGGCATATTCTATGAAATGCCCTGTAATAAAAGATAATCAGGAGTTAGGAACTCTTTATGTGGAATATATTTATGATACATTTGAAGAATCTCTTCCAAAAGGATTTTATAATGGACGGGCAATGTTTTATATCATGGATGCAAAAAGTGAGCGGCTTGTGTTGAAACCCAAAGGAATGGGAGAGCGGAGTGCGGGACATCTTAATCTGAAAGATTTTTATCGAGCTAATGATATCTGGGAGCAGGATCTGAGGATAGAAGTTTTTGAGTGCGTAAAAAATGGAACAAATTTTTTATTCTACCATGATATTCGCGGCAAAAATTCTTTGAATTATATGTGGTCTCTCAATCAAGGTTCACTTTATATGATTGGATATGTGCCAATTGAGGCAATTCAACAGGAAGGAAGAGCTGTTAATCAGAATATTTTAATTGTAGTAGTAGTTATGTTGACCGCGTTTTTTTTGTGCTGCATGTTATATTATTTTAACCAGAGGCAGCAGAATAAAATCAGAAGAGAACGGGAGAAAGAGAGAGAGATTCACAATCATCAGCTTGCGGAAGCGTTGCAGGCAGCACAGATTGCCAGTAATTCTAAGACTACATTTCTTTCTAATATGTCACATGATATCCGAACACCAATGAATGCAGTTTTGGGATTTACTACTTTATTGGCCAAAGATGCAGATAATGCGGAGAAAGTTAGAGAATACACAAAGAAGATTACGGCATCTGGCCAGCATTTGCTCAGTCTGATCAATGATATTTTGGATGTATCTAAAATTGAGAGTGGTAAAGTTGTACTGACAATTGAGGAATTTACTTTAAACGATCTGGTATCTTCCGTGGATGCAATTATTCGGCCGATGGCAAACGCTAGGGAGCAGAAATTTCATGTGGAGGTAACAGGTATTCAGCACGAATATTTATTAGGAGATGAGACCAGAATTAATCAGATTTTGATTAATTTACTTTCCAATGCGGTAAAATATACACCAGAGGGCGGTAATATTTGGTTTCGTATTATTGGACTGAAACAGCGTTCTAGCCAGTATGAGCATATCAGAATCGAAGTGGAAGATGATGGTTATGGGATGACGCCGGAATATCTCAAAACGATTTTTGATGCTTTTACCAGAGCAGAAAACAGTACAACCAATAAGGTTCAGGGTACAGGGCTGGGGATGGCGATTACGAAAAATATCGTTGAATTGATGGGGGGAACCATTGATGTTTCCAGTGAAGTGAATCATGGCAGTATTTTTAAGGTTGAATTGGAATTTCGTATACCCGAGGGGCGTTCCATTAAAAAGTTTTGGCAGGAACGAGGAATTTCTCAGATATTGGCAGTGGATGGTGTTAAAGAGAGCTGCAAAAATATTCAGATACTTCTTAAAGAAACCGGAGTTCAGGCAGATATGGCATCTTGCTTTGAGGAAGCCATGCGGTTGATAAAAGACCATAATGATGAAAAATATCAAATGATTTTACTGGACTGGGATATGATGGACATGGATGGCATACAGAACATAAAAAAGATACGAGAAACTTTGCCTAATTCAGTGCCAATAATTCTATTATCTGTTCACGGCTCAGAAGGATTGGAAGAAGTATTGAAACTAGAAAATACAGGCATTCTTACGAAACCATTTTTTGTTTCTGCATGTACGGAAAAACTTTTAGAAATGCAGGCAAAATCCGAGGGAGAACATATATCAGAGGATAATACGGAAGAAAATTTGGAAGGTTTGCATTTTCTTGCGGCAGAGGATAATATGATCAATGCGGAAATCTTGAAAGAGATTTTGTCAATGGAGGGAGCCGACTGTGAAGTTGTAGAGAATGGTCAGTTGGCGGTAGAGCGTTTTATAAGTGCGACAGAAGATGAATTTGATGCTATTTTAATGGATGTCCAGATGCCAGTGATGAACGGTTATGAGGCGACAAGGGCAATTAGAGCCTTAGATCGTAAGGATGCAGAGGAGATTCCCATTATTGCTATGACAGCAAATGCTTTTGCGGAAGATCAAAAAGCTGCTCTTGATGCTGGTATGAATGTACATTTGCCAAAGCCGATTGATGTAGAATTGTTGAAGAAGGTGATTAGAGAGTGTGTACAGGAAAGGAATAAGAAATGAGAAATCGAGTGACAAGTATTAAAAAATTAGCAGTGGTCAGTCTGATTGTAATCACATTGTTTATGATAACAGCCTGTGGCGCAGAAGATGGGATAAGTAAAAATTTGCTGACTTCTAAGGAAGATAACCGCAAGGTTGTAAATATGTTTAGTCCAATGGAGAAGACTCAGCCGGATGTAGAAAATGTTGCCAGGAGTGCATCGGATAAAACGGTAATTATGGCTGAGGAAAAATTGAATGTGAAAGTGGAATATATCACTTATACAGCAGAAGATTATGAGGAAAAAACGTATGATCAAATAGCCCTAGACAGAGCACGCAATAATATGGATGATATTTATCTGTTAAATCCAGACATCATTCAGACATTGGGAGAGGAAGGAAAGCTGATGGATTTATCAGGACTTGATTGTGCAAAGAATTTGCGTGATGTGATAAAAACAGCGAATACAGTCAATGGAAAATTAGTGGCAATTCCTCAGGAGGTAGTGGCTTATGGATTATTTATCAATAAAGACATCTTTGATAAGTGTAATTTGGAATTGCCAGAAACGCCAGAAGATTTCTTGGAATGCTGCAAAGTATTGAAAGAAAACGGATATGAGACACCGATTGGCGCAAATCGCTGGTGGCTGGAAACCTTTGTCTTGGCACAAGCTTATGCCGATATGTATAATGGTGGAGATACAGAGGCAGAAATAGAGGCATTAAACAGTGGGGAGCGTAAGTACAGTGATTATATGCGGCCTGGATTCGAGTTCCTCAAGGAGCTGATTGACCAAGGTTATATTGATGCCAAGACTGCTTATACTTATGAAGCAATTGATGGGGAGGGGCCAGATTTTATGGCACAGAAGACACCAATGGTAATGGCATATTGGGGGGCAGCCAATACAGATACTGCTTATGGGGCTACAGATTTTGAATTGCAGGTCATTGGATTTCCAACCGAGCGAGGTCAGATGCCAGTTCTTCCAATGACTGGGTTTGCGATAGGAGCCGAGGCAGAACATGCCGAGGATGCAATACGTGCATTGGATGTCATGCTTTCAGACGAAGCGCTTCAGGTTTATACAGAAACCAATAAAGTAATTTCACCATCTAAGAATGTTGAGGTGGATTGTGTTCCAGCATTGAAGCCATTGAATGACAGAATTAAAGAAAATACCTATGTTCTTGCCACCAATGCCAGTATGAAGGTGGAGCAGTGGGGAAATACTTGTCTGATTGTACGAAAACTGTTAAATGGTGCTACTGTGGATCAGTGTATGGAAGAATTTGATAAATTACAGGAAGAATCGTTGAGCAAATAGAAACTATGTCCATAGGTTTTTTAGTCGTTGATTATCATCAATAGTGCCAAAAGGGGGCTGCTGCACTAACATAAATTGTACGGCATAGATGTGTTCCAAAGGTTTATATTGCAGAGTAATGCAAACAATATGCACAAAAATTACTTTGGAAATGTAGTTTTCCAAGATGATTTTTGTGCATTCTGTCTTAGCAGCTTGGCTCATTGAGCATGGAAAACAAATTTTCCAGATGCAATTTTATGCAATTAGATCTTGCTGTCTTGCGGAAGGTCATTTTGGTACATAGATTTCAAAGTAAGGCAATTCAATAATACTAAATTCTTGTATATTTTATCTGGAAAGTGTAAAATAAAGAACAGAATCATACAATTCAGAACAAAGGAGCAGTTTGATGAAATTCATTCATATAGCAGATTTACATTTGGGCGTCAAGCCAGACAGGGATAAACCCTGGGCCAAAGAGAGGGAGAACGATAACTGGCAGGCATTTGAGGATGTCATTAATCGAGCCAAGGAAGATCAGGTACAGCTTCTTTTGATTGCGGGGGATTTGTTCCACCGGCAGCCGTTGATGCGGGAACTCAAGGAGGTAAATTATCAACTTTCCAGAATTCCTCAAGTCCAAGTGGTGTTGATTGCCGGCAACCACGATCATCTTACCCCAACCTCTTCTTTTAGAACTTTTGAGTGGGGAGAAAATGTACATTTTCTGCGGGAAGAACAGATAAAGTATGTGGAATTGGAAGGTTTGGAGACTAGAGTGTATGGCTTAAGCTATTGGCACAAGGAGATTCCCAAATCTCTTTATCGTAATCTTCAGATTGAGGATCATGATTACTGCAATATTCTGTTGGCACATGGCGGGGATGACAAGCATATCCCATTTCGCAACAGCGATTTTGAGGGAACAGAGTTTGATTATGTTGCATTTGGGCATATCCATAAACCAATGGAAATTATAAAAGATAAAGTGGTTATGGCAGGAGCCTTGCAGCCGATTGATTGTAATGATATAGGCGAACATGGATATTTTGAAGGGGAGATTGTCGATCATGTGTGCCATGTAAAGTTTATTCCACTGTATTATTGTGAATATGTGCCCTTGAGCTTGAAGGTCAGTCCAGAAATTACTCAGGGAGCCTTGCAGGATTTTGTTAAGGAGCGCATACATAAAACGCCTCCATATCAAAAGTTTAAGATTACCCTTAGTGGTTTTTGTGATTGGGAGGCACCAGTGGATGCGGAGAGATTAAGGGGAATGGAACGAGTGGTACAGGTCATTGACCAATGTCGTGCAGATTATGATTTTGAAAAGTTAAAATTACAGTATGGACAGCAGATTTTGGGACGTTATATTCAAGAATTGGAGACAATGCCCCAGGATGAAGTTACCAAGAAGGCATTGTATTATGGTGTGGAGGCATTGTTGGCAGAATGAATATAACAGAGATACAGATAAAGAATTTTGGAAAACTCCATAATGTCACGATTCGGCCTCTATCTGGGTTAAATGTGATTTATGGAGAAAATGAGACAGGAAAATCAACTATACAACAGTTTATCACAGGAATGTTGTTTGGCGTAGAAAAACAGCGCGGCAGAAGTGGCAAAAATGACACTTATCAGCGCTATGAGCCTTGGAATAGCAGTTCTTTTTATGCTGGTGGATTAAAATTTACGATTGGGGAGAAACCATTTCTATTGGAACGCAATTTTTATCACAAAGAGAAATCGGCAAGGCTGATCAATGAGAGTGATGGAGAAGAATTGTCCGTAGAACATGGTGATCTGGAAATGTTGTTAGGAGGTATGAAAAAAACAGCATATGAGAATACTTATTGTGTAAAACAGGCAGAAACAGAGACAAAAAAGGAATTTGCAGATGTTCTGCAGAATTATTTTGTAAATATTTCCACTGGTGGAGAGGGCGGAATGGATCTGATCAATGCCAGGGAGCGTTTACGGGACAGAAAAAAGGAAGCCGAACAAGTATATCGGCAGAAGACAGAAGCACGTCTGCAAATGCTGGAAAAGCAGCATTTAGAGGAAGCACATCTAATCAAAGATATAGAGAATCTTAATAAGCAGCAGAGAGATGGACTTGAAAATGTATCTGAGGAGATAGAAGAAATGATTTTGCCAGAACACGATTCTAACCAGATGGCAGAGTATTTGTGGGATCTGCGTAAGAAGAAAGAACAACAGGCTTACAGGCTGCGGCAAGGGATGGCTTTACTGGTAACAATAGCGGCTCTGTTTTTGGGAATATTAAATGCAAAGGCACATTTTTTTGGGCAAAACAGCAGTCTATTATGGACAGTGTTGGAGCTGTTTTTGCTGTTTGGATTCCTGGGAGGATTAGGTGCACTGTATTTTTGGCATCAGAGAGGGAAGAAGTTACAGAGGATTCGCAGACAGCATAGAGAAGAAACGAAAGAAATGACACTTTCTGCCAATAGGGAAATGCAAAGACAGAAAGAGCGCCAGAAACAACAGACAGAGGCTAAAAAACAGGCAGTGGAAGAGTTGCTGCAGGTACAGCTTGCAGAAAAACAGACTATGCTTATGAACTTGCAGGAAGAGATGGAAGAAGCACAGATGCCTACTGAGGAGGAGAATGAGATCAAGCAGCAAATTCAGGCATATGAGCTGGCCTATAATACACTGCGCAAGTTGTCTCAAAATGCTTATGTTGATACCAGAAAACAGTTAGAGGAGGAGATGTCAGGGATTCTTGAGGAACTGACACAAGGGAAATATGACAGAATCGGACTGGATGAACAGATGAATCTGGTGGTACAGAAGGGGAGTCGTAAACTGTTTCCTTGGCAGCTTAGTCAGGGGGTTATGCGGCAGATGTATGTGGCGCTTCGATTGGCAGCGGGAGGAATCTTTACACAGGAGGAATCTATGCCGATTATTTTAGATGAGGTGTTTGAATCCTTTGATGAAAAACGTCTGGAGGCAGCTCTTCTATGGCTGGGCAGACAGAAAGGTCAAATCTTCCTTTTTACTTGTCAGCACAGGGAGATGGAGATTTTAGAGCGCAACAATATCGCATATGGAAAGATTTTGTTGAGTAGATAGAGGTTGGTCATGAAACGTTTCAATATGGAAAATTTTGCTGGGCAGATAGGAAAAGAATATGAGTGAAAAAAAGAAAAAAAAGAAAAAGAAAAAAAAATATCGTGTTTTTTGGTTCTTAGCAAAATTTCAAATATTGCTTTTAGTATTGGTGGCAGGGGCATTGGGCTGGTATTATTTTGGCGGTTATGCTCAAACAGTCAGTAAACTGCAAAAAGAGGCCAAGGAATTCGTGCGAAATTCCAGTGATGATACCTTTCGGTCAGTACAGACCAGTCTAGTGTATGATGTGAATGGGACTTTAGTTTCCACGCTAAAAGGTGAAAAGGATGTATATTATCTGGAGTATGAGGACATCCCCGCTTATGCGGTGGCAGCTATGGTCAGCATTGAAGATAAGAAGTTTTACAGCCATAATGGAATTGATATAAAGGCAATTATGCGTGCAGCTAAGGCGATGATACAAAATGGCAAGGTCACGCAGGGAGGAAGTACCATTACTCAGCAGCTTGCCAGAAATATTTTTCTTAATCAGGACGTCAAATGGGAGCGCAAGATTGAGGAAATGTTTATTGCTGTGGAATTAGAGAAGATCTACAGCAAGAACAAGATTATGGAATATTATCTAAATAATATTTATTTTGGTAATGGATATTATGGCATACAGGCGGCCAGCAAAGGTTATTTCAATACGGAAGTGGAAAATCTTGATTTAGCACAGATTACATTTTTGTGTGCGATTCCCAATAATCCCAGCCTCTATGATCCTGTGGTGCGCATGGAAAATACTATTAAGCGCCAGCGCCGAATCTTAGATCAGATGCTTGAAGATGGCAAGATCAATGATGCCACCTGTAAGAAGGCAAAGGCACAGGAAATTGTTTTGAATCGCCCCCAGAAAACCAAGAATGATTATGTAGAAACTTATACCTATAACTGTGCAATTCGAGCTTTGATGAAGTTACAGGGCTTTGAATTTCAATATGAATTTGAATCGGAACCGCAGCGAGTGGAGTATCAAGAAGAATATGATGAGATGTATGGCCAATGTCAGAACAGTCTGTTTACATATGGTTATCGCATTTATACATCCATTGACTTAAATACACAGCAGATACTTCAGGCAGCAGTGGATAATGGTCTGGCAGAATTTTCAGAACAGAATGAGGAGGGAATATTTACGCTTCAGAGTGCAGCAGTGTGCATAGATAACCATACAGGGTATGTGAGAGCCATTGTGGGTGGCAGGAATCAGGATCTTCCTGGTTATACATTAAATCGTGCCTATCAGAGCTTCCGGCAGCCAGGAAGTTCGATTAAACCAGTGCTGGTCTATACGCCTGCGTTGGAAGGAAATTATAATCCAGATTCCATTGTGCAGGATGTGAAGACAGAGGAGGGGCCGTCCAATTCGAGTGGTTCATATAGCGGAGATATCACACTGCGTTATGCCGTACAGACCTCAAAAAATACAGTGGCCTGGAATTTGCTGGAGGAATTGACGCCGCAAGTAGGACTATCTTATTTGAAGGCCATGAATTTTTCTAAGCTGGACGCTCGGGATGAGCAGTCAGCCATCTCTCTGGGCGGGTTTACCAATGGAGTATCGGCTGTGGAGATGGCTTCTGCCTATGCTGCGATTGAGAATGATGGTAAGTACCGCGAACCCACCTGTATTGTGAAGATTACAGATGCACAGGATAATGTAATTGTGGAGACAGAAAATGAAGAAAAAGAGGTTTACAAGACCAATGCTTCTCGGATGATGACTGATATGTTGACTTCTGTCATTCAGGAGGGCACCGGACGAGGGCTCGCCCTCGAGAATATGCCCTGTGCAGGTAAGACAGGAACTACCAATGATAATAAAGATGGTTGGTTTGTGGGTTACACCAGCTATTATACCACCAGTGTATGGGTAGGATATGATATGCCAAGAGAATTGCCAGGACTGACAGGTGCGAGCTATCCAGGTAATATTTGGCAGGCATTTATGAATCAGATACATCAGGGATTGGAACCAGTGGATTTTCTTCCTTATATTGATGAGCAGAAGGCACCATTGGATAATGATGAATATATGGATGGCATGGATGAGCCAGAACCAGAACCCAATGTTTCGCCAGAGGATGGAATACCAGAACCAGAAATTCCTCCAGATGCAATGCCTGAGACAGTGCCAGAAGTTCTGCCGTAAGGAAAGGCTGCCTGTAAATTTATTAAGAAGATTTAGAAGGATAGGGAATAAAGTATGACATTAAAGGAATTTGAAGAAAAGCATAGAGACGATACAAAAGGTTTTTGTGCTTGTGTGGTGGATTTACAGGGAAATTTGTTTGATTGTTCCAAAGGCCATTTGGAGGCTCTGTTGGAACTGAATGGAGACAAGAAACTGGAGGATATTCCCACAGATGTGTCACCATTGTTTTATATGTTGAAAGAGACAGGAGCAATTGTTGTTGATTATGAGAGTCAAGTATGCAGTGGAGCAATTTCCCAAAAACAACAGTCTACATTGTCTTCTCTGAGCAGAATGGGAATGATTTCTATGAATTTAAAGGATATTCATGGAAAAATTAAACTTTGAGAAAATTGATGTTTTTTATCATTTTTATTAATAAAAATTCAGTAAAATTTATAAAAATTCTATTTTGTGAAATATACCACTTGATTTCCTAGCGAACAAGTGGTATATTGGTTTAAAATTAAACTATGAGGTGAGACAGATGGACTGGATGTTGGAGGGCCTTTTACAAGGGACGCAGCTGCAAAAGCTGTATAACCGGAAAATTGAGGCTTTGCGTGTGGAGTACAATCTCAGAAAAGTTGACATAGATATTTTATATTTTCTTTATAAGTCGGGGGAACATAACACTTCTAAAGACATCTGTGAGCTCAATCTGTTTAATAAGGGACATATTTCCCAGTCTGTGGGTCGGATGGTAAATCAGCAGCTCATTTATGTGGTACAAGATCAGATTGATCGGCGCTGTATGCATATTATGCTGACAGATAAAGCTAAAATTATTGTGGGGGAGATTACTGCACTTCGCAAACAAATGTATAGCATAATCTTACAAGGAGTTACGGAAGAGGAATATGAGGTTTTACTCCGGGTGTCCAGGAAAGTTAATGCAAATATCAAGGATGCACTTGAAAAAGAAATAAAAAATCAGACAGGAGGTAATATATGCGGAATGAAGATGAATTGATGAATTATGCCATAAAACAGGAAGCGATTTGCAGAAAAAATGACAGTATATCAGATGCATTATTTGAGGAGTATGGGGTAAATCGAGGTCTGCGCGATATGAACGGAAAAGGTGTGCTTACTGGACTTACCACTATTTCCAAAATTATATCATTTCAAAATGTAAATGGTGTACAGACACCATGTGACGGGCAGCTTTGGTATCGTGGTTATAATGTGCAAAATTTGGTAAAGTGTATAGGGGATTATGGGTATGGCTTTGAGAAGATTGCCTATCTTTTATTATTTGGGGAGGCCCCAAGTGAGGAAGAATTGCAGGAGTTTTGTCAGATTATGGCACAGAGCCGCACCCTTCCTACTAATTTTACCAGAGATGTAATTATGAAGGCACCCACCAGAGATATTATGAATTCTATGACCCGTAGTATCTTGACCCTGGGTTCTTATGACAATAAATTAAATTCACCGGAAATTATTACAAACAGTTTACGGCAGTGTATAGAACTGATCAGTGTTTTTCCTATGCTTGCAGTGTATGCGTACCATGCTTATAATCATTATGAGAACAATGACAGTATGTATATCCATAGGGCGGAGCCGCAGCTCTCAGCCGCGGAAAATCTATTGATGATGCTGCGTCCAGATAAACGTTATACGAAGCTAGAAGCAAAAGTGTTGGATGTAGCCTTGATTCTCCATATGGAACATGGAGGAGGAAATAATTCTACCTTTACAACTAGAGTAGTTACTTCTTCCGGTTCTGATACCTATTCTTCTATTGCCGCAGCAATGTCTTCCCTCAAAGGACCCAAGCATGGCGGAGCAAATATTAAGGTAATGGAGATGATGGAGAATATTCGTGCCAATATCAAGGATGTTCACGATAAGGAGGAAGTAGAGGCTTATCTTGCCAAGATTCTTGCAGGTGAAGTATTTGATCATAAGGGTTTGATCTATGGAATGGGACATGCTGTTTATTCACTGTCAGATCCCAGAGAGCGTGTGTTTAAGAAATATGTGGAGAAGCTTGCCGTTGCTAAGGAACGGCAAGAAGATATGCTTTTATATAACACCATTGAGGAGCTGGCTCCAAAATTGATTGCTGGAAAGCGCAAGATTTTCAAGGGTGTGAGTCCAAATGTAGATTTTTACAGTGGTTTTGTCTATGACATGTTGAGTATTCCTCAGGAGCTTTACACCGCGATTTTTGCGATTGCCCGAATTGTCGGTTGGAGCGCGCACCGTATGGAAGAATTGATTGGAATGAATAAAATTATCCGTCCAGCTTATATGAGTGTGATGGAAGAGAAAAATTAAGGTTATAAATTATTTATATGGAACAGGATATCTTAAATGGTACCTGATAAGATTAGATGATAAGGAGCAAGACGTCCAGTGGGCGTCTTTTCTTATCTTATTCTGTAGGAAATACCTTGTCACGCTAAAGTATAAAGTGTTTTCCTTAGAATAAAAAATAATGATGCGTGCCCTGCGGAATGGAAGTTGCTGCTTTGCAGTCCGCCCACGTAGAATAAGATTTTGTCTAATAAGAAGTCTATTTATTCCAAACGTAGATTTTTGGAAAATCAGTTTTCATTCCAGTTTGCTTGTGTTATACTTTTATATATTGAGAATTACAGTATTGAATCCAATACTGTAATAGAAAGGAGAAATAAATGGCAAATAGATTTGTATTAAATGAGATGTCATATCATGGGACAGATGCAATTCAAGAAATTGCAGGTGAGGCACAGAACAGAAAATTTCAGAAAGCTTTTGTATGTTCTGATCCTGATTTAATTAAATTTGGGGTGACAAAGAAGGTGCTGGATGTCTTGGATAAAGCGAACTTAGCTTATGAAGTGTATTCTGAAATTAAGCCCAACCCCACCATTGAAAATGTACAGACTGGAGTGGCAGCATATAAGAAATCTGGTGCTGATTATCTGATTGCAATTGGCGGAGGTTCCTCAATGGATACTGCAAAAGCAATTGGTATCATTATCAACAATCCAGAATTTGAAGATGTGGTAAGTTTAGAGGGTGTAGCGCCTACGAAGAACAAATCTGTACCAATTTTTGCGGTTCCGACCACTGCAGGAACAGCAGCAGAAGTGACCATCAATTATGTGATCACAGATGCAGCAAAAAATCGCAAAATGGTCTGTGTAGATCCGAAAGATATTCCAGTGGTGGCATTTGTGGATCCAGATATGATGTCTTCTATGCCGAAGGGATTGACAGCAGCCACTGGTATGGATGCGCTGACACATGCGATTGAGGGTTATATCACAGCAGGAGCCTGGGAATTGTCAGATATGTTTCATTTAAAGGCAATTGAGATTATTTCTAGGAGCTTGAGAGGAGCTGTGGATAATACAACAGAGGGCAGAGAAGATATGGCTCTGGGCCAGTATGTGGCAGGAATGGGCTTTTCTAATGTAGGACTGGGAATTGTACATTCTATGGCACATCCGCTTGGCGCGTTATATGACACTCCTCATGGTGTAGCAAATGCTATTATTCTGCCCACTGTTATGGAATATAATGCGGATGCTACAGGAGAGAAATATCGTGAGATTGCAAGAGCTATGGGGGTCAAGGGTGTCGACGATATGACCCAAGAAGAGTATCGCAAAGCGGCGATTGATGCAGTGAAGCAGTTGTCCGAGGATGTTGGCATTCCAGCAGATTTAAAGGATATTGTGAAAAAAGAGGATATTCCATTCCTGGCACAGTCTGCCTATGATGATGCGTGCCGGCCAGGAAATCCCAAAGAAACTAGTGTGGAGGATATTACAAAATTATATGAATCCTTGATCTAGTATAATATTTTCTAAATTTGGAGATGTACTAGCGATTATCCAAAGTTTAAGAGTAAGATGTGGAGGATAATGAGTATGCAGAATGATGATGTAAGATTGCAATTAATGCGGCAGTTTCCAGTAGAGGTCGTAGAGGCTCGTGATGCCAGAAATGAAATGTATTATGCTTGTCCTACTTGCAGCAGACCAGTAGCTATGGGGATGGACAAATGTTCAGGTTGTACGCAGGTATTGAGCTGGAAAAATATTAATCAGGGGCTATCTGAAAACGGTGTGCGCAAAGCGGTGTTGGAATTTGAGGTTGCCTCAGATTTTAATATTGGTAATTGCAGAAAATGTCCGATTTCCTATATCGGCAGAACCGATTCGGGAAGTGTCTATGAATGTCCCCTAAAAATGAGCGGTTCTTGTAGGCTAAAATTGATTTAAGTCTCCAAAATGATTATTTTGATGGTTAATAGATATATTTGATATTTAACCGCTGAAGTAATACATACGTTAAATGTCAAGTTTTGTTGGTATAAAGCTGTCATTTCTGCACATGCTATTGAGGAAAATATATTATTTCAATAGAAAGGCAGGAATTATTATGGCGACGGATTTTAAACAGAGCGAGACAATGAAGAATTTAATGCGTGCATTTGCAGGAGAGAGCCAGGCGCGAAATCGCTATACGTTTGCGGCTTCCCAGGCCAATAAGCAGGGGTTATATGTGATTGAGCAGATTTTTCAGATTACAGCCGATCAGGAAAAAGAGCATGCAAAAGTATTCTATGATCAGTTACAGGAATTAGCAGGTGAGAATATCCAGATTGATGGCGGTTATCCAGTGGATATTAGCCCTAATATTTCAGAATTGTTGAAGATGGCGCAACACAATGAGTATGAAGAGCATGATGATGTCTACAAGCATTTTGGTGATAAAGCACAGGAAGAAGGTTTTGGAAAGGCTGCTGCTAAGTTTCATATGATTGCAGAGATCGAAAAGCTTCATGGAGATCGTTTTGGGGCTTTTGCAAAATTGTTAGAGGATAATCAACTCTTTGTATCTAAAGTGGAGACAAAATGGATCTGCTTAAATTGTGGTCATATATATGAGGGAACAGAGGCTCCCAGAAATTGTCCTGTCTGTGATCATGAACAGGGGTGGTTTGTGCGAATGGAGCTTGCACCTTTCTGTCGTGATGGTAATTTTGAAAATTTTAATTAGTCAGAACTCTATAGAAATGGGAAGTTAGGAACTTCAAATTGATTTCCGCAAGCAATGTACCCGGCACTTAGGAAAATAGCCATGCTTGTATGGCTATTTGACGGTGTTTGCGCCGTGGCGCATGTTAAGCATGGACTGAAGTGTGCAGCCGTGCGGGTAAGTGTCTTTCGGGAGCAAATACCCCATCAGCTTGCTGTGGGGTATTTGATTTGAAGGAGCCTGACTTCCCATTTTATGGGTAATTACAGCAGGAAGCAGATACGTATGCAGCTTGGCTGGCATGATTTTGACTTGGGTTTTTGAATAGTACAAGAATTTAATAGTTTTTTCACACTTCTAACATATTTTTTTCAAAAAAAGCTGTAATAATATCTTTGATAATGATACTATGGTAGGGACACAAAATTTGAAGAGTATAAGTGTCTCCAAATTCTAAGCATAAAAATGTGTTGCAGGAGGTAAAGTATATGAAGAAACGAAATTACATATTGGCAGCATTGGTGCTATCATTGACAATTGGTTTAGCAGGTTGTGGAGAAGAAAAAAAGGATAATTCACAAAATGCAGATCAGACGCAGGATGCCGTGCAAGATCGTGAAGAAGACAACTCAGAAGAAGAAAGTTCCACAGAGGATGACCAGGACGAAGCCTCACAGAAAGATCAGACAGAAGCCAAGTCACAGGAAAAGGCATTGGATTTTAAAGTGGGAGATTATGTTAAGCTGGGGGAATACAAAGGATTGGAAGTGACTTATCCTGCGGTTGCAGAGGTCACAGATGAGGATGTTCAGACTTCCATTGAGGAGCAATTACAGGATAATTCGGAATTGAAGGAGACAGAAGAGGATTATGCTGCAAAGGAAGGGGACACAGTAAATATCGACTACACAGGTACAGTTGATGGGGAAGAATTTGAGGGGGGAAGTGATACAGAGGTTGATCTTGAGCTTGGAGCAGAAGAATTTCTGCCAGAGTTTGAGGAGAATCTTGCTGGAAAGAAAGCTGGAGAGACAGTGGTGTTTACTCTGAAATTTCCAGAAGATTATGATGAAGAGCTGGGGGGAAAAGAGGCTGAATTTACAGTTAAGGTTAATTCCATCAGTCAATTGATCATGCCAGAATATAATGAAGATTTTGTAAAAGAAGTTTCTGATTGTAAGACGATAGAGGAGTTTGAGGCTTCTGTACGGAAGGATCTGGAGGAAAGCGCTAAGGAGGATTCTGAGATGGAGGCGGAAGAGAATGGCTTGAGGCTTGCAATAGAAAATGCCGAAATCAATGGTTATCCACAAGAACTCTATGATTTTTTCTATGATGATACAGTATCTGGCTATCAGTCCTATGCAGAAATGATGGGCATGGAGTATGAAGAGTTTATGGAAAGCTTTATGGGTGAGGATGAATTAGAAGAAATTATTATGGAGCAGGTGAATGATTATCTCGTTTGTCGTGCCATTTTGGAACAAGAAGGGATTGCGGTGACAGACAAAGACTATGCCACAGAAGCAGAAAAGATGGCAAAGGAAAATGAGTATGAATCCCTGGAAGAGTATGAGTCAGATTATGGCAAGACATATATCATGACACAGATTGTACGGGAAAAAGCTATTGATTTTCTGCATGGTTCTGCCAAACTAAAGGAGATTCCACAAGATGAATACTATGAGGAAGATGACTTGGAAGTAGAAGAGGAAGAATAGGTTTGTATGGGACAATCTGTTATAATATTTGACGGATGAAGTTGCTAAGATGAGAGTAGAGTGATCTGCTCTCATCTGTTATTTTCTGTACAAAAAGAGAATTTTGCATACAAGATTTATCTGAGATTGGGATTTGAGATAATTTTAGAAAAAGAGGAAGAATTTATAATGTTAAAACATTTCGTTAAAGCAATACTTTGCTATGCATTGGAGCTGTTTTGAATATTAAATTTTATGAAAATGAGAGGTTAGATACTGATATGAATTATAATGAGGAACTTGTGGCCGCTTTTATGGAAGCTGTCAGCAATGCATTTTTGTCTTTGAAGAAAATGCACAACGAACATTTTTATTACTATGCCTTTATTTTTGATGCTGGCTTACATCCGTATCTTTCAGCATGGTCTTACGAGGCTCTGGAAAAATCAATGGTAGATAATAAAATAACTGATGAAGAAAAAGGTTGGTGGAAATGGGATTATTCTGATTCTCCGTATGCCATTTATGGGTATGAGGAATATTTTCAAGAGGTAAGTGAATTACTTGATCAAAGAGAAGACAGTATATCAAGGGATGAACTTTATGATATTGAGTGGGATATACGAGTGGAGTCTATGGAAGAAGCAATGAAAAGGCTTGACCAGGCTGGATTGTTTGGGAGTGGAGAAGAGCGTAACAGTGTGGTTATTAATGTAGAAATAGCGCCACCTGATAGCTCGGAATATGAAAGAGCTTTACGGTTAAATGCAGCATCTCCCTTACTGTCTGAATATTTAGAATGGTGTGAAAAAGAAGAAGATGATTAATTATAGAGATAAAAGCAGATGTTATAGATATAATGGATGTGGTTTTATTATTATGTAAATAGACTGGACTGTCTTGTTCTAGTTGACTGTAATCTCCGTTTTCCCTCATTATACTCTCTGCTTTAGCTATCTTCTTTTGATTATAGTAGCCTTCAAGAAATTCTTTTCTCAAATGTCGAATAATGTCGAAATAGATAATTTCGATAAAAATGTGTTGTAATATATGATAACATATAGAAAATACAAACGAGAGGAGAATTTTAAAATGTCAAAAGAACAATCAGCAATAAAAATTTGCAAGTATTGTCAAACAGAAATTCCATCTGGGGCAAAGGTATGTCCGCAATGTAGAAAGAAGCAGGGTGGGAAGTTGAAATGGTTTATGATTGCTATTTTGATCGTTGCAGTTATAGGAGCAGCAGCGGGAGGCGGTGGAGATGATAAGCCAGAAAAGATAGGAAATGCCGACAGCGGCGCAGAATCTAATAATTCTAATAAAGAACCAAAAGAATCATCAGAAAATAAAGTTGATGATGAAAAAGAAACAATATTTAAAAAAGGTGAAATAGCTGAATTGAATGGTGTTCAGGTTACTCTGATGGATTATAAAGAAAATGCAGGCAGCGAGTATAATAAGCCTTCTGATGGAAATGTATTTCTTATGGCTGAATTTGAAATAGTAAATAATACGAAGGAAGAACTTGGGATAAGCAGCATGTTAAGTTTTGAGGCATATGCAGATGATTATAAACTGGATTATTCGTTGGCTGCAATAATGGAAAAAGAAGGAAACCAGCTTGATGGAGAAATCGCAGCAGGGAAGAAAATGAAAGGATGGATAGGATGGGAAGTTCCGCAAGATTATCAGGCTGTAGAAGTTCATTTTACGGACAATGTGTGGAGCAGCAATAAGTTTATGTTCCTAATTGAGAAATAACCATAATAAATGAGGCTGTCGTTTAACGATTAAAAAATCTGATATACTCCCTTTTAAGTGACAAGTTTTTATTATTTCACTTATCTGCCTAGAAGGGAGCATATCACTTAGTGTGACTGCCCCGATTTCAGATAAAAACTTCTCAAAAGACAGGGATTGATTGGATAACATTAATCTTTATAATAGTTAAACATATCCTCATAGATCCTTCTGGTCTGCTGTTCATCCCCCCATGATAAAGGGTCATCAGCATAACATAACGCAAAGAAAGGTTCTCTGTCTTGTATAATTTCGGGCAGACGTTCCCATAAACGATACATCTGATCAGCAAAACACCTTATATCTGAACAATTTTTGTAACATACCTTTAATTTGTTCATTAAGATTTTACCAAACTGTTCATAATCAAAGGTATTGTAGTCAATATGTGTCCTGATATAAGTAATTATATTTTTTGTATCTGTTTCCCATTCTAAATACAGTAAGTCATCATTTTCAGGGTGATCAAGAAATAATTCATCCAGCCTTTTGTTATATTCGTCTTTTGTCACCAGTTTTTCATATAATAAAACTGCAAAAACTAACAATTCTTCCATGCCACTACCTGGATTTCACGATCAATAATATCATTTGTAATGATATACAAAACCTTTTCTGATTCGTCAAAGCAACAGCGATGGAAAGGATCTTCTTTAAAACAGCTAGCATGTTTTGGCATTTTAGATAAGTCAATGTTTTTCTCAAGGAGATATGCACACATTTCCTCCTCATTATCATATTCAGACTGGAAGAGGCTCCATCCTGATTTTTCTAAAACGTATGCTCCAGTGTCATAATATTCACAAGTTAGAATATCCAGAACAATGTTCATTAAGTAATCTGTTAATGTATGAAACATCAATTTCCAATCAGTGATTGGATCAGCTTCATGCTGCAGATAGACAGGTGGATTTTCCTGTGTCAGATCTTTTTCTTCGATGCCAAAAAACACCACTCCTGCAGCATAATCGCTGCCAATATGTAAATAATTGGCAACCAAATCCGACCATTGCTCTTTGGGGATTTTTGAGAATGGATAAAAATCATTTCCTTCACAAAACTTGGGATCTATAAAATCCTGGCGGCAGTCTTCAATTCCTTCCTCAATATATTGATAGGAAAAATAAGGCCAGAGTTCGCTGGCCCAGATATCTGCAGTGGAAAACAGAGGATTATTTCTGGCGTAACTCAAGAAATCAAACAATTGTGTTGGTAGTTTTATATTATTTTTTTGTTCAAATTGTTGTAATTCTTCTTTGGCTGCAGGTTTGGTATATCCAAGCAGTTTTACAATCTCTAATGGTGTCAGATGATATTTTATTGCCATAAGATTAACTCCCTCTAATTTTAAAATTTTAATAAGTATTTAGAAATTTAAAGCGTTTCCTTTCCCATTTTATGGGATTTTAATAGATTTTCTTAATGTGTTAAATATGTTTCAATGGTTCCCTGTAAGATGACTTTTTTGCCTAATAAAGTGATTGCCTGTTTTGGACATGTATTGATACAGCGATAACACATAGTACATCGATTGCCCGCTTTGGGCAAATGATCTTTCATTGCGATATTGTTCATGGGACATAATTTGGCACATTTTCCACAGCCAACACATTTATGTAAATCAATTTTTATTTTATCGGAGTAGTGCGTTGTCTTGTCCCTAAAATAGAGCCGTTGTCCAAATAATCCTGCTAAATGAGGCAGCAGACCAATGCCATCCTGAGGAATGTTTCCCTTCTTCATTGAGTGCACGGCACGTGTGATCTTTTTCTCCGCTTTTTTAACCAGTTCCCTATTTTTGGCCGGATGATGTTTTAATGCCCTTATATCAGCGATGCTGTCTGGCATTTTCAAATGTAATCCGCCCGTAATTTGCGCCCCATATTTGTGTAGGCGACGGGCAAGCATACCGGCGCCATCTCCGCTGAATAGCGCCATTGTTGCAATGACAAAAATCTTTTTGTCTTTCCACAGGCGCTTATTTCTGTCAATAAAATCTTGTAACATTTTCGGAATATTGCTGTATTGTACGGAATAGCTAAAGACAATCTCTTGCTGGTTTTTGATATGTTTGCTTATATTTTTGTCTTCTATAGCATACATTTTTGCCGCTGGATCTAATTTTTTAAGAAAAAATTCCAGAGCATATCGTGAATTTCCTGTCCCACTAAAATAGATTCCTAGCATTTTACACTTCCCAATGAAAAATAATTTCTTTTAGCTCAGCTACAGTGTCGGCAATGATCTTAGCGCCATGCTGTTCCAGAAAGGTTCGCGGACGAAAGCCCCAGCTCACACTAAGACAGGGAATGCCTGCGTTTTGGGCAGTAGCGATATCGACATCAGAATCTCCGACATAGATACATTGTTGTGGAGAAACCTGTAATTCTTGCATTGCTTTTAAGACGGTATCTGGCGCTGGTTTTGGGGCTGTCTGAGCAGATTCGCCGATGGCAGTGGTGATGTAAGGAGCAAAAAAATCCTCACATAAGCCTTTGACAGCCAGATCAAATTTGTTGGAGACCACTGCTAATTTGTAGTTTTTTTGGCTGGCTTCTGCCAAAAACTCCAGAATTCCTGGAAAGGGTTTGGTAAAGTCTTTTTTGTGCGCCTCATAATGTTCTTTAAAATCATTTAGGCAACACTCAAATTTTTCAAAGGCATGTCCGCCAGGAATGGCACGTTCCATCAGCACTGTTACACCATTTCCAACCATTTGACGGATAGCATCTTCGGAATAGGTGGGAAGCTGGTATTTGTTTAAGGCAAAGTTTACACTGTTGGTCAGATCTGTTAAAGTATTTAATAAAGTGCCATCAAGGTCGAAAATAATGGTGTCAATAATTGTTGACATAATATAAGAGTCCTTTCTACTTACAATATAATAGGTGATTGCGAAACTATTAAATTGTCTAAATTTCATATACAATTTATACAATTAAGATCGTTGCTATAAGGTGATTTTAACACATCTTTTTTTTTCTGTAAACGTAACTTATATTTAAGTTACACCAATTTACAACTTTTATAAATGATAGCCATTTTGCTGGACAAGGTATTTCAAGACTTTCATAAGAACCGATGATTTTATCATACTTTTGCTCTTTTTCACGAAAGTGG
>CAJTCL010000023.1 GCA_910575005.1 Lachnospiraceae bacterium | reverse complement strand
TAAATTTCCGCTTTGTCCAACTGTCCTGCTCGGAGCCGTCATCTTTGGGGACATAAAGCCTGTACGTCCCCTTCCATTTTTTATCCTCCTGCTTCTGGGCATCATAATTGCGCTGGTAAAAACCTGCATGTTCCCCTTCTACAATATCAAAATAGATTACCAGCACATCACTGCTTCCGTTAGCGCCTGCCGCTTCTTCTACGTCGCAGACCGTTAAGACATACCCGCCCGCTGGCAGCTTCTTATTCTCTGTATATGGCTTCACTTGCTCATACCCGTTCCACTTTTTCATCTAAAATTCCTCCAATGCTTTCATTACTTTTACAATGTCATTCTCAATCTCATGCTCCTCAAATGCCCCAAGCGGCGTCTTTGCCGTGGAGTGGTCTGCATGGGTATGAAAAACATATCTTCCATCCTTGCATTCTGCCAGCAGCACGGTGGTAAATTTGCTTTCCACCACAATCTTATCCAGCTTTCGCCCGTTTGTTTTAAGCCTTGTGAATACCATCCCATTGTCATCTGAAATGGTTTCCGAATGCCCGACAAAGACCACTGTAAGGTCATTGCGCATCGTCAAGGCATAGTCAATGATTTCATAAATATAGGCGGCCAGGTCTGTCCATTTCCCATACCCGTTGACTTTTACATTGCGCATCTCCTCAGCAACCATGAGCCCATTGAGGGTATCTATGACTACCGTCTGAAATCTCAGCCCGCTTGTATCAATCCGCTTTGTTTTTTCATCCAGGAGGCGTTTCCCATTCAGCCACACAAGCAGGTTTTTCACGATCGCTGGCATGTCGTTAGCAATATAATTCACGCCTGTTTGATACTGGTTTCTCCATCCCCTCCAGCTCAGTCCTTTTTTGTCACAATCAATATAGTATGTAGTCTCTGGGTCAAGGTGCTGCATAGATGTAGTTTTCCCTGACCCCGACTCCCCCATTACTGCAATGATTTTCGCCATCTCTCCTATCCCTCCACTTCTTTCCTGGTTTTCAAAAAATGCTTCTTGAAATATGCAAGCTGGTTCTGTAAGTCCTGGGCCTCATTGCGCTTTTTTTGAATCTCCCGCTCAAACCGCTCAATGACGCCATCTTTCGACAACTGCAGCTCTTCATCATCTGCACGCACCATCTGATATTTTTCCTCCATCCCCTCATAGAGATGGATAAACTCAATGCTGGGCGGGCACCCCCAGGTCCCTTCATAGAACACGGCCACCACAATGGTGGGCTTGTCCTTAAAGTTGGCAAAATCCGTGATAATGCCTGGCTTTACCTGGTACTGGCCGTTATAATCCTTACACAGTACTTTCACGTTGTCCCCAACTGCAAAGGTATCGATTCTCCTTGCTGTACGCAGGTCAACCTCCATCTTTAATCCATCAATCTCTACCATTGTTTTTCCTTCCATTTTCGTTTCACCCTCCGATCAATGCTCTTTTTTAACAGGTACCTATTTTTATCTAACTTCCAACTCACAAAACAGCCCTTACATTTCGTCTGTCTCTTCCACTTCCCTGTCGTGGTCTCCATAGGCATATGCAAGCCGTCTGCGCATCCGCTGGCAGCGTTCCTGCTCTGCTTCCAGTTCTTCAAACGCGTCATAATTGTCTGGTACGGTTTCATACATCTCTTTGTCTCCCTCTTACTTTATGATGCAGTCTGCTCCAATGTAAAAATCGCCCACCGCAGCGCTGCCGTGGTTTCTGCATCCTTTTCTTTCTCTGCTCTTTCCTGAAGTTTATACAGGCTTTCAAATTTCTTTCATACTTTTTTCCTCTTTCTTTTTCCTATTCCTCGCCTAACACTTGTGTAATCCTCACAAACTTATTCAATTTTTGGCGAAAATAAAATGGCTTGCACGGTTGGTCGGCTCCGCAAATTTTTCCTTCTACTTATAACATAAGTTAAACAATATTTAACTTTTTAGGTAAAAAAATATTCCCCATACTCATCCTTATGTACATTCAATAATATAGACCATTTTATAATATCAGCCTGTGAAAACTCTGTTTGACAGTTCATTTTCCTTGAAACGGAGTTTTTAGAAACCCCTAATTTCTGCGCAAAATTTCCCTGCGTACCATACAATTCAACAATACGTCCTCTTAATTTGTTGTAAGTATAAGGCATTAAATTCCCCCCTTTCCTTATCCGTTTTTAGTTTAACACCGTTTAACTACTTTGTCAATAAAACAGTTTGATAAAGTTTAACTTTTCACTTGAAAGTTTAAACGAGTTAGTGTATTCTATGAATTAGGAAACAGAGAGGAGGTCACAGATGAAAAACGAACTAACCGCAAAAAGACTTCAAGCGGCTTTGACAGATGCTAATATTAGTCAACAAGAATTGGCAGAGAAATCTGGTGTTAGCAAGGCTTCTATAAGCCAATATATGAATGGTTCTCACGCTCCTGGAAATATCAGTGCAAAAAAAATAGGGAAAATTCTTAATGTGGAATCTATGTGGCTAATGGGTTTTGACGTGGAAAAGAAAAAAAAAATATCCTCCGAAAGTGCCAAACATGACATAGCTTTTTTAGAAAAATTCTCACTTCTTAATGAGCGAGATAAAAGGATTGTCATGTCCATGATTGATTTTATGCTTTTAGGCAAAGAAAGTGGGGCTAATTAGCCCCACTTTTCTAAAAATATTTGAATAAAAGTATGTAGGTATTCCAAAATTCCTGGATTCTCAATTCTCTCAATCATTTCAACAATTTTTTCTTTGTAAAAATCTTTTTCTTTTTCGATAGTTTTTCTCATTTGTATATGCGCCCCCTATTTTTTTATTTTCCCCTTTACCAAAATATAACATGAATTTTTAAAAATTTAAAGGGGTTTATCTTTTGTTGCCGAAAATCCAGAAATAATTTTTATCCCCTAATTATTTTGAGAAAATCATCGTATAATAATTTGTTTACACTCTGATTCAAATAGGTCTGTAATTCTTACATTCAGCGCGATTGCGATCGCTTCGAGTTGTTTCGTTTTTGGATGATGTGCTTTCAATTTAATATCATTTCAAGTTGTTTACTGATATCTGTCATGTCTTCTAACTATGGCAAGTTTTTTCTTTTCGTAATTTATATATTAAAACCTTTTGAAAAAATACCTCCTACATTGATAATTCGCATATTTCAGGCATTTCATTTAAATACAAAAAAGCCATTTTTTACTTTATGGGGTATTTATTTTTTTTATAATATACTTTACAAGGTTCTTTGTCAATGGTTTTTCCCAATAACAAAACCTTTTTCTTTACAAAGTAAAAATTCAGTGATACGATATACTAAAATAGCAACTGAGGTATTCTTATGGATTTTTTAGATAGATTAGACAGTTTGATGAATGCTCGGGGAATCAATAAAAACATTTTATCAAAGGAAAGTGGTATTCCTTATACAACCATAGATGGTTTTTACAAAAAAGGGTACGAGAATACAAAACTATCCACCATTCGCAAGCTTTGCACTTATTTCGATGTTACTATGGATTATTTAGTAAGAGGAGAATGCACCGATAAACCTTTTACTTTATCAAATACAGAAAAACAAATAATACTCTCTTATCGAATGACTGATGAAATAGGAAAGGCTGTAGTATTGCGTTCCCTTGGAATAAAAGAAACGGAACAAATAAAAAAGGAAAAAAAGAACGCTGGATAGACAAAAACGGAAAAATAATACATCCGTTAATATGGGAAAACGATTAAATGGATAGGGGAATTTGGCTTGATAAAATAATTAAGATCACATGATTCAAAGAAAAGATTCTTTTCAGTGATAACCCCTGGCACATTCAAAGAGGAAACTATCTTTTCTATAAGTGCTAGAAATTCTGAATTCATTCGTAGAATTTGAATAAGTTGTTCAAATTTAAAATTCCTATTACTTTTATTATGGAAGGCGTTCTCCCCATAATCACTTCCTAATATGCCATATAATATAATGGATAAACATTATCAATATAGCGAATTAAAATCACTTGTCTCTCATTCTAATAACACTTCAAAATAGAACAAACGCTATATTATACATAAAATGATCATGGAAAAAAGCTTATTATAATGGTATAGAAGAATGCTCTGATACTATTTCTATTTCATAATAAAGATAGATGAAAATAAAACTATTATTAATTACTTCCTGTTGATAAACTAAATGAAACCTATAAAGAGAAACTTCGTTTATCAGGAAGAGATCTGGGAAGAAAAATGAAACGGAGAAATCATTCTTATTTTTCCGTAATCTTACTCTGAATGACTCTGTTGCAGACAGCTATCAGAAATATAAAAATTCTGCCCTAGTGCTTTTGCACCAGGGCAGAATGTATATTAGCTTAAATTAGGGGAAAAAGCTAATATACACGAGCTCTAAAAATATTGTAACATCTGAAATTTTGACCGTCAAGGTGACTCTATACATTTTAGACTTTTTATAACATCTATCGACAAAATTAGACTTTTTATAACAAAAAATATTTCTTTATTCACAAATATAAAACAAAAGAACGATGAAAATTTTTGTATTTTCCTCTACACCGATAAAATGGAATTTTATTTGATAGAACCCTCAAACTGCCAGAGACATTTCCAGAAAACAGCAGTGAAGCTTGAACTTTGGATTACATCTATTGATAACGATTCAGTTCTAAAACCACTTCCAGCCCATTTTCTGAATTAACCAGATGCACTTCTCCTCCCATCTGAGTCATTATATATTTTACAATATAAAGCCCCAATCCAGCTCCTGACTGATCTTTCACATTTTTCCCACGATAAAACTTTTCAAAAATAAAAGGCATGTCTTCTGGTAATATCCCATCACCACCATCTTTAATATGAATCTGATAAAAATTCTCTGTCACAACCGTCCAAAAATGAATCACTGTTCCCTGTGCATATTTGCGCGCATTACCAACAATATTATCTAACACCTGCTCCAGCCTTTTTCCATCTGCCTGTAATCTGATCGGAACAATCTCACCCTCCACAACAAGATCACCCTTCTTCCCTGATATCTCCACCAACACTTGCTGCAGAAAAGAACACATTTCTACAGTCTCCCATTGAATTTGCAATTTCTCAAGATCTGTCAAGGAATGAAGAAGCAAATCATTTGTCAATTGTGTAACCTGATCGCATTTTTTCATAATAACAGACAGATATCGTTGTCGCCGCTTTGGTGTGGAATCCATATTTGCCTCCAACCCTTCCGCATAGGCCCGAATTGAAGAAACTGGTGTCTTAATATCATGGGATAGAGTGGCAATTACTGTCTTATTATTTTCAATCGCCTCCTGCTCACAGATACGCGCCTTTAGAATTTCGCGGCGCATATGGTCAAACGCCCAGGTAAAAGCTCCAAATGGATTGCTACGACTATAGTCTAGTTGAATTTCCAGATTCCCCAATGCGATTTGCTCCGCATATCTTTCTAATTTTTCAAAGGGACGCAGCACGGTCCAATAAATAACAAAAAACAAACAGCTCATGCCCATCATGCCTGAAAACCATATGAAAAACAGCCATCTTTTTTCGATTTTATGTTGTTGACGGCCATTGTTTGTTTCTAACTGCTGTTGAAATTCTTTAATTTGTTCTTTTGCTGGACTGATGCCATTTTCTTCTGTGAGTTTTTCTATTTCATTGAGGGCAACAATCTGTTCCCGATTTCTTATATCATATTGTAGTTTCTTTTCTAGCCTTAACAAAAACAACCACACCACACTAGAAAACACTGCCAGCAACACCAGCAATAATACCAACATGTTTCGTTTCAATGATCTTCTCATAGCAGTCGATACCCCACTCCCCAAACTGTTTGTATCAGCTCTGGTTTAGAAGGATTGTGTTCCAGTTTCTCCCGCAGCCAACGAATATGTACTGCAACAGTGGAAGATTCCACCTCACTGAACGCTCCCCAAATCTCCCGCAGCAGCGTCTCTTTGGAAATACTCTCTCCCCGATGTGCAGCAAGATAGGACAAAAGATCAAATTCCTTCAAAGAAAGAGAGATTTGCTCTTGAGAACCCTCGGCAGATTCACGTATCAAAATCCTGTTTTGTACCGACAACCGATACTCTCCCTGTTTTCCAAAACAATACTCCTCTGTCTTCTCTGCAAATCCATAGGTTCTGCGTATTAAAGAATTTACCCTTGACAGAAGTTCCCTCAGAGAATAGGGTTTTGCCAGATAATCATCACCTCCAATGTCCAATCCTGTCACTCTGTCATCTTCACTTGTCCTTGCGCTTACAAAAATAACCGGGACTGTGGAAAAATTCCGCAGTTCCCGGCATACCTCAAACCCTGTACTGCCAGGCAGGTTAATATCCAACAAAATCAAATGGAAACTGTCATGCTCCAACTGTCTGTAGGCCTGCTCTGCTGACAATGCCATCACCACCTCATAGCCATAATCCTCCAGCATATCCTGGACAATCATGGATAAGTCTGCATCATCATCAATAATTAGTATCTTTCGTTTCACCTTGAATCCTTTCTGTTTATCTGGCAGCAATTACATCACTCATTTCATAACGGCCTGCACAACGGCCTGCAAGGAATTTTGCCGCTTCCACAGCTCCTTTGCCAAAAATAGCTTTAGAATAAGCGGTATGCTTAAACTCAATTACTTCATCCATTCCCGCAAAAATCACTTCATGTTCGCCTACAATACTGCCTCCCCGCACTGCTTGGATTCCAATTTCATATTTCTCACGTTTCTTTCTCTCCTGTGTCCTGTCATACTGATAGGCATAAGCGTTTTCTAAAGCCTCGTTGATAGAATCTGCCAGTGCAAGCGCTGTACCGCTGGGCGCATCTACTTTCTGGTTGTGATGTTTCTCCACAATCTCCATATCAAATCCTGCTGGTGCTAAAATACTTGCTGCTTTTTGCAATAAATCCAGAAGCATATTAATGCCCAATGACATATTAGCAGATTTCAACACAGGGATTTCTCTGCTGACAGTCTCCACGCGCGCAATCTGCTCCTCACTTAATCCTGTGGTGCACAAGACAACTGGCATTTTACGCGCCACACAATAATCCAAAAGAGCATCCACGGCAGATGCCGCTGCAAAATCCACAACTACATCCGCGTCAAGCTTACATTCTGCAATATCTGCAAACACTGGATATTCATTTTGTACTCCATTGTAAGGATCAATACCTGCTACAATCTCGATCTCAGGATCCTCTTTACAGATATTTGTGATAACTTGGCCCATTTTTCCATTGCAGCCATGCATAATCATTTTTATCATTTTCTATTCCTCCTACTTGTACCCTAAAAAAGATTGATCTAATATTATCAATTTGCACAGCAAACCAACTGCTTATGCAAAATTTTTGGCCGTCTATGAGCCCAAAACTTCGATTCCAACCTAATCTGCTGTGATAATTATGTTACGATTATTCACCTATAAAACAAGCCACAGACCGCCTGCGAAGCAGGCTATCCGCTGCTAATGCAGATTTTGTCTGAGGCTTAATGGGCGCTCCGCTCATCCGTCACATTATGAGTTGCTTCATGTCAGTATGATTCACTCATAATGATGCTGATGGCTGAAGTGTGATATAATTTTTCTATTCAGCCAAAGTAATTCCAAAATCCTGCATTGCTTTAGCCAATTTCTTCTGGTTCTCTGGTTCCATATTACTGAGTGGCGCACGCAAAGGCCCTACTTTCCAGCCCATCAAATTCATTGCTTCTTTTACTGGAATCGGATTTACCTCACAAAACAGAGCATCTACCATAGGAATTGCTTTCCACTGCATCTTCAAGGCTTCCTGCTGATTGCCATTTAGATAATTCATAACCATATCATGCATAAACTTCGGTGCCACATTAGAAAGTACAGAAATTACTCCAATTCCGCCACAAGCCAGGAGCGGAATCACCTGTCCATCCTCTCCAGAATAGAGTTCAAACTCACCCTGTGTCTGTTCCATCAACCGCAACGTATAGGAAATATCTCCGACTGCATCTTTCATTCCCACAATATTTTCCACATCCCTGGCCAGAGCAGCCGCCGTCTCTGGAGCAATCTTACATCCTGTTCTTCCTGGAACATTATACAGAATAATTGGGATATCTACATTCTTTGCAATCTCTGTATAATGGCTAATCAACCCTTTCTGTGTTGCTTTATTATAATAGGGTGTCACCACCAAAAGCCCATCTGCACCTGCTTGCTGTGCCTGGCGCGATAAGTCAATGGCCGTTCTGGTACAATTGGAACCAGTTCCTGCAATCACAGGAATCCGCTTATTGACCATAGAGACAGCAGCCCGAATAACCTCCAAATGTTCCTCCTCTGTGAGCGTTGAGGCTTCTCCTGTGGTTCCTGTTATGATAATACTGTCTGTTCCATTTGCAATTTGATCTTCTAACAATTCCTGTAATTTATCAAAATCTACATCTAAATTTTCTTTCATAGGTGTCACCAGCGCAACACCTGCTCCTTTAAAAAGTGCCATATGATTTCCTCCTTAATCTTAATCGCGACGACTGAAACAGCGTATAGAAAGACTTTGTAATGAATGTTTTTATAATTAGAGAAAGTCATAAAACCTTCCTAATATAGAACAAAGAATCCTGCAAAGCAGGATTCCCCGCCTGCGGCGGGTCGCTTTTGCGACATATTTCATTTCCGCCGCAGGGCGATCATTGTTTTTTTATCTTATAGGAAATCTAGAGGAATTTCCTATAAGATAAAAAAGAGCCGACCAATGAGCCGGCTTAAATATCCTAAATACACACAGAAAGCATTCTGTTTTGCAGTCCCAGATAGCGCCCCATCTATATCAGATGACAGTCATACGATTATTCATCCTATGCCCAAGAATCTCTTCACAGGAAACAGACCCTTTCGGCGTTCCTCCCTTTCAATTATCATCTCCTGTGCCTGCCACATCTGATAAACTACTCATGATTCACGCAACCTCTATCAATTATTCTTATTACAAAATCTACTATAGCATTCTACATGTACAAAGTCAACCAGGAACTAGATTATTTCTAACAGAAGATCCATAAAATTATAGAGCAAAATAATTCCATTATATTTGCTCTAGATCTGTATATCATAAACCTTATCAATGCTTGTAAATTTTAAAAACATCTGCAGCATACCCTTGCATGGAATAATCAATTTCTTTTCCAGTAAACATTACCTTAGTATCTTCTGATTTGGCCTTCATCAGTGAGTCCAGATCTTCTGCTGAAACCATCTGATTATCCAAAAGCCCCAAAAAGCCATCCAAAATCAGAAGGCTGCATTCTCCTGTGACCAGCACCTTACGGGCAAAATTAAACCCATTTCGGATATTCATCTCCTCTTCCTGCTGTTCCTCCTGAGACAGCTCGGCAAAATTCTTTTGCGATCTTGCAAAACTAAAAAACCGCACCTCTGGCTCTAATCTTCGCAAAAGTTCCATTGCTTCTTCCCTTTTGCCTTTTAGGAATTGAATGATGATAACACTGTCCCCCCGACCTGCAGATTGTATGGCATATCCAAGCGCTGCCGCTGTTGTAATTTCCTCGTCTCCGCAATAAACAGTAACCTTTTCCTCACACATGCTGTTTTCCTTTCTCGCTGTTTTCCTCTTTCAGAACTTCTCTATAAAATACCACAAACCTTCGGAAAATGCAAATTTTTGTCAAAACGCCGTCTGAAATCGCGGTTCTACCATAAATGAGACATTCTAATCAGGATTGAGCAATCCTAACACAATCCCTACACATGCCATGCAGAAATACTGCATGTGCACGTAAAGCCAATATCCGATTAGTTTTGAAAAGCAAAGCGCAACATTGGCTTTATCATATTCACTTTTTTAATATTTCATAATTTAAATATATTCTATTATTCCAGGTATTCTATCTTACTTACAGAGACTTCATATGCAACCCTGTGCTCTACTTCCGTCTCTGAAAGCTTTTTTACATATTCGCGACTCTGAATTCTTCCATAAACCTGCACATGACCACCAATCTCAAAACTAGAAGCATATCTTGCATTTCTTCCCCAGCAGATGCATGGTATGTAATCTGATTTCCCATATGAACGATTTACTGCAATCAACAAATCCGCAATTTCTCTTCCCAATGGTGTTTTTCGATAAATGGGCTCTTTACAGATATAGCCGTCCAAAAAGATTTGATTGCTTTTCTCTCCCTCTGGGATCTGGTCTACAAATTCCAGTTCACGAACAAAGACTGATAGTACTAGACGATTTTTCTTTTCTTCGTGCCGATTATAAGAACGAAATTGTCCATCTACCCGAATATATTGTCCTATATAACTGCACTGAGTATCAATTAGGCGCTCTGAAATCATCATAGGTATAATATCTGCAAAATTACTCAATCTATTCACAGATACCTCTACCATATAGAAGCCTTCTCCAAATACTTCGTGGCTGTATTGGAAATCAGAAACGATTTCCCCCGTAATAGTAACTTGGTTGTTTTCAAATATTTTATCTGCCATGAGTGTTATTTCCCCTTTCGTATATCGATGGCATATCGATGAAGTAAAATTTTCTAAAAGAATAGCATTGCACCCCTGAAAATATACTCAATTCGTGTCGACAGTATTCAGTCTTTACGAAATCTGCAATTCACATTATAATAAAAATGCATCATATATATGCACACTATTTTTAGAAAAGAGGTAAATGACTATGGCACAAAACCCAGTAGTAACATTTGAAATGGAAAACGGCAATATTATGAAAGCAGAACTTTATCCTGAAATTGCTCCAAACACCGTAAATAATTTTATCAGCCTGATTCAGAAAGGATATTACAATGGTCTTTGCTTCCACCGTGTCATCCGTGGATTTATGATTCAAGGCGGATGCCCAGAAGGTACAGGCACAGGAGGCCCTGGCTACTGTATCCGTGGAGAATTCTCCCAAAATGGCTTTGACAACGACTTAAAACACAGTGCTGGTGTGCTCTCTATGGCACGCACAATGGCTCCTGATTCTGCTGGCTCTCAATTCTTCATTATGCATCAGGATTCTCCCCACTTAGATGGCGCATATGCAGCCTTTGGGAAAATTACTGAGGGCATGGATATCGTCAATAAAATTGCTGAGACAAACACTGACTATTCAGACCGCCCCTTAGAACCGCAAATATTAAAACAAGTTACAGTAGAAACCTTTGGCGAGGATTATCCCGAACCAGAAACTTGTTAATGATTCTATTACTTCGTTGGTAGAATAAAGAAAAATTTAGGCAATTACATTACCAATCTTTAACTGCAGGAGTAATATCTCCCATGCGTGTTTGAAAATATTGATACATTGTCCAATCACTATGTGATCATGGATTTTCAAACACGCATAAAAAACTAACTTAAACTTTAGGCAATTACACCTGCCAGCTTGAGAATCAAATTGGTCGTTCTGATCAATTCTTTCTCAAATTCTATATTTTTCCCTTTCAGACTGCTGCCAATATAACATTTGACACCATCCATGATTCTTCCCCTTTGGCTTGCCGCTTGAAGCTGTGAATTATAGGGCACAGCTCCCAGCCTGTCTTCCTCAATTCGGTAGAGCCTCTGAAGATTATTGCGATTGTAGAGGGCATTTTCAAAATATTTTCCCAACAGAAAAACGATTTTCCCTCGAACTCTTGGCGGGTTACGGTAAAATTCCCCGATCACCTCTTCCCCCTGGTTCATATTCAATACACAGATATCCGCCTTCTGTAAAACTTTCTTGGCATAATCGTCTTGTCTGCTGCCACAGTCCACAAATACAAGATCAAAACATGCCTCAACTGCATCCATTACCTGGCTCATCCGCGTAAATAGACTATCCTGATACCACCATTCCCGCTCCGGCTTAGGACTAGCTGATAGACAATACATCCTATTCGCCACAATTTGACGCATATTTGTCTTAATCACTCTCTCAGTTAAAGCCTCAGGATTCTTCTGACGAAGCAGATATTCCAACCCACTGGCCAGAAAATATTCCTGGGACTCTGCAACGAACATTGCCTGCTGTCCATGCCCTTCCTCTTGTTTTCCTGGAAAAAGGGTATTTCTTGCGGTCTGAAAAAATCTGCTCTCTAATATTTCATCATGATAGCCTCCGGGAACCACTGCTACTGTGACAGGATGCAGCAATACTGCAGCACATGCTGTCACTGCTAGGTTAAACGTTGTTCCTGCTCCTTGCTGTTCACTCCAAAATGCTATTTTCATTGATACCTCTCCTTACATAGAAGGGAGATCAATACAGTTCGACTGTCTCGAATCAAAACAGAATTCTAAATTCCATTCACTTTATCTTTAGGATTAATGCACAGACTTCGTGCGGATCTCATTCGTAAGTTAGATGATTACATTCAACAAAAGATGAGTGTATTATACAACAATCTCTCAAAATTGTAAACCCTTTTCTTACTTTTGAACCTTTTTTCTACAATCTGACGATCAAAGTGTCATATCCATCCTGACGAAGCTGATTCTGAAGTTCTGTGGCATCCTCAAGAGTTGATTCTCTCCCCACAATCACCGCATAATAGGGTTCTTCCCAACGAACAGTTGCAACATAGCCTTGACTTTCCAACTGCTCTTTCAGGTACAAGGCATTGGACTCATGACGGAACAAACCTACCTGTACACCATATCTGTTAGAAGAGCTGTCCAAGGGAATGGCCTTTTCTACTCCACTCACGATAGAATTTACCATCTCATCAAAACGTTGGTCAAACATCTGATTATCCATGTTGTTATTGATAAATCCAAGCTCCATCAAAACGGCTGGCATCTGTGTTCTTCTAAGTACCACAAGCCCTGGACGTTCTACCACCCCAAGATCTTTAAACCCAAAATCCACTAATTCCTGATTGATTGCCTCACCAATCCTTTCCGCTTCTGTATCTGCTGCATAGACAAGTGCCTGCGTTCCACTATAAGTATTGGGGTTCATTCCTGAATTGCGATGAAAAGAAATAAAATAATCTGCCCCGCTGCGGTTGGCAATCTGTGCTTTTTCAAACGGAGAATCATAGCGGTCTGTTGTCCTTGTATACAGAACATTATATCCTGCATCCTTAAGCCTCTGCCCTACTGCCAGAGCAACCTGCAGCGTATCATCCTTTTCTTTTCTCCCCTGGTAAGAAGCGCCATTGTCATAACCCCCGTGCCCAGCATCCAAAATTATAGTCACAGCCATAGCTCCTCCATAATTTTTTCTTTTATAGTATGCAGAGGATTCAAAATCGTTCACTTGACGTCATTCTATCATCAGCATAATGCAAAGACAAAATTGTTCATTTTTTAGTGTTATATCTATATCACCAGCATATTTTTCTGCTATACTGCGGATATTGGGCAGCCCATATCCATGTCCATCTAAGTCAGCTTTGGATGTAATGGGCAGCCCACTTTCTACATTCCATTGTATGTTTCCTACAAAACTGTTGCAGCTCTCTATGATATAGGCATTATTCCTCTGATAAGAAATGATAGTGATCTGTTTCTCCTTACCCTCACTGGTATTTTCCAGCGCATTCTGTAAAGCGTTATTTAAGATTACACTGATGTCAAAGACATCCATATTGGACTCCACAGGGTAATAAAATTCGCAGTGGAATAAAATCCCTCTTTTCTCTGCCTCCTTTGCAAACTCCTGTAAGATCACATTCGTGACCGGATTCCCGCTCTCTATCCCACCTGTCACCTGGGCAAGTTCTGCCATTAGACTTTTACTGTAAATTTCAGCTTCCTCTGTTCTATTACATTCATAAAGTCTTTCCAATATAAGGATGTGATTTGTCATATCATGTTTGATACTGCGAATATTATGATAAAGGCCCTCCACTTGTTCAATATGCCGCCTGATACTGTCCATCTGTGTGGTGAGAAGTTTTGCCTGCTGGTTCTCTTCCTGTTTAGCCTTTATCCCCTGAAACAATAGAATAACCACAATAATTGTAACAGATGACACAATACAAAACAGAAGCGTCAAGCTGTCATATGTTTTTTCCATCTTTCCTGTTTCTACAGCATAAAACACACGATAATAACGCATGATTTCATAACCTATCACCCCCATAAGTGAAGGGAGGATCAACATAATTAACTCTTTTTTCCCCATTTCCTCTGCTTTATTTACATATACTCTCACGACCTGCCAACTTCCAGCGGAAGTAAATATAAACTCCAGACTTAAATCACATACACACATTATAATATACACAATAGAAGACATATCTGGATGATTTCTTATATAAATCGTTTGCAATATAGAATCATATAGATAATCATATAGAATTTCTGCCATTGATGCAGCAAACTCGTTGAGAGAAAAAAATGTTACCACAAGAAATAATTTCTGCCTGTAGTTTCTCCTATCCATCTGGCAGATCACAAGAAACATAACAAAATTGGCCATACCATATATCACATAAACATTCATAGAAACCCGCATGGTATAAAACAGAAGCATTGTCAAAAAATATGCCAGAGCACCACAGGCCGCACTTTTTTTCTTTGAGTTGCGAAATGTCATAAAAGGAATCTTTCTAGTATTCTGAAGAGATGTTTCTATATCTTCAGAAGAACAAATTCTATTTACTAAATTTGGAGAAATCATAAAAGGCTTCACAAAACGATAAAGGCAATATCCCTTTATAAACCCTTCCGCTATTGGCAGCAAATAATGTACCATTTTTTCTAATGCAAAAATATCTGCCTGTACCATCTTTTTCCCTATTCCTTTCCCTTTCTCTGATTAAACCTTAAATAGCATTTGACAAAATCCTGATAATTCTGCTTGGCCATAAAAGCTTGACCCTTTTTTAAACAAATGGTTGTAGCATTATATTTCCTAACAAAATTAAAATTAATGAGATAGGCTCTATGAGGACGATAAAAATCTTCCCCTGCTTTGTGTTCTAATTCTTTCATTTTTCCATAATATTCTATGTCTGCATCCATTGTATGAATAATAATTTTGCGGTTAAATACTTCAGCATATACAATATCTTGAAAAGGAATAGCAATATGTTCACCTTTTGATGTCACCATCAGACTTGGTTGTTCTTTTTTGAAGTTCATTTGTTCCATGCTTTTCTCTTGAAACCGCCTGACAGCATTTTGTAAGACTTCCGCAAATTTTTGATCTGCAAATGGTTTGACAAGGTAATGAAATGCATCAACATCAAATGACTGAAATACATAATGTTTTGCTACCGTCACAAAAATTATAATCATATGCCGATCCCGTTTACGAAGTTCTCTGGCGGTCTCCATTCCATCCATTTCTGGCATTTGTATGTCAAGGAACAAGATATCTGGAAGGTGTAAAGACTCCAATATTTCCTGGCCTGAACTATAAGCTATAAGTTCCTCCATCGGATAAAATTTCTTTACTTTATCAAGAATCATCTCCCTTATTTCTTTCTGGTCATCACATACGCCAATCTGCACATTTTCACCTCCCCGAACATATCCTTTTCGGGCATCCTAACATGGTCATTCGCCCATTTCATAAGGTATAATATATCATATTACTCCAACAGTTAAATAGCAATGTTTTTACTTACTTCATTTTCCATCTGCTATATTGTACCTGATAAGGCAAGACAGGCTCTCATCAATCATTGCCGCATTCGCTACAACTCATTTTTTTGCCTTGCCAATAAAAATTTATTCTATATAAAATTTTCGACATTAACCACTAGCGTAATATATCGGATTTTATTTCATTTTTATCAGAGAAAGAGCGCAAACAGACTTTTTTCTGCTGTGAATTTTTTATTAAAACTTTCCATTGACAAATTCCCATTCTGCGTTTATAGTAAACATGTAATTATTTTGATAATCAAACAATTAAGGATAGGATTTCACTATGAGAGCAAAAATAATTGGAACTGGAAGCTATCTCCCAGAAAAAATCGCCTCAAATGACGATCTTTCTACTCTTATGGACACCAGCGATGAATGGATTAAAAGCCGTACTGGAATCTGTGAACGTCATCTGGTATCTTCTGAGACAGAAAATACATTATCTATGGCAGTGAATGCTGGTAAAGCAGCCCTTGCCGATGCTAATTTAACGCCGGAGGAAGTTGATCTTATCATTGTTGCCACTGTCTCCTCTGATTTTATAACACCAAGTACTGCTTGTATGGTGCAAAGGGAACTGGGTGCCTTTCATGCCGCCGCATTTGATATCAATGCTGCATGTTCTGGTTTCCTCTTTGCTTTAAACACAGTGGACGCTTATTTTCAGGCAGGTATCTATCAGACAGCACTAATCATTGGTGTGGAAACACTCTCCAAGATTATAGACTGGAACGATCGTTCCACCTGTGTACTTTTCGGTGATGGCGCCGGAGCTGCAGTTTTGCAGGCCTCCGAGGATGGAATCATCGCCAGCCTGCAAGGTTCCAATGGAGCAGGGGCAAATGTGCTGATGTGTAAAAGCCGTTCTAACAACAATCCCTATATTTCCACTGATACCAATCCAGATTACTTATATATGAACGGCCAGGAGGTATTTAAATTTGCGGTAAAAAAAGAACCAGAATGTATTCAAGAGATTTTAGCACAGACTGGGCTGGCTCCTACTGATATAACCTGGTATCTGCTTCATCAGGCAAATTACCGCATTATATCATCCATTGCCAAGAAATTAAAACTTCCTCTGGATAAATTTCCCTCAAATGTAGACCGCTGCGGCAATACTTCTGCTGCTAGTATTCCCATTTTGCTGGACGAAGTACACCGGGCTGGAAAGCTTACCAAGGGCGATCTACTCCTTTTATCCGGTTTTGGCGCCGGACTGACTTGGGGCGCAGCTCTTTTAAGATGGTAAAAGGTGTTCTAAATAGTGACGAGAAATAAATCTATTTGATACATCACTCCCATTGAGAGAAATGGTACTTATAACGAAATAATATCAAAAGATCCAATAGGAGCTGTTACAAAATAGCTGGTATATACAAAATATGGCATACAGAACGCAAGAATCCCATCCATATATTGTATATAGCTGCATTTTGCAACAGCCCCTTGTTTTCTTTTCACATTCCTAACACAGCTAACTGCCTAAAATTCCGTTTATAATTTATACCTCTTTTATTCCAATTATAACCAGTTTAACTTTTCTTCCAAGACAACCTTCTCTTCTCCTGTGACAATCTGCCCCATCTCATAACATTCATAAACCTTGGAAATATGTTTGATCATGGATTCCTTATCCTCAGGAGCAACCACCAACTGAAATCCTACCCCCATATTAAATGTATGCATCATCTCCGCATCACTGATATTGCCACACTGTCTGATATACTTAAAAATATCAAGAATACGCAGTTTTGACAGTTCTATCCTCGCCGATAAACCATTTGGTATAATACGACAGAGATTTCCCTCTATTCCGCCCCCTGTGATATGGGCCATTCCATGCAGTCCTGCTTGTCCAAACAATCCTTGAATTGCCTTATAATATGGTGTATGTGGTTTCATAATCTGTTCCATAAAAGTCAAGCTGTCCACACGATCTAACTTTATATGGGGATAACGCTCCATCATCATACGTACCAAGGAATAACCATTGGTGTGTAATCCATTCGAGGCAATCGCTAGTACCACATCCCCCTCTCTAATTTTAGAGCCATCTATCACGTTCTTCTGATCGACAATTCCGACAATACTTGCAGTCAAAATATATATCATTTACGAGGTGATTAATCATATCGTGGCAGATAGACTCTGTGTAACCATACTCCATTGCTAACTTTTGTTTGGAACCTGGCTCTTCTGATTTGAGCACTAAAAGCGGATGTTCCAGTTTAGGAAAATCAATATCATACAGAGATGCAAATGCTCCTAATCCATTGAGTACTCTCGGATTCTCTGTCTGCAAATATTTTGCCATCTCCTGTTTGATTGTGTCTGTATAAGAGATATCAACTCCTGCCTTGCTGTAAGACAAGCTGTCCTGTTCCCGTTCCACTCCTGTCAAAATTTCATCCACTGTCACCTTAAGGCACATGGCAAGATCATATAAGACCTCAATACTTGGATAGACTGAACCATTCTCATACTTACTGATAGACTGAAAACTCACCGAAATTTTATCGGCAAGCTGTTGTTGTGTCATACCAAGGCTCTTTCTCTTTTCCGCTATAAATCTGCCCGATTTTCTACTGTCTAGCATACAATTTCCCTCCATTTCTATTTGCCCCACTGCCTGTAAATTATCTAAAGTATAACACTGCCCAAAACTCTCTTCCAATAACTTTATAATAGAATATAAAAGGAAATTTCAACCAACAGTAGAAAAAATCTTCTTGACAATTTTATAAAAATGTAATATAGTGTACTTATTAAACAAGTACACTATATTACATTTTGGAGGCTCCATAGTGGAAATTATTATAAGTACAAATTCTAATAAACCTATTTATGAACAGATTGCCATCCAAATTAAGGCAATGGTCATGAGTGGTGAGCTGACACAGGGACAGGCAATTCCCTCCATGCGGGCACTGGCAAAATCTTTACATATCAGCGTCATCACCGTACAGAAAGCATATGAAGATTTACAGCGGGACGGATTTATTGAAACTACTGTCGGCAGAGGCAGTTTTATTTCTGCCAATGGCAAAGCATTTTATCAGGAAGAACAACAGCGTCTCACAGAAGAACATTTACAGCAGGCTGCAGAACTTGGGCGTGCCTGTGGTATCAGCTTAGAAAAGTTGATGGAATTATTGACTATTTTTTATCAGGAGGATGAATAAAATGGATAACGCTTTACAGGTAGAACATTTACAAAAAAACTATTCGGACTTCACTTTAAACGACATTACATTTTCGGTTCCCAGCGGCTGTATTATGGGATTAATTGGGGAGAACGGCGCTGGAAAAAGCACCACTTTTAAGGGTATTTTAAATCTGATCAATGTCGATGGCGGTAAGGTATCTTTCTGGGGACATCCGCTTTCTCCCCAAGAGGGAAAAGAAGATATCGGTGTTGTCTTTGACCAACTGAATTTTTATGAGACACTGACTCCCAAACAAATTGGAAATATCGGCGCTGCGGCATATAAACGATGGAACCAGGCACAATATGACCATTATCTGAAGCAGTTTTCTCTGCCTGCAGAGAAAGAATTAAAAACCTTTTCCCGTGGAATGCAGGTAAAACAGTGTCTGGCAATCGCGCTTTCTCATCACCCCAAACTATTAATCTTGGATGAGGCCACAAGCGGCCTTGACCCTATTATGAGGGACGAAATTTTAGATATTTTTCTTGATTTTGTGCAAGATGAAAATCATTCCATTCTGATTTCTTCCCACATTACCAGTGACCTTGAGAAAATCGCCGACTATATCACCTTTATCCACCAGGGAAATATTATTTTTAGTGAAAATAAAGACACACTGATTTACAATTACGGCATTCTCCGCTGCGGCGGTGATACCTTCTCTGCTCTGGATTCCTCTGACATCCTTTCCTATCGAAAAATGGACTATCAGTGGGAAGTACTGGTAAAAAACAAAAAAATAGCCGCTTCCAAATATAAAGATGCCGTGATCGACCGCGCAACAATTGATGAAATTATGCTGCTCTATGTGAAAGGAGAAAGAAAATGAAAAGCTTACTCTTAAAAGATATTTACAATATCAAACACAATATGAAACAAATGATTCTAATACTCTTATTCATTTCCATCTGCATGTTTTTTAATGCATCTGTTTATGGTGTGGTTGTTTTCTGCTCTGTACTGTGCACTATGATGACTGTAACTACCTTCGCAATGGACGAACGCTGCAGTTTTGCAAAATATGCCATGATTATGCCCATCTCCCGCAAAAGTTATGTACTGGAAAAATATATGGCTTGTTTGATTTTCACTTTAACAGGCACAACCATTGGATTTGTGGAATCTGTTGTCTATGGGCTTTTTACACATAATTTAGATTTAACCCTTATATTGATTTGTACAGGTGTCGGCATCCTGTTTGGGCTGTTATGTGGTATTTTCTATATCCCAATCCTGTTTCGTTTTGGTTCTGAACAGGCACGATTGATTATCTTCGGAGTATTTGCATTTTTCGGACTGGTGGGATTTTTGATCTATTGGATTCTAAATACCCTCTGTATTCCTATCACGATACCTTTACTCACAGTATCTCTCTTCTTTATTCCTGTGCTGCTTGCCTTGTTCGCTGTTGTCTCTTATTTTTTAAGCCTGAAATTTTTCCAGGCTAAGGAATTTTAAATTGTTTGTAATTATCTCAAAATATATTCAGACATGCTGCAGGCTCCTGCGGCTTTTGTCTGTAACACCTGCGGCAGGTTCTCCCGATGGATTCCTCCAATGGCATACACTGGAATGCAAACACTGGTACAGACCTGCTGCAAAAAACCCAGCCCTCTGGGAGGCACATCTTTCTTACAATTGGTGGCAAAAATATGTCCTGCTGTCAGATATGAAGCGCCCAATTGCTGTGCTTTTTGTGCCTCCGCAACAGAATGGATGGAAACGCCGACTTTCAAACCACAAAGCATCTTTGCAGCCTGATATTTCTCAAATAAGGAAAATGGCAAGTGCAGCCATTCACCGTCTGTACTGTGGGAAGCAGCCAGATATGTATGGGGAATTAGTAAGGCTGCATCTGCTTTGGCTGGACAAATCCCCGTCTGCTCCTCTCCCCTATTCCAATTTCTCCGCCTATAATTCTCTACTTTTTCACACAGTCTGGCAAACAATGCCACATACTCTGATTCCGATAATTCTTTCTCCCGCACAATAAGAATATCTGGTTTTCTATTTTCCCCTAAACATTTTCTATCTCCCACTGCAATCCCTGCCAAAAAATCTGTATATGATTCCATAGTATTCTTTTCCCCAAAAGGGCTATTCCCATTATGATTAGAGATTTGAGAAAATTCATAAAGCTGCCAATTAGACACCACAATCTGCATAAAGCGATTCTGCGGCTTGCCTTTTACCATTTCTGTCTGTTTAGACATATACATAATCATTCATTACAGGCTGTAAGCCCTGCTCCTTGATTGCCTGAAATACTTGTGGTACATTGCGATGATCAGCAATCTCAAACTGGCTGTCTCCCTGCTCCTCCATTTCTTGCGAATGGCTTCCAATTCCAGTGCTGACCCCGGCAGAAATTTTTGTTGCCGCCACACCAATGACATGATTGCGAAATACCGCCCGTTCTCTGGTGGAAATCGTCAGCCCTGCATAAGGCATAAACAGACGGTACGCACACATGATCTGCATCAGTTCCCGTTCACTGACTTCCTGCCCTCGTAATGGCTCAACCACTGAAAAAACTTCTTTTTCTTGTACCGCTTGCGGCTGTCCAGATTCCGCAGTCGTGACAATGGGCCGCAATCTGGGACAGGAAAAAGAAATTTCTGCATGAGGATATTTGCGCTGAATATAATAGGCATGAAGCCCAGTGGCATAGGCATCTTTGCGAAAATCAGAAAGACCCAAAAGCGCTGCAAATGCCACGCCCCGCATTCCCCCCAGCAACGCACGCTCCTGAGCGTGGAAACGGTAAGGAAAAATCCGCTTATGTCCTGACAGATGCAGTGTCTGATAGCGGTCTGTATCATAAGTTTCCTGAAATACTGTGACATAATCTGCACCACATTTCTTTAGATAAGCATATTCCTGAGAATTCATAGGATATACCTCAAGCCCCACCATACGAAAATATTTTCGCGCAATCTTACAGGCCTCTCCAATATATGTCACATCTGACTTGGCACGGCTCTCACCAGTTAAAATCAAGATTTCCTCCAAACCAGAACTGGCAATTGCAGCCATCTCCTTTTCCATCTTTTGCATGTCTAATTTCATGCGGTGAATGTGATTATGACAATTAAAACCGCAGTAAATACAGTGATTCTCACAGTAATTAGAGATATATATTGGCGTAAACATATAGACAGAATTGCCAAAATGTTTTGCGGTTTCCTGCCTTGCCCGCTTAGCGATCTCCTCTAAATATGGTTCTGCTGCCGGAGACAGCAAAGCAGCAAAATCCTCTATGGTACGATTATCATTTTCCAATGCCCGCTTTACTTCTTGTTCTGTATAATGTTTGGCGTCAAATGCTTCTCTTTCGCACAGTACTTTATCCAATATATCTGAATCAATTTGTTCCATATCTTCCATATACTCCATATGGCTGACCTTTTTTTGCATATCTGTCTGCATGTTATGTATGCCTCCCTGATCAATACAATCTAAATTTTTCTAATCCCTTAAAAATCCTGTCAATGGTGAAGATGCCTCCCCTCCGCTCTCTTGCACTCTGCCAAGTCCTGACAGATAAGCCTCCCTGCCGGCTTCAATGGCTTTGCCAAACGCTGAGGCCATCTTGGGAATATCTCCTGCGGTGGCGATTGCCGTATTTGCCATCACTGCCGCCGCTCCCATCTCCATGACTTCACATGCCTGCGAGGGACGGCCAATACCTGCATCGACGATAATCGGAAGGTCAATCTCATTAATCAATATCTTGATAAATTCCCTTGTGGCAAGTCCTTTATTAGAACCAATCGGTGCGGCAAGAGGCATCACTGCCGCCGCTCCTGCATTTACCAGATCACGTGCTGTATTTAAATCAGGATACATATAGGGAAGCACTACAAACCCTTCCTTTACCAGTAATTCTGTAGCCTTTACCGTTTCCTGATTATCTGGCAGTAAATATTTAGAATCTCTCATAATCTCTATCTTGACAAAATTCCCGCAGCCCAGTTCTCTGGAAAGCCTGGCAATCCGTACTGCCTCCTGCGCGTTTCTCGCCCCCGATGTATTGGGCAAAAGCGTGATTCCTTCTGGAATAAAATCCATAATATTTCCCTCGCTGCTGGAATTGGCTCTTCGCACTGCCAGCGTGATAATCTGTGCTCCTGCCTGCTCGACTGCTGCCTGAATTAATTCCACATTGTATTTTCCAGATCCCAAAATAAATCTTGACCGAAACTCCTGTCCGCCTAACATAAACGTATCTTGTTTCATTGTGAACCTCCTCCCATAAAACTGACCACTTCCATGACATCTGTGTCCTTTAAAACTGTGGTATCATAATCATCCTTTGATATAATCTCCTCATTTAATTCCACTGCCACACGTTCTTTCTCAAAGTTTTCTCTCATCAATATCTCTGAGATGGTAAGACCAGAGGAATATTGCTTTTGTACTCCATTGACTCTCATTATGATTCTCCTTTCAAAAAAAAGACCACACGAAAAGCTACACCCGCGGTGGTGTACCCCTTCGTGTGGTCTTTGTCTCACACTCTGCCTGCAATTATAAAACAGATTCTTCAAACTGTCAAGTTTTTTAAGTTAATTAAAACCTACTACTTTCTGAGAAATCTTATATGCTGCCACAGAAATTTTCCTGCCGCTTCTGCCTGGCAAGTTCATAGCCTGCCCCATAATCCCACGCCGCAGATGCCAAAATAGACGTAGATCATACTCTTTCAAATATTTCCAAAGCTCCCTTTTTTTCTGCAGATTTTCCCGTGTTCCAGAACGAATCAGCATAATGGTAGAAACCACAGTAATAATCTCCAGATAATTAAACATATATTTGCGCAGCTTGCGATTGGAAAGTTTCCACAAATCCACATTCTCAACCATAATCTTATTGACCTTAATCTGCTGGTCAATTCGCTTGATCATCACAGATTCATTGACAGACTGATCTTCCCTGCCAATATAGTAACGATAAAAATCTACATTGAGATAATACATATTTTTTACATATGGCAACGGCACATACACAAATAAATTATCCACATAAAATGTATGTTTAGGCAGCTCCAAACCACATTCCCGCAAAAGCTGGGTGCGGTAAATCACAGAATGCATCAGGATATATTGACCTTTGCGGAAATGTCCCGCCTCATTCCAGCCAAAAATCTTGTTTTCTGGCAAAGTCCCTGTATATTTCATGACTTTTTTATGCTTTGCCCCTTCTTTTTCATAGACAAAATTGCTGATTAGCATATCCAAAGTCTGTCTTCCGCCAGATAATTCCCGCAGTGTGGATAATATCTTCTGATATGCCTCCTCATCCACCCAGTCATCACTGTCTACCACTTTAAAATAAAGTCCGCTGGCATTGCGGATTCCTGCATTCACTGCCTCTCCATGTCCGCCATTCTCCTGATGAATAGCTTTTACAATCGTAGGATATTTCTCTGCATAAGCGTCTGCAATCTCAGCGGTCCTATCTTTAGAACCATCATCCACAATCAAGATTTCAACATCCTCACCGCCAACTAACAGGGAATCAATACAGTGTTCCATATAATCCTGGGAATTGTAACTGGGAATTGCAATTGATAATAACTTCATCTCGTCCTCCATTTCATACACTAATTGTTACTTTTTATCAATATGTTATAATAAATAAATATACTTATAATCATTCTTTAGAAAGCTGCTACAAGCAACATATTCTCCATAATTTAGCAAACAATCTAACAAATATCTGGATCTGATTTTAACTATTATATCTCTATTCTTGTATTATGTAAAATGTTTTCTGAATTATAACTACTATTGTAATCTTAATTTGTTCATATTTTCTTTACATAATTCTCATATAATTAACACACAGAAGTCACAATTTACAGATATACTAACATCAGTTAAGAAAATAATATACTAAAACATTATTTCTAAATATTTTTTATAACCTTGCATTACTGCGAGGTCCTCCCGTTTACTTAGTGTATCCTCACTTTTTTATATAAATCTTTTTCATATGAAAGCCGATGCGAAATGCATCGGCTTTCCCTCATTTATCTATCATATCTGATTGATCAGAATATTTCTCATTGCCCAGACGAATATGCACATATTTGGTATAAGCTGCAAATGCTGCCGGAATGGGATAATGTTCCTCAGAATCCGCCGCCTCCACAAACAACATTCCACCCTTATTTTCGGTAAGTTCGTCTACACGTATCACATAAGCCGTCATATGCCATTCCACATGGGAAAAAATATGTTTGGCGGGTTCCAATTTCTGAATACGGAGCGGCTCCAATTTCTGCTCTTTGACCCACAACAGCGCTTCTTCCTCTGTCAAATGTCCACTGGTATTGGGAAACTCATATAATCCGGCCAATAACCCTTTTGTCGGACGCTTGTGCAGCACAACCTTTTCTCCATCTCGGATGATAAATATTGTTTTTTCTTCAATTTTTCTCGGTTTGGCTTTGCTCTTAACAGGAAGCAACTGCCAACAATCCAGACGCTTTGCCTCACAAAATGTCTGCCAAGGGCATTCCTCACATTTTGGTACACCGTTGGGAAGACAAACCGTAGCTCCCAATTCCATCAATGCCTGATTAAAGGCGCTTGCATGGTCTTTTGGTATAATCTTTTGCAGTTCGTTTTCCACCTTGGTGCGCACAGACTGTTTCATAATATCAGAATCATCCGCCGTCACTCTCGCTACTACGCGCAAGACATTTCCATCAACAGCCGGAACAGAAATTTGATAGGCAATCGAGGCAATTGCCCCTGCTGTATAATGTCCAATTCCTTTTAATTTCAAAAGTTCCTGATAATCTGCCGGAAGTTCTCCACCATATTTTTCCATTACAGTCTTTGCCGCAATCTGCATATTCCGCACACGGTTATAATAACCCAGCCCCTCCCAGAGCTTTAATAATTTTTCTTCCTCACACTCTGCCAAATCCTGAATTGTGGGCAGTGCAGTCGTAAAACGCTCAAAATATGGCTTTACTGCTTCCACACGTGTCTGCTGCAGCATAATCTCCGATACCCACACCCGATAAGGCGTTGGTTCTTCTCTCCACGGCAGCACCCTGGCATGCCCTTGAAACCATGCCAACAGCGGCTCTGTGATTTTTTCTAATGGAAATGTGTCTATCATAAATTATCCTCAGTTTCTACAAAATTTGCGCTGACAGTATTCTAACACAACTTTACTGTCTGTGGCAAGCTGTTGGTCTGTGAAATAATTTGTAATTATTCAGTGCCCCAAACTGCAGATTTGCCAGCAAAACTGTCATACACCTCAACAGAAGCTTTCGTCTGTGGCGTGGAAAATATTACTTTCATAAAAAATTAGAAACAGGCTCTTTCAAAAAATTTAAAGAATCTATCTCCCATTTTTATGGGTTCTGAATAGTTACAAAAATATAAAAGTTTTGCAGAAAACCGACATTTTGTATTATGATATTGGAAACTTATAATCTAAAGCATACTTATTTGTTTAATAATTTGCTATTTTACTTAAAATTATTTGAATCTGTCGGCAAATCATTTGGCTCAAGCTTATAATTATCAACTTACAAACTTTTACAAAGGAGAAAAACATGTATTCATTAGAAATTTTGAAGGAAAATTATTTAATACATTGCAAAACACAAAAAGAATTGAACGCAAAAACGATAAAAGCATACCGCATTGATTTGAAACAATTTATAAAGTTTGCTTCCACCTATGAAAATCCCATCTCCAAAGAATGCCTGACTTCTTATCTGGCAATGCTCCATGAACAGTATCAACCTAAAACCACCAAAAGAAAAATTGCCAGCCTTAAGGCATTTTTTCATTTTCTAGAATATGAAGATCTCCTGGAACACAACCCCTTTAACAAAATGCGGATTTCCTACCGTGAACCGAAACGTCTTCCAAAAATAATTCCTGCCAACACCATTCAGTTGTTTTTATTTACTATTTACCAACACTATCAACAAGCTACAACACCTTTTCAAAAAAAATATGCACTTCGGGATATTGCAGTGATTGAACTTTTGTTTGCTACTGGTATGCGCATTTCCGAACTCTGCAATCTCAAATACCAAGATATTGATATGGAAAATCATTCTATCCTAATTTGGGGAAAAGGCGCCAAAGAACGCATGATACAGATTGGTAATTTAGATGTAATTTCTGCAATTACCTCCTATATAAATGAGTTCCAAAAGGAAATCACAAAAAGTGGCTGGCTGTTTATCAACCGCTTAGGCCATCGGCTCTCAGAACAGTCTGTGCGGTTTATGATTAACAAGTATGTTGACATGGCGGAAATTTCTATGCATATCACACCTCATATGTTTCGCCATTCTTTTGCTACACTCTTGTTAGAAGCGGATGTAGATATCCGTTATATTCAAAAGATGTTGGGGCATAGCTCTATTACCACTACGGAGATTTATACCAGTGTCTCTATGCATAAGCAGAAAGCAATACTGACAGAGAAGCATCCACGGAATGGGATGGATGTGAGTGGAGGATAATTGAAAGTTATCCGTCAATTAGATGGAATGGTGTAGATAGTTTGGGGTTATCCGTTGGTTTTAGGAATAAGAATTACAAATAATTTGTTATTACCATTTTAAAAAATATAGAGGAATACATATGATTGAAGAATTTTCGCTGATAAAGATTAAAGATGCTGAATCAACTATATATAAACATATTTTTAGAGATTTTAATATTCGTGGACAGTTGAGTTCCGGTCAAGGTGCTGACGAAATGCCGAAGGACTTAAAAGGTACAATTTTTTATCAGGCAAAATTTGAATCTGAAATTTGGAACAAATGTGATCTTACAAACGTAAGCGGAAATGGAACTATTTTTAAAGATAATGATTTTTATTGTTCCAAAATAGATAATGTTTCTATGCAATATTGTAGTTTTACAAAAGATATATTTCAAAATTGCTCCTTTAAAGGAAGTAATTTTGCAAATAGTACTTTTACATATTGTGCTATACAAGATAGTGAAATATATGGATGTTCTTTTTTAGGAACAGAATTTTATTCGGGGATATTAAGAAATACGAAAATCTCATCATCGAATTTTGAATTATGCCGCTTTCGAAAAAACATTTTCGAAAATATAGATTTAAGACAACTTACATTAAATTACGCATTTTTTGAAGATACACACATGAAAAATGTTTGTCTTCCATTTATCCAAATGCCTTATACATTTAACGGATTGCAGTATATTTTTAACACTTCAGATGATATTAAAATTTCGTCTCATGATTCTTCTACTAAATTTATAAAGTTGGAAAAATACAAAGAAATGATTCAAGATTTTATAATTTTTTTTAATGTTAAAAATCAATATTTTCCGTTGACAAACTGTTATATTGTTGAAAATAAGATAGATTTAGCCAATTTATGTAATGAAACTGGTATTAGAAAAAGTGCCATTTTACACGATTTTCGTTCTTTATATTTTTACTGTATACAAGCAGCCCAAATATTAAAAGTCCCAAGAGAAAAAAGAATTATTTTATACTCAGAAATTAATACAATGTTATCAAACGCTCAATTAACGGAAGGAGAATATCATCAGTTTTACTTATATTTTCCGATGATAAAAAAATTATTATTTGATAACCCGAATGATAATCCTGTATTAACTCTTACAATTCATACAAATATAGAACCAGATGATTACGAAAGATTATCAATACTTTTAAATGCATTAGAAAAAGCGACAATTGAATGTGGAATTTCATTGGATAGCAAACACATCGAAATCCGTCATAATTCACCCAATGTTATTGATTTTTTTTCGTCTGGTGAATTTTATGATTTGATTTCAAATTTCCAAAGTGTTTTCTATGTTTTGCGACCAATAATCGCAGATATAGCAAGTGTTATTACTATAGGAGGAGCCATTGGAGCAACGGGTAAATTTATAAGTAATAAATTGGGTAAGAGGCAAGTCACAACACCCAAAAAGCAATTTTCTCCAGAGATTGTAACATTGAGAAAAGAACTAAATAAATTTATTACAAATAATGGGGAAGGTTATAAACCATCCCCATCCTATAATGTTAATATTGAAAATAATTTTTTTGAAAAGCTCGCTAATATTAAAGACACTCTCCAAAAATCAGGAATAAAAATTACAAATTTAGAAATACACTTTTTAGATGGCAAAGAAGACATATTAGATACTCTCTATCATCAAAATATTTATTTACCTATCTAAAAAGGTAGACTAAGCGTATTATTTTGGCAAAAAGAACATTCTGGTCCTAAATGAAGAGAAAATTCTTCACATATCATGGTGGCTTTCTTATATATTTTTTGCAAAACTTCATTTGATGGTGGTACAATATTTTCTGTTTCAGTTCCTGGTATAGGTCTAAAAACGGAAAGAATAGGCATAACCCCAATTTGGCAGAGTTCGCGAATTCCTTGCAATAAAGAATCTTCGGATTCTAGTCCTACAATCATAAGACTACGGACTTTTCCGGTATTGCCCCAGTATCTCACAGCTTCCTTTAATGCCATAAAGTATTCTTGCCGAGAAATTGCTCCTTTTCCTGGCATATAATTCGCTGCTGTGTCTTGGTCAAATATCTCAAGATTAAATCCGATTTCATTTACACCAGCTTCATAGTACATTTTTAATACGCTTAAATCTTTTGGCGGAAGACTCATCACATAAATATCTTTTGTACTTTTTTTACGTATATGTTTAATAATTTTTAGAATATTTTTATACTCAAGCTCTCTAGGTTCCGAACCACCTCCAATAAGAAAATGTCGAAACGTATTTGCTTTTTCTAGATAAAAGTCAACAACACATAAAATATCTTCTATAGAAATACAATGGTTGCTGACAGGAACTTCGCAGAATTTACATCCGAGACCTTGATTTTTCATACAACAAGACAAATTATGGTGGATGCGCAAACGATCAGTTGCCCAAAAGCAGACATCTGAAAATTTCACATTTGATTGTATAAGATTATTACAATACATATCCTCCAAATCCAGTGTTACGTTACTAATTTCATTACCGTAATAATACAATGTTAAAATTTCTGCATCCTTAACATCTATCGTCCAGGGAGTAAAATTACTAAATTTTAATCTCTTTGGACAATTAATATGTAACGATTCAAAAATGGTTATATCAACTGCGCTGAATACTGCATTGCGTATTTTTCCCGTGTTTTCAATCTGGCTTTTTGCATTTTTTGATATTATTACTCCTTGATTTAATAGGGAAATTTTAGTTTTAAGTTTATCTTTATTCATGATAGATTTATAAAAATCGTCTTCAATATCTATAAGATTTTCATAAATATCTACTTTGTAATCTGGATTCGCCGACACACAATTGGTGTTAAAAACTATTTTAAATAAATATGCATTCTTCTGTATAGTTTCATTTTGTGAAAAACCATCTTCAAAAAACATATCTATTTCTGTAATTTCATGCATTTTCCTTAATAAATAATAAGGTTTGTTCCAAGTCCCTTCAATATATGAAATCATACTATATGGAACTAATACGGCGTCTATTTCAGATTGTGCAGGCAAATTTGTATCCATAAATGCAGCTATCTGCATTTCTTGCATACTAGGAAGACCTTTAGCTTTCAATGCCGTATTTAGCAAAGGCGTAGATGCTTGAAAACGAGGATTAACTTCCACAAACATGATTTCATCTTTAGTAATCAAAAAGTCAAATCCAAGCACGCCTTTATAGCCCAAATTTCGTAAATATTCTCCAAGCTCTCTTACATAACAGCTAAGTTTTTTTCTTTTAGCCAAAGATAATGATTGAAAAGATATGTAGTCAGCCCCTAAATAAATTAATTTGTTATCTATATTGCAAATTATTTGAATAGATCCTGGAAAATAAAGTATTGTATTATGTCCAATAATTATATGTACATTTACAGAAACGGAATTCTCGATATATGGAGATACCATAAACGTTTTTCCTACAAATTGTTTTAAATGATTTGTAGCAATATTTACCACATGAGTTCCATATCCACCGGAAGAGTTATTCTCTTGAAAAATTAGCATTGAATTGTTTGAAAATAAACCCGATAAATTAAGGTTGTCACTATACGTTAATTCTTGAAATGGAACTACTGGTATCAATTCTGAAAATGCCATCCGCATAGCAGATTTATTATTTAACATTTTTATAAGACTGAGTTCATTGCAACATATAACATCTTTTTTCAAATCATCTGTAACATTATATGCAAATTCATTATTATAATATAATATTTTAGAATCGGGGTATTTCTCTTTTAACTCTTTCAGTCCATCAATCCAAAATGAGTTATCTATACACTCAGGAATATTGTGATCTATTCTGACGCCATTTTTTGCACAATACGATATATTTCCATTGCAATTCGAACCGAATATTGTGATAGAACCTTGAAAAAGGTTGGAACAATCATATATGTCAGATTCTCTAGGACCTACCCATATTAAATGATCTGTCTTGGGGCTGCATCTTTTAATAATCAATTCGTCAAGAAGTTTTCGGGTTGTCTTTATATTTATATCTGCTGGATATCCTAATGCAATTGCCGCAATTAATTGTCCTTCTTTATAATAATCCTCACGAACCTGTTGATAACAAGCAAAGATGTCACAAATCCATAAACTTCCAATTCCAAGATCAGTTGCTTTTAGAATCATATTTTGTATAGCGGCCCCAATGGCTTGTATATTTGCACAATCAAATAGTTTGTCCTCTTTTCCTAATACCTCATTACTGGAATATGCGTTAAATACTAATATAACAGAATCTGCCTCTTTCATGATTCTATATGTTTGTTTTTCGCTATTAAATTCATTTAATTTTTTTTCATAAAGATATTGGGTTGAATTATTTGAAAATGGATTGTGAATTTTTTTCAAAAACTCATCCTTGTCTTTTTGGCGTAAGACAACAAAACGCCATGGTTGTCGATTTTTAGGTGATGGAGCATGACGTGCAGCATCTAGTATTGTGCGTATTTGTAATTCAGTTAATTCCTTTGTTTTATATGCCCGACAGCTATACCTTTCTTTTATAGCAATATCTAAATTCATATTATATCCTCCGTGTTTAATTACTAAAAAGTAATATTTTTTATAGATACCAAATCTTCTCCTGATAATTTTGGATACATTTTTTCTCTAACTTCTAGAACATCTTTACTCATCTTTTCAAAATCATTAAACATCTCAGGATAATTTTGAGTAATCCTCATGTTTTCAATTATGGGAGACAATTTTTTATACATATCAGACACAACTTTTCCAGAAGTTTTAGCAAATATGTTAATATCATAAATCCCAGAATTTACTCCTACAGCGAATCTTTCTATAATTACTAAATATTCATATATCATTTGTTGTATATCTTTATCCTGTATATATCTAACGTCATCTGGCGTAACATACCCATTGCCAAATATATCAGTTATCTTTGTTCTAAATTCACTTAAATAAGGATAAATATCTGAGTAAAATTCTAATGTTGATTGTTTTTTTCTCCGTTCATGATCTGCCATTAAACTTTTCGATTGCAGAATATTACTTTTTTTCATTTGAATTAATTGAAAGACTGTAATCACAGCTCCAACGGATAAGAATATATTTGTAACTATTGTAGAAACTTCAACTATAGTACTTAGCACTTTGCTTCCTCCATGCTTATTAAAGATATAGTAAGGATTATCAATAAGATCTACCATCACTAAAACCAACGGATAACCCCAAACTATCTACACCATTCCATCTAATTGACGGATAACTTTCAATTATCCTCCACTCATATCTATTCCTTGGATTATTTCCCCTCCACAATATCACATCCTCCCCCATATTTCAGCATTTTTTTCCAATCTTAGCTAAACCTTAACACCCAACAGTTGTCGATTTTAATCTGCCACCCGCTCCAAGCGTTCTCCCAGGCGGCTGACAATCTCATTGCTGATCGTTCCAGCCCACTGTGCCAGATCCTCTGCGCGGATCTCCAGCTTGCCGCTTCTGCCAATTAACACCGCCTCATCTCCAGCTCTTATCTGAGGAATATCTGTCACATCCACCATCATCTGATCCATACAGATCCTGCCGACAATCGGCGCCAGCTTGCCATTGCAGAGCACATAGCCGCAGTTTGACAAATTACGAGGCACACCGTCCGCATAGCCAATAGAAAGCACTGCAATCTTGCGATCCATTTTGGCATTGTAAGTCAGCCCATAACCGGCACCTTCCCCTTTCGACAGTGTTTTAACTGTTGTCACTCTGGCTTTCAAAGATAATACAGGTTTTAAATCGACAGCCGCATAGCCTTGATCTCCTTTTTGACTATATAGGCCATATAGAGCAATTCCCACTCTTGCATAGTCAAAACAATACTCTGAATAATTCAATACACCATAACTGCCCTGCAAATGGCATTTAAAATCATTAAATCCCTGGCGGTGAAGTTCCCGAACGATATACTCAAAATGCTGAATTTGCTCCAGGGTATAGGCACGCTCCGGCTCTGACTGTCCGTCTGAGACACACAGATGAGAATAAAGTCCCGTTACTTGTAAATTTGGAATCCGAAATATTTTAACAATTTCCTCCAGATTTTCCCAGCGTTCCCCCAAACGATGCATTCCTGTATCAATTCCGACATGAACCGTGAATCTGCGCCCATCACGTTCCAATTGCCTTGCATAATCCCCATCAATAACCGTCTGGGTCAAATGATAACAGATCAAATCATCAAATTGACTGGGCGCAGTATAACCAAGTACCAACAGTTCCCCTTTAATTCCTGACTGTCGAAGCTCTGCCCCTTCCGCGACAGACGCCACACAAAATGCCTGTACTCCCTGTTCCTGGAGCGCATTTGCTGTCAGCACTGCTCCATGACCATAGGCATTTGCCTTGACTGCTGGCATCAGCGCACAATCCCAAGGCAGTATGCGGCGAAATTCTTTTATATTATGTTTTAAATTTTCCATGCTAAGTTCCATCCACGCCCGACCTTTTTGATATTTGATCTCTTTCATTGCTGTATACCTCTTCTTTCTATCCAACTAAAAATTAGCATTTTGTATCTGTAACTATTCCGAGCCTCACGAAAACAGAAATTCATTTTTTTCAAATAAATTTTAATGATATGACTTTCTATATTGATCGGCTTGGGAATCGTTACTAAAATCTCCAATTTAAATTCACTGATTATAAGATACTAAATGTCCTTTCAGAAAATAATCGTTTTATCATCACCACTGCCAGTGACAGCAAGACAGAAACTAACACCACTGCCAAATAATGAATCAAAGATTGTTCCACCAACAGCTCAGACATTTTTAAAACACCTGCCGCCCCACGCACCACAACAATACACAATGGATGCAAAATATAAATATACATCGACAACTCTCTGGCAATACCAATCTCTGGACCTCGCATGGAGAGCAGCATCTCAAACAAAAAGAACATTACTGGAAGTAATAAAAAATATAAACTGTTATGTTTCTGCCATTGAAAATGAAAACTTAAAAATCCTTCTGCCAACATCGCTGCCATAGAAACTGCAAAACCTACACTGGCATGTTCTCTTGAAATTTTAATCTTACTGTTGGCCAACACTACCCCCAGCCATAAAAAGACTGGCGCAAAAAAGATCCCATTTCTGGTATAAGAACTGACCTGGAAAATTCCTTCATACACGATCTTAAAAAAAGGGACTTCACTGACCAGACCATAATAACTGTCCCCCAACACACCAAAAATATATAGTATAAATACTACTGCCGATATGGTCAGCGGACTGCAGAAGCGCAACAATGCCACCAACAGCAAACAGCCCAAAATCACCGCTGGCAGATACCAGAGATGATAAAATGTGCCATCAAAAAAAATTTCTTTTAGCCAGCCTCCCACACTATCACTCAAATTTTTAGAATATAACTTCAATGGAAAATACAGCAGTGTAGAAATTCCATACAGAATTGCTGTTTTTCCTAAAAATCTGCCTACGCTGCCAATTCCAATTCTGTTGCTGTCTTCATTATTCATCATCTCTGATTGTCCTGATGAAAAACGTTTGGCATACTTACGCTGATAAGGGGCAAGCACAAAAAAACCTGTTACCATCAAAAAAAATGGCACTCCAATCCTCCCAAAACAATATGTGACAAGAAAATCTGCTGTATCGCTAAATGAAGCCAAGGGTGCTGTGTGAATTGCGACAATCAACACTGCCGCCACCAGCCGAAAATTGTCAATTGCCGCATAATTTTTCCTATGTCTCATGTTCCCTCCTATTGAGCATATGTAATTACAAATCCGTCTACATTATTCCCTGAAATTTGAATATTGGGCAGCTCTTTACATTCTGCCAAATTATAAGAAATTATTTCTCCTGCTCGCTCCTCCATTCCCTGCATCTGTTTACCATATTCGGACAAATCTATTTTAGTCAATGTTTCCTCAGCCTCCACATAGCCAATCTTAAATTCTCTATCTCCTTTCCGCCAGATAAAAGAATGGTCTGGAAAGGAAAACTGCTTTAACCACACAATATATTCTTCCAGCGCCATACCATACCGCTTCATAATCTCTGCATGCGGCACGCCCACATATCGAAAATGCCACGGTTCCGCACCAATTTTGGTAATGTCCTGTTTTTCTTTTGGATAACGTTCTATAAACCCAAAATCAGCAATTTTTTCTCGAAATTTCTGGCAAATTCCCTGATAGGGAAATTGTGGGCGAATAAAATCTATCTCTTCTCTATTTTCTGCCAAATCAATGGCCAATCCCGTCTGATGCTCACTATGATCTGGAAAAGCCACATATTTTTCTGTAAACGCTCTGCCATTTTCCTTCAAAGAATCATCAAAAATTTCTTCTTGTTCTGACTTGGTACGATAGCCACTGACGCCTACAATCAACTGATATATTTCTTCCGAAATACTCCAGTTCAATTCCTGAAACAGTTTATCCAACATTCCCGCACACTCTTGCTGCATCAAAATTTGCGACTGATTTTCAAATACTGGACACAAATTTTTTGCTGCAATCGTACAACGCAGAGGATAATTTTGATTGACCAAAATCAGATTTCCCTCAAAAACCCTGTTTTTTTCAAGTTTTCGCACCTTTCACACCTCTCTAGTTTGATCATTCTTTTCCTCCCTACATTTCAAGTAATCTTGCAATAATTTCCTCAAAAGAAATTCCCACCTCTTTGAGCATATTTGGATAACGACTGTGTGAGGTAAAGCCAGGAATAGTATTGACTTCATTAAAATAGATTTCTCCCTCTGGTGTCAGAAACAGATCTACCCTAGCAAAATAACTGCATCCCAGTCCCCGATAAATACGAATGGCCGTTTCTTGAATCTTTTGTGCCATTTCCTGAGAAATCCGCGCTGGAACATGGATTTGGGAAGATTTCAAAGTATATTTTTCTGTATAGTCAAAAAATCCTTCCGACAATTCAATCTCATCTACTACACCCACCGTCAGCTTCTCGGTACCCAATATTGCACAGCCCACCTCAAAGCCCTCTATCATCTCCTCCAAAATTACAACAGAATCATAATCGAAAGCATATTCCACTGCTGCCAGCAATTCTTCCTGCCTTCCTACTTTCGTGATTCCAAAAGAAGAACCTGCTCGCAGCGGTTTTACAAACAGTGGATAACCCAATTGCTCCCCATAACTGATAATTTGTTTTTCCTGCCGCAAATCTGTCTTGGTAATAAGATATGAGGATGGCACTTTGACACCGCATTCCTTAGCCAAACGATGTGCCGTTTCCTTATCCATACAGATGGCAGAACTCATCGTATTGCAGCCAATCAATGGAATCTCTGCCAATTCCAATACTCCTTGTACTGTACCATCCTCACCATTTTTTCCATGTAAGACTGGCAGTGCGCCATCCAGAGAAATCTTTTCTACGCCACTCTCTTTTAAAACTAAAATCCCATGCAGTTCCTTATCTGGTGAGACAGCCACCGGAATACAATCTTCTTTCGTCAGCCAATTATCCTCTGGAATATTGGCCAGATCACCCTGATACAGATACCACACTCCTTTTTGGTCTATTCCAATCAAAACTGCCTCATATTTTTCCAAATCCATATGTGTAATCACTGCATATGCTGACTGCAGAGATACCTCATACTCGCTAGAGCAGCCCCCAAATAAAATTGCAACCTTTTTCTTCTTATTTTCCATAGTAATATTCTCCTTTTACAATGTAATTTTTAATGATTTACAAATTCTGTAATCTATTCAGCCCCATGACACAGACATACTAGCAGATCTGTCTGCAACCCTAAGAGGTTTTTGTCTGTGGCCTAAAAGATGAATAACATTCTCATGGAGGTAGCAATTCAGCTCTTTTCAGACAGATCTAAACCGTTTCATTTTATATCTTCATAGGTTCTAAATAGTTACGAAATTTCTCATACAATTTCTTTTTATACCATCTTACCCACAGCAAGTGACAGACGGGTGACTTTTTTATGACAAAATTGTCACAAAAACCGCCTGCTTCATATTAATTATACGAAACAGGCGGCCTGTAAGTGTTAATATTCTGTTATATGTTCCCTAACATAATCTTAAGAACTTTTTAGTTTTTATTGAAAAAAGCAACTATTCAAAATCTCATGAATATTTTTTTGCATAGGTACTGAATAGCTACCAGTCAAATACCCTTGTTGGCGCAGCTTCTTAGTTCGTTGGCCGTTAGAATTAATGACTATTTACTGAGTAATTCTGCAACCATTTTTGTCCTCTCCCACTGTCAACACTTAGGAAGCTCCACCACAAACACTACCTGTTCCTGCTCACTCTCGGCAGATATTTTACCGCCATGCAATGTTACAATCTCTTTGGCAATCGCCAGTCCCAAACCTGCACCTCCAGTATCTGAATTCCTCGCCTCGTCCATGCGATAAAATTTTTCAAAGATAGAGGTCAGCTTCTCCTTAGGGATTGTCTTGCCATGATTTTGAAATCTCACAACAACTTCTCCAGATTGTTTTTCCTCTAAAAAAATATCAATCTGCGTATTCTCATAGCTGTAGGCCACAGCATTTTTTAAGATATTATTAAATACTCTGGCTAATTTGATCGGATCACCAAAGACTGTGACATTCTCATCCCCATGAAGCTGTGCTTGGTTTTTCTTTTGTGCCAAAAGAGGATAAAATTCTTCGATCATCTGAAGCAGCATATAATACAGATCAATCTCTTCTTTTTCTAGTACAATCTGCTGTATATTATAACGGGTGATCTCAAAAAATTCATTGATTAACTGCTCTAGACGGTTTGCCTTTTCCAAGGTAATATGCACATATTTAGCCTTCTGCTCCACGGGCATGTCTGGCGCCTCCTCCAGCAGACTTAAATAACCGACTACAGATGTCAGTGGTGTGCGGATATCATGAGCCAGATACATGACCAGATTATTCTTGCGCTCCTCCGCAAGCTTTGCTTCCAGCTCCCTTCGCTCCAAAGCCTGACGCAGCACATTTAATTTCTGTTCCATAGGAGCCATTTCTGGAGATAATAAAATCTCTCTGTTTTCCCCCTGAATCAATTTCTCCAGACCAGTATCAATCTCATTAAAATAACGCGTAAACCAAGACAATGATACCCAAAACAACACCAGAAAACAAAAGGTGACAGCGAGAAATATAATCATTGACATATTTTCCCGCAGGCCATACTGATATATGTTTCTGGCATCCATATAATCTAGATGGAAAACATTTTGCAGGAAAATCACAATCCAATCTCCCACTCGTCCAAACCAAAAACGACGATATAATGTAAAAATAATACAAAAGGCAAGCACAATCATTCCAAGTGTGCGCAGAAATACCTTTATTTTAAGTTTGGAATAATTAGAATTCTTTTTCTTTTCCTGTTTCAAATTAGAGTGATTGGTAATCTCTTTGTTTTTAATTTTCAATTTTATAACCAACTCCCCAGATCGTCTTAATATATTTGGGATGCTCCACAGAATCATTCATTTTCTCACGCAGATGACGGATATGCACCGTAATTGTATTATTGCTCTTACTGTAATATTCATCCTGCCAAATCTCATGAAATAATTCTTCCGAACTTACAACCTCGCCTTTTCTCTGGCAGAGTATCTTTAAAATGGAAAATTCTGTAGGCGTCAAAACTAAGGGCTTCTCATCCAATTGGCACTCATGGGTCTTAATATTCATCACCAAGCCCCCATGTACCAACAAATGGGGATCTGACTCTTCCAAAACCTGTGACTGATTATATCTCTTATAGCGCCTAAGCTGCGCCTTTACCCTTGCAACCAATTCCAAAGGACGAAATGGCTTGGTCATATAATCATCTGCCCCCAGCATGAGTCCACGAATTTTATCAATCTCTTCATCCTTAGCCGTCAGCATAATCACTGGATAATTGTGAGCCTTGCGAATTTCTTTGCAAAGCTCAAGGCCATCAATCCCAGGCAGCATAACATCTAAAATCGCAAGATCAAAATCCACCATCTCTATCTGTTCCAACGCCTCCTTGGAGGAATAACACACAGTGACATCAAAATTTTCACTTTCCAAATAAAATGCCTCCAAATCTGCAATTTCTTTTTCATCATCCACTACTAATATTTTATCCATCAACATTTCCTCTCTTTCCAAAAGTTCATGAGATAGTTACATTTTTAGTATTATATCAAAATCTACTTATGAAGTCCTCACTTATTTCCATTTTATATATTAAGATTTTCCTAAGATTATTTAGAAAAAATATTGATGTAATTTAGAACTATTTTATATGATAACCAACATGAAAACCACATAAAAGTATTTTCATGTAAAATTAAGATTGCTTCCACTATGAAGGATAGATATAATGTAACTATAAACAAATACAGAAATAAATATCAACATAACAGTTCATTATTACTCTGCTCATTCACCAAACACTATTAAGAAGGCATCCTATGAATGAGAACTTAGCTTACCAAGAAGAACCCTGGGAAGAAAAATTAAATGGGGAAATCATTCTTATGTCTCCACTGCCTACTGTCAACCATAACTGGGTGGCGGGCAGAATTTTTGTCGCTTTCAGTGTCTGCTTAAAAGGGAAAAGCTGCATTCCCTTTGGCGATGGAACAGACGTGTACTTGACAGAGAGTGATCATGTAATCCCTGATGTTATGATTATCTGCAACAGAGATATTATTCAGAATGATGGGATACATGGAGCACCAGATTTATTTGCTTGATAATGGGAAATATAAACTAGATGAAGTGTATGCACTTCCTATAGATGATATGAAAGAAGAAGAAAAAGCAAAATGTAAGGTTAGCGCACCTGTTTCACCTTATGATAATTTTACCATCCCTCTGGAAGAAATATTTTATAATTTACTGTAACTATTTTAGAAGCCATGAGATTCTAAATAGTTACATATTTTTTAGATACAACCAACACATCAAACTACTGCATAACAAAGATAAATAAAATCCATAATGTAGCGCTTCTAATGACAAAAGTAAATTGAAATCTGTCAACAACGGAACATACCAAAACAGACCATGTACAAAATATATAACAGGATGCATGATCAAAAGTATGCCTGTTATCATTTTGGCTTTTTTACCTGATATAAATATAACACAAAAAAATGTAATTCCTGCCAAAACAATCATCATCGCATTATTGACAATATCTACCCCATATTTAATTCCATCAATCTCTTCATCGAAATAACACCACGATAAAAAAATCGGAAGCAAAGACATTATGTAGCAGAAAGCCATGATATATCTCTTCTTTTCAATCTTCATAAACATCATTTTTGACCCCCTTTTTTCTTACTATATTCCTAATTCGATAATTATTCAAGTAATTACAAAAAAATCATTATATTTTTTCGATAAATTTCAATTTATTATATCATTTATCCGTAAATTTCGCACCAATGAGCAATCAAAATATACTCATATCCTATAAAAAATATCTGTCAGAAAAATATACTCTATGTATATTTTCTGACAGAAAACTTTTATATTCAATTTATATTATCATTTACAATAAATGCATCTTACAACTAATTATGGTGTAATCAACGGAGGGAGCCCAGGATTAGGATTTTTAATTTTTACCACCTTGCTCTTGTTTCCTGCTGCATCCTTTAGATATACCTCATAATATTCACATTGTGTATCCATAAAATCCAAACCAGGCCAAAAATGATTCCAATCTTTTGTTAAAACAAAATTTAGAAATCTCCAACCATTTTCTCCCTTAAAATAAATCTTTGCCCCTAATTCTCCTTTTATAAGCAGATCACCATCACTGAATTTCAGTTTTGGAGCCTTTGGAGCTGTAACATCCTTAATATTTCTAGATACTACCTCACTTCTGCTGTTTCCTTTTTTCAAATAGAAATACAGGATTCCTTTGTCCTGTGCTGGAATAGTAATTTTCTTTTTCCCATTCTTCTGAAACTTTATGGTCTTTAGTGTTTTCTTCTCATTCTTGACCACAAGAGTAGTATTTTTCTTGCCAATTACCGGAATATTGGTAGTCTTACTAGTAATCGTTTTGGGAATCACAGGCTTTGTGATAGCGGTGTCAATCTGTTCTGGCGCAACCACTGGAAGCTTTGTGATCTTTTTTGTCACCACATCTCCCCGTTTTCCAGAAGATTTTGCAATCAGATAAAATTTTAATTTGCTGCCGCCCTTCTGATTCTTTATCCTTACATTTTTAAGGCCTCCCTTTTGATAAAATTTTTGAAAAATCACTTCTTTGCCATTCTTAATATACAATGTCGTCTCATCAAAAACATAGACTGGAATTGATGTGGTTCGTTCTGTAATTTCCTCTGTCAACACCTTAGGTGTATATCGATATTCAGAGGGCGGCAACAGACATGCCTTGACTGCCATTGGCTGTACATTTGACAATATAATAACCAATGCTAATAAACATAAACAAACTTTTTTGATCTTACTTTTCATACGCAAATCTCCTTTTTTCTCTTACTATATTCCTAATTTGATAATTATTCAAGTAATTATGAAAAACTATTATATTTTTCGACAAATTTTATTCTGCTATATTATTTACCTGTAATTTTCTATGCACATGATTACTCAAGAAAAATCCGAAAGAATTTCCTATAAAATAAAAATATCTGCCAGAAAAGTATATACTCTCAATACTTCCTGGCAGATACTTATTATTCAGTTCTCTTCATTACTCAAAAGCCAAAGATAACTCAAATCTTATCCTTTTTCATTGCTTTTACTTTCACGAACTATATTAATCAATAAAAGATCCCCAAATGTATAATCCTCTGTCATACCCCACTGCTCCCTCTTATCAATTTTCTAAGTATGCTCCTGTATACTCATCATGAGATACATATGATTTCAAGAATCTCATTGGCGCTCTTAGCTCAATAATCAAAAAAACCGTACTCCTCCAAAATCCCCTGAAGCTTTCTCTTAGCCCTCATAGAAATATGTCTGACATTATCTGGTGTCTTACCAAGAATTTGGGCAATCTCCATCACATTCATTTCATGATAATATTGCATAATCAAAACGTCTTGATAGGATTTACGCATTTTCTTCATCAATTTTAAAATCTGTTCTTTTCGCTCAATCTTAGTAATGCGGCTATCCATGCCCTCACCAAACACTTCCTCATGACTAAGACTATCCCATTCCTGGTCAATCTCCCATTTTTTCTTTTTGTATAGATTGTAGGATTTATGTTTGACAATAGTAAGAATATAATTCCAATTTCTTTCTGAGGATTCCTCCATCATATTTTCCAGCTTTTCAATCAATGTCAAAAATGTGTCATGCACAATATCCTCCGCATCAGAACTATTCTGTAATATCGCAAAGGCGGCATAAAACATTTCATTTTTATAACGGATGTAGATTTTCTGGAAAAATTCTTTTTCCTCATCTGTATCCAGCAGCAGCAGATATCGATACAATTACTATCCCTCCAAAACTATGCTTCATCAATGGCTTTGCCTATATCATGGCGCATATATTTGTTGTCAAACTGCACCCACTCTGTTGCTTGATACGCATTGGCGCGCGCTGCCTTTAGATCGCTTCCCTTAGCTGTAATGCCCAGAACCCGTCCGCCGTTGGTGACAATCTTACCATCCTTTAAGGCTGTGCCCGCATGGAAACAGTAATAACCGTCTTCTGTGTCAAATTTTTCCATTCCTGTGATTTCAAAGCCCTTTTCATAGGAAACTGGATAACCATCTGACGCCAATACTACACAGACAGCCGCATTATCCTCAAACTGTAAATCAATCTGATCCAATCTTCCCTCCACACAGGCTTCCATCACCTCAATCATATCATTTTTCATACGTGGCAGTACTACCTGGGCTTCTGGATCGCCAAAACGTGCGTTATATTCCAGTACTTTGGGGCCTTCCTCTGTCAGCATCAAGCCAAAGAAAATAATTCCTACAAACGGACGACCCTCTGCGGCCATCGCGTCCACAGTTGCTTGATAGATATGTTCTTTACAGAATTGATCCACTTCTTTTGTATAGAAGGGGCTTGGGGAAAAAGTTCCCATTCCTCCAGTGTTTAGTCCCTGGTCTCCGTCCTGGGCGCGCTTATGATCCTGCGCGGAAGACATAATCTTGATGGTCTTTCCATCTACAAAAGATAATACAGAAACCTCACGACCGGTCATAAACTCCTCAACAACCATATGATTTCCGGCAGCGCCAAATTTCTTATCCTCCATGATCTCCTTGACGCCAGACTTTGCCTCCTCCAAGGTATTACAGATCAGCACTCCTTTCCCTAACGCCAGGCCATCAGCCTTTAATACGATAGGCATCTTTGCTGTTTCCAGATAGGCAAGCGCTTTCTTTGGATCGTCAAAAGTTTCATAACCAGCAGTGGGAATCTGATACTTTTTCATAAGATCTTTAGAAAACGCCTTACTTCCCTCCAAAATAGCTGCATTTTTGCGTGGGCCAAATACTTTCAACCCTTGTGCCTCAAACACATCCACCACACCGCCTACCAAAGGGTCATCCATACCAATAATGGTAAAATCAATTTCCTTCTCCTTGGCAAATGCCGCCAGCTTATCAAATTCCATCGCCCCAATGGGCACACATTCTGCAATCTGTCCAATCCCTGCATTTCCTGGTGCACAATACAGTTTCTCTACCTTAGGGCTCTTTGCCGCACTCATAGCAATGGCATGTTCACGCCCACCACTTCCTACAATCAATACTTTCATGTTTACTCCTTTTCTTCTGCAATCCTTTATCTTTTATTTCAAATGCCACTAGAAATCAACAATCACTGCTTTTCCATTCATTACCTTCACTTTTCCATTGGCAATCAAATCAATTGCCTGAGGAAGAATCTTCCACTCTGCTTGTTCCATCACACGCCGCTGTAAAACCTCTGGGGTATCATCCATTTCCACCTTCACTGGCTGCTGTAAGATAATTGGACCAGTATCTGTGCCTTCATCTACAAAATGCACGGTTGCACCTGTTATTTTGACCCCTCGCGCCAACGCTGCCTCATGGACTTTCAGACCATAATATCCTGTCCCACAAAAAGATGGAATCAGAGAGGGATGAATGTTAATAATCCGATTTCGATATTCTTGAATCATCAATTCTGGTATCACCACCAAAAACCCCGCAAGTACCACCAAATCCGGCTGATAACTATTCACCTTCTCCAAAAATGCCCTGTTAAAGCTTTCCCGATCTTCAAACTGCTTTGGTGAAATACAAATACCAGCAATATCATGATTCTTAGCTCTCTCCAATGCATAGGCATTGGGATTGTTACTGATAACTGCTGCAACCTCAGTATTGGTAATATTTCCACAATCTACGGCATCCAAAATCGCCTGCAGGTTCGTTCCGCCGCCGGAGACACAGACTACTATTCTCAGCATAAGGTTACTCCTTTTTCTCCATCCTCTACCTTTCCGATCACATAAGGTATTTCACCTGCTGCTCGAATCGCTTCCATTGTCTTATCCACATCTGCCGGATCGACACCCAGCACCATTCCAATACCCATGTTATAGGTATTGTACATCATTTTTTCTTCCACCTGACCTTCTCTGGCCATCATTTTGAAAATAGCTGGAACCTCATAGCTGTCTTTTTCAATCACTGCATGCTTTCCTTCTGGCAGCATCCGAGGCACATTCTCATAGAAACCGCCTCCAGTAATATGGCTGCAAGCCTTGATTCGTACCCCTGCTTCCTTAATGCAGCGCAGTGCCTTCACATAGATTTTTGTAGGAGCCAACAGAGCTTCTCCCAAGGTCTTTCCTAACTCATCATAGTATGTAGTTAGAGTTTCTTTATCCATAGAAAAAATCTTTCGCACTAGAGAAAATCCGTTAGAATGCACACCTGAGCTTGCCATACCAATCAAAACATCATCCGCCTTTAACTCTGCCCCTGTAATGATATCCTTCTGATCGACTACACCCACTGCAAATCCAGCCAAGTCGTATTCATCCTCGGGATAAAATCCGGGCATTTCCGCGGTCTCACCGCCAATCAGTGCGGCATCACTCTGTAAGCATCCTTCTGCCACACCGCTTACAATCTCAGCGATTTTCTCTGGAAAATTTTTGCCGCAGGCAATATAATCCAGGAAAAATAATGGTTCCCCGCCGGCGCAGGCAATATCATTGACACACATTGCCACACAATCAATCCCAATGGTATTATGCTTGTCCAGTAAAAAGGCTAGTTTCAGCTTCGTTCCCACTCCGTCTGTACCAGATACCAGAGTGGGTTTTTCCATATCCTTAAACTTTTCCATAGAAAATGCACCAGAAAATCCTCCAAGATTGGTCAGCACCTCCGGTCTCATTGTCTGCTGTACATGTTTTTTCATCAACTCCACAGAACGGTAGCCAGCTTCAATATCAACACCTGCATTCTTATAATCCATTACTTTTCCTCCTACTTTTTATAAACACTTATTGAATAGAAATTCAGTCCATTTCAAATAAACTTGAATGGTCTGATATTATATCTCCATAGGGTTCTGAATAGTTATGTCCTCTTAATAATTCTTATATCCGACTTCTTTAAGTCTAGCGTCTTTTGCCTCCACCTGCTCTTTTAATTTAGCAGAGTAATCCTTCAATCTCTGAAGCAATGCTTCATCTGAAGTAGCAAGAATTTTGGCAGCCAAAAGTCCTGCATTGGCGCCTCCATTGATGGCCACAGTTGCAACTGGTATTCCAGAAGGCATCTGCACAATCGAATATAAGGAATCGCGTCCTCCTAAAGAAGTGGTGTGCATCGGAATCCCAATTACTGGCATCGGAAAGATTGCCGCACACATACCTGGCAGATGAGCGGCCATTCCCGCACCTGCAATAATTACACGAAATCCCTTTTCCTCTGCTGATTTCGCATATTCAAAAAATACATCTGGTTCTCTGTGGGCAGAAATAATTGTCATCTCATATTCAACGCCCAGTTCCTCCAACATATCTGCTGCCTTTGCCATAACAGGCATATCTGAATCACTGCCCATAACAATTCCTACTTTTGCCATAATTAATTCTCCTTTTTATGCTTTTGTTATTTTATAACTATTCATTTCCATGAGAGTGATAACCACAAGTCCCCGCTGAGACACATGACAGCTTGGCTGGCTTGGGGTTTTGAATAGTTACATTATTTTAACATATAATCATTAGAATAGATATTCAGACCTTTCAAATTTATTTGAAAAGAGATGAATATTTATTTTCATAAGATTCCATATAGTTACAAATATTGATTTAACACTTCTGTCCCTGGCACTACAAACTTACCATCCTGTATAATATCTGCACAGCTTTTGTCATGCCTTATCACAGTAATCTGATCCAATTCATCATAAGGGATTGTGATATCGGTATGGCAACTGAAATATGCCTTCTGTGGCTCCTCGCTGCGCAGCCTGGAAATCTCATTTTCTCTTGCTACAATCTCTTTGCCATCAGGGTTAAATACAGGTGTATCCTCTGCCCAACTATAACAAGTATCTCCCACTGCAAAATGCGGTCCGGTTTTCTCTGCAATCAAAATCGGCAGTTTAGCCTGAATCTGATAATCAACTCCCATCTTATATGCCGCCGTATTGGTGCCAATGGCAAACTCTCCCAATGGCAAGGTCTGATGATGCTTGAGCAAATTTTCCTTGAGAAATGCCTGATTTTCCTGTTCTGTATCAAAATTTTTACAGGAATAACGACGGATCATACCATCCACAAAATCGAGTTCCAAATCCAGATATTTCAAGCCATTTAGATACACTTGAGTCACATGGAGATGACCATTGGTTCCTTTGAGCACAGGTGAAGTAAAGACTTCTCCCACCGGAATATTCACATCTGCCACACAGTTTTCAAATATTGTCTCTTTGCTCGGATCTTTTAATGGATAGAGGGCTACCATCAAATCCGTGGTATTCTTGCCCTTTCCGGTGATATGAACAAATTCTCCCTGATCAAGCACATCAATCATTTTCTGCTGCATGTCTTGATACAGCTTATAATCCAAGGTATTGATCTCTATCGTCTTAGCAAAAATTTCTTTAAAATCAGGGCCAATCTCTGGAATGGGATAAGCTATAATCGTAAAACTGCGTTCCTCACCTTTCATATAGGTATTGGTAATCTGCATCGACTGGCTGGCAGCATAGACATTCAACTTCTGCTGCTTCTCATCAAATTGATAGGCAGATAGACAACTCTTAGGTTCAAATCCATCTTTTCCAAAGGTCTCCACCACAGCCGGACCTGCATACAGTGATGCCTCCTTCTTTCGCGCTTCATATGCTGTTTTCAAGACCTCCAAACGACGCTCCACCAAAGCCTTGTCCAAATAGACTGCCTTATCCGCTCTGTGATCATATTCATATTGAAGATTGGGCTGTGTACTGTCCACAGATCGTTTTCCGTTGCCTCGGCCAGAAAAAGAAATCTCATTGACTCTGGAAATTACTGGCTCTAAACCCATCTTTCTGAAATTATGGATAGCAGCACGCATCAAACGCTCAAATCCAACTGGATATCGCAGATCGACATACTTCTTTTTTGACAGATCTTTACCTGTCACTTCAAATCCAATTCGATACCCCTCTGTATAAGTATCTGCCATCGCCTGAATCTCTTCCTCTGACATCTGGTTTAAATATTCTGCAACTTTGATTTCATTGTCACTGATATAAAATCCATAGTGATATAAATAGCGCAAATCAGACAAATCACAGTCCATAATTATTCTGACATAAAAATCCAGTTCTGGATTAGTCTGGGCCATCACACTGACCTCTGTAAAAATCTCCCCATAATCATGGAAAAACCAATAGATAATCTGCTGAATCTCTTCTTCCTCTGGCTGAGCTTCCTGCTCAAAACAGTTGTAAATCTCCACCAGTAGCTCTCCAAATATCGTCAGTTCAAAATTTCGCCCCTCAAAAGCATAGGGAATCAAAGAGCGAATATCTGCATAGAGCATTCCCAGAAGCTTACCATAGATCTCTCCCATCTGCATTACAGCATAAGTTGGATTTCCATAACTTTCTGCGTAATGCTGTGGCAATATTTCCTTATATAATGCCTGATTTTCTGTGCTCATATCCTGCTGACTTTTGTTCTCCCATGCTCCTGCATAGATTTCCTCTTCCAGCCTACATAAATCTCGCAAAAATGAAGCTGTATGCCGGAAATATGATCGGAAAGGTTCTGCCGCCGTCTCCTCTGTCTCTATCTGTTCCAGCCGTTCCACCATCAACAAAAAACGCTCTTCCACTTCTCTGCGGTATGGCTGCCAAAAATCTTGATATCCCATATCACAACCTCTTTTTTCTATATCTAATATGTTATAATACTTTGTTATTTCTTATATGTCACATTCCATGCCACAACCTCTTTTTCTATACATAAAACCCTAAAACATAGACTGTTACCCATCCAGCCAGCATCAATCCAGAACAAATGCTTCCAAGGACAGGAAATAACTTATAACTGTCTTCTAACAGACTAGAAATTCCAATCACAAATGAAACCACTGTAAGTATCAATGCCAGCAGTCCAGCACTGCCAATATAGACACTGGCATTTCCAGCATTTTGTATTGAAAGCGCTACCATAGCAATTGCAGCCAACAGTGACAACAAGGCCAGGCTTAAAGAAATTTTCCCCCTTTTGGAATGTTTTTTATCTGCAAATTTATAACTGTTTTTTCGTCTCATATGTTCTCCTTATCCGGTTCATCCAGAAAAAAATCAGACATCCCAACGCCCCGCCAATGGTATTTAAAAGAAGATCATCGACATCAAAACTGCCCACCTTGGACACCAATTGAATTGTTTCCACCATCAGGCTAAATTCAAAGCTGAAAAATACGGTGTACAAAAAGGATCTGCATTTGGGATGCAGAATTGGTAAAAAAAAACCAAATGGCAAAAATGCCACAATATTTCCCACAAGATTTAAGAGCACAGCTTTCGTTCCAAGAACATGGCGATACACAATAAAACGCCGAATCTCTTTAAAGAGCTCCAGATTATAATGATAGGATCTGCTCTCAAAAGTGCGCCCCATACTCTCTGCAAAAAACAGAAAATAAGTCAAACAAATAATATAGACTCCGAACATGGCTTTACTGCATATCCGGAGTACCCTTCTATAATCCTTTTTCAATTTTTCAATCCTTAAAAAATAATATCTGATTTCCTTTTCAACATTTTTGCACCACTTACAATGGCAAGAATCCCGCACGTAATCCCACTAACTAATATTACAATTCCAATCGCAATATTTCCAGCTCCTGCCACACTCATAGTCTTATACACTTTCTCATTCATATCAAAGCTCCTAACCTCATTATGACTTTGCACCATACTGGGCATAATAATTATCAATTGCCGCTTTTATTTCCTCATTAATATATATATTTCCCTTATAAGGCTTATTATACAAATATTCTACCACATCTGCCATTGTAACAATTGCATTTGTGTCAAAACCGTATAATTCTTTAATCTCCTCCAGTGCGCTCTTCTCACTCTTTCCGCGCTCCATACGGTTTAGAGATACCATCAAACCCTTGATTTCAATGTCCGCCTGGGCACGGATAATTGGAACTGTCTCCTCCATAGACTTGCCAGAAGTAGTGACATCCTCAATAATTACCACCTGATCTCCGTCCTTGAGTTTACTTCCCAGCAAAATACCTGTATCTCCGTGGTCCTTAATCTCTTTGCGGTTAGAACAATAACGAATCTCCTTGCCATATAACTTACTATATGCAATTGTGGTGGCAACACTCAGCGGAATCCCTTTATATGCTGGACCAAATAATACATCAAAGTCATCTCCATAATGCTCATGAATTGCTTTTGCATAATATTCTCCCAGCATTGCAAGCTGAGCACCAGTCACATATCCTCCTGCATTCATAAAAAAGGGAGATTTTCTCCCGCTTTTCAATACAAATTCGCCAAATTTTAAAACCTGGCAATCTACCATAAATTCAATAAATTCTTTCTTATAACTCTCCATAGATTCAGCTTTCTCCTTAATTCTGCGGACATCTCAAAATCATGTCCATCCCTATTTATTCTGATGAGATAAATATATTTCAGAACCCTAAGCTACAGTCATACCATCTAAGCTGTCATACCTCTGCTAAGACTTTTATCTGTAGTTAAGAGTTACAAACTATCAAATATCTTTTCCAATTTTATCATACTTCCATTCGATATTCAACTATTTCTAATTGTCTTTTATACTCGCGTGATTGCAATTAACATATATGATCCGTACATTTTCCATTCATTATAATCTGTACCTCGCAGACGCCATTTTGAAAGAATAAGAAGCCGTCACTTTCATGAATGATAATCCATAAAGCAACAGCTTCTCGTATTTACTTTACAGCCCCAATCAATTCCTGAATATCATTGACCCCATACTGTTCCATGTAATCACAAATTCCTTCCACAATCTCCATTGTAACTGCTGGATTACGGAAATTTGCGGTTCCTACAGAGATCGCTGTCGCACCAGCCAGAATCATTTCTATTGCATCCTCCGCGGTAAGTATTCCTCCCATTCCAATAATGGGGATATTCACTGCCTGCGCTGTTTGGTAAACCATTCGCACTGCCACCGGATGGATCGCTGGACCTGATAAACCTCCTGTCTTATTGGCAAGCGCAAATGTCCTGCGATGTATATCAATTTTCATTCCTGTAATTGTGTTGATCAAAGACAGTGCATCTGCTCCTCCCGCTTCCGCGGCCTTGGCCATCTCAGTGATATCTGTTACATTGGGGCTTAGCTTCATAATTACCGGTTGTTTTGCATATTTTTTCACTTCCCTGGTAATTGCCTCCACCGATTTCGGATTTTGTCCAAAGGCAATGCCGCCTTCCTCCACATTTGGACAAGAAATATTGATTTCCAACAGATCAACAGGCTGGCTGGCTAAGCGCCTGACCACCTCACAGTAATCCTCTGTTGTTCTGCCACAGACATTGACAATAATCTTGGTATCATATTTTGTCAAAAATGGAATATCCCGCTCCACAAACAGATCAATGCCTGGATTCTGCAATCCCACTGCATTCAGCATACCTCCATAAGTTTCTGCAATTCTGGGGGTGGGATTTCCCTCCCAGGGCACATTGGCGACCCCCTTTGTAACCACAGCTCCCAAGCGATTTAAATCCACAAATTCTGCAAATTCTGCGCCCGACCCAAAAGTACCGGATGCTGTCATCACCGGATTCTTTAATGTCACCCCTGCAAGGTTTACTTTTGTATTCATCAAAACTCCACCTCCTCTGCACGAAATACTGGACCTTCCTTACAGATTCGTTTATTATTGACATTGGTATGGCTGTCTCTCTCTTTGGAATGGCAGACACAGCCCAGACAAGCACCTATTCCACATGCCATGCGCTCCTCCAAAGAAATCCAGCACTCAATTCCTCTCTCCTTGGCATATGCTTTCACCGCTCGAAGCATAGGCATGGGACCACATGCATAGATAATTTCTGCATTCAGCCCATTCTCTCGGATTGCATCAAGCACATTGCCATCTGTACCATAACTTCCATCCTCTGTGGCCACATAGACACTGCCCTGCTTTTTAAATTCCTCCTGTAAAAACAGTGAATCCCGATAACCAAGTACTAATTGTTTTTCTGATTTCAATTCCTTAGCGAGCTCCAGCAGCGGTGGAATACCAATGCCGCCTCCAATCAAAAATGCTTTTTTATCTTTCAAAGGAAATCCATTGCCCAGAGGTCCGACAATATCAAGACATCGCCCAGTGCGCATCTGAGATAATTCTTCAGTCCCCTTGCCCACCACGCGATATACAATCCGAATAGCACGATCTTCCCTGTCAATCTCACAGATACTGATGGGCCGCGGCAGCAGCCGGCTGCCCTCATGACAATAAACTGACACAAATTGTCCTGGCTTTGCCTGGCCTGCAACCTGCTCTGTTTTCAGCCACATACTGTAAACCCCATAGGAAATCTCTTCCTGCCGGATAATCACTGCCTGCTCTTTATACTTTTCCGCCATATTCTTCTCCTAACTGCTCTGTACTATTTTGCCTCCTGCAATGCCCCATCAATATCCGCTATCATTGCCTCTACTGCTGCTCTGGATGCCTCTCCAAAATGTTTTGCTCCAAACTTTGCATATTCCTCTTGTTTATAGGCTGCAATAATGCCCCGGGAAGAATTTACAATTGCTCCCAATCCATCCTCATCAAAAAAATGTACCAAATCTGCACCTTTTCCACCCTGTGCACCATAGCCAGGCACTAAAATAAAACTTCTCGGCATAATTTTACGCAGTACTTTACCCATTTCTGGATAAGTTGCTCCTACCACAGCCCCAATATAACTGTACTGATCTCCCATACAGTCTGCACCCCACTGTGCTACTTTTTCACCAACCAGTTCATACAGTGGTTTTCCATCGACAAGCTTGTCCTGAAATTCGCCGCTGGAGGGATTAGAAGTCTTTACCAAAATAAACAAGCCTTTCTTTTCCTCTTTGCATACATCAATAAAAGGCTGCACGCCATCGGAACCCAGATAGGGGTTTACGGTCACAAAATCTTCCCCAAATGGTGTATAGGTCTGACTGCCCACAGTGACAGCACCAATATGCCCAGTGGCATAAGCCGCGGAAGTGGAACCAATATCGCCCCGCTTAATATCGCCAATTACCACCAAATCTTTTTGATGGCAGTAATCCACTGTCTTCTTAAAAGCCTGTAAGCCAGGGATTCCAAATTGTTCATACATAGCAATCTGAGGCTTCACCGCTGGAATCAAATCACAAGTATGGTCCACAATCTCTTTGTTAAACTGCCAAATCGCCTCCGCTGCGCCTTCGAGTGTCTCACCGTACTCTGCAAATGCCTTTTTCTGAATATGATCCGGTATATAATTCATCATCGGGTCAAGCCCCACAACAATGGGAGCATGTGTTTTCTGAATTTTTTCCACCAGTTTGTTAATCATTACAATATCCTCTCTATCTCTCATATACCACTCTGCCATTCATGACAGTTGCCATAACCATTCCTTTTACCTTTTTGCCGGCAAAAGGTGTATTTTTTCCCTTGGAGCAAAATTCTGCTGGATCAATTACATACTGTTTCTTGGGATCAAAAACCACCAAATCTGCCGGTTTTCCTTCCTCCACAACGCCTTTATCCAGATCAAGAATTCTCGCTGGATTGAAACTCATCTTCTCTGCCATCTGCATAATTGTCAGATAACCCTTGTCCACTAGCTCTGTCATGGTAAGCGCTGCTGCTGTCTCCAACCCTACAACACCAAACGGCGCCTTCTTAATACCAAACCCCTTCTCTATTGCAGTATGAGGCGCATGATCTGTTGCAATTACATCAATCACATCTGCCTTCAGCCCTTTCTTTAGAGCCTCCACATCTGCCTTGGTCCTCAGGGGGGGATTCATCTTATAATTGGCATCATCTCCAGGAATATCTTCACTGGTCAGGATAAAATGATGAGGACACACCTCTGCGGTCACACGGATTCCCTCCTGCTTTGCAAGCTCTACCATGCGCACACTATCCTTTGTGGAACAATGACACAAATGCAGCGCCGCTCCAGTATCTTTGGCCAGCATAATATCACGAGCTACAATGACATCTTCTACAGAATTGCTGATGCCGGCAAATTTTGTCTTTTCCATCGTCTGATCTGCATTGACTACGCCTCCCTGTACCATAGTGGCATCTTCGCAATGTGCAAGTACAGGAATGTCATATTTCACAGCAAGCGCCATCGCCTCACGATATAACTGGGCATTCATCACTGTCTTTCCATCTTCACTGATGGCAGGAATCCCCGCCTCCACCATACTTTCAATATCGGCCAATTCTTCCCCTCTTTGTCCTTTTGTAATCGCACCTGTCTGTAATACATGGACAAGCCCCACATCCTTTGCCTTGTTGCGGACATAATACACCACATCAGAATTATCTACCGCTGGTTTGGTATTCGGCATTGCCACTATGGTGGTAAAACCTCCATGCACGGCTGCCCGAGAAGCAGTTTCCACGGTCTCTTTATCCTCCTGCCCCGGATCACGCAAGTGTACATGCATATCAATAAATCCTGGCATTACATAGCAGCCCTCAGCATCAATTACCCGGTCTGCTTTTTCTTTCTGTTTGGGAGCGATCTTCTTTATTTTACCATCTTCCACAAGCACATCTGCTTTAATCTCTGTCTGATCTCCCGGATTGATTACAGTTCCATTCTGAATGAGAAGTAACATATCAAAAATCCTTTCTGCATTGTATTTCATATAGCTATTCTGTCCCTTTTCTGTCCTTAAAAACAGACCCTTGAAGTATGCTTTTATTTTATCACAGAAAAAAAGGAGGGGCAACCTCCTTTTCCTTAAATCTGCCATGATTCACAGCCCTATTTACGGCTATTAAAAATTATCGAAACCTATTGCACTCATATCTCTGAAAAGTACGGACACATGTCTTAAGTTCCTCATAGCGTCTCTCCAAAGGTCCCTCCTCAATCACAACATCTAAAACCACAGCCATATTATTGATCACACGGTCATTGATCTCCTCTTGCATATCCACTAAAATCTTGTACTTTTCCTCCATCGTCTCTGCATCAAAAAATGCCATCAGCTTATCTTCTACAGATTTTTTCTCCTCTGCTGGTTTTGCTGTTTCTTTTGATTTCAACAAATTTGGATCTTGTGCGGAAATATCTGTGGTCGAACCCACTGTCTTGGTCTCTTGTTCCCTTGACATAGAACTCACTGGCTCTTCCTCTTGTTTCTCTACCAATTGAAAACGATATGTCTGCTGAATCTGTGGGTATTTTTCCTGATCTACAGGACTGATAAACATCTGAAATGGTCTGGCGTAGATTTTAAAATCTCCGTAGAGTGCCTGATAGATTACCAGCTTTTCTGCAGTTTCTGAGTGCTCTGCAACGGTAATCACCTGATATAAGTTCTGTTTAAAATGTAAATACTGTTCCCCTGGCCTTGGATTTCCCTGTGGCATATCTGTTCCTCTTTTCTTTTTCTATATGTAACTATTCAGAACCATAGAAATGGGAAGTCAGGAACTTCAAATTTATTTAAATATCCTGAATTAGCATTTTATGAGGATGATAATTCCCTCAGCCACAGATAAAAGCCTCGGCAGAGACATATAACTGTTTCACTGGCATTTTGTGGTCTAGGATTCTGAATAATTACTTTTATATTCTCAGTCAATAAGCATCATAAATTAAAGCCGCTTTACAATGCGGTCAATATCCTCTTTCTTGCCAATTACCATCAAATGCTCCTCCGCACTAAAAATATGGTCTGCATCTGGCAAAAGTGTACTCTCCCCCTCTTTTTTAATTCCCAAAATATTTGCATTATATTTGACACGGAAATTCAGTTGTTTGATGGATTTTCCAATCCACTCTTCCAGAGGACAAATTTCATAAATCGAATAATCTCCCATCTCCAAATAATCATATACATGATTGGCGCTGACCTTGGTTGCAATCCGCTTAGCAATATCTCTGTCAGGATAAACCACTTCATCTGCTCCATTGCGCAATAAGAATTTTGCCTGAATATCTCTGGTAGCCTTACTGATTACATAGGATGCCCCCAATTCTTTTAGTTGGCTGGTAATCTCCAAACTACTCTGAAAATTTGTTCCAATACATACAAAACAAATATCAAAATTTCGGACGCCAAAACTGCGTAACACCTCCACTTTTGTACAGTCTGCAATCTTAGCACTGGTGACAATAGACAAAATATCTTCCAAATTTTCCTCATGCTCATCCACAGCCATGACATCATTACCATTATTTACTAAATCCACGCATAAATGCTTTCCAAACCTTCCAATTCCAATTACAAGTATTGACTTCATCTCTACACCTCTTTTTATCAAACATCATAACAGGTAATTGCGAAACCACAAATTATTTCAATTTCATATATAATTGATAAGATTTATCTAATTATTTTCCTTACATTCTCTGATTTATATTTGAAATTTATAAAATTATTGAGTTCACAATGACCTAATTAACCAATCGTAATACGCTCAATCGGCAATTTTACTTGGGGACTTTGCTTTTTCTCTGTAAATGACAAGGCAAAGGACATACTTCCAATTCTGCCGCTGTACATTAAAAAAATCAACAGACTTTTAGAAGCCACAGAAATATCCCTGGTAATTCCTGTGGAAATTCCCACTGTCCCTGTGGCAGAAAATATCTCCATTAAAATATCGGACAATGACAGACCCGGCTCAAATCCTGACATTACTAAAGCACTGACTGCTGAAAGCAGCAAATTGATAAAGAATACGGTACTTGCCTTCTTAATAGAATCTTCATCCATTCTCCTGCCAAAGATATTTAAGCCGCTTTTATTGCGTAACGCCGACCAGATATATAAAAGTATTACCATCATGGTTGTGGTCTTAATCCCTCCAGCCGTAGATCCCGGACTTCCTCCCACAAACATTAATATAACGGTTAAAAGCCTTGTCGGTTCTGAGTATGACGCTGTATCTGTAGTGTTAAATCCGGCAGTTCTTGGAGTTACAGAACCAAATACAGAAGATAAAAGTTGTCCTTTTGCATCCATACCAACCAAAAGATTATCCCGTTCAAATAAATAAAAACAAATGCTTCCTGCCACAATCAGCAGCACAGTCATTGTCAACACAATCTTTGTATGAAGCATATACTTCTTAAATTTCCATTTATGAATAGAGATATCATCCCAGACAATAAAGCCAATACCGCCAATAATAATCAATGCCATAATTACAATATTAATTAACACATCATCATAGTAAGATGTCAAAGAGCAATAAGGCTCAAACCGCCCCAGCAAATCAAACCCTGCATTACAAAATGCAGAGACGGAATGAAAAATTCCATACCAGATTCCCTCTGCAATTCCAAATTGGGGGATAAAACGAATCATTAACAACAGTGCCCCTGCAAGTTCAAATATCAATGCATAATACACAATCTTATGCACTAGGCGCACTGTACCCCCAATCTGCAGGGTGTTGACACTCTCCTGAATCAAGTTACGTTCCTTGAGACCAATCCGACGTTTCATGAAAATAGCAAAAAATACACCAATTGTGATAAATCCTAACCCACCAATTTGAATCAATATCAATATCACAGCCTGACCAAATACAGTCCAGTTTGTGTACGTATCTACCACCACCAGTCCTGTCACGCAAGTACTGCTGGTTGCTGTAAACAGTGCATTGAGAAATCCGGCGCTCTCACCATTTTTAGAGGCAATCGGCAGCATCAAAAGTATGGTTCCTATCGCAATAATAAATAAAAATCCAAGCGCAATAGTTTGGACTCTGCTTAATCTTCGCATCATGTCCTCTCCTTTTCAAAAAGAGTGTTTTGTAATCCATCATGGGATTACAAAACACTCCTATCTTTTTATCTCTCTTAGTATTTCCCAAATTCACCATCAAGAGAAATAATTTTTTCATTTTCTTCTGATTTATCACTATAAGTCATTTCCTGTGGTACCATTCCATAGCTGCCTGTGGATTTTAATTTGTAACGTCCAATCATGGTACGCAGTGACAATGCCTGGTTGGATAATACCTCACTTGCTGCGGCACACTGCTCACTAGTAGCAGAATTGGTCTGTACCACTTGTGATACCTGACTAATTGCCTGGTCAATCTGGCTAACCGCTGTTGCCTGATCACTGGAAGCAACGGCAATACTGTCAATCAAAGATACAATATTGTCCACTGTCTTGATAATCTCTGTCAGAGATGATGCAGTCTGTTCTGCAAGATTGGAACCATGTTCCACTTTCTTAATGGAATCTTCAATCATCTCTGCCGTCTCACTGGCTGCAGATGCACTCTTTCCAGCCAGATTACGCACTTCCTCAGCTACCACTGCAAAGCCTTTTCCATGAACGCCTGCTCTTGCTGCCTCTACTGCAGCATTTAGGGCAAGGATATTTGTCTGGAACGCAATGTCGTCAATTACTTTGATAATCTTGGAAATATTTTCAGAAGCTACATTGATCTCTGTCATGGCAGCAATCATTTCTTTCATATGATGATCGCCAGCCATTGCCTCTTCCCTCATGCTATGTACAGAACGATTTGCCTCATTTGCCTCCTCTGCATTGTGCTTGGTACGCTCGGCAATCTCTGCCATAGATGCTGTCACCTGTTCAATTGCACTTGCCTGTTGTGTTGAACCTTGTGCCAAAGACTGGCTTGCATCTGATACCTGTTCTGCTCCAGTAGTAAGCTGTACTGCGGACTCACGAATATCAGAAAGCATATGGTTATTCTCAACTACAAGATCTTTAAAAGCATTTCCAAGGGCATCATCACTTCCCTTAACATCTACATCAAAATCAAGATCACCGGATGATACCTTGACGGCAACTTCTGCCTGGTATTTGACATTATCAATAATCGTCTGAAAATCATCCAGCAATTCTCCAAACTCATCATTGCGTTCCTTTTTCAATTTAATATCCACTTTTCCCTGTGCCATCTGCACTGCTGCATCACGCAGTTTATTTAAAGAAAGCCGGATATCTCTTAAAATCCCAAACGCCAATGTCATGGTGATAGCAATCGCTGCTACAGTCAAAACAATCACTACAATCTCTGCTTTCTGCAGATAACTTTCCGTCAAATTTCCCTTACGGCTAAACTGTAAGGTTCCCATACCAGCATAGCCAACGATAATCGTCATTAAAATAATGATCCCAAAACAAACCAGCAAACGTGTTCTTATCTTTGCATTTTTCATTTCAATATCTTCCTCCTTTATCCTTACACTTCAGCAAGTGCATCCTTGCCTGAGACCGCCCCATCCAATGCTGAAACATCTTCATCTTGAATCAGCCTTTCTGGATCCAGCAATAACTTAACCTCTCCCTCAATCCTGGCCAATCCAAATACATACTTTCGATTGGCACTAGTAGACTGTGACAGAGATGGGGGGAGAATAATCTCCTTCTCATCCACAGTAATTACGCCGGCAATCCGATCTACAACCAACCCTACTACTGTAGATTTTACAGCAATGACAATGATGCAGGTACGATCCGTATATTCAAAAGAAGGCTGCTTGAACCGGATTCTGACATCCACAACTGGTATAATCTTTCCACGGATATTGATCAGTCCCTTAATATAATCTTCAACCTCTGGAACAGGGGTAATAGGCTGAATGCCAATAATTTCCTGGACATAATTGATCGCAAGCCCATAGCACTCTTCGCCAATTTGGAAGGTCATAAATTTCCCCTTTTGAGTATCTTCCTCCCCTTCCAATTCTTCCAACAACTCATCCGCCATATTTTACTTCCTTTCCTCTCCTGCAATTAATCCTGCAATATCCAGAATTAATGCAATACTTCCATCTCCAAGCTGTGTACAGCCGGACAGCCCCTGCACCTTCTTGATATAGGGCGGAATGGGCTTTACTACAATTTCCTGCTCTGCGATCAGTTTATCAATAAATACACAGATATACTTGTTCTCATGCTCCAATACTACCACAATGCCATCTTCTCCTTCGGTTAAGGATTCTTCCAGATGGTATCTTCTGTTTAAGCGGATAAATGGGAAACACTCACCGCGAAGCATAATATATTCTTCTCCGTCTGGCTCTTTGACAATCATATCTTTGCGAATTCTCACAAATTCCTTAACGGCATTTGTCTCAATCACAAACGTAGACTTTCCAACCTGCATCACAATTCCATTGATAATTGCCAAGGTAAGAGGAATCTTCATGATCATCTCACTTCCAGCGCCCTCTACACTATCAATTTCCAGATTACCGCCTACTGCTTGGATATTTTTCACTACGACGTCCATACCAACGCCTCTGCCAGAATACTCTGTAACCTGCTCCTTAGTGGAAAACCCTGCAAAAGTAATAAACTGATAAATCTCTTTTTCAGAAAAATCTGTAATTGACCGGTTGCCGATCAAGCCATTCTTCAATGCCTTATCATACAATGCCTGCTTGTTCAGGCCCTTACCATCATCCCGAACAATAATATACACTTTTCCGCCTTCGTTCTTAGCTTCCAGTGTAATCTTTCCTTTGGGACTCTTGCCTGCCGCGATACGTTCTTCTTTGGATTCAATTCCGTGATCCACGGAATTACGAACCAAATGCATCAGAGGATCGGAAATATGCTCAATAATATTCTTATCTACCTCAGTATTTTCCCCGATTACCTCAAGTTCAATATCCTTGCCCAGTTTCCTGGAGACATCAAAGACAATACGGTTCATCTTCTGGAATGTATTTGTCAGAGGCATCATACGCATGGACATAATTACATCCTGCAGCTCTGTTGTAATCTTGGCAAGCTGACCTGCTGCTTTTTGGAAATTGGTAAGATCCAAGCCTGGCACCTTAAGATCCGGATTTTGAAGTACGACTGCCTCAGAAATCACTAATTCCCCAATCATATCCATCAAAGAATCCAGCTTCTCCACACTGACACTGATATAGGTCTGTTTGGGTTGTTGTTTCGGCTGATTCTTGGCAAGCTTCTTACCTTTTCCAGCTTCTTTACTCTTGATGACATAATCACCAGGTGCTGGTTCCTTCTTCTCTTTTTTCTCTGGCTCTTTTTCTTTGTCTTCCAGTTCAATAACAATCTGTTCTGGTCCATGATCATGAAAGCCCATCTCAAACTCTTGCTGGGTACATTCATTGACCTCTACACGTTCCATACCGGAAGTCTCACCCATAGTACTGAGAAGTTCATCCTTGGAACATTGACATTTGATCAGCATGTGGAAACCATCTTTTAAAATGACATCCCCGCTGCTCTCATTACTGATAATATCGTCTGGAATATACTGCATATCCTCCACAACTTCCTTCAGAGAATACACTGCTGTATAAGCACGGATATTGCACATCTGCGTATCACTGCGCCAGTAGACAGACATTTTGTAATACTTGTTACTCTCATTTCCAGTGGGCGCAACATAAAATTGACTGGGCGCAACATAGGTGTTTTCAGGTGGAAGTTCCTCACCTTGCTGCGTAATTCCAGATTTTAAATTTGTCAGAAACTTATCTATATCAGCAACAATACTACTCTCATCACCATCCGGCGTATCACCTTCTTTGATCTTATCTAATTCAGCAGTAATAAAATCAGATACCTCCAGCACATGATCTACCAACTCTAAGTGCGGAACATTTTCTGGATGGGACTCTCTCAAATAATAGAACACATCTTCCAGCTTATGGGCGATCTTCGTAATATTTTCATACATCATAATACCCGAAGATCCTTTGATCGTATGCATGACGCGGAAAATTTCATTGATGGACGTCTCATCAAAACAGTCCTCATCTTTCCTCTCCAACACCACATTCTGCAAATTCTCTAAAAGCTGCTCGCTTTCGTACAGAAACATATCTAGCATACTGTCTGTATTAAAATCCTCTCCCATTTTCCAGCCCCCTTTCTTCCTCCAAATCGTAATTTTTGACTTAGTTTATCAGATTCAGCTTCTTTAAAATCATTTCAAATTTTTCCAGATCAATTGGCTTTCCGGCATAGACGGTACATCCCATCTCAAAAGCCTTTTTTACATTCCGCTCCTCATTGAGCGCCGTGGTCATAATAATCTTCACACCATCATTCCCCTGGATTCCCCGCTCTCTCTCGATATCGCGGATCGCCTTAAGTGCCTGGTATCCATCGAGCACTGGCATCATCACATCCAGACAAATCAAATCATATGGCTCATCATCCTCAAGTGCCATTAGAAACGCATCCACTGCTTCCTCTCCATCTACAGTAATGTCACAATCACCATATTTTCCCAGATAATTTGACATGAATTTGCGGCTCGCAAAATCATCCTCAGCCAGTAAAATTTTCATGATTCCCGTCTCCTTTCTAATTGGTCTTTAATACAGAATATATCTTATTTGAAATACTGGAAAGTTCCATTTGGTACTGAACTGCTCCAATATCATAAGCAACTTTTGGCATCCCATACACAACACAGCTTGCTTCATTCTGTCCAATCGTGATAGCTCCAGCCTCCCTCATCTCAAGCAGACCTTTGGCACCATCTCCACCCATACCAGTAAGAATTACTCCCACTGCATCTTTTTTTGCAGCTTTTGCTACAGAAGAAAACAACACATCCACGGAAGGACAATGACCGCTTACCTTCTCTCCTGGCTTACATTCCACCTGATAAACACCGTTTACTTTGATCAAACGCATATGTTTATCTCCTGGGGCAATCAAGACCCTCCCCTGATATAAACGATCCCCAGTGACAGCTTCCTTAACAGCCACCTGGCATTGATTATTTAAACGATTGGCATACATTTCTGTAAAGCCTGGCGGCATATGCTGAACGATCACCACACCGGGAATATCCTTGCGAAATTGGCGCACTACCTCAAAAATCGCTTCTGTTCCTCCAGTGGAAGCCCCGATCGCCACAACCATATCCTTCTTAACATTGGATAAATTACCAACTGGAAAGGATTCGGCACGTTTGAGCTTTCCAACCTTTACTGTGGAGGCAATTTTAATCTTGGTTCCCAATTCTTTACGCAAAAAACCATCTATTTTTGACGGATCTACTGTACTAGGTTTACAGACGAAATCTACTGCTCCTGCTTCCATAGCGTCAAATACCCTTGCATCCAAAGCACTTATTACCACTACTGGAAGAGGATATTGAGGCATCAGCTTCCTCAAAAATTGGATCCCATCCATTTTTGGCATCTCTACATCCAGCGTCATTACATCAGGACGATACTGCAAAATGGCATCTCTGGCCGCATAAGCATCTCCCGCCTGCGCCACCACCTCTATATATGGATCTTTCTGCAAACTATTCACCAGCAGATTACGAAACAGCACCGAATCGTCTACCACTAATACTTTGATCTTACGCATCCGCTTTTCCTGCTTTCTTCTCTAAAATTTATTTTTGGTATATTGATGGCTCCACATACTTAAAATTCGTTGCTTTCCTGTCTATCGATTCTGTGGTTCCCACAAACAGATAACCTTCCGGCTCCAGAAAATCATAAATTTTGCGGAGAAGCTGTCGTTTTGTCTCCTCATCAAAATATATCATCACATTTCGCAAAAAGACCACATGAAACGGCCTATGAAATGGAAATGGATTCATTAAATTAAACTGTCGGAAGATAACTTCATTTTTCAGCTCCGGCTTAACCTGATACTCCATTTCATTTATACTGGTAAAAAATCTCCGGCGCCAATTCTCTGGCAAAGGCTCAATCTGTTCCCGCAGATATTTTCCAGCACTGGCATGTGACAAAACCTTGGTAGAAATATCTGTCGCCAGAACTTTGGTGTCCCATCCTGCGTGATCTAATCCAAAAAAATCTTTGAGTACCATAGCAATAGTATAGGGTTCCTCCCCTGTGGAAGATGCTGCAGACCAGATCCTCAGATCTTTTCTCGCCGCCTCCTTCACCTTTAATCTGGGAAGTATGACACTGCGCATAAACTCCATATGCTCAAACTCTCTCATAAAATATGTATGATTTGTTGTCAGGGCATTGATTAAATTCCGTGCCTCTTTGCCACCAGAATCCTTTTCCACCCTCTCCATATATTCATCACAATTGCTATATCCATTTCTCAGAAGATAATTCTGAAGTCTCCCATTTACCAGTATCCTCTTTTCACTGAGATCAATTCCTGTCGTCCGCTTTATATAGACTACGATCCGGCGAAATTCATTATCCGTAATCATTTCCTTGCTCCTATTACCAAAAATTTCTGCCCATCTCTCACTTTATCGGCTATATGATACTATATTTCTCCCTATTTGTCAAATGCGATCACACCTGAAAAAACAGCCTTTTTTCTAAATTTTAACTATGTCGCAGACGTTTTTTTATCTTAAAAAACACATCCACAATCTCTGGGTCAAACCAAGTTCCTCTCCCTTGTTCGATAAACATAAAACAATTTTCCAACGCATCAGATTCTCTGTTTTCGGGCTCTCCCATCAAAGTATCATAAACATCTGCAATCATAGTAATTCGAGCTGAGAGTGGAATATCTTTTCCTGACTTCCCAAAAGGATATCCGTTACCATCCCAACGAGCATGATGGTAACGAGCAATTTCAATCGCCATTGGCAGGAAAGTATTACCAGGGGTATTTTGATATACCCGCTCTAAAATCTCAGCACCCTGGAGCGCATGATTTTTGCCTTCCTTTAACTCTTGCGGATCCCATGTTTCAAGAACCATCAGCAAATCTTTAGGAATTTGGAGCTTTCCGATATCATGAAGCCTGGATGCTACTTCTATTGTATCAATAAATCCTTCAGAAATTTCTTCTGTAAATTCTGGGCTAAACTGAAGACTTTGAGCTAGTGTCCGGCAATTATATGCCACATTTTCCATATGGTTATCTGTCAATGCGTCCCGTTCCTCTGTCAAAGCTGCAAGCGCATAGAGGATATGCTTCTGTTCATCTTCAATCCTCCTTGCCTGACTGCTGATTACCGTATGCAGCCTGCGATTACTCATTTCCAGCTCCTGCTGCATCTCATAAAGTCCAACATGGTTTTTTACACGCATTGTCACCTCTGTCACCTCAAATGGCTTGGCAATATAATCTACCGCCCCAAGCTTAAAGCCTCTTACTTTATCCTCGCTTGAATCAGCCGCCGAAATAAAAATAACAGGGATATCACGGGTAAGCGGATTTTCTTTCAAACGTTCACAAAATTCATATCCATCCATCTCTGGCATAAACACATCCAAAAGAATTAACTGTGGTCGGCTGTCTGCAATCAGAGCTGCAGCTTCAGCAGCACTGGCTGCACATTTGGGAATATATCCCATCTCCTCTATCATGTTTTCCAAAATCATCAAATTGGTTTCCACATCATCTACAATCAAAATCTGTGGTGCTGTCCCAGGCTTTTCCGTATTTTCCATCTTATTTCCCTCCGACATTCTGCTCAAACAATGTTTTCAAATTATTATATTGTTCCAAACTCTTATCATAATTTGCCTTCCTGACATTCATTTCAAGACGAAAGGCGGCTTTCTTAATCTCCTTGGGTCCCTGCTCTACCAGCTCTTTGATATTATGTGCAAATGCTTCTGCCTTATCCCAGGCTTCCACCTCCATACATAAGATCAATTTTTCCAATTTACCTGCAATTTCCTTTGTATTCTCTGCTGTGCCAAATTGAAAAATCTCCTCAAGATTATCAAACTGAGACATATCGTGATTCTGATTGATAAACTCAAATTGTTCACTGCTCTGGCCTTCCTGATTGGCATCTTCTGCCATATGTAAGCGGACTGAGAAGGAAAAACTACTCCCTTTTCCCTTTTCACTTTCCAAATGAATGCTGCCATGCATCAGTTCAATTAGCTGCTTAGTGATTGCCAACCCCAGTCCTGTACCACCATACTTTCTGGTAATTGAAGCGTCCACCTGTGAAAAACTCTTAAACAACTTATCTTTTTCCTCAGGAGAAATCCCAATCCCTGTATCAGAAACCACAAAAAACAGCTCAATCTCATCATCAAATTGCACTGTCCTAGTTACTTCTATATTAATATATCCAACACTGGTAAATTTTACAGCATTTGAAAGCAGATTATTGAGGATCTGTGTCAATCGCAGCTCATCTCCTACGAGATATTCTGGAATCACCTTGTCAATATTTACCATAATATGCAAACCTTTAGAATTGATCGCTGTGATATTCGTCTCCACCGCATGGTTTACCATTTTATAAAAATTAAATTCCTTTTGCTCGATCACAAATTTTCCTGCTTCCAATTTAGAGAAGTCCAAAATATTATTGATAATGGCAGACATATTCTCACAACAGCGAATCACTATATCCATTGTATTTTTTACTTCGCCGCTGACTCCTGCCTCCAATAGATTGGTCACATGGCCCCGTATTCCATTGACCGGTGTCCGAAGCTCATGAGTCACATTGGCCACAAATTCATTCCGAACCTTAATGGTTTCCTCCATTTCCTCTTTCATACGCACAAGTTTACGCTCTGTCTCAACACGTTTGGCAACATTGATGGCAAATAAAAGATTGCGTCCACCTTCCACCACGACATTCATGCGTACCGGAAAACAGGTTCCATTTTTGCGGTACATTGTCCCTCCCTTAAGCTTCTCCACTACATCTATTGGAAAACTGTCGTCCTCTGAGGAAAGTTCTGCCGGAATCAAAACATCCAAACTGATATCCGTCAATTTATCACCATACCCCAATTCTTCCTTTGCCAATGCATTTCCATACAAAATCTTACCCTGATTGTCAAACCTTATGATAATCTCTAGGGATTGATCTGCAAAATTATTTATATCCTCTCCCTGCAACGTTTCCTGTCCCATCATATCCACCTCTTTCAAGACCCAGTATTTCAATCATTCTCTTATTCTAATTCTTCGATTCTCCCGTTTCCGGTTTCACTACATTAAAAGTATACAATCCCCAAAATAGGGTGTCAAGAAATATGATACCAATGGCACAAATAAATTCAAAAATGAAACTATGATTTCTGCGGCCAAACATGCTTTTTGACATATACAAAAAAAATAGCCGTAAACCCTTGGTTCCACTAAGAAAACCTTGGATTTACGGCTATTATAATGTAATGCAGATTACAGGTTTAAAGCCTGACTATTTAAAGTATACAAATTCTGCAAATATGCTGATTATATAAATACATGAAAAAATCAAAGCATTCCCAGCAAAGATTTCCACATCTTCTTTTGGGCTGTAATCTCTCCATCTAAATTTTTATATCGAAGGACATTTTTCTGGTAAGCATTTACTGCGGCTGTAAATTTGGGTCCTGCAATACCATCCACAGCACCACAGTTATATTGGAGAATATTCAAACGCTTCTGCAGCGGGACAACTACGGAATGTCTGTGGTTTTTTGCTGCTGATATGGTAACAGTATTTCGGATGGTTTCATCCCCCGCAAGGCCGTCTGCTTTAGAACCTGTGGCATTCTGAATGTCTTTGATAAACTGTTTCTGTGTATAAGCTAAGCTTGCTGCTTCTACCTTCCCTCCAGAATAGATCACCTTCCCACTCTCGTCATAGACGTTCTGTCCTGGCTGACAGTCCGCAATTGCAAACTCCCTGTTGTGGTATGCTCCTGTCTGTTTCTGACAAATGCCGTTTTTCCAGCCTGTTCCGACACGATACCATACTGCTTTTTCCTTATCCTCCGGTACTTGATCGGGCTTTGTATATTCCTGCTGCATGGATGTCTGTCCAATCTGTCTTTTAAAGTCTTCCCACAACTCAGGCTTGTCCATCATCTTTCTGGGACAGTACTTTCCCTTAGCGTCAAAATGACGGATTACTCTTTCTGCTGGGATCCCAGTAGTCTGGATTAAGTACTTAACCAGCTCCACGGCGTTTTTGCGGGCTTTTGTATAGTCTCCATCCTCATTCACACAGATTTCAATATTGATCGTATTGCGGTTTGTGGCATCCTGAACGGAATGTTCCCCTCCATACTCTCTGCCCACGGAAAATGTGCCATCTCTATGATCTGCCGCTTGGTATATACCGTCAGAGCCTGCATAATAATGAACGGAAGTACTTAAGTGTCCTGCTGCCTGGGCTTGTGCATGTCTGCCAGCATCAGCCCCTTTGGAAAAATTATCTGTTTCATGAATTACGATATATTTCGGGCTGTTTTGTCCGGCATATGTATTGCTTTTTGATACAAAGTCTGTATTAATCTTCATATTTTTATCTCTCACCTTCTAACGAAATCTATATGATTTTTGATATGTTTCTTACAGTTGCTTCACTTCCGGCAACCCTGCAAAGGAAGTCAATAGGGATGCCACGCCCGCAAGTGCCGCTGTACCAAGCACCACCCTCCAATCCACTGCTGCAATCGTCGCCGATGCTGGCAGCAAGGCCACCGCTGCCTGGGCTGTTGTTTTGACTGCTCGAACTCCTGCCGCTTTTAACCAACTCTTTGTCTTTTCACTCATATATTGATTCCTCTCTTTCCTTTGGCTCTTCTGACATTTCCAGAAGTGTGTTGTATAGTTTTGTCGCAACATCATTTCCTCCCAGTTTGTGGTAAGATTCATATACTTTTTTCATGGATTCTTTTGCATAGATGGGACAGTATTCCCTGTCCTGATATTTGTTGTAATTGTGTACAATACTTTCCCGCAGAAGACTCTTTACCCCTTCTGCTATTGCTGTGCTTTTCCTCTGCTCTTCTTTTAGACGCTTTCCCACATCCCTGTATAAACATCCAAGAATAGTGGCCACAACTGCAAACATCCATTCCATCCAATTCTGTTGAATAAATTGTAAAACTGGCACAATATCACCTGCTTTCTATTTTGATTTATGGCATACAAAAAGCCAGGCAACAAATGCCCAGCTTTTATTAGATTATTTCCAGATAGACACGTTTATCATGCCCTTTTCTCTTCCTTTGTTCATACTTATGCGGTACGTTTCCACATGTAGCAAGTAATATAGGGCGGCAGGTTGTTATGCCCAACACCACTTCCAGTACTGCCAGTAGTTGAGGCTGGGATAGTTACTGTATGGCTGTGATCTCCATTTTCCAATAAAAATCCGCTCACTGTATTATCACCGCCTTTCACTATCCTATTTTTAGAGGAAGTTCCAGAAGCGATATCTTGATTTGAATGTCCACTATGTGTATGTTTTCCATTGGTACTTGTAGTCACAGTTTGTGCCTTTACAGAGTGCGTATGGGACGGCATTTCTGCAGTGGTTATAACATGTGTCTTTTCTCCACCAACTTTTTCCACTGAATTAAATTCCGTCTCCGATTCATTCACACTTACCAAAGCCCTACCATTTCCCCAACGTACCCATGTACCTCCAAACAACGTTCCTGGATTTGTTGAATTGACACTCATGTAAATGGAACCGACTGGATATATTTTATCTATGGTCAAAATATCTTTTCCATTTAATGTAAACCTTCCAGTTCCTGTGGCAGATGTCACAAAATTTATATATGACCCCTTAATCTCTAAATGGTCGTCTGTTGGTTCTGATATATGAACATAATCGCCGTCTCCAAAATTGAGTGTATTTCCGTAATTACCAGAGCCTTTCAGTCTTAGATTGCCTGTGATGGTTCCTCCTGATAATGGTAAATAAGTGTCCTTAATCACTTTTCCATTGCTATCCTGTGTTGCTTTTATTGCATTTCCTGTTGTTAAATTAGACCATGTTCCAGTTACATTACTGCCATCCTTTCTCGCAAAGAAATCTAAATCCAAATTTGCTGGTAAATTCACAGATGTAACTACTGTCACACCATCTACTGTTTCCTGGGTAAGCTCAGGAGACATTGTCTTCCAGTTATCGGCTGCAATGGAACCAAGAGCATCTTCTATCGTCACAACCCACATGTTTGCATTAGAATTCACGTTTTGGTAAACTTCTATGTAATCTTTTCCACTTGCATTATCCCTTGTCATTCGCATTTGTGTCCATATATGTGAATCACTTATAGATGCAATCGGAACAAATTTAACATTTGTGTATGCACGTAAAAATTGTACCTTTTGATATTCTGGTGCGGGTAAATTGTATCTGCGCTTCAAACTGATTACACAGGAATATCCGTTTTGGCTCTGTACCTGAGCAATTCTATACCATCCAGTATCTTTCACATTTGCACGAACTGTGGAAACATAACCTGGCACAAAATTTTCTGAGATATATTCGTTGGATGCAGCTCCAATATTCGCCGACGTAAGATTTACATCCCCTGTCCGGTATGCACTTTCCGCATTTCCTTTTACCCGCACCGCCGCTGGAATGGTGGGCCTATCTGTCAAATCGGTATATTTTCCACTAAAAGCAACGGTTTTTAGATCTGCAAACCATTTCATGATTTTTCCAAAAATCACCGACAATTTTTCTCCATTAATGATATTTACCCTGGTAGATGCCTGTGTAAAAGTTGGTGTCTGATTATTGGTTGATACATTTGGCACATTTCCAAGACCAATATTCTCTGGCGTTATATTGACATCACCTGTCCGGTAACTAGATTCTGCTGCACCTTTAACACGTACTGCCGCTGGAATCGCCTCTTCCACTTGTTTTATGTCCTCGTCAATCATATCCATTGCACGGTTAAACTCTCCCACATCATAGAAATCTTCTTCCTCTGGTTTTGGATAATGGTAATTCTGTGTTTGGCTAGCCATTCTTTAACACCTCATTCCTTACTATCTTAAATATAGGCTGCTTATTTCTTGTGTGCATACTTTTCCTCTTGAGAAATATAATTTACCTTGCACACCATTTTCTCACTACTTTTCTATCAAAATATCTATGTAACATGCTTTTGTAATTCAGTTTTAAGCATATTAATTTCCTGTTGCTGTCTTGTCACTAATTCTGATAACTCCTGAATGGCTTTGCCATAATAACCCATAAGATAAAAAGTATCTACACATTTGACATTCATTTTTTCTTCGCCATTCTCCTCAATATATCCACCAGTCCCCTCCAATACAAAATGGTTGTCTAACTCTTCCAATTCATCTGCAACCACACCGATATCCTGATGGATATGATCTTTTTTATCCTTCCAATCAAATTGCCTGAATTTAATCTTATTTATGGTTGGAAGCGCTGTAACTTCTGTATCTTTTATATTATTTTTAAGCCTTACATCAGACGAAGACACAGAGAGCGTGCCGCTACTTGTTGGTAATGATACATTTATGTTAGCTCGTGATGAAGAAGTTGATAATTGAGTATAAAAATAATTATTACTATTATCAATATAATTGAGCAGCCTCAATCTACTTGCCCATACATTATTATCAAATGCTGTAAATTTATAATGATAAATTCCAGTCACTTTGCCTGCATAATCTCCATTGGTGGACGGATCTGTTAAAAATACTCCCCCTACGCCAACTTGAAATAAGAAATCCTCTCCATAAGAAATGGTCTTGTTTAGAGTAGGAAAGGAATAATTATTTTTTGACATATTGGAATCTGAATCTATAGTCGAAATTCCATTCGTCGCTAAATAGTAATATGGACTACTCCCTAAACCCATTCTAACGCCGCCAACTGGTATTGGATCAAATCGATCATCTAAATCACTTGTTGTCAACAGTTTTTCCCAGCTGCTTTTGGTGCTGCCATTTATGTATCTCACATATAATTGATTGCTGGATTCTTTAAATGCAATCTGTTCCACATAATTTCCATTGTCAGATTTCAATACAATTAAACCATGATAATTACTGCCATCAGAAGGACCATCTTTGACTTCCGAAGTGCGCATAGTATATAATCCAGGGGTTGTTATATCATTAAAACTTCCAGATGAGATTATTTTACGAACCGCATAGGAATCAGCGATCACATTCCCATTGCCATCCTGTGTTGCTTTTATTGCTGCTTTTGCAGTACCAGAATTTTCTGTCACCAGATTAGAGTTTTTCCACTTGATATAGGTGTCTGAGATACGCAATCCATCCGTGGGACCCCACGGGTAAGGCGTTCCAGCTCCTATATAAATGCACTGTAGTTCTCCGGCTGTTCCAAGCGCGCCAATCCCACCCCATAGACCAGTGCCGCTTTTATCCATAAAAAACATTCCTCTGGCATGATCTCCAGTTATATCAGGTGGTATAAATCGCAAATCTGCACTATTGATAAAACTCAGCCTTCCTGTAATGGTGTCTCCGCTTTTACTGACTGCCCCGATATTAGCCGCTGTAAGGTTTACATTTCCAGTTCGATAGGTACTTTCTGCATTTCCTTTTACCCTCACTGCCGCCGGAATGGTGGGCTTATCTGTCAAATCTGTATATTTGCCGCTAAACGCAACCGTTTTCAGATCAGCAAACCATTTCATAATTTTGCCAAAAATTACAGATAATCGTTCCCCACTGCCGATATTCACCCTGCCAGATGCCTGTGTAAAAGTTGGTGTCTGATTATTGGTTGATACATTTGGCACATTTCCAAGACCAATATTCTCTGGCGTTATACTGACATCACCTGTCCGGTAACTAGATTCTGCTGCACCTTTTACCCTCACTGCCGCTGGGATGGACTCTTCCACTTGTTTTATGTCCTCGTCAATCATATCCATTGCACGGTTAAACTCTCCCACATCATAGAAATCTTCTTCCTCTGGTTTTGGATAATGGTAATTCTGTGTTTGGCTAGCCATTCTTTAACACCTCATTCCTTAGCTGTCCATAGGTATAGGCTGTTAGCTCCCTATGTGTGTACTGTTTTAACGTCCCATGCTGATTGTAGAGCAAAGATAAATCCAAGCTTAAGTTTGCTGGCAGGGTTTTATCTAACATCTCCTCCACCATCTGAAAGTTTTTCTTACTTTTCAGAGATACCCTTACCACAACCTTGCATTCTTTATGTAAGACTTGTAATAGATAACCGTCTTTGCCGCAGAGTGTTTCTAACTTTTCATGCAATACGATTGTCGTGTACGGAATGGCATTGTTCCACCATGACAGGACACGAAACCTTCTGTTTTCCAGTGTATCATCATCCAATGCAGCGATCTCAAGCATCTGCTCAAACTTTTCTATCCCTTGTGTATCGGCATACAAAATATACTGATTATTCTGCATTGCTTCTAGCTGTCCCCATAACTTCTGCAGTTCGGGCTGCTGTGTCTTTAAAGCTTCTTGCATCTCCTGGTAATCTTTTAAATATTCTGGCAAATAAGAGATTAAATTGACTTCTCTAATCATGCGCTAACCTCCCCACACACTGGGATATGAGTTTCCTTAAGAATTAAATTCTCGGCCTGTCCATTTAATAACGTAGCAGAAATATCAAGAATCCCTGTAATCCCCAAAAGCCTCGATTCAATCTGTGCAATTCTGATCACCATTGTCTCTTTCTGCGGCCATTCTCTCCTCACCTCTGCCAAATATTTATCCACGGCCTCGGTAATCTGTGATCTTAAGGTCTCAAAACTATAACCCGTATCAAAAACTATTGCAGCTCGCACCGATACTGGAAACTCTGTGGGTGTATCTATGGTTACTACATGGCCAATCGGTGCAATCCCTGTCCCATTCCCATCCTTGGTGGGATCCATGATCTGTTGTACTTGGTCAAGCAGATGTTCATTTGCCGCCCGATATTGTGTATCTAAGATCGTCAGTTTTACGGTTCCCGCTCCATCCCATACTGGCGTCACCCGCACTGCTCCCACTCCTTGAATACTACAGGCTTTGTCCATATAATCCTGTTTGTTTCCCCCAAACGCTTGACTATGGAAGGATGCAAAATATTTTTTTCTTACGGATTCTGTCTCCTCCGCTTCCTCCCCTGGGATCCATAACTCTTTCAATTCCGCTTTTTCCAGTCCATCTATATATTCAATCGGAATCAACTTGCCAAACACACGGTTTCCCGCTGTTCCTTCCGTTTCACATTCGATCTGATAAACTCCATTTTCCACTTTCTCTATGACACGGTAGGTCAATGAATTGCAGCTAAAACGGCTTCCTATGGGGATTTCCAAGTCCTCAGGCGTAATTTCTGCCTTTAACACTGCCTTTACCGCCTTCTTTGGCGTTATGCCACGTTCCGCAGCACGTCTGAGAAGATTTTCCCTGGAAGCGGTATCTGCAAATGTCTCTCGCAAAACCACATCCAACTCAATATACATCAGCTGCAGTTCCACTGCGGCGGATGCCAATGCATCATAGATCACCGACCCTTCCCGTTTGTCCATATCCTCTGGAACGCGGTCTAACATCCGCTCCAAAATATCCTCATA
>CAJTCL010000022.1 GCA_910575005.1 Lachnospiraceae bacterium | reverse complement strand
TCTCAATCTAATAAAACCATTATCTCCTATCAGACTGGAGATGTAAAGAAATAGGTCTAAGGGTTTATAGGTATCCCTTGAACAACCTAAATACATTATACAAGGAGTGATTGGATGACAGAACCTTATAGAATAGAAGAAGTTGAAGAGAAAGTGATTCTGGTAGGTGTCAGTGTTCAGGAAGGAGACGATACTGAGGATTCTTTGACAGAGTTGGGGGAACTGGTACAGACTGCTGGTGCAGAGGTGGTCGGAATTACAGTGCAAAATCGAGAAGGAATACATCCAGGTACCTATGTGGGAACTGGAAAATTACAAGAGATTCGCCAGATGCTGGTTGAATTGGAGGCAACAGGAATTGTCTGTGATGATGAATTATCTCCGGCACAACTTCGTAACATGGAACGAGAATTGGATTGCAAAGTTATGGATCGCACACTGATTATTTTAGATATTTTTGCAGCCAGAGCCTCGACCAGTGAGGGAAAAATACAGGTAGAATTGGCACAGCTTCGGTATCGTTTGAGTCGTTTGACAGGATTAGGAATCTCGCTGTCACGTCTGGGAGGTGGAATTGGAACCAGAGGACCAGGAGAAAAGAAATTGGAAATGGATCGGCGTTTGATTAAAACAAGGCTTTCTCAGTTAAAGAGAGAGTTGTCAGAAGTTCGACAGCATAGGGAAGTAACCAGGGGACAGCGCAGTCGTAATCGTGTGAAAGTGGCAGCGATTGTAGGATATACCAATGCTGGGAAATCCACATTGTTGAATCGTCTTACAAATGCCAATGTGTTGGAAGAAGATAAACTATTTGCAACATTGGATCCAACTACCAGGAATTTGAAGTTGGATAGTGGACAGGAAATTTTGCTTACTGATACGGTAGGCTTTATACGTAAACTGCCCCATCATCTAATTGAAGCATTTCGCAGTACCTTAGAAGAAGCCAAATATGCTGATCTGATAATTCATGTGGTGGATGCCTCTAATCCTCAGTGGCAAAAGCAGATGTATATTGTATATGAGACTTTACAAAATCTAGGCATCTCTGGAAAGAAAATTATAACTATATTTAATAAACAAGATAAAGTCTTAGAAAATGAGGAATTTAGAGATTTTCATGCTGATAAAGTGTTAAAAATTTCGGCAGTTTTAGGAAATGGACTGGATGAATTAAAATCTGTATTGGAGATGATTCTCAGAGAAGATAAACAATTTCTAGAGGGAATTTTTTCTTATGAGCAGGGAGGGCAGATTTCTACGATACGCAAATATGGAGAGCTTTTGGAAGAAGAATTTAGAGAAAATGGTGTTTATATCAAAGCATTTGTACCTGTAGAATTATATCATAATTTGGAAGAAAAGATGGAGGCAGAAGTATATAATGATTAAACAATAAGTTAATTTATATTGCAATGTTATAATATTTAAGTGTTGTGATAATAAACTGTAAAATATAGAACTTTTATTATGATGATTTACTAAGTAGTTTTAATACTAGTGTCCATAGAATAATGAATTATTAAGGTGGATAATCGTATCGCCTATACAAGAATAGATACGTAAAACAGAATATCAAATTGAATAATATGATAAAAACAAATTTGTCTTAGAGGATATTTTATTTGGATTTAAAATATCCTCTAAGAAGGAATTTAGATAATTGTAGAATATTTATTTTTTCTGAGATTTATTTTTTGATTACGTTACAATTATTTTTGTTTTATTACGCCTTTTCTTTAAATATCTCTGTAAAATATAGGAAGCAGCCCACTAGAAATGCTGATAAATCCAAGTATATTGCAATAAAAGCAGAAAAGAAAGCCATCATTTTATAATCGTATAGGAAATAATTAAAAGCTCTCTCGAACATAGTTAGATTACCTAAAAAATTTCTCTGCATTGTGGAAGTTTTTTCAAGTACTTTATCTGAATCGTAAATTTCTTTAGAACTAATATTTGTGTCAATATCTTCTGAATTATCAGCATTGTCCTTTGCATCAGTATTTTCTATTTCAATTGCTGTCACATCAGGTAACGATTTTAAGTAGCCAATAAATTCAAAGAAGTCTTCATTTCTTTCTTCTGCCCATTTTTTTTCTGTCAATTCTTTTGTATTTGCGGAGGAGTTTTTTTGTTTTGTTGTATCTGATGCAGAATTGGAAGCATTTTTTTTCTTATCAGAAGTTTTAACATTCTTGTCCGTGTTGCTTTGGGTATCGGAAGATTTGTTGGTCTTATTATCTTTGCTTTTTTCGTTAGGGTCTTTTTCAATCAAAATATTATAAACTTTTTTCATATCTATATCACAATAATTTTTTAAATTTTTCTGTAATTCAATATATTTTTGATATTGTTCTATGTAATCTTTTAAATCAACCAAAGATTTGGTATGCTCACCAGAAAAAGAATCATCGGAAGTGATAGTCTCCAATATTTCAGAAATATTATTTGTAATTCTATTTATTAGATCATTATTATCTTTCGTGCTGTCTTCTGTTATTTTTAAAGAATAAATATCTTTTATCAGGGCGGTGAGTTTGTTTGTGACGGAGTCAGTGGTATTATTGTTTGTGTTATCTATAATATTTTTGATATCAGTAAGTTTTTGGTTTAAACGATCAAAATAATATTCTAGAGTATTTGTATCTGTATCAAGCATGTTGCGCTCTGTATTTACATCTAAGATAAGTTGGGAATTTGACCAATTTGTTATCTGTTGTTTTAAGTTTTTAATATCATTTTTAAAATCATCTATATCGTCAATTATTGTTGTGAGGTCATTATAAAATTTAGAATCAGAGATGTCTGAAAATGTGGATTTTAAACTATTAATATCTTTTATTGTTTTGCCGTAATTTTTAACCGCATTTTTGTATTTTGGTTTAAGTTCTTGGTCAAAATTATTTTGTAAATCATCTATATATTGTTTATTATTTCCATTTATCTTTCCACTTAAATCAATCGTGACTTCAGGTTTTAAAGATTTGCTATTATCTTTAATATTATCAATCAATTCTTTCACAGTCTCATTTATTTTTTCAGTTTCATCTTGTTCTATCTTTTCCATACTTTTACTCAGATCCTTATTGATAATATCATAGATCGTGTCGATCAGAATTTTTCCTCTGCGTTCATTTTCTTGTTGGAGACGATAGGATTCATTTGTCAGATAGGTCTGAATCATGCTTTCCCTGTCGCTTGCCCAGCTATCGGCATATGCGTTGTCGGCGATATAGGTAAAGCTAAAAACAGAAGATACCATCAAGGATAATGAAAAAAATAAGGCCATACTAAGTTTTACTGATTTTTTTATATAGTCATGCCATTGGCATTTTCCAACAGTCACATAAAATCTGCAGAGCAATAAGCTAAATACCACTAATATACTTTGTACTCCAAATGAACCTAAATAAGCAAGCCACATTTTTTTAAATACATAGCCATGCATTCCCTGGGCAGTAGTGGTCAGGGACAAAAATGCCATTACTGCTGTCGCATAGCGTAAAAGATTTTGCGCGTTTTTTTTCTGTTTTTCATTTAATGCAGTTGGCATATCGAATCTGCGATTATTTCGATCATCCCGCTGTTCATACAATTTTAATATACTTCCCACAAATAGGTTACACAATATTAGTAACAAACAAAGGCTGCTTTGCAGCGGAAATTTTGGTGCTAATAGATAAAAGGCAATTACGATGCCGTCAAAGATAAGGATTTTAGTGAACCAATGACTGTTTCTGTTCATGATTGATCTTTCCCTTCTGTATTCTCCTGGGTTTTAGGTTTGTCCTTTTCGTCCTTATTTTTTGGTTCATATGAGATATCTACCTCAAAAAGTGTGTCTTCATCTAAGAGCAGTACACCAATAGTATTAAAGAAATCAGGAATAAAATTAAAAAGCGTAACAATTCCTTTTAGTAAATTACAGACAAATTTGACCAGTTTTGTTTCGATTTCCAGTATATTTTCTGATAGAATTTCATTAATTCGATTTGAGTTTCCACCCTTTTTACTAAATATGGTGCCAAATAATATCGTACAGCCAATATGGATAATTAAAAATACAGAAATCCATACCATAATGGCGGCAAACCCATTTTGTGATATGGAGTCTAAGAAGTTGTCTAAAAATTCCATTTCATTAATTTGATTTGTAAACATAAAAAAGAGAACTTCCAGGATTAATGAAATAAGTGCAGTTCCTTTTGGAGTAATTTGTTTTTTTTCAAATGATGAAATGAATGCTTTTCCTAAAAGAATTGCAAAAATTACGACGACAATAATCACTCCTGCATACTGAAGTATATGGAGGATATCTGTATGTTGTTCCAAAAACGCTGGCCGATAGAGACCTAAGTTCAGTTTTTGATACAAAATATAATCTGTGATCAGTATGGAACTAACACCGGAAACAATATAGATCAACATTTTCCATACCCATAAAATAGGCTTCGTTTCCGGTTGATTGGTGCTAAATTTAGCAGATTTTATTTTTGTCTGTTTAATACGGATAATTCTTTTAGATTTTCCAGGGTATTTAATATTGTTGTTTAATGATTCATGGAGTATAGTTTCGGTAGCTTGTATGTTATTTTCAGGTTTTTGATCAGATGTATGTTGTTGTGGAAAATTTTTTTTCTTACGAATATATCTTCTGACTAAAAAAATAATCAATCCTATTAGAACAGTTGCTCCAACACTTACAATTGTTACAATAAGCCAATGTTCTTTCAAAAAGTTCCAAAGTTGATTCCAGGTTTTATTACTATACAGTTTGTTAATCAGAACAATATTAATTAATTCCAGAAAAAATAAAAACCATGAGCGTGGTTTTGCTAAAATTGCTTGAACTATAAATGAAATACAGATCATATTAAAAAAGATACTGGAATCTTCTATGAAAAGTATTAAGTTTTCTGTAGATTTCCAAGAAATGCCAAACAAATGAAATGCCAAAACTAGCAGCTCAAATCCTAAGATGATAAGAGCTGTAATTTTTCCAGTTAAAATAGACTTTCCCCTATTTCCATCATTTTTCTCCAATTTTACTCCCCCATTCTCCCCAAATTGTAAAAACATTTGCTAATTACCAAATATTTCTAACAAAAACTTTTATCATTTTATCACTAATATATATTATATTCAATATATTTTGTTGTTTTCTGTAATTTTAGGAAAAATAATTGCAATTATTTTTAGAAAAACAGAAAAATAGCAAAAGATATGACGACTAAGCGTTTCACGAGCTTTGTATTATTACCTTACAGAAATGTAAGATAATTGTAAGGTAAAGAAAAGGCAACTTTAAGAAAAATGAGTTAATCTGTTGTCATATGAAGTTGAAGAGACATCTTTGTTGAATCAATAACATACTTGATTATTCAGTATTAAGGAAATATTAAGAATTTTATTGAAGAAAAAACAAGAAAATTTTCGTTTAATTTAATAGGATAGAGAACAATGCGAAAACATTTTTTGTTTATCCTAAAAAACAGCAGGAGAGAAAAAGAATGAAAGCGATTACATTTACTGTACCTTGTTATAATTCAGAGGATTATATGGAACGGTGTATTGATACATTATTGACAGCGGATGAGCAAGTGGAAATTATTATTGTAGATGATGGTTCCACAGATCGAACAGGAGAAATTGCAGATAATTATGCCAGAAATTATCCAGAAATTGTGCAGGTGATTCACCAAGAGAATGGAGGGCACGGCGCAGGAGTGAATGCAGGTCTAGCCCAGGCAGTTGGAAAATATTTTAAAGTAGTGGATTCTGATGATTGGTTGGAACCGGAAGAACTGAAAAAGCTTCTCAGGAAAATTAAGGAGTGGGAAAAACAGCAGACTAACGTAGATTTGATTGTATGTAATTATCTATATGATCATTTCTATGAAAACAAAGTAAAACGGATGGCTTATAGAAATGTATTGAAAGAAAACAAAATTTGTGGTTGGGATGAGGTCGGGCGTTTTCGTCCTTCACAGTATTTAGTAATGCATTCTCTATTTTATCGCACAGAGGTACTGCGTCAGTCAGGTGTTAAGCTGCCCAAACATACATTTTATGTAGACAATATTTTTGCAAATCAACCCTTGCTCTATGTACAGACAATTTGTTATTTGAATTTAGATTTATATCACTATTTTCTGGGAAGGGATGATCAATCTGTGAATGAGAAAGTATTGATGAAACGGATTGACCAGCAAATTCGTGTCACAAAGTTGGTTTCTGTATGTACAGATTTGGAAAAACTGCGAATTCGCAATCCAAGATTGGAAAATTATTTGACACGCAATATTTCTATTATGATGGCAATATCGTCCATTCATTTGTTATTGATTGGAACGCCAGAGGCACTGAAAAAGCGCGAGATGCTCTGGAATTATGTGAAAAATCACAATCCCAGGCTTTACATAACATTGAGAAGGCGCACCGTAAGCGGTTTTACTTACTTGCCAGGGCGTTTTGGTACAGCACTGACTTTGGCTGGATATCGTGCGGCACGTAAATTGTATCAATTTAATTGAGATTGAATGTTAGTTCAGATGATAACGATAGCACGAAAGAGAGGTTGACAGAATGGAACAGATTTATTTTGCATTGGTAGATACACCAGGATTTTTTGCCTCCATAATCCGGCGGGTGACAGGTATCAATTATATTCATGTGGTTCTTTCTATGGATGAAGAATTGAAGGAGGCATACAGTGTAGGGAGAAGAAATCCAGCGATTCCAATATTGGCAGGATTTGAGAAAGAAGATGTGAGAAAAATAGAACGGCAATTTCCCAGTGCACAATATAAAATTGTTAGTTTAGATTGTACAAAGGAACAAAAAATGCAGCTTGCACAACAATTGCAGGAATGTTATCAAAAAAGATTTCAATATCATTATTGTGTATTGGGTCTTCCTATGATATTATTGAATATACCGTTTTACCAGAAAAATCATTATACTTGTTCTTCCTTTACTGCAAATATTTTGCAGAAGAATGGGATTGCGTTATTTGACAAGCATTTCTCTTTGGTGACACCTAGAGATTTTTATGAGCTTGAACAGACAACCGTGGTATATGAGGGGTCGCTACATAATTTCAATAGAATGAATGGCTGTTATCCGGTAAGACGCGTTGGCATGTTACGTCAAATGTGGCGGAAATTATCCTATGTTGTGAATGGAGCAGTTTATGAGTCGTAAGAATATTATCAGTGCTGTCATTTTTATTCTTTTGGCAGCTCTGACATTTAGTGCAATTTTTAAAGGAAATGATATGAAAGCAGTATTTGCCGCAATGTCTACATTGCATCCTGTGTATTTATGGGCGGCAATTGCAACCGCATTCTTTTTTGTATCGGCAGAGGGATTTATGATTTGTTATCTATTGCGTTCTCTCAATTATAAAACCAGTGCGGCAGCCTGCGTCAAATATTCTTTTGTAGGATTTTTCTTTTCTGGGATTACACCTTCTGCAACAGGGGGACAGCCAATGCAGCTCTATTATATGCAGAAGGAAGGACATAAAGTTTCTGACAGTACAGTAGTGTTGATGACAGTGGCAGTAATCTATAAATTTGTTTTGGTAGTGATGGGGCTTGGGATTTTGGTGTTCTTTTACCAGCCCTTGGCAGATCATCTCAAAGGTTATCTGTATCTATATTATCTAGGGTTATTTTTAAATACGGCACTGGTAGTGGTATTGCTCTTTATTATGATCAGTCCCCGTTGTTTTAAGGGGATTGTGGTTGGAGGAGAAAATCTGCTCAAAAAATTCCATATTCTCAAGAAATCTAAAAGAAGGACAGAAAAGTTAATTGAGATGGCAGACCAGTACCATGAGGCTGTACTGTTTTTTCTAAGAAATAAGAGTAAGATTGTGGCAGTTATAATTTTTACAGTGATTCAAAGATGTAGTGTTTTTTTTCTAACCTGGTTGATTTACCAGGGATTGGAACTTGATGGCAGCAGTGCTTTTACGGTCATGAGTATTCAGGCGTCTGTCTATATTGCGGTGGATATGCTGCCGCTTCCCGGTGCTCAGGGCATTACAGAAATGATGTATAAGACAGCGTTTTCTCAGGTTTTTCCTGGAGCTTGTCTGACAGCATCTATGTGTATTACACGTGGATTGAATTTTTATATGGTATTGATTGTCAGCGCAATTGTGGCGGCATGGTGCCATTTTCGAGTAAAACTGCAAAGTGCAAGAGAATAAGAAGAGTTGGCAGGCTGTAAGATCCATTTGGATGTTACAGCCTGTTTATTTTCACATAGGAAAAAATGATGTGCAGGGTCTTTCTTCACTTCGTTTCGGTCGTTGCTTAACAAGTGCCATTGGCACTTGTTAAGCAACCCAGCAAAGAGAGGGTACTTTATTTATCTTTACAAAAATTGTCTTAGAGCAAATGAGATTCTGCGGAAAGTTCTCGTAAAACATTGCGTTTCATCTCAAATAATTGGTCAGAGAGATCTACATACACTTTATGGGGATTGGCAAAACGTTTTGTCTCATTCCAAAGGGTATTTTTTTCTTGTGTGCAATATTTTTGAATTTCCATGACACTGGGAGAGTGATAAACACAGTGTCCTTGTTCAAATATTGGTACTAAGAGTTTGCGCATGGTGTAAGAACCACCTTTAAGATTAGTATATTTCCAGGTTTCCAGAGGATCAAAAATTCGAAGATCCTTATCACAGTCAAAGGTTTCTCCTTCCAGACAGATGAGATCTGCCTTGATTTTGCCAGAATTTTTTTCATAAATTCGGTAAATGGTCTTGTTGCCAGGGTTAGTAACTTTTTCCGTGTTTTCAGAAAGTTTGATTTTGGGTTCAAATTCACCATCTGCATTTTGGATTGCTGCTAATTTGTACACTCCTCCAAAGGCAGGGCAATTTTTGGAAGTAATCAAGTTGGTTCCTACTCCCCAAGAGGTAATGGCGGCACCTTGAGCTTTTAAATTTTCAATTAGATATTCATCCAAGTCATTGGAAGCAGAAATTACAGCATCTGTGAATCCTGCTTCATCCAACATTTTGCGAGCCTGTTTGGAGAGGTAGGCGAGATCACCGCTGTCCATGCGGATACCATAGTTCGTGAGAGAAATGCCTTGCGCTCTGAGTTCCTGGAATACCCGAATGGCGTTGGGAATGCCAGATTTTAAGGTGTCGTAGGTGTCTACTAGCAGAGTGCAGGCAGAAGGATAATATTGAGCATAGGTTTTAAACGCGGTGTATTCGTCTGGAAAGCTCATAATCCAGCTATGGGCATGTGTGCCTTTGACCGGAACATCAAAGAGCTTGCCACATAAGACATTGGAAGTACCACAGCAGCCGCCAATCACAGCAGCTCTGGCGCCATAAACACCTGCGTCTGGTCCTTGTGCGCGTCGCAGACCAAATTCCATCACGCCATCCCCCTGTGCTGCGTAGCAGACCCGCGCCGCTTTGGTGGCAATCAAGCTCTGATGATTGAGGATATTTAGGATTGCAGTCTCAACAAGTTGTGCTTCCATGATGGGAGCAATAACTTTAATTAAAGGTTCTCTGGGGAAAATTACCGTACCTTCCGGTATGGCGTAAATATCTCCAGAAAAATGAAAAGATTCTAGATAATTTAAGAAATCATCCTCAAAAATACCAAGTGATTTTAAATAAGAAATATCGGCACTGTCAAAGTGGAGCTGGCTGATATAGTCAATGATCTGGGCAAGTCCGGCACAGACAGCGTAACCACCATTGTCAGGGTTTGTACGGTAGAAGGCGTCAAATACCACGTTTTCCTGGTTTTGGGTTTTAAAATAACCCTGCATCATGGTTAGTTCGTACAGGTCTGTTAAAAGAGTCAGATGGTCCATGTTCATAGTGGAAAGCTCCTTTCAATTATTAGTTTGAAAGAGTATAGCACATTTTATCAGAAAAGGAAAGATTGTGATTTATTTGTGATTTGTAGGTGGGAGGTCTTTCCATTTGTAAAAAAGTGTGCTATTCTTAATAACTGTGAACAAGAGTAGTTTCATATTTTGAGAAAGAAAGGTAAATGTTCTATGAAGAAAAGAATCATTATATTGTTGGCTGCCTTATGTGCGGCATCACTAATTGGCGGTTGTGGTACTAAGAAAGAAAACAATAAACAAGAGAGTAATACACAGGAAAATACACAAGAGTCAGATTCTGGAGAGAGTACAGACCAGATTTCATACAACGCAGAAGAGTGTGTGGAATTGGGTGAATATATGGGTGTAGAGCTTACATTGGGCACCTATGAAGTTACAGAGGAAGAGATACAGAGCAATATTGACAGTATGCTCACGTCTTATCCGAAATATGAGGAATCTGACAAAACCACAGTAGAAGAAGGTGATACCGTCAATATTGACTATGAGGGACTGAAGGATGATGTGGCATTTGATGGCGGTACCGCACAGGATTCCTATTTGGAGATTGGATCTGGCAGTTTTATAGATGGTTTTGAAGATGGGCTGATTGGTAAGAAAGTGGGGGAGAAGGTAAAATTAAATCTGACTTTTCCTGAGAATTACCAGAATACAGAGTTAGCGGGGCAGGATGTCGTATTTAATGTCACGATCAATAAGATTGTCAACAAAGAAATTGTCACTCATGAGACAGTGGCCGATGATTTTGTAGCTAGTAATTTTACTTCTCAGGGCTATAAAAATGTCAAGGAACTTGAAGCTGGTGTCAAGGAACAGTTAGAGAGCAGCAAAGAGACCAGCAAGAAAACAGATACCCAGAATGCCTTGTTTGAAAAACTGCGGGAGTCCTGTAAGGTGACATTGCCAGAGGGATTGTTAGATCAGAAGGTAAAAGAATATATTGATCAATTTACCACAAATATGGAGACCAGTTATGGAATGAAACTGGAAGATTATCTCTCCAGTATCAATACAACAGAGGATGAATTTAAGCAACAAGCAGAACAGATGATGACAGATAGTCTGGAAAATCAGATTATCCTGGAGGCGATTGCCCAAAAAGAGAATATTGAGGCGGATGAAGAAGGGTATGCAGAGTATAAAAAAAATGTGGTGACAGATTTTGGCTTTGAGAGTGAGGACGCCCTGATTCAGCAATATGGCGAGGATTATGTAAAAAATGCCTATGTCAGTGATAAGACAATGGATATTTTAATAGAAAATGCAAAGATTACCTATGAAGATCAGAAGGATTCTGATCAACAAGGAGAATCTACAGACGAAGAAGAATCCGGTGATAAAGCAGATGCGTCAGACAAAGCAGAATCCGCAGAGAATACAGATTCTGAAGAAAGTGAATAATTGGTTAAAAAAATAGAAGATACAGCAGAATCTTCAATTCGAGAATATATAGTATACAAAAAATAGACAAGTGAATTTGTTCAATTATTAACCCACAGGTGTACGGATTGCCTGGTAATAGTTTGATTGCCAGATAGTCAGTTTACTTAGAAGGAAAATTACTGTAATAAAGGAGAAGAGCTATGGAAGAATTGACAAATATCAGAGAGTTTTATCACCATCAGGAACAGTATTTGGAAAAAGAAGTAACGATTGGCGGTTGGGTGAGAAGTATTCGCAACTCTAAAAATTTTGGTTTTATTGTGGTAAATGATGGTACTTTTTTTGAGCCGCTGCAAGTGGTATATCATGACGAACTGTCTAATTTTGCAGAGGTCGAGAAATTAAATGTAGGTGCAGCCATTATTGTGACTGGGAAATTGGTTGCAACGCCCCAGGCAAAACAGCCATTTGAGATTCAGGCGCAGGAGGTCTTGATCGAGGGAAAATCCGCCCCTGATTATCCGTTACAGAAGAAACGCCACAGCTTTGAATATCTGCGCACAATTTCTCATCTAAGACCACGCACCAACACGTTTGAAGCAGTATTTCGCGTCCGTTCCCTGATTGCCTATGCGATTCACAAATTTTTCCAGGAACGCGATTTTGTATATGTGCATACGCCATTGATCACTGGAAGTGACTGTGAGGGAGCTGGAGAAATGTTTCAGGTGACAACACTTGATCTTTGCAATGTGCCCAAAAATGAAGAGGGGGCTGTGGATTTTTCCAAGGATTTCTTTCACAAACCGACCAATCTTACCGTCAGCGGACAGTTAAATGGTGAGACTTATGCAATGGCATTTAAAAATATCTATACGTTTGGCCCTACTTTTCGCGCAGAAAATTCCAATACAACCAGACATGCAGCGGAGTTTTGGATGATTGAGCCAGAGATTGCCTTTGCAGATCTGAAAGATGATATGATATTAGCGGAGAGTATGTTAAAATATGTGATCAATTATGTATTGGAGCATGCGCCGGAAGAGATGCAATTTTTTAATCAGTTTGTGGATAAGGGGCTGCTAGAACGTCTCAAGCATGTGGCAAATTCTGAATTTGCCCATGTCACTTATACAGAGGCAATTGAGATTTTGGAGAAGAATAATGATAACTTTGAGTATAAGGTATCATGGGGGGCTGATCTGCAGACAGAACATGAACGCTATCTGACTGAGGAGGTCTTTCAACGTCCAGTATTTGTAACTGACTATCCAAAGGAAATCAAGGCATTCTATATGAAGTTAAATCCAGATAGCAAGACAGTTGCTGCGGTGGACTGCCTAGTACCAGGAATTGGTGAGATTATCGGCGGCAGCCAGAGAGAGGATGACTATGAGAAGCTTTGTCAGCGCATGGACGAGCTGGGACTGAACAAGGAAGACTATGATTTTTATTTAGATTTGCGCAAATATGGCTCTGCCAGACATGCTGGCTTTGGCTTGGGGTTTGAGCGCTGTGTAATGTATTTGACTGGTATGACAAACATCCGTGATGTAGTGCCATTCCCAAGAACTGTGGGTAATTGTGAATTATAGTTTGTAAGAGATGCCATTATCATCTTTTGATATAGATAACAATGGAATCTAAGTATTTTTTGCAGCTATTCAAAAACCCCAAGCCACAGACAAGCCAGCAAAGCTGTCATACGTCTTTGCCAAGGTTTTCGTCTATGGCTGAGAGAATGATTTCCTCATGGAGATAAATATTCATTCCTTTTTCTATATAATTTGAAGGGGCTGAATATTTATTTTCATGGGGTTTTTAAGAGTTAGATTATTTTTCCTGTTCCATTTCTGTAATCACATCCAGAAATGCATTCTGGATTGTGACATGCATGTCCTCACCCAATAGAGGGAAATTTGCAGAAGGAATCATGCCGCCTGCCATAGAGGGGTGTCCACCGCCGCTTCCATAAGTGTGTAGAACCTGGGCAATGAGATTTCCGGCATGTACTTTTTTTTGTTCACTGCGCACAGAGAAACGAATGCCGTCTGTCTGTCTGGCATAAATCACTGCGACATCTATCACATCTAGAGATAAAATAAAATCTGAGATAATGGCGATCAGCGCCTGGGCGCAGTTAAAAGGGATATAGGCAAAGCCAGTGCGGTCAAAAAGCTGAATGTTCTGGATTGCAGCGCCATATGCCCGCAAATCGTCAAATTCCATTGTATTACTGTACATATTTGAGACCAGATTCCAGTCCGCAAACGGAAACAAAAAGGCCAGCATCTCAGCGTCCAGCGCAGTTGCTCCGCGGGTAAAGTCAGCAGTGTCCATCTTGATGCCATAGGACAATGCAGCCGCACATTTAGGTGATAATGGGGTATTAGTTTCTTGATAATAGGAAGCAATAATGCACGAGCAGGAGCCGACTGGCCGGATATCACGATATTGGTAATCATAGGAAAAGAAAATCGGATGATGATCAATGCATGCCACTTCATCACCGATCAAATCTGTGACATTGCTGTTTAATTTCTGGGAATCCACCAATACAATCAGATCATCTTCTTTCATATCCCAAAGATCATTTTTAGAATGCATGACAATACCAAAAGTCTCCAGCATTTTCTTGGCACTAAGCCGGTCAATTTTTCCATCATAACAAAGAGTTGCTTCAATGCCATGATAAGCAAGGAACTGCTGCAGCCCAAAAGCGCTTGCAATAGCATCTGGATCTGGGAAATTATGCGTTTGGATATATACAGTATGATTCTTTAAAATTTCAATTAAATCTAACGGATTCATAGATTGCTCCCTTCTTCGTCTATGCGCTGTAAGGAAATTAGGAAACCACGAAATTTATTTTATGTTTTAGTTTTGCAATTTCCAATCTATGCACTGCATCAGTGCCCAATTTGGGGTGGTTTTACAGCGCTCGTCCTTCATATTATCATATTTCCTTGAAAAAGTCATTATATTTTGCTATGATGCTTAAAGAGAATGAGAGGATGGTAGTGGTGCAGAAGAATTATAAAATGGTGATAGAATATGATGGTGCTCGTTATAAAGGCTGGCAGAGCCAAAAGCATACAGATGTCACCATACAAGGGAAATTAAACAGTGTGTTCTCTGCACTGGAGGGCAGAGCCGTGGAGGTACAAGGCTCTGGCAGAACCGATGCTGGAGTTCATGCCGCTGGACAAGCAGCAAATGTGCAGCTCACTGTGGATTTGCCGCCTGAAAAGATTAAGGATTATGTCAATCATTATCTGCCAGAGGATATTGGGGTGCTGGAGCTGAAAGAAGTGCCCGCCAGGTTCCATGCCAGATTGTCAGCCGTCAAAAAGACTTATTGTTATCGCATTTTTAACAGCAATGCGCCTAATGTATTTGGAAGAAAATGGATGTATGGAATTCCAGAACCCTTGGATATTGAGACAATGCGCGAGGGTGCACAGTATTTAGAGGGAACCCATGATTTTGCAGCGTTTTGCGCCAGAGCTGCCAAAAAGAAATCGACAGTGCGCACAATTGAGAGCATTGAAGTGCTGCAAAAGGGAAAAGAGATTGATATTGTCATTACAGGAAATGGTTTTTTGCATCATATGGTACGTATTATTACAGGTACATTAGTGGAAATTGGCCAGGGAAAACGAACTTCCGAAGAAATGATTAGGATTTTAGAAAGCGGTATTCGGGAGTATGCGGGCTTTACTGCGCCAGCGAAAGGATTGACACTCTGCGGGGTAGAGTATGGAGAGGCAGAAGAATGGAAAAATGGGTAGTGGCTGCCAAGAGAGCAGATTTTAAAAAGATTGCAGAAAAATTTGGGATTGATCAGGTGACAGCGCGGATTATCCGCAATCGTGATGTGATAGGAGAAGAAGCGATGGAGCGGTATCTGTTTGGCACGCTAAAAGATCTCCATCAACCCAGAATGATGAAAGATATAGAATTGGCGGCAGGGATTTTAAAAGAGAAAATAGAACAGGGAAAACAGATTCGAATTTTAGGGGATTATGATATTGATGGCGTGCAGTCAGTCTATATCTTGTTTGATGCTTTGAAACGCTGCGGTGCACAGGTGGATTATGCCATCCCAGATCGAATTGCAGATGGTTATGGGGTCAACGAACGGCTGGTACATCAAGCGCTGGCGGATGGCGTGGACACCATGCTGACCTGTGACAATGGCATTGCGGCATTCCAAGAAATCACCTTAGCAAAAGAACTGGGAATGACAGTAATTATCACAGATCATCATGAGGTTCCCTATGAGGACCAAGGGGAAGGGCGCAGTTATCGAATCCCACCTGCAGACGCGGTGGTAAACCCGAAACAGCCAGATTGTCCCTATCCGTTTAAAAGCCTCTGCGGTGCGGCAGTGGCCTTTAAGCTGATTCAGGTGCTTTATGAAGAACTGGGATTTTCAGAAGAAGAGGCATTGAGCTATCTGGAAAATGCGGCCTTTGCTACTGTGGGGGATGTCATGGAGTTACAGGGAGAAAACCGTATTCTGGTCAAAGAAGGAATCAAAGCATTACATCAGACCAAGAATTATGGGATTCGTGCATTGGCGGCTCGCAATCAAATTCCACTCAATAGTATTAAGTCCTATCATATTGGCTTTGTACTTGGTCCATGTCTCAATGCCAGCGGACGGCTGGACACGGCTAAGCGTGCGCTTAACATGTTGTTGGCAGAGAATGAGTATCAGGCGGCAGAGTATGCAGGGGATCTGTACGACCTTAATGCAAGCCGTAAGGAGATGACAGAGCAGGGGGTACAACAGGCCAAGGATCTGGTGGAGCATACCGAGCTTAAAAAGGATAAAGTGCTGGTAATCTATCTGCCTCAATGTCATGAGAGCCTGGCTGGAATTGTGGCTGGACGCATTCGCGAACAATATCACCGTCCGGTATTTGTGCTGACCAAATCTGAGGAGGGGGTCAAAGGTTCTGGCCGTTCCATTGAACAGTATTCCATGTATGAGGAAATGACAAAATGCAAGGAGCTGTTCTTAAAATATGGCGGGCATCCGATGGCGGCAGGCTTATCACTGCCGGAAGAAAATGTAACAATTTTCCGTCAGCGGTTAAATGAACTTACCACTTTGACCGATGAAGATTTACAAGGAAAAGTGGTCATTGATGTTCCAATGCCGCTGGATTACATATCCAAAGAATTGATTGAGCAGTTAAGTATCTTGGAACCCTTTGGAAAGTCAAATGAGAAGCCAGTGTTTGCAGACCGTAATCTTGAGATTTTGTCACTGCGGATCTTAGGGAAAAACCAAAATGTATGTAGAATACAGGTAAAAAGTACTGGAGGAACCATATTGACAGCCATTTATTTTGGACAGGCAGAACAGTTTCTGGAGTTTTTACGGCAGAAATACGGTGATCAGGCTGTGGAACAGGCACTTGCAGGAAGAGGCAGTGGAATGTTGATTTCTCTGGTGTATTATCCAGAGATCAATGTATATAATGGTAGGGAAAGCATTCAAGTTATTGTGAAAAATTATTGTTAGCTGGACAATGAAAATATAACAGCATTCTTGCAGTGAGGCGGGATTATTTGCTGATTTATAAGGAAGGGATGTGGAAACTATGAACAAGAAGAAATTTGGATTTTTGTCATCCGATCGAAAGACAAAGATTCACGCGGTGCGATGGGAGCCAGATCAGGGAGAGATTCAGGGAATTTTGCAGATCAGTCATGGGATGGTAGAATATGTGGAACGTTATGAAGAGTTTGCAGAGTATCTGACCAAGCAAGGATTTCTGGTGGTGGGAAATGACCATTTAGGACATGGTGCGTCTGTGTTACACCAGGGATGTTGGGGATATTTTGCCCCTGCACATGGCAGTGACTTAGTGGTCAAAGATCTGCATCGGCTGCGCAGACATATACAGAAGAAATATCCAAAGGTTCCTTATTTTATGCTGGGGCATAGTATGGGGTCTTTCTTGCTGCGCAAATATTTGTCCAGATATGGAGAGGGACTTTCTGGTGCCATTATTATGGGAACTGGGACGCAGCCAGATGCCGCAGTGGTATTTGCAAAAGCAGTCTGCAGATTTGGCGCTTGTCTAAAAGGCTGGACTTATCGCAGCAAATTAGTGCAGCAGTTAGCATTTTCTGGAAATAATCGGAGATTTGAGGGCGAGGGCGTTTCTAATTCCTGGCTAACAAAAGACCAGCAGATTGTAGATGCCTACAACAAAGAGCCACGTTGTACCTTTCGATTTACTCTCAATGGATTCTATAATTTGTTTGACACCATCCATTTCATCAATCAGAAGAAAAATATTGAATTAATTTCTAAAAATCTGCCACTGTTTCTGGTGTCTGGTGAGGATGATCCAGTAGGGAATTATGGAACAGGGGTGAAAAAGGCCTGCCAAATTTATAAAAAAGCCGGAATCAAAGATATCAGCATGAAATTATATCCTACTGACCGGCATGAGATTTTGAATGAATTGGACAGAAAGACAGTGTACCAAGATATCTATGAGTGGATGCACAATCATTTGATTGAGGCAGAATCATAACTTACAACACAGCACAGAATGGAGGAGACTATGAAGAGACATATCAAACGATGGACAGCGCTGTTTCTGATCTGTATGGTGACAGTTTTATCGACAACAGACACATTTGCAGAAGAATATGGGAAAGACATTACAACAAATACTGAGGAGACGGTGGATGCGTCTGGTCAAGAAGGAGAAGTTACAGAACCTATTACCAAGGCAGATAAGCCATACCTGGCATTGGGGGCAAATTTAACGCCCCAGCAGCAAGAGACAGTATTGTCCCTTTTGGGAATCAACCCTTTGGAACTTGCGGATTATGATGTGATTTACGTCACCAATGAGGAAGAACATAGTTATCTAGGAGAATATGTAGCTGCCGATAAGATCGGTACACGCTCCCTCTCCTCTGTGCTTGTGGTAAAACGAAATCAAGGGCATGGGATCAATATCACAACAAAAAATATTTCTTATTGTACAATTGGCATGTATAAAAATGCGCTGATCACTGCTGGGATTACTGATGCAGATATTATTGTGGCGGCTCCATTTCCGATTTCTGGAACGGCTGCACTGGTAGGTGCTATGAAGGCATATTCTGACATGACAGGTGAAAAGGTCACAGAGGAGAGTATGGACACAGCGTTAAATGAGTTGGTATTGACCGGAGATCTTGCAGAGAAAGTTGGGGATGCTGAGAAAGCAGAGGAACTAGTGGCATATCTTAAGCAGGAAGTAATTGAACATAAATTGAGTTCTAAGAAAGAGATCAGTGAGGTGATTGATAGAGCTAGTGAAGAATTTGATATTTCCTTATCAGAGGCAGAGTCAGCTCAGCTTGCAGAGCTGTTACAGAAGATTGAAAAGTTAGATTTGAACCTGGAGTCCATTAAAAATCAGGCACAGGCCTTGTATCAGAAGTTATCGGAAATTGATACAGAAAGTTTTTTTGATAAAATTGTAGAATTTTTCCGTTCGATTATCAACTTTTTTAGAGGATGGTTTTCTTAACCTTGGGAGGAGCTATGGAAGCATATACAGGATTTGCAGAGGTTTATGATCTGTTTATGGACAATGTGCCATATCAGGAATGGAGCAAATATTTGGTGAGCTTACTGCAAGAATATCAAGTGTCTGAAGGATTAGTATTAGAGTTGGGCTGTGGAACAGGGAAGATGACAAGACTATTGGCACAAGCGGGTTACGATATGATTGGCGTGGACAATTCCCAGGAAATGCTGCAGATTGCAAAGCTAAGAGTAGTGGATGACATAAAAGATATGGAGCAGGAAAACGCAGATATACTTTATCTTTTACAGGATATGCGGGAATTTGAACTCTATGGCACTGTGAAAGCAGTGATCAGTGTCTGTGATTCGATCAATTATATTCTGGAGGAGGAAGATCTGCGGAAGGTATTTCAATTGGTAAACAATTATCTCGACCCAGGCGGAGTATTTATTTTTGACCTGAATACGCTCTATAAATACAGGGAAATCTTAGGGGAGAGCACTTTCTGTGAGAATCGCAAACAGGCCAGTTTTATCTGGGAGAATTATTATGATCACAGAGATCAAATTAATCAATATGATCTGACGCTTTTTGTCAGGGAGCCCGACAGCGGAGAATTATATCGCAAATATGAAGAAATCCATTTTCAACGGGGCTATGAGTTGAGACAGGTACAAGAATTGTTAGTACAGGCTGGGCTGGAATTTGTAACGGCCTATGATGCTTTTTCCAGAGCGCCAGTGCGGGCTGACAGTGAACGGATCTATGTGATTGCCAGGGAAAAGGATAAGCTGGCAGGCAGAGAATACAATAGTAGAAAGCAGGATATGATATGAATGAATATAAAGACTATATGGTGAGAACAACTGCGGCAGACAGTCAAATACGGGCTTTTGCGGTGACTGCCAGGGATTTGGTGGAACAAGCCAGGAAATATCACAATACCAGTCCAGTGATCACTGCAGCGTTGGGCAGGCTGCTCACTGGAGGGGTGATGATGGGCACGATGATGAAGGGGGAGAAGGATCTTTTAACGCTTAAGATAAAGTGCCGCGGCGTGGCACAGGGGCTTACAGTCACTGCCGACAGCCAGGGCAATGTCAAGGGTTTTCCGTTGGTGCCGGATGCGATATTGCCTGCCAATGCACAGGGAAAGTTGGATGTAGGAGGAGCACTGGGGCCAGGAATTTTAAGTGTAATCAAAGATTTGGGCTTAAAAGAGCCCTATGTGGGGCAGGTTGCGCTGCAAACCTCGGAGATTGCAGAAGATTTGACGTATTATTTTGCTGTTTCCGAGCAGGTACCCTCGGCAGTGGGTCTGGGGGTGCTGATGAATCGGGATAATACGGTAAAACAGGCAGGAGGATTTATCATTCAATTGATGCCAAATACCGAAGAATCTGTAATCGCTGCACTAGAACGGAAAGTGGCTAAGGTTAGTTCCGTCACAGATTTGCTGGAGCAGGGAGCGACGCCAGAAATATTGTTAGAGCAGATATTAGGCGATTTTGGTATTGAGGCTGCAGAACAGATCCCAGTAAAGTATTTTTGCGGTTGTTCCAAAGAACGTGTGACCCGCGCTATTGCAAGCATTGGCAAAATGGATATTCAGGAAATGATTGATGACAATGAGCCGATTGAGGTCAATTGTCAGTTCTGTGACAAACATTATATTTTTACTCCTGAGGAACTGAAGGAATTGTTGAAATAGAGAAAGGAGCCAGCCAGTGAAGGATGGGTTTATCAGGGTGGCGGCAGTAACTCCCAAGATCAGGGTTGCCGACCCTGCATATAATAGAGACAGGATCATTGAAAAAATTGGGGAGGCAGAAGAAAAACGGGCGTCAGTGGTAGTATTTCCAGAATTATGTCTTACTGGATATACCTGCGGCGATTTATTTTTTATGGAATCATTGTTGGAGCAGGCCAAGCAGGAGTTAATTAAAATTGCCGAAGATACAGCAGGAAAAAATATGCTGGTTTTTGTGGGGCTTCCGGTTGCCAGTAGAGGAAATCTCTATAATGCTGCAGCCGCGCTTGCCAATGGCAAGATCTTAGGTTTGGTACCGAAGTGTTGTATTCCCAATTACAATGAATTTTATGAGGCCAGACATTTTACGGAAGGAATGCAGCAGCCAGTAGAAATTATCTTTGCAGAAGGGATGCAGGTTCCAATGGGAAGTGAGCTGCTATTTTGTCCAGATTCTATGCCAGAATTAAAGATCGGTGCAGAGATCTGTGAAGATATCTGGGGGCCAAGTCCGCCCAGTATTTCTCATGCACTGGCAGGCGCCAATCTGATTGTAAATCTTTCTGCAAGCAATGAAGTGACCGGAAAAGACCATTATCGTAAAAATTTGGTGGAAGGGCAGTCAGCACGGCTGATCTGCGGCTATGTATACGCCAGCGCCGGAGATGGGGAATCCACACAGGATGTCGTATTTTCTGGCCACAATATGATTGCAGAGAATGGACTTATGCTGGCAGAAGCACAACGTTTTTGCAATCAGTCCGTGTATGCAGAGATAGATATACAGAGATTGAACGGACAGCGTAGGCGGATGAATACATTTCAGGTAGAGGAAGGAAGCTATCGGGAAATTACGTTTCATTTAAAAAAGGAGAAGACAGAGCTGACACGTTTTGTGGCGCCAATGCCCTTTGTGCCAAAGGCGGGGGCAGAGCGCAAAAAACGGTGTGAGGATCTTTTATCCATTCAGTCTATGGGATTGAAAAAAAGGCTGGAACATACAAATTGCGGCTGTGCGGTGATTGGAATTTCTGGCGGGCTGGATTCCACGCTGGCTCTGCTGGTGACAGTGCGGGCGTTTGATCTGCTTGGGCTTGATCGAAAAGGCATTAAAGCAGTCACAATGCCAGGCTTTGGTACCACAGACCGAACCTATGACAATGCAGTACAGTTAATCCGCTGTCTGGGAGCAGATTTTATGGAAGTGGATATTCAAAACGCTGTGCGTGTTCATTTTGCTGATATTGGACAGGCGGAGAGTGTTCATGATGTGACTTATGAGAATGGACAGGCGCGGGAGCGGACACAGATTTTAATGGATATTGCCAACAAGGAAAATGGCATGGTAATTGGTACAGGAGATTTGTCGGAACTGGCTTTGGGCTGGGCGACTTACAATGGTGATCATATGTCTATGTACGGGGTCAATGCCTCTGTGCCGAAAACACTGGTCCGTCATCTGGTGCGCTACTATGCGGATATCTGTGAGAATTCTAAGCTTAACAAAATTTTGTTAGATATTCTTGATACACCAGTCAGTCCTGAGCTTCTGCCCCCAGAAGATGGTAAAATTTCTCAGAAAACAGAGGATATTGTCGGTCCATATGAGCTGCACGATTTCTTTTTGTACCATATGCTTCGTTTTGGATTTGGGCCAAAGAAAATATATCGGCTTGCTGTGTATGCGTTTTGCGGCGGGGAACATCCAGAAAAAGTAACATATACACCAGAAACTATATTGAAATGGCTGAAAACCTTTACTAGAAGATTTTTTAGCCAGCAATTTAAACGTTCCTGCCTGCCAGACGGACCCAAAGTTGGTACAGTGGCAATCTCTCCCAGAGGAGATCTGCGTATGCCAAGCGATGCCAGTGCAGATTTATGGATGCGCCAGATTGCGGAATTGGAAGAGGATATAAAAGTATGAGATTAGAGTATTACGCTGACAATTAAATTACCCATTGGAGTAATATGTCAACAAGTTTATAATTTTTTTATAGAATATTTCCGGTTTGTTTATTGCAATTCCAGGGCGAGGGATTAGAATAATAGATAACGATTCAGATTTCCATAAAAATGAAACATCAGACTATCTATTCTTATTTTATCAAAGAAGCTGCCAGTTCTATAAGTGGTGAATAAAACAAATTTAGCTCAGTGGGAGCCAAAGCTTTGTTAATGGCGAACAAAACGAATTTAGCTTAGTGGGAGCCAAAGCTTCGATGGGGGAAGGTTTTCGGCGGCATGGATAGATACTGAGTTTCTATTTCAATACATCAGAAAGGATTCTATGTTTGGATATATCATTGTAAACAAGCCAGAAATGAAATTCAAAGAGTTTGATTTATATCAGTCTTATTACTGTGGGCTTTGCAGGAGCTTAAAGGAAAATTATGGCAGAACAGCACAGTTGACGCTAAGTTATGATATGACGTTTGTGATTCTATTGCTCACTAGCTTGTATGAGCCGAAAACTCAGGTGAGTCTACAAAAATGTGTGGCGCATCCATTTACAAAGCATCCAACCAGAATCAACACATATTCCAGTTATGGCGCAGATATGAATCTTTTATTGTCCTATTATAAATGTCTGGATGACTGGATAGATGAACATAAGATTGGCAAAAGGACAATGGCCATGTCTTTACATGGCAGATTTAAGCAGGCAGCGGCAAAATATCCACAGAAAGAAAAGGTTATCAGAGAACAAATGGCACAGATTCGCCGCTGTGAAAGGGAACAGAGTTCTAACCTTGATCAGGCAGCAGGGTATTTTGGAAAAATTATGGCTGAGGTGTTTGTATGGCGCAAGGATGAATGGGAGACAGATTTGCGGCGGATGGGATTTTTCCTGGGAAAATTTATTTATCTGATGGACGCCTTTGAGGATCTGGAACAAGATCAAAAGACTGGAAACTATAATGTGTTTCTCTCAATGAGCCAACAGCCAGATTTTGAACAACAGGCAGAGAGCATTTTAAGTATGATGATGGCAGAGTGCTCACGGGCATTTGAGCGGCTGCCAATTGTGGAAAATACGGAGATCTTGAGGAATATTCTTTATTCTGGCGTGTGGTGTCGGTATGAGCTTGTAAAACGCAGGCGGGAAGGAAAATAGTTATGTATGATCCATATGCGGTGCTTGGAGTGAGCAGAGATGCCGCTGACGAGGAGATAAAAAAAGCATATCGAGTCTTAAGCCGGAAATATCATCCTGATGCCAATGTCAATAATCCTCATAAGGAGCAGGCGGAAGAGAAGTTTAAAGAGATTCAGCAGGCCTATCAACAGATTATGCAGGAAAAGGAACATAAAGCTGCAGGGAACTATGGTTCTTATGGACAGCAGGGAGGCAGTGCCTGGGATTTTGGAGATTTTTTCGGAGGTTTTGGAACAGGAGCGTCTGGACGTACCCAGGAACAGGATGCAGAGAGCACCTATAAACGGGCAGCGGCAAATTATATCCGCAGTGGTCATTTTCAGGAGGCCTTGCATGTGTTGGGAAATATCCGTGACAAAGATGCATACTGGTATTATCTGAATGCTATCGCCAATTCTGGTATTGGAAATAATGTGGCAGCGATGGAATCGGCACAGCGGGCGTTGGCAATGGAACCAAATAACCATAAATATCAGCAATTGTATGCGCAGCTTCAAAATGGCGGGAGCTGGTACTATAACCAGCGTCAGAGCTATGGAAGCCCAATGGAGGGGAGCGGCGGGTTCTGTGTCAAGCTGTGTATTGCAAATATGTTATGCAATCTCTGTTGTGGTGGGGGCGGGCTTTGCTGCGGCGGGCTGCCATATGTCAGATATTAGTGAACAGTTACGATAATTTGCTTTTTGATGCAAAGAGATTTTAGATATGAGGAAGCCTTCTTTAACAGTGACAGGATGTCAAATATAATTACTCCGCTGCAGTAATAGAAAACATGGATGGAATGGGTGAATAAGAATGGATTATATGGTACTATACTCCAGCAAGACTGGCAACACCAAGAAAGTGGCCACTGAGATTTTCAGCGCGCTTCCTGGAATGTCCAAAGATATGCAGAGCATGGAAGAATACAGAGGAAAGGACGCAGAGATTTTTTTTATTGGATTCTGGGTCAACCGTGGCACTTGTGAGATGACAGTGATAGATGCAATGTCTGAGCTGCACGGCAAGAAAATTGCCTTGTTTGGCACCTGTGGGCTGGGAAAAGGGGAGGCATATTACAGGAGCATTGAACAAAAGGTGAATGTGTGGATTCCAGATGACTGTGAGTATCTGGGCATCTTTCTCTGTCAGGGAAAGATGCCCATGCAGGTACGGCAGAATTATGAGATTGCCTGGGAGGATCCCAGACAGGAGGCGTGCCGTAAGAAGATGTTGCGTAATTTTGACGAAGCTTTGTTCCATCCCAACGATCAAGACTTGTCAGATGCCAGGGCATTTGTAAATAGAATATTAGAAACATGTGAGTAGCGTTCTAAGAAAAGTGATCGCCATCCTGAATCTTTGCAAAGATCAGGATGGTGATTTTTTGTTTTATAGGAAATTCCTTCAGATTTCCTATAAGACAAAAACGTTGAAATTTGTTTTTAACCACAGCATTTAAGGATTTATTAATAGTTTCCATGATATAGTGAGATCAGAACAAAGAAAGGAGCAGGAACATGAATATCAGAATACTAAAAAAAGACTTGAAACGCAAAAAATCCATCAATCTGATTTTACTATTATTTATCTTCTTATCGGCTACATTTATAGCCAGCAGCCTCAATAATTTTTCTGTCATTCAAAATGGTGTGGATGAATTTATGGAGCAATCAAAGTTGGCAGATTTTTTAATTCTTACAATGGGAGGGAGTTTTGATGAGCTTTCAGAAAATGACCAAAATATTGAAAGTTTTCTAAAAGACCATGCACAGGTAAAATCATTTACTATGAATGATCAGTTATATTTGACCAGTAATCAGACAGAGCTTCGTTCTGGTAAACATCTGGAGATGGCCAGTACTATGGTTCTTAGCAGTCTGCAAATGCAAGGACAGAAATTTTTCACAGAGGATAACCAGGAACTTACCAAGATCGAGGAGGGAAAGATGTATCTTGGCAGACAGACGATGTTGGAAAATAACCTGGAAGCAGGCGATAAGCTGACAATATTTACAGAGAATGGTTTTCGTAAAACTTTTACGATAGCGGGAAGTTTTAAGGATGCATTTTTAGGCTCCGAAATGATGGGAAGTGAGCGTCTATTGGTCAGTGAGGCAGATTATCAAGCACTACAGAAGAAGAGCGGCCTTCCCTATGGGAGAACTTATTCCATCAGTTGTAATGACCTGGAAAAATTTCAGGAATCTTATCATAATCAAGGATTTCATGTATTGTTTGCGGCTGATCAGTCATTAATCAAGATGACTTATATCATGGAAATGGTGGTTGCGGCTGTAATTTTGGGTGTCAGTATCTGTCTGATTGCCATTGCCCTGGTGATGTTGAAATTTACCATTGTATTTACAGTCAATGAGGATTATAAGGAAATTGGGATTATGAAAGCCATTGGCATTAAGGATTGTGCAGTGCGCAGATTATACACGACAAAATATTTTGTGCTGGCAGCAGTGGGTTCACTGCTTGGATTTGCCGCCAGTATTCCGTTTAGCAAGATTTTGATTGCTCAGGTGACAGAAAAGTTGGTAATCAAGGAGGATGGAACTGGATTGTGGTTTCAATTTGCTGTCAGTATGGCTATTCTGGTTTTGGTTACGCTGTCAGGGTATCACAGTACCAGAAGGATGAAAAAGATGACGCCAATGGATGCGATCCGAAGGGGAAATAATGGGGAACGGTTTCACAGGAAAGGGTTGTTCCGACTGCAGGGAAGTCATATATCAGCGACAACCTTTCTGGCATGTAATGATGTGGTGAGTGAATTGCGCAAATATTTGGTGCTTGCGGTGACAGGGATGCTTGGCATGTGGCTGATTGCTATGCCGGTGAATACGATCAATACCTTGCGCTCGGATGGGCTTTTGGAATGGTTTGGCACACAGAAATGTGATTTTTTTATTGTGGATGAGGAAAAGATTTCAGAATTGATTTTGTCAGGGGAGAAACAAAAGTTTTATGATTATCTGGAAGATACAAAGCAACTCTTAAGAGAACATGAGATTTTGGCAAATAAGGTTTATACAGAAGTATTTTTCCGTCTTAAGATCCGCAAAGGCGACCAATCTTATCAGTCTTTTTCGCTTCAGGGATTAAATACTCGTATGGAAGATTATGTTTATGATGAAGGGGTAGCGCCAGTCTATGAAAATGAAATTGCTGTGACACATATTGTGGCGGAGAAGATCGGAGCTTCTGTGGGAGATACTATCTATATCACGAATGGGGACAAAGAGGAGCCTTATGTGATTACTGCCATGTATCAGAGCATGAATAATATGGGGGAGGGGATTCGTTTTACAGAGCAGGCTAAACTGGATTACACAGCCACAGCAGGAGGATTTGGGATTCAGGTGCGTCTGGGTGATCAAGATCAGGATTTTGAACAGATACGAGACAGCATAAAAAAGATCATGCCGCAGGTAAAGGTGCAGAGTGTCCAGGAGTTTATTGATCATATGGTAGGGGGAGTTTCCGAGCAATTGGATGCTCTAAAGATTATGATTTTGGTAATCGTGATTTGTATCAATATCTTGGTAGTGGTATTGATGCAAAAAATGTTTCTGATACGGGAACAGGGAGAAATGGGAATACTAAAAGCAATTGGTTTCTCTAATCAGTCGATCATTGCCTGGCAGACGAAGCGGATTATGCTAGTGCTGTTTTTGGGGATTGCGGCGGGAACGCTTACCGGAAGCGGTTTTTCTAAGATCACAGCGGGGAAAGTTTTTCAGATGGTAGGAGCTTCAGAGATTACCTTTGTGATTAATCCGCTGGAAGTGTATCTGATTTATCCACTGGCAGTGTTTATAGTGACTGTGCTCGCCTGTATGGTGACAATGCAGAAAGTAAGAAAAATTTCTGTGCAGCAGATCAATGAGATGGATTAGTAAAGGAAGATGATACAGAACGAACCAATGAAATAGATTAAAAAATATGGAACAGCAAATCAATGAGATGGATTAAGAATGGAGGAGAAAAAATGCAGGCATTGCAAGTGAAAGATTTATGTAAGACTTATATTATCAATAAAAGGCAAAATAATGTGTTGGTCAATGTGAATTTTACCATTGAACAGGGGGAGATGATAGCGGTGATGGGCCCTTCTGGTTCTGGAAAATCAACACTTCTCTACAGTGTTTCGGGCATGGACCGTCCCACGGCAGGGCAAGTAATTTTAGGGGGCAAAGAAATTACAAAGTTAAACGAAAAAGAGCTGGCAAAAGTACGTCTCAATGAGATGGGATTTATTTTCCAACAGATGCATATGCTGAAAAATCTCACGGTAATGGATAATATTCTGCTTCCGGGCTACCAGTCTCGTAAGAAAGACCGTACCAGAAAAGAAATTGATACATATGGTACGTCATTGATGCACAAATTAGGTATCAGTGAGATTGCTGCAAATGATATCACAGAAGTCTCTGGCGGACAGCTTCAGAGAGCTTGTATCTGTCGTAGCTTGATTAATTGTCCACAAATATTATTTGCGGATGAACCGACAGGAGCCTTGAATCGCGGAGCTTCAGAGGAAGTGATGAGCGTGTTGAATCGGCTTAATCAAGAAGGAACAACGATTATGTTGGTCACTCATGATTTGAAAGTTGCTGCAAAATGCAGCAGAATATTGTATATTGTAGATGGGAATATCAAAGGTGAGCTAGCATTGGGCTGCTTGCTGTCCCAGAAAAAAGATGATCGTGGGCAGATAACAGATATAGAGCGGCTGCTGCGGGAACGGGAGCGCAAGCTCAATCAGTGGCTGGTGGAGATGGGCTGGTAACAAGAAATATAGTGACAAAGGTAAGCTGCCTTGAAAAATAATAAAAGCAAAGATGAGATAGCAGCCAAATGAAATGATTACTGAATGGGAGACAGAGCAGTTGATTAAGTTTAGAGGGCAGAGGAGATTGTATGGCGGATATTATCGTGGTGGAGGACAATGAGGAAATTGGAGGGTTACTGTCAGATTTTCTGAGGTCGGAAGGGTATGATACCTATCTTGCCTTGTCTGGTGAGGAGGCTTTGGAGATCTATGAAGCGGAAGGGGCGAAATTGGTTCTCTTGGATTTATTGCTCCCAGATTTGGATGGATTTGGCGTTTGCAGTAAGATCCGTGAGCATCATAATACACCGATTATCATGTTGAGCGCCCAAAACGGCAAAGAAGATAAGTTAAATGGATTGCTGCTGGGGGCGGATGATTATATGGAGAAGCCATATGATATAGATATTTTGCTGGCAAAAGTAAAAGGAATTATGAAGCGCAGGTATTTTTCTGATCAAATTGTGGATGGAACGCTTAAAATGGACAAAGCTGGGCGGCGTGTGTACGAGGCAGGACAGGAAATTGTGCTGACAACAAAGGAATTTGATTTGCTCTTGTATTTTATGGAAAACAAGGGAAAGGTTCTAAAAAAAGAGGAACTATTTCATAAAATTTGGGGTTTTGACAGTGAGAGTGAACCACAGACGTTGACGGTGCATATCAAATGGCTGCGGGAAAAGCTTGAAAAAGATCCCAAAAACCCAGAACGGATTATGACTGTCTGGGGAGTAGGATATCGCTATATCGGAGAAAATGTAAATCAATAGATGATACCATAAAATAATACCACCAATCAACTGATCATATCCAGTTGTTTGGTGGTATTATTTTATTTTGGGAAAAAGGAAAAAAATACCTTATATTTTATGCAAATTATACAATAAATAAAGTATATATTAGTGAAAAATTCGGATATTGACGAATAACTGGTATTAAAATATTATAATAGCATAAAGAGACATCATAACCAGTTATCAAGTGAATATAACCAGTGGGAGAAGGAGGGAAAAAAGTGTCAGAGGAATATAAAGTTCCAAAATATTATCATGTAAAGCAAGAGATTATTAAGGGGATTGACAATAATACATATAAGGAGAGTGAAACAATACCAAGTGAGCGAGAGTTGATGGCATTATTCGATGTGAGCCGGATCACAATCCGCAAAGCCATTGATGATTTGGTCAAAGAAGGGTATCTGTATCGAGTTCACGGAAAAGGTACCTATGTAAAGGGGGATGGAGAACAAAATAATTTAGTTTCAATTACAAGCTGTACACAGGATATTGAAAAATTGGGTTATACACCTAAGAGAAAAGTGATCAGCAAAAAAGTGATACTGGCAGATGTCAAAAAAAGAAATATTCTGAATTTGAACGAGAATGAAGAATTATTTCAGTTAGCAAGAATTTATTATGCTGACGAAGAACCTTTGAACTATACGACAACGTATTTGCCGTATAAATTATTTCCAGAAATTGATCTCTATGATTTTTCACAAGTTTCATTGTATAAAATCCTGGAGGATAAGTATGGTGTGAAAATTACAAAGGCTACCCGCACGATTGAGGCAATCAGTGCTCATGATGAGTTGGCAGAATACCTGGATGTAGAGGAAGAAAGACCATTACTGCAGTTCTGCTGTACGACATGTGGAATTGTAAATGGAAAGGAAGTGGCAATTGAATATTTTAAATGCTGTTACAGGACGGACAAATTTAAGTTTTATATTCACCAGATAAGATAACCGGCAGACGCGAAAGGAGAAGTTAAGCTATGAAAAAAAGGACAAGCGCAATTGCGATGGCACTTGTTTTATTAAGTGTACTCATTTTTACGGGATGTGGGGAAAAAGAAGGGGGAAATGCAAAAAAGGGAAACAGTGATCTGAAAGTGGCAGTGGTATGTTCTGGATCGGGGCAGAATGACAATGGATATAATCAGTCAGCATGTGATGGAATCAAAGAGACGGCAGAAGAAATTGGCTGTGAATATAAAATCATTGAACCGGTCAATGGTGTGCCAGAGGCATTGGAAACTCTGGCAGACGATGGATATAATCTTATATTTTCACTGGAATATGATTTTGATGCATTGATCAAAGGAGTAGGGGGCTCAGAACCAATTGCATCACAATATCCTGATACAACGTTTGTAGTGTTCAACGATAATCCAAACAAAGATGACAGTGGGGAACAGATACATAAGAATGTCATTTCTGTTTTGTTTGATGTACATGAAGCTTCCTATCTTGCTGGATATTTATCGGTTCAAATCAATGAAAATATGGAGAAGTTATTTGATGACTCCTATGGGCTGACACCATTAGATACTGCAAGAGGAATCGGATTTATCGGCGGAACAAATTCAAATGGTATTCTTGTTTATTCTTATGGATTTATAGAGGGAATTAGCAAGGCTGCGGAAGAATATGGGGTAAAATACGATTATTATGCAAAATATGATGCAGGATTTACGGATTCTGCTTTAGGAAGTACAGTGGCAGGAACTTTCTTTGACGAAGGTGCAAATGTAGTGTTTGCAGATGCGGGGGTAGTCGGAGATGGAATTACTGCAAAGGCAAAAGAACTTGGAAAAATTGCCATTCAGACAGATGCCAATCTTGATACACAGCAGCCAGGGCATGTTTTGACCAGTGTTTTAAAGATTACAGGAGTTCCTGTGAAAGTAATCACAAAGTCTTATGCGGATGGAAAGATTGCAGAAATGGATAGATTGCAGACCTATAATCTTGCGTCGGGAGCAACAGGAATTACAGATTTGGCAGAGATGGGAAAACATGTGAAAGATACAGCCGTTTGGGAAGAGATCAAGGGAAAAGTGAAGAAGATCAGTGATCAGATTACAAATGGAGAAATCAAAGTGACAAATAAGCAGTTGAATGAAGAATTTGATGAAGCAAAATGCCCGAATGTAGTGATTAAGACTAAGTAGTACATCAAATATTAAATATCAGGGATTTAATTTTCGTTATACGAGTGAATTCTGGGGGCGCCTCAAGAGAAATTGTGTGACAAAGCATGAAAAGTACTTTGGGGCGCCCTCAGTCTATATAAAAATAGGAGATTTGCATATGAGTATTGTGATAGAAACCCAAAATTTGACAAAAAAGTTCGGTGATTTTATTGCAAATAATAGTATCAATTTACAGATTGAAAAACAGGAAATCAAGTGTATTGTTGGTGAAAATGGAGCTGGAAAATCAACATTGATGAATATGTTGTATGGTGTTTTAAAACCTACCAGCGGAAAAATTTTGGTAAATGGAGAAGAGATTGTCATGAATTCTCCTACAGATGCAATCCGTCATGGAATCGGTATGGTACATCAACATTTCAAATTGGTTCCAAGCCTGAGTGTTTATGAGAATATTTTACTTGGCAGTGAGATCACCAAAAGAGGATTGATTGACAGAAGACAAGAAATAGAAAAAGTAAAAAAATTGATTGAGGAATATCGTTTCCAGATTGATCCGATGGAAAAGATTCAGAATATTTCGGTAGGACTTTGCCAGCAGGTAGAAATTCTGAAAATGTTATATCGAAATGTAGATATTCTGATTTTAGATGAACCGACGGCAGTTCTCACACCTCAGGAAGTAGACCAATTAATGGAAAATCTAAAGGCTTTGCGTGATCAGGGCAAAACGATTATTGTGATCACCCATAAGTTAAGAGAAGTGATGTATTTAAGTGACAGTGTGACAGTGATCAAAAGCGGCCAGGTGATCGGAAATGTCAAGACCAAAGACACAAATGAGACGGAACTTGCACAGATGATGGTGGGCAGAGATGTTGTGTTGACAGTTTGCAATGAGGCGGGACCTGCACCAAAAGAAGAAGAGGCTTATCGCGTGGAAGGTGTCTGCACAGTAAATGATGCAAACCAGGAAATATTACACAATGTTACATTGTCTGTGAAAAAAGGAGAAGTTCTGGGAATTGCAGGGGTAGAAGGCAATGGTCAGAGTGAATTGATCAAAGTACTGACAGGTGTCATGACAGTTACAAAGGGCAAAATTACCTTAAATGGAAGAGATGTGACCAATGCCTGGCCTGACAAATTAAGAAAATTTGGAATCGGAATCATTCCCGAAGACCGCTATGCACAAGGGCTTTGCAGGGATATGTCAATTCCAGAAAATTGTATTGCAGGATATTTTGACACACATGGAGTCTGTTCTAAAGGTGTGTTGAAACATAAGAAAATGAAGCAGTTGTGTGATGAATTTATAGAAAAATATGATATTCGTGTGTCAGATAAATATGGACTGATTTCACAGCTTTCTGGAGGAAATGCGCAAAAAGTTATCATTGCCAGAGAATTTGAAAATAATCCAGATCTGATTATTGCCTGCCAGCCGACCAGAGGTGTTGATATTGGATCGATTGAATTTATTCACAGGCAGTTACTTGCATTGCGGAATGCCGGAAAAGCAGTTTTGCTGATTTCCAGTGAATTATCGGAAATTATGAGCCTTTCTGATCGCGTGGCAGTTATGTATAAAGGCGGGATCATTGGCGAGGTGGATCCACAGGTGACAACGTCAGAAGAAATCGGATTATTGATGGCGGGAGCACAGAAAGGAGGAAGTTAGAGTGACAAAGAGGAAATCAAATTATATTGGACCGAAAATCATCAATACATTGCTTCCGATCGGACTGGCATTTTTTATTGGTGGAATCATTATTCTTTGTATCGGAGAAAATCCATTGGAAGCCTATCAGATTATGCTTGGAAAATCTCTTTTTACAGTAAAAGGATTTTTGAATACGCTGCATTATGCATCTCCGTTATTGCTGACAGGTCTGGCAATTGCCATCACATTTAAAGCAAATATCTTTAATATGGGTGTGGAAGGACAGCTATTATTGGGAGGATTTTTTGCAGGTATTACAGGCGCTTCTTTAAATTTATCTAATTCCGTTGCAGAAAAACTGATCTGTATGTTGGTGGGAATGATATGTGGGGTGTTGTTTGCTCTGATACCAGCAATTTTAAGAGCATATTTTCATGTAGATGAAATGGTAGTTACATTGATGTTGAACTACGCAATGATTAAAGTGTTGGAATACTTGTCTTCTGGTCCATTCCGAGAAGCCGGTTCTGGATATGTCTGTACGCCAGTGATTCATGAAAGCGCGATGTTTCAGAGGTTGGGAATTGAGAACTCTCGGCTGACCATGTTCTTCTTTCTGGCATTTGCAATCTTGATTGTGATGACGTTTGTAATGACCAAGACAAAACTGGGAATGGAGATTACAGCCATCGGTAAGAATCCAGATTTTGCGGAAGCTACAGGAATGCGAGTGCGAAGGAAGATTATTATTTTGATGTGTATCAGCGGCGGTTTGGCTGGAATTGCAGGCGCAGGCCATATGATGAGTGAAAAATTCAAATATACACTGGGATTTTCTGGGACAACAGGGCTTGGCTGGGATGGAATGCTGATTGCATTGCTTGGACGTCATAATCCGATTGGAATTTTGTTGGCGGCGATTTTCTATAGTGCGCTGAAAACGGGAGCGGATAATATTAATATGTATACCTCTGTTCCCAAAGAAATCGTAGAAGTGTTACAGGGATTGATTATATTATTTTTGGCAGTACAGTTTTTGGACGAGCATTTTGGTTTAAAAGAAAGAATCATGAAACTCAAAAACAGAGAGGAGGTAGCATAATGGATTTTATCGGTGGAATTTTATACGACTGTTTGTATCATGCTGTTCCGATTTTACTTTGTGTATTGGGTGGAATCTTTGCATATAAGGCCAATGTTTTGAATATTGCACTGGAAGGGATGATGCTTGCAGGGGCGTTTGTATCTGTATTGGTCAGTTTTCAGACAGGAAGTATCGTACTTGGCTATCTATCTGCAATTTTGATATGTATGGTAATTGGTTTGATCTTTGCATTTTTTGGGGTCACTTGTAAGGGAAATGTAATTGTAATCGGTCTGGCAATTAACATGTCGATTACAGCAATTGCGGGCTTTGTACTTCAGTTGATGAATTCCGCAAATATAAAATTGGACTTCACAAATGCGGCAGATTTTAAAATTGATCTTCCCTTCATAAAAAATATTCCGCTCATAGGGGATATTCTAAGCGGGCACACAGTGATTACATATATTTCTTTTTTGGCAGTCATTGTGATCTGGTTTTTGATGTACAGGACAAAATTTGGAGTCTATGTCCGCGTAGTGGGAGAAAATGAAGATTCAGCCAAAAGCTTGGGACTGAATACAAACAAATATCGCTATCTTGCAATTCTTTTGGGCGCATTTTTCTGCTCCCTGGCAGGAATCAATCTGGCATTAGAGAGAATGACGATTTTTACTAATAATATGACGGCTGGAAGAGGATTTATTGCCATTGCAGCCATTTACTGTGGAAGAGGAGACCCATTATCGTGCAGCATTTACGCCATTGTCTTTGGTCTGGCAAGAGCGCTGTCTGTAAACTTAAGTTTGTATGCAGGGGCAGCGGCGGCAGTGTTTGATGTGATCCCATATGTGGTAATGAGCGTTGTGCTGACAGTAGTTTCCATGGTCAAGTATAGAAATCGTAAAGTCCGCGGAATTTAAAGGAGTGTGAAATATGAGTAAATCAGCATTGGTTATCGTGGATATGGTTCGTGATTTCACAGATCCTGAGGGTCTGGTTTATTATCCGCAGAACAAAGAAATTTTGCCTTATATCAGAAAAGTGCTTGATCGGTGCAGAGAGAAAGCGGTGTTGATTGTATTTATGCAGCACTGTAATCGAAAGGGAAAAACAGATAAAAAGGCGCAGGCCATGCGGCCCAACTGTATCGAAGGTACAGTCGGCGTGGAAATTGATCCGATGCTTCCTGTGGATGAAGGGAAAGATTATGTGATTCAAAAAAGGCGCTACAGTGGTTTTTTTGCAACCGATTTGGATTTAGTTCTTCGTGAAAATGGAGTTGAAAATGTCATTATTGTGGGTACAAAAACAAACTGTTGTATTCGTGCCACTGTAACAGATGCATATTATTTGGATTACAATCCATATGTGGTCAAAGAATGTGTGGCGACAAACTCAGAGATAGTCAATGAGGTACATTTAACAGATATTGACAAATATTTGGGTGATGTAATTGATATGGAAACGTTGTTTACCATGCTGGATGAAGGAAAGTTGTAGGAGGAAGGCAATGAAAACAGAGGTATTGACAAGTGGTTATGTGAGCATGGATCGTATTATTAAAATTGATACGCCAGCAAAAGTTGGGTTTACTTCTATTGTTACGAACCGTTCAAATGCAGAGATTTTTTATGGCGGCTGTTCGGTGAATATTGCTTATGCATTATGCAGCTTGGGGGTGTGCGCAAAGCCAGTACTTCGTGTTGGGGGAGATTACGAGAGCAATGGATTTAAAAAATTTCTCGAAAAAGGCGGCGTTCCATTGGATGGAATTACAGAATTGCCAGAGGAAGCAACTAGTGTATGTTATCTGATTCAGGATAATAACAATGATCATATCACTATTTTTTATCCAGGCGCAATGGATGGAAAATATGCACAGCCGTTGGCAGACGAACTGTTTGAGGATGTGAAGCTGGGGGTGATTACAGTTGCATCCAGACAGGATAATGAGGAATTTTTTGCAAAGTGCCGCAAGCACAAGGTACCAGTGGTATTTGGTATGAAAGATGATTTTGACGCTTTTCCAGAAGCATTTTTAAGACAGCTTTTGCAGGGAAGTAAAATTATTTTTACAAATGAAGTGGAGCGTAAGATCATTGAGAAAATGTTTGCCCTGAAAGATATTACAGAACTTTTTAAAATCGGAGAAGTGGAGATCATCGTAAATACACTTGGGAAAGAAGGGAGCATCTGTTATATCAAGGAAGGAGAGAAGGTGCGCAAGGAAAAAATTGGAATCTGTAAAGTAGAGCATGTGGCAGATGCGACAGGTTCTGGAGACGCATATATGGCAGGATTTATTTATGGTTATCTGCATGGCTATCAGCCGGAGGAATGCTGTAAGCTTGGCGGAACACTTTCTTCTTTCATTCTTCAGGCGGAAGGCTGCTGTACCAATGTACCAACTGAAGAACAGTTGTTAGAGAAAGTGAAAGTATTTGATTAATGTTTCCTATTAGGAGATTGGAAGAAAGGAAAAAATTTATGAGCACATTATATATGGGAGCGGATCAAGAAACCGTTGCAAAATATGTATTGTTTTCTGGAGATCCGTGGAGAGTGGATCTTGTAAAACAGTATTTGGACAAGCCGAAAAAAGTGGCGTTTTTGAGAGAGTTTAACACCTATACAGGGACATATAAGGGAGTTGATGTGACAGTCACTTCTACCGGAATCGGTGCACCTTCGGCAGCAATAGCAATGGAGGAAATGTATGAAAGCGGCATGGAAGTTGCAGTGAGAATGGGAACAGTGATGTCAATGCAGGATGATATGTTGGGACATTTCTTAATTCCGGCGGCTGCCATGAGAAGGGAAGGAACCAGTCAGTCCTATGTCGATTTAAGCTATCCGGCAGTGGCGGATATTGATCTTCTCAATGCGATGAATGAAACTGTCACACAGATGGGGAAACGGTATCTCAATGGCCTCAACTGCACAATGGACGGATTTTACAGCCATATGCATGACTCTCGGTTTTCTTTGGAATGGGGCAGGGACATGTCAAAGACATTTGAAGAGGTAAAAAAACTGGGAGTAACAGGCATTGATATGGAATCCTCCTGTATGCTGACGCTTGGAAGGCTGATGGGGGTTAAGACTTGTATTCTTACGATGGTAACAGTTCTGGAAAATTTAAAGGAAAAATTGACTGGACAAAAGCGGATGGATGCTGAAGATTTACTTTGCAGGGCAGCATTGGAAGGAATTTATCATTATCACAGAAAAATGGAGGTAGAAAAATGAGTAGAGAAGTATTTTCAATTGGTTCAGAAACAGTAATTGGCATGGTACATTGTCTGCCGCTTCCGACAACCGCAGGATTTGATGGGGATTATCAGAAAATTTTAGATCAGGCTGTGCAAGATGCTGTAACTCTTCAAAAGGCAGGGGTGGATGCAGTAATTGTGGAAAATATGGGAGATACCCCATTTTCCGCGCTGCTGAACAAAGCGCAGATGGCAGCGCTTACGGCCGCAACTATGGCAGTAAAAAAAGCAGTGCAGATTCCGGTAGGAGTTGATGCGGCATTTAATGATTGTGAAGCCAATATTGCAATCGCGGCAATTACAGGAGCATCATTTATCAGGGTTCCAGTATTTGTAGACACTGTGATTTTTACAGATGGAGTGATCTATCCATGTGCAAAAAAATGTATGGAATATCGAAAGGCAATGGGAAAAGAAGAGATTAAAGTGTTTGCCGATGTACAGGTAAAACATGCACATATGCTGATTTCGCACATTACGGTAGAACAGTCAGCAAAAGAAGCTGTGGATAATGGCGCCGATGGAATCATTGTGACAGGGACACAGATTGGCGAGGAAACGCCAATTGATCTGATTAAACGAGTAAAAAATGTGGTGAAAGTGCCTGTATTTGCGGGAAGCGGCGTAAAAGCTGAGAACATCAAAGAGCAGATGCAGATTGCGGATGGCGCAATTATCGGCTCCAGCTTGAAAGAGGGCGGTGTACTCAGCAATCCAATTTCTTATGACTTAGCAAAAAATGTCTTAGATCATTTACATATATAAAATAGAAGGGAGAACAGCAATATGATGCGACCAATGAAACTGGCTGGTTCCGAATTAATGTTTGGAGAAGGATGCCTTGCGTATATCAAAACAATAAAAGCAGAGAAAGTAAGTATTGTAGTTGGTGGAAAGAGTATGGAGAGGAGCGGAATGCTTGCGAAAGTCGAAGGCTATTTTAAGGAAACAGGAGCCAAGACGATGATTATCAGCAAAGTAGAACCAGATCCGTCTTTTGAGACTGTGATCAGAGGAGCACAGGAAATGCTTACTTTTGAACCAGATTTAATTGTAGGGCTTGGCGGTGGTTCAGCGATGGATGCGGCAAAAGCAATGTGGATTTTCTACGAGCATCCTGAGTTAAAAACGATGGAAGATGTACTTCCACCAAATGAATTTCCGAAATTGAGAACAAAAGCAAGACTCTGTTGTATTCCATCTACAAGCGGAACTGCAAGTGAAGTGTCTCGTTCGATTGTAATATCAGACAATGAAAAAGGACTGAAACATGGGCTTGGAAATATGGAAATGATGCCAGATATTGCAATCTGCGATCCAGAAGTAACCGTTTCTATGCCGCCCAAAATTACAGCAGAAACAGGTATGGATGCCCTGACCCATGCATTGGAAGCGCTGGCGTCCAATCGGGCAAATTATTTATCAGATATCCTGGCAACACAGGCTGCGATTGATATTATGAAAACGCTTCCCAAAGCCTATCAGAATGGAACTGACAGTAAGGCAAGAGAGATCATGCTCGAGGCTTCTATGGTAGCAGGGATGGCGTTTACCAATGTTTCCCTTGGAATTGTACATTCTATGGCGCATACCTTAGGCGGTATTTTCCATGTTTCTCATGGATTGGCAGATGCAGTGCTGCTTCCCTATGTCATTCGTTACAATGAAGCAGATGAAAGAGCGAAAAAAGTATATGATGATTTCGCCAAGAAGGTAGGGGAGCAACATTTGTATACAGCGGTGGAAGAATTAAATAAAACATTAAATATTCCATCCTGTCTCAAAGAAATCATACCAGAGGAAGCACAATTTGTCGCAAAGCTGGATGAGATGGCAGCGCTTGCCAAGGAGGATGGATGTACAAAGACCAATCCAATCATTCCAAACGAGGAAGAATGGAAACAATTGTTTATGAAAGCGTATAAAGGAGAATAGAGATGGAGATTATTTGTTATTTATCAAATGGATATCCTACAATCGAGGCAAGTTATAAAATGGCAATGGAGTATGCAGATGCGGGATGTAAAATGATGGAGGTAGATTTTCCGTCCAGAAATCCATTTCTGGAAAGTGACTACATATCTGAAAGAATGAAAAAAGCGTTAGCGTGTTGTGACGATTATGAAAAGTATATGGAATCTATTGTCGCAATTAAAAATCAATTGCCAGATGTAAAAATTCTGGTGCTGGCATATGAAAATACGGTAGAAGAAATTGGTACGAAAAAATTTATCAAGTTCTGTCTGGAAAATCAGTTAAAGGATATTCTGTTAGTGGGCTTAAAAGATAATACGATTAAAGATGAAATCATCACAGCAGGGCTGAGAGTGTCCTGTTATGTACAGTTCCATATGCCAGAAGCGGAGGTTGAGATGGCAAAACAGTCCAATGGATTTGTATATTTTCAGGCAAAACCATATGAGACGCAAAAAAAGAATGAAAAATATCCAACCTTAAACGATTGTATTGAGCATTTAAGGGATTGTGGAATTGACCGCCCGATTTACTGTGGAGTGGGAGTTCATGCCCCAGAAGATGTAAAACTGGTAAAAGAGGCTGGGGGCGATGCAGCGTTTGTCGGAAGCGCAATCTTAAAACTGCATGAAAATATTCCAGCGATGAAAGAGAAAATTCGGGAATTTAAAGCACAGTGTTAGGAGGAAGAATATGGCAGGAGCAAAAAGTATTTCAATCATTACCTTAGGGGTTCAAAATTTGGAAAAGTCTATTGCTTTCTATGAGGAACTTGGATGGGAGTGCTCGCCAGAATCGGATCCAGCGATTTGTACCTATATGCTGACAGATAATGTGGTGCTTGGATTAGTACCCTATGAATTTTTAGGAAATGATGCAAGACTTAAAGTAGGTCTAAAGCCAGAATATTGTGGTTTTACTCTGGCAATCAATGGAGCAAGTGCAGAAGAAGTCGATGAATTATTTGCGATGGCAGAACGCGCAGGCGGGACAGTGTGGCAGAAACCACAATGGAAAGATTGGGGCGGCTGTGATGGTTATTCGGGATATTTTCTGGATCCAGACGGCTATCCCTGGGAGGTGGCATATGCACCATTTTTAAGATTATCAGAAGACAATCGTTTGCTGCCAAAAACAAAAGCAGAGATGAAATAAATAAGAGGTGCATTTGAAAACAGTCGGTTTGCCAGTTGGTTTACCGGCTGTTTTTTACTCATGTTTCTATTACAGTTCAATCATCAGCAAAAATGGAGAAAATCACATGCTTGCATGATAATTTCTCCATTTGTGTTGATGAAGGGAACGCCAGTTTATGAGCAAAGTTAGCTGCAACGCAGCGAGAAAGCGCTGTAAGTTGCGGGAAATGATTTTGTCTGATACAATACGTTTATGAGTAATTACAGAATAGAAAAATTCAGAGTGAGACCAAATCGGAAATTGATGGAGGAGTGAGAGAGAAAATATGAAAGATATGGGTTGGCTGATTGTAAAAGTGCTGTTGTTATTTGGTGGATTGGCATATGTTCTGTGCTTGTGCGCCTGGAATTGGCAGGGACGGCAATCAGACCAACTCTATCAGGTCTCTCTCAATCGAATGAAATATACTATCAGAGAATTTGAGAAAGAGAATGGTCGGGCAGTCAAGGATTTACAGGAGTTGGAAACATTTGCAGGGATATCTGCCTATGATGGCATTACAGGTCTTTCTTGGATAGACAGACAGGAAGGCAGCGCGGAAAGATCACAAGCTCAGGCTGTTACAGAGAAAGAGGCAAGGGCAGATTACCTGGATGACACAGGTGATAGAGAAGATTTTTGGAACAATCATAGCCAAAACTATGTTGTGATTGCCACAGAGAGATATTATTATAAAGTGACTTATCATGGTTCTGATTCAGAAGAGAGACTTTTGTTCTGGGTGGCGGGGGAGGCCTTGCTGTTTTTGCTTGGTATCGTGGTGCTGCTGTGGTATCTCTGGCATAAGCTTTTGCTGCCGTTCCATCGGCTTTCACACCTTCCCTATGAGCTTTCCAAAGGAAATCTTACCATTCCACTCCAGGAAGAAAAAAATCATTTTTTTGGCAAATTCTTGTGGGGGATGGATTTGCTGCGGGAAAATCTCGAACAGCAAAAGCAGCGGGAACTTGCACTTCAAAAGGAGAAAAAGCTGCTTTTGCTGTCCTTATCTCATGACATTAAGACCCCTTTAAGTGCCATTAAGCTCTATGCCAGAGCTTTGAATCACAATCTGTACCAGGATGAGGCAAAAAAGCAGGAGATAGCAGAAAATATCAATCACAAGGCGGATGAGATTGAACAATATATTTCAGAGATTGTCTGTGCTTCCAGCGAGGATTTTCTTGATTTTCAAGTGCAGGCAAGAGAGATTTATGTTGGCGAAGTACTAGAACAAATTCGTGCATATTATCAGGAAAAGATGAGATTAAACCAGATTTCTTTTCAAATTGGCGCCTATGCCAATTGTCTGGTATATGCGGATCCAGACCGTTTGGTGGAAGTACTTCAAAATGTAGTAGAAAATGCCATTAAATATGGGGATGGAGAATCTATAGAAATTCAAGTTAGCAGGGAAGAGGAGTATCTGATTTCTGTGACAAACAGTGGCTGTGATCTGCCGCAGAGAGAGCTATTGCACATCTTTGACAGTTTTTTTCGAGGAAGCAATGTGGCCAGACAGCCAGGAAGCGGCCTGGGATTATATATCTGCCGTCAGCTTCTTCATCAGATGGAGGGTGAGATCACCGCAGAAGTGGAGAAAAAAGAAAACAAGAATTTTATGAAAGTGGTGGTGGCGCTGCGGATATTATAGAGGCAGGTAATCTATTACTTTTTGGTAATTATTCAGAACTCCATTTTATAAGGGTGATCATCCTCTTATGTCAGATTGCTGGCATGTCTGTGATATGGATTTTGAATAGTTACATTTTTTATATATAAATGTTTGCAAGTGGAAAACGTTTTGTTTCATCTGGATATATCCAGTTACGTATTTTCAGAAATCAGAGGGGAGAACTGGACATAAAAAATATCTCAAAACTGGCTATTTTCTCTGATACTGTAATGGGGTAAACTGATGCTCAGAAAAAATTGTGCCAAAAACAGGCACAGGAATGGAGGAAAAGATGAGCACAGAAAACAGATGGGAATTGAATAAAGCGTTGGCGCAGATGTTAAAAGGCGGTGTGATTATGGATGTCACCACACCAGAACAGGCAAAAATCGCGGAGGATGCCGGGGCATGTGCGGTGATGGCGTTAGAGCGGATTCCAGCCGACATCCGAGCCGCAGGCGGTGTGTCGCGGATGAGCGACCCGAAAATGATCAAAGGGATTCAAGAAGCGGTCTCTATTCCAGTGATGGCCAAATGCCGTATTGGACATTTTGCAGAGGCGCAGATTTTGGAAGCGATTGAGATTGATTATATTGATGAGAGTGAAGTGTTGTCTCCGGCAGACGATGTGTATCATATTGACAAAACAGCTTTTCAGGTGCCATTTGTATGTGGCGCCAAGGATTTGGGAGAGGCATTGCGCAGAATTAGCGAGGGCGCTTCCATGATACGGACAAAGGGGGAGCCGGGAACAGGCGATGTGGTGCAGGCAGTCCGCCATATGCGAATCATGAACAGTGAGATTTCCAGACTGGTGTCTCTGCGTAAAGATCAATTATTTCAGGCGGCAAAGGAACTGATGGTAAGCTATGAGCTGGTAAAATATGTCCATGAAAATGGAAAACTTCCAGTGGTCAATTTTGCTGCAGGCGGTGTGGCAACTCCGGCAGATGCAGCTTTGATGATGCAGCTTGGCGCGGAGGGCGTTTTTGTCGGTTCGGGCATTTTTAAGTCAGGCAATCCCAGCAAGCGAGCCAATGCCATTGTCAAGGCAGTGGCAAATTATAAAGATGCAAAACTGATTGCAGAATTGTCGGAAGATCTCGGAGAAGCAATGGTGGGAATTAATGAGCAGGAAATTGAGCTTTTGATGGCTGAGAGAGGGAAATAAATGCGAATCGGAGTGTTAGCAGTTCAAGGAGCTTTTGTGGAACATGAACGAATTTTAACAAAGTTAGGGGCAGAATGTGTACAGCTTCGCAAAAACAGCGATTTAAGACAAGAATTTGATGGGCTTGTGTTGCCGGGAGGGGAGAGCACCGTCCAGGGAAAGTTACTAAAAGAATTGTCTATGTTTGAAGAGTTGAGAGAAAAAATTGTGCAGGGTCTTCCAGTACTGGCCACTTGCGCAGGTCTGATTCTTCTGGCAGAGACGCTTGAGCACAGTTCAGAGTGTTGGTTTCGGACACTTCCTGTCACAATCCGCAGAAATGCTTATGGCAGGCAGCTTGGAAGTTTTTCTGCACAGGGCAGGATTCTAGGGCTCCCTGATCAGGAGCGCCTGTTTCCATTAGAATTTATCCGTGCACCCTATATCGCAGCAATTGGAAAACGTTTAAACAATGATAAGGTCCAGCCCATTGCTCAAATAGCAAAAATGCCTGATGGTTCAGAGGGACAAAATATTGTCGGGGTTCGTTATCAAAATCAAATCGGCTTGGCCTTTCACCCAGAACTCACAAAAGATTACAGATGCCATCAGTTGTTTTTGAGTCTTTGTTGAGGTAATTAAAAAATGTTGCGGTGATGTAATTCTTTTTGAAAATTTTTATGGATCATCATGTGGGAAACTGCATGGTGATTTTTTATTTTAAAGGAAAGTATGATGCAAACATATGAAAATTAGGATCCTCTTTGTATAATATTATTTTTTGTAAAATAATTGTTGACAAATAATATTATATATTATATAGTATTAAACATAAAATAGTAATATAAAAAATATAATATTTCAAGGAGTGATGGCATGGTATTTAATACAGGTGCAGCTCTTTTGGATGCAATCGTGCTTGCGGTTGTGTGTAAAGAGAAGGAGGGCACATATGGCTACAAAATCACCCAGGATGTACGACAGGCAATTGAGGTATCAGAGTCTACTTTGTACCCAGTGCTCAGGCGACTGCAGAAAGACGACTGTCTGGAGGTATACGATATGGAATGCGGCGGCAGAAACCGCAGATATTATAAGATCACAGACAAAGGAACTGCACAGTTAAAGTTGTATCAGTCGGAATGGGTGAACTATTCTTCTAAAATTACAATGTTGTTTTCGGGAGGAGAGCTGACATGAGCAGAGAAGAGTTTATGAGGCAGTTAGAAAAGCTGCTGATGGATGTATCAGAAGAGGAAAAACGAGAGGCGTTGTCGTACTATCGAAGTTATTTTGAGGACGCAGGAGAGGAAAATGAGGAACGGATTTTAAAGGAATTGGAATCCCCAGAAAAAGTGGCGGCTACAATCAAGGCAGATCTGGGGATGGAACAACCAAGATCTGGCGCCTTTACAGAGCATGGCTTTGAAGATCAGCGATTTGAGAACAGACAGACCGTAGATTTGAGAAAAAAGTCATCACAGGATCAGAGCGAGAGTCGTTCTACTTACAGCGGAAACCGTACTTTAAATATGATATTGATCGCTGCCATTGTAATTGTGACTAGTCCATTCTGGGGAGGTTTGCTGGTAGGTATTTTAGGTAGTGTATTTGGTACAGCCATTGGTATTTTGGCAGCCACCTTTGCGTTGTATGTTGCTGGCGGCGTTTTGGTAGGTGTGGGAATTGGCCAGTTTGTAGTGGGTGGTGCAGCGATAGGCTTTGCACTGGTAGGTGCGGGGATGATAGTACTAGCCTTGGCTATTCTGATGACAGCGCTGTGTATATGGATTTGTGGAAAAGCGATTCCCTGGATTTGTAATGTGATTGGCAGATTGTGGAGAAGTATATTTGGCGGAAGGGAGCGGGTGATATGAAGTCATTTACAAAGGTTGCATTGATAATTGCGCTGATACTTGTGGTTCTGGGGAGTACATTTTGTATGATTGGACTGGGAATTGGATTTAGTTTTCGTGATTTTTGGGAAGATGTGGAGATGGGAGAATTTTCTATAGGTCCTTTTGAAGATATTCCCTATGTGATTGGCCGTAACAATATGAATTGGAAGGATGATGGAAAGAGCTGGAAAAGTTCGTCCACAGAGCGGTTTGATTTTATCTGGCAGGGAGACAAAGACAAGGACAGAGTGGATCAGTTGGAGGTAGATGTCTATTATGGGACAGTAGTATTGGAAGAAAATCCAGAGGATGACAACAAAATTTTTGTTACGGTGGAATACAGGAAGAAAGACCATAAACGTCAGGTAAAGGCATATAAAGATGGTGCTACTCTAAAAATTGAGGAGATAGGAAGCAAGAGAAGTTTTAATAATGACAGTACCAAGATCATGATTCAGATTCCTTCCTATATGATGGAAATGAATGAAGCAATCAAAGAACTTTCCTTGAAACAGGGGGCAGGTGATATTTATGTAAATCTGCCATTAAGAGCAGAGAAGATTAATATTAGTGTAGATGCAGGGGAATGTGAGGTGGCAAAGAAACTGACTGCTCTGGAAAAGTGTCAGGCGGATGTTGGAGCAGGCCAGATTAATTTTGAGGAAATAGAGGCAAAAGAGTTGGAACTTAAGGCAAATGTAGGCCAGATTGACACCGAAGAGATTAAAGCAGATCAGATTAACATTGATTGTGGAATTGGCTCCATAGATATACTGGCTGCTGGAAAAGAACAAGATTACAACTATGAGGTTGAATGTAGTGTAGGTGAGGTTGAAATTGGGGATAATAGTTTCAGCGGCCTTGGTTCCAAACGTAAAATTGAGAATGCAGGCGATAAGCAGATGCAGGTAAAATGCAATGTAGGCCAGGTGGATGTTTCTTTTAGTGAAGAAGATTGAGTATAATAGAAAGAAGGATAGAATATGGATAAAAGATTAGTTAAGTCAAGGAAAAACAGAGTGATTTGTGGTGTATGTGGTGGAATTGGAGAATATTTTAACGTTGATCCCACGATAATTCGTCTTTTAGCAGTGCTGTTAGGCTGTACCACCACAGGAATTATTGTTTATTTGGTAGCAGCAGTGATTATGCCAGAAGAATATTAAATGTTTTTTATATGATAAATAGGAGTATCTATAAAGAAAGCTGCATAGGGAGACAATTCGTAGCGTAATATGACGGAAAAATAGGTTACAAAACAGTTAAAGACAGTTAATTCTGTGTATTGTAGAAAGTTTAATATTGGATAAAAGAAAAATGGAGTAATTGTGCAATGAGCGTTGCATAATTACTCCATACTTTTTTACAAATGTTGGCGGCTGCTTGAATTTACAAAGAAATGATGATAAGATGAAGTTACAAATAGGGAGGGCGCAGCAAATGGGAACTATATATGACGGCGCATTTCGGACAGTCTTAAATGACTGCCGAAAATTGATTATTCCAGTCATCAATGAGATTTTCGGGGAAACATATACAGGGGAAGGTGATATGATGAGAGGAGCAATGATTGAAACAAGTGCAAAAAGGATTTTAAATCAGGGTATAAATGAAACCAAAAAGAAAACAGCGCTTAGGATGTTGCAGGATGGAGAATTATCAATTGATAAAATTGCAAAATACTCGGGTCTTGACGTTGCGGAAGTGGAGCAGCTTGCAGGGGGTCAAAATGTGTAATAATAGTATTGAAAGTGGGATATTTTTTAGTTTGAAAGGATCTGGTGAACTGGGGAATTGTGCAAGGGACGTTGCATGATTCCCCAGATTTTTAAGTCAGAAATGAGGATAAGGAGAACAATATGCAATTGCGTGGATTGATATTATCATTACAGGAATTTAATATTGCTAATGAAAAAGATCCAGAACGGTTTGTAATGGAGGATGGTCTGACAGAACTTTTGGATGGTCTTTATCGTTATCAAGTACAGATTATAAATCTGGATTTATTTCATGCATATTCGGTAGAAAAGCTGCAGATGATCTTGCAGCTTTATCAGATTGAGCCCAAGGAATGTCTGCTTTTTGCGGCGTCTGATCAGATACTTGCCTTGGCAGAGAAAATGGATATTGCCAGCCTGGGTTATCTCAATGCTAAAATTTCTGGGCAGAAGCTGCGTCAAGCCCAAATGTTGTTGGAGGGATTTGACGAGGTGGATTTTCACTTTTTAGAACGGATGTATCAGCGAAAACATGGGATTCCGTGGCAAGTAATTGAGACAGAACGATGTTATCTGCGGGAAATTACGATCGATGATCTTGATGATCTGTATGAGTTGTATCAGGGAAAAACAATTACCCAATATATGGAAGGGTTGTATGAGGAACGTAAAAAAGAGGAAGAATATACCAGAGCATATATTAAGAATATGTATCAGTTTTATGGTTATGGTATGTGGGTGGCAATTCAGAAATCTACCGGCAAGCTGATTGGCAGGGCAGGGCTAGATAATTCACAATTGCATGGAAAAATCATATTACAGATGGGATATGTGGTTGGAGAAGCATTTCAAAATCAGGGCTATGCTACAGAATTGTGCCAGGGAATTCTTCAATATGCCACAGAAGCGACGGAGTTTGAGGAAATACATTGTTTGATTCATAAAGAGAATAAAATTTCTATACATTTGGCACAAAAATTAGGATTTCTCTGGCAGGAAGAAGTGAAAATACATGGAAAGTATCTGCAAAGATATACGAAATCATTGCAATTTGGGGAAAAATTATCTATAATGTAGATTACCTGAAACTGTGGGAGCGGTTTATACGTTAGATTATGTTTTTTATACGAGAGACTGGTGAGATGGAGAAATGCATATGGAAGATAGAAAGAAAGAGCAATTGGAAGAGCAGAAGAAAATAATAACAGAGAATGACCATATTAAACCAACCAAAGAGTTTGAAAGCCCAGAGATCCTGTATCAAGAGTTGATTGAGAGTGTCAGGAGATACCATCCTTCCACGGATATTTCCCAAATTGAAAAAGCGTATCATATTGCAGAGGACGCACATAAGGGGCAGATGCGTAAATCAGGGGAAGCATATATTATACATCCATTGTGTGTGGCAATTATTTTGGCAGAACTAGAGTTAGACAAAGAAACAATTGTAGCTGGTATTTTGCATGATGTGGTGGAAGATACGGTGATGACAGATGAGGAGATTGCCCAGGAGTTCAGTGAGGAAGTGGCACTGCTGGTAGATGGTGTCACAAAACTGGGAAAGCTGCCCTATGATGCAGATAAGGAAGAGGTTCAAGCCGAGAATATGCGTAAGATGTTCCTTGCGATGGCTAAGGATATTCGTGTGATTTTGATTAAACTTGCAGACCGTCTTCACAATATGCGTACTTTGAAATATATGAAGCCAGAGAAGCAGAAGGAGAAGGCCAGAGAGACGATGGATATCTACGCACCAATCGCTCAGCGTCTTGGTATTTCTAAGATTAAAATAGAGTTGGATGACCTTTCTCTAAAATATTTGGAGCCAGAGGCATATTATGATCTGGTGGATAAAATAGCGCTCAGAAAAAGTGTTCGTGAGGAATATATCGCCCAATTGGTGCAAGAAGTTAAAAAACATATGAACGAGGCTGGGATTAAAGCTTCTGTGGATGGACGCGCAAAACATTTCTTCAGTATTTATAAGAAAATGGTTAATCAGGATAAGACATTAGATCAAATTTTTGATTTGTTTGCCATTCGGATTATCGTACATTCTGTCAAAGATTGTTATGCTGCTTTGGGGGAAATTCATGAGATGTATAAGCCGATTCCAGGAAGATTTAAGGATTATATTGCCATGCCTAAACCCAATATGTACCAATCTCTGCACACAACTCTGATTGGACCTACTGGGCAGCCGTTTGAGATTCAGATTCGTACTTATGAAATGCATCGCACTTCGGAATATGGAATCGCAGCTCACTGGAAATATAAAGAGGTATCAAATGGAAGCAAGGTGACACAAAAAGATAAGGAAGAAGAAAAATTAAGTTGGCTGCGTCAAATTTTAGAATGGCAGAAAGATACTTCAGACAATCGGGAATTTTTAAGTCTGCTAAAGAGTGATTTGGACTTATTTTCTGATACGGTATTTTGTTTTACACCTTCCGGCGATGTCAAGAATTTACCCAATGGTTCAAATCCGATTGATTTTGCCTACAGTATTCATTCTGCCGTCGGTAATAAGATGGTGGGAGCCAAAGTAAATGGGAAATTGGTAAATATAGATTATGTGATTCAGAATGGAGACCGTATTGAAGTGTTGACCTCTCAAAATTCTAGAGGTCCCAGTCGTGACTGGCTGAATATGGTCAAAAGTACTCAGGCTAAAAATAAAATTAATCAGTGGTTTCGCAGTGAATTTAAGGAAGAAAACATTATTAAAGGCAAAGAATTGCTTGTACAGTATTGTAAAGCAAAAAGTATTCAGTGGCCGGATTTAAACCAGCTTTCTTATCAAAGCCGTATTATGCGTAAATATGGGTTTCGGGATTGGGAGTCGGTTCTGGCGGCTATTGGTCATGGCGGTTTAAAAGAAGGTCAGATCATCAATAAGATGCTGGAGTATTATGAGAAGGAACATAAATTGCCAGTTACCGATGAAGATATTCTCAAAAGTCTGGAGAATGGCAGAGGAGGAAATACTTCCAGCAATGAGAAAGATAAGATAGGGCAGAAACGTTCCAAGAGCGGAATTATCGTCAAAGGGGCTGATGATGTAGCGGTGCGTTTTTCTCGCTGCTGTGCTCCGGTTCCAGGAGATGAGATTGTGGGATTTGTCACCAGAGGGAGAGGTATTTCTATTCACCGCACAGACTGTATCAATGTAATTAATCTGTCAGAGATTGATCAAAAACGTTTGATGGATGCAGAATGGCAGATGGATGAGAGTGAAAACAGCCGTTATATGGCAGAGATTAAGATTTATGGAAATAATCGTACAGGACTTTTAGTAGATATCACCAAGGTTTTTACAGAGCGACAGATCGATATCAGTGGAGTGAATTCCAGTACCAGTAAACAGGGGATTGCAACTATTACTGTTGCCTTTGGCACAAGGGGGAAGGAGGAATTAGTTGGCCTGATAGATAAGATACGACAGGTGGAGAGTGTGATTGATATAGAGAGAACCAGAGGATAATGCATTGCCTCTGGCTGATTATCAATATGACAGTACTGTTATATGATATTAGCCAGGCAGTGCATATTTTTTTATATATTAGGAGAGTTCTATGAAATTGTCTAATATATAATGTTATGTGCAAGGTCTGCTCCAGCGAAGCAAGGGTAGTTAATGTGGGCTTACCTATTTTATTTAGATTTTCTATAATAATAGGGAAGTTCTTAGAACTTCCCTATTATATAGAAATACTATGTGAACTTGCACGGTTTATAAATGCTGAAAAGCCGTCTGTGCACCACCATGAACCGCCATTGGCATTTTATTTATTAGAATTATCTTTTGAGGCGGAACATATCAATGAGACGTTTGAGAAGCTTAGCCTGTTCACTGAGTTCTTCACTGGTAGCTGCACTTTCTTCTGCAGTCGCAGAGTTGGTTTGTACTACATTAGAAATCTGACTAATCCGTTCCTGAACTTGAGAGACAGATTTTGCCTGAACTTGGGAAGCATCCGCAATCTGGCTGGTAGTCTCAGCAATCTGGTTGGCACTTTCTACAACGGAAGAAAGCTGTTTAGCAGTTTCGTTGGCAATCTTTGTACCATATTCTACCGCAGTCATGGAACGCTCGATCAAAGCGGCAGTTGATTGTGATGCTTCTGAACTTCTGCCTGCCAGCTCTCGTACTTCCTGGGCAACTACAGCAAAACCTTTACCAGCTTCACCAGCACGGGAAGCTTCCACTGCGGAATTTAAGGAAAGAATATTTGTCTGTAGTGCAATGTTTTCAATCGTCTTGATGATCTTTCCAATCTCGTCTGAGCTGTCATTGATTTCTTGCATAGCTCGGATCATTTCCTGCATCTTCTGATTGCTCTCAGAAATTTGTTCACTTAAACGAGCAACGTTTTCGCTTGCTTCCTGTGCATTTTGCGCAGTTTCTCCTACATGCTTGGAGACATTCTGCATCGTCTCATCCAATTCATCGACAGCACTTGATTGTTCCACAGCGCCTTGACTCAAAGCCTGAGCGCCCATAGACATCTGATCAGAACCGTTTGACACATGATCGGAGCTTTCTGCAATTTGGGACATAGTACTGTTTAGATTCTGAAGAATGCCGTCCAAAGAATCTTTAATGGAAGCAAAATCACCAACATAGTCCTGTGAGATGCTTGCGGTCAAATCACCATGAGAAATATTGTCCAGAATACTGGAAATTTCTCCTATGTAGTTACGCAAGCGCAAGATGGTATTTTCAAAAGCACCGCCCAAAACACCAATCTCATCATTAGAATTGATATCCACGGTCAATTCTTTGCCCTCTTTCAAGCCTAAGTTTCCTGCTTCTATGGTTTTGGCAAGCGTTGTGATCTTGCCAAGAGGCCTGGAAATAGAACGGGTGATAAAGATGGACATCAGCAGAATACTGATAATCACCAGTGTGGCACCAGCTGCGCAGGAATACAAAAGTGTGAGATCAATTTGCCCATTAGCTGTCTCCATCGAAACTCCTGCAAAAACCAACCCGCTGTTGTTGTTAATTGGCACATAGGAGCAAAGATATTTTGTGTGCTGGGTTTCAACCTCGCCAATATAAGTTTTTCCCTGTTTGAGGACAATCTCAGCCAGATCCTCAGATAGTTTTGAGCCAACAGCATAGTTGCTGTCTCCTTCGAGTGTGGTGAAGGTACGTGTGTCTCCCTCGAAGATGGTAAATTCACAGCGCATTTCCTCTTTCAGATCCTCCAGAAGTTGTTGCTTGTCTTCAGGATCGTAGTGCTGTAATTGATAGGCAAGCATATTTGTGCCATTGACGCACCGATTTTCCAACATACGCAGGGTTTGCTGGCGGAACATGTAGACACATACTGCAACCATCACAGCGATACTGATTACCATCAGGCAAAATACCAGAACGTTGACCTTACGCCCTAGGTGGCGTACTCTTTTGTTTTTCTCTTTCATCTCGCTCACTCCATAAATTAATATAATGTTTCAGCACCCTTATGAAAAAAGTACCTGATAGTATCTATATTATATATTATTTGAACAAATTGCAAGACTAAGTTTGCATAGTTTTTTTTATTAGAAAAACAATCGTGTAAATACAACATTTTTGTGGGAAATGCGTGAAAAATATCTGGTTATTTTTTCAGGTAAGAGTTATAATAGAATGGCTGTTATATTCAGATGGCGTTTTGAATTTAGAAAGGAACAGATAGAGAATGAAGATTGAGCAATATTGTGTAGGACAGGTAGGAACTAACTGTTATTTTGTAATTAATGAAGAGACCAAAGAACTGCTGGTCATAGACCCAGGAGATTCGGCACAGATGCTTGCAGATCAGATTCGGCAAAAGAATTTAAAACCCCAGGCGATACTTTTAACGCATGGACATTTTGATCATGCAATGGCAGCGGAAACGCTGGCAGAGATGTTTGAGATTCAAATCTATGCATTTGAGGCAGAAAAAGAGACTCTAGAAGATCCAAGGCTGAATGTATCAGCTATGATTGGACATCAGGATGTCTATCATGCAGATGTCTATCTAAGAGACGAACAAATATTGCAACTTGCAGGAACAAAGATTCAGGTGATTCATACACCTGGCCATACAGAAGGCGGCTGCTGTTATTATTTGGAAAAAGAGCAAGTGCTGTTCAGCGGAGATACTTTGTTCTGTCAATCCGTGGGAAGAACAGATTTTCCAAGAGGGAGTATGTCACAGTTGATTCGTTCTATTCGCAAGAAACTGCTGGTACTTCCCGATGAGGTAAAAGTATATCCAGGACATATGGATATAACGACGATTGGCATGGAGCGTGCCAGTAATCCATTTTTATAGAGAGAAAAGAAAATGATAACAATTTGTCTAAGTGAAGCAAATTTTGAATATGATATCCATTCCTTAGTCAAGGCATTTTATGCGGCAGAGGAAGTCAAGGTCTCGGCAGATCGAGAAAAAATCTGTGGATTGGAGCGGGACTGTGTGCCATTGTTCCATATGGAGGTCTGTTATCTTTGTGAGAGTGAAAGAGAGATTTCTCATAAAAATAAGGAAGAGAAGAGGAATGGCATAGAGCTGATAATGTATCATCCACCAGAGGAATCAGGGCAGGCTTATGAAGATGGCGGTTATCTGGAAGAGGTACGTAGAGCAGTGGCAGTGGATTTTTCAGACCGTGTGGAGACGAAAAATCAGTTAAAGCGATGCTTGTATCAGATGCTTTCTGATTATACAGGGTGCAAGCTTCCCTGGGGGACACTTACTGGCATTCGTCCAGTGAAGATACCTATGTCGATGTTAGAGCAAGGAAAAAGGGAAACCGAAATCAAAACTTATATGTCGGACACCTATTTTATGTCACAGCCAAAGATTGACTTAAGTGTTGAGATTGCCAAACGAGAACTGGAGCTGTTAAAGCAAATAGATTACAAACAAGGTTACAGCCTCTATGTGGGGATTCCGTTTTGTCCAAGTATTTGTTCTTATTGTTCCTTTTCCTCGTCCCCGCTCGGAATTTGGGAGGAAAGAGTGGATGAATATCTGGACGCACTGGAACGGGAGATTGATTTTACGGCACATGCTTTGAGAAATCGTAAATTAAATACAATCTACATAGGGGGAGGAACGCCGACTACATTGTCGTCCATACAGTTAGAGCGACTGTTGGGAAAGCTTCAACAAAGTTTTGATTTTTCAAATCTTTTGGAATATACAGTGGAAGCTGGGCGGCCGGACAGCATTACCAGAGATAAGCTGGAAGTGCTGCGCGGTTATGGAATTACCAGAATTTCCATAAATCCCCAGACCATGAACCAGTCTACATTGGATTTGATTGGGCGGCGTCATACCGTGGAACAGACTATTGAGAGTTATCAGCTTGCCAGAAAGATGGGCTTTGATAATATCAATATGGATTTGATTGTGGGACTGCCAGGGGAAAAGTTTTGTGATGTCAAGAACACAATGGAACAAATCAAAGTTTTGGCGCCAGATAATTTGACAATCCATTCTCTGGCCATCAAACGGGCGGCAAGACTTAAGATGTTCCCTGAGGATTATCAGGGAATGGAGATGGAAAACAATTGGGAAACGATTGATTTGACTGCCAGATATGCTAGAGAGTTGGGACTTATGCCATATTATCTGTACCGTCAGAAAAATATGGCAGGAAATTTTGAGAATGTAGGGTATGCCAGACCAGGAAAAGCAGGGCTGTATAATATATTGATTATGGAGGAGAAGCAGTCTATTCTCGCATTAGGAGCTGGGGCTTCCAGTAAATATGTGTTTGAAGCACAAGAGGGAGGAGGCATCCGTGTAGAGCGGACAGAGAATGTGAAGGATATCACACATTATCTGGAGCGAATTGAAGAGATGATTGAGCGCAAGCGAGAAGGGATTCGGATGTATATACAGTAAGACACAAGGAAGTGTTTGACTGTGATGGACTAGAAATGACAGAAAGAGAGGAAGCGATATGGCATTGGCAAAAAAGCCTGTAAATGGCATGAAAGATATTTTACCAGAGGAAATGCAGATTCGGGATTATGTAATGCATGTGATCAAAGAAACTTACCGCAGTTTTGGGTTTACACCGATTGAGACCCCCTGTATGGAGAATATTGGAAATCTTAGCAATAAGCAGGGTGGAGAAAATGAAAAATTGATTTTTAAAGTATTAAAACGGGGAGAGAAGCTCAAACTGGAGACTGCACAAAATGAACTTGATGTGGTGGATTTTGGGATGCGCTATGATTTGACTGTGCCGTTGGCACGGTTTTATTCCAATAATGCCAACAATTTGCCATCTCCATTTAAGGCGTTGCAGATGGGCAATGTCTGGCGTGCCGATCGTCCACAGCGGGGCAGATACCGCCAGTTTATGCAGTGTGATATTGATATTTTGGGGGAACCAAGTAATCTGGCGGAGATTGAATTGATTCTGGCCACTACCACCACACTTGGCAAACTGGGCTTTCGGAATTTTCAGATTCGTATCAATGAGCGCAGAATACTAAAAGCGATGGCTGCTTACAGTGGTTTTTCGGAAGGATCCTATGATACTGTGTTTATTATTTTAGATAAAATGGACAAGATTGGTATTGAGGGAGTGTCAGAGGAGCTGCAGAAAAATGGATTTGAGAAGGGAGCCATAGATAAGTATCTGGATTTATTCCGAGATATGGAGAAAATCAAAGATGTGGCAGAAGGTGTTGCCTATCTCAAAGAAAAGCTGGGAGATTTCCTGGATGTTCAGGTGTCTGACAATTTAAAAGAAATTGCAGCCTGTGTCAATGACACAAAGGCGGCAGAATTTGATTTAGTATTTGACCCTACATTAGTAAGGGGAATGTCTTATTATACGGGAACGATATTTGAGATCGCGATGCCAGAATTTGGCGGAAGCTGCGGCGGTGGCGGACGTTATGATCAGATGATTGGTAAATTTACAGGCAAGGATGTGCCAGCGTGCGGGTTTTCCATTGGGTTTGAGCGCATTATCCTGCTGCTTTTGGAGAGTGGTTTCCAGATTCCAGGACAGTCTGAGAAAATTGCATATCTGATTGAAAAAAATTATCCAGCGGATAAGTTAGCACAGGTAATTGCAGAGGCGCAAAGTGAACGCCAAAAGGGAAAGCAGGTTTTGGTGGCACGCATGAACAAAAATAAAAAGTTTCAGAAAGAAAAATTAGCAGCAGAAGGCTATCAGCAGTTTCAGGAATTTTTTAACAGAGAATCATAGACAGGGAGGAAGAAGGATGGCAGAATCAATGAAAGGACTGCACAGGAGCCATAGATGTACGGAAGTTTCCACCAGTAATATTGGAGAGACGATTACCGTGATGGGCTGGGTGCAGAAGAGAAGAAATTTGGGAAGCTTGATCTTTATTGATCTAAGAGACCGTTCGGGACTGCTTCAGATTGTGTTTGATGAACCGAAGGTAGGAAGCGAAGGATTTGCAAAGGCAGGGACTTTGCGCAGTGAATATGTGGTGGCGGTGACAGGAACTGTTGAGAAGCGTGCAGCCGCTGTCAACGAGAACTTAAAAACAGGGGATATTGAAGTGATTGCCACAGATATCCGAATATTATCTGAGTCTGAAACCCCTCCATTTCCAATTGAAGAAAACTCACTGACCAAGGAAGATATGCGTCTGCGTTACCGTTTTCTGGATCTGCGCAGACCAGATATCCAGCGCAATTTAATGATGAAGAGCAAGGTAGCGATGTTGTTGCGCAGATTTATGGAACAGGAAGGGTTTTTAGAGATTGAGACTCCGATTCTTACAAAGTCAACGCCGGAGGGAGCTAGGGATTATCTAGTGCCCAGCCGTGTACATCCAGGAAATTTTTATGCGCTTCCGCAGTCACCGCAGTTATTTAAACAGTTATTGATGGTTTCTGGTTATGATAGATATTTTCAGATAGCACGCTGTTTCCGTGATGAAGATTTGCGTGCAGACCGTCAGCCAGAGTTTACACAGGCGGATATGGAGCTGTCTTTTGTGGATGTAGATGATGTGATTGAGGTCAATGAGCGGCTGCTTCAGTATGTATTTCAGGAGGCGATTGGCATAGAAGTATCATTACCAATTCAGCGCATGACCTGGCAGGAGGCAATGGACCGCTTTGGCACAGATAAGCCAGATACCCGCTTTGGTATGGAATTGGTCAATGTCTCAAAAACTGTTGCTGGCTGTGGGTTTGGCGTATTTTCAGGAGCACTGGAAAATGGTGGTTCTGTGCGTGGAATCAATGTTAAGGGCCAGGGCGGTATGCCGCGCAAAAAAATTGATAAGTTGGTGGAGTTTGCCAAAGGATATGGCGCAAAAGGGCTTGCCTATCTCTCCATCAATGAGGATGGCTCTTACAAATCATCGTTTGCCAAATTTATGTCGGAAGAGGAATTAAAAACTCTGGTGGAGAAGATGGACGGACAGTCAGGAGATTTGCTGTTATTTGCCGCAGATAAAAATAAAATAGTCTGGGATGTACTCGGGGCACTGCGCTTAGAATTGGCACACCAGTTGGAATTGATTGACAAAAATCTCTATCATTTTTTGTGGGTGACAGAATTTCCTTTGTTGGAGTGGTCGGAGGAAGAAAATCGCTTTATGGCCATGCATCATCCATTTACCATGCCTATGGAAGAGGATTGGGATAAGATTGACAGCGACCCAGGGGCAGTTCGCGCTAAAGCATACGATATTGTTCTCAATGGGACAGAACTTGGCGGGGGATCTGTGCGTATTCATCAGAATCAGATTCAAGAGAAGATGCTTGAGGTGTTAGGCTTTACCAAAGAGAGCGCTTATGAGCAGTTTGGATTTTTATTGAATGCATTTAAATATGGAGTGCCGCCCCATGCAGGACTTGCCTATGGATTGGATCGTATGGTTATGTTGATGATGCAGTGTGAATCGATTCGAGATGTGATTGCGTTCCCCAAGGTAAAGGATGCCTCCTGTCTGATGACAGACGCGCCTAATGTGGTAGATCCGAAACAATTAGAGGAACTGGCCTTATCTGTGGACAGGCAGGAACAATCTTCTGTTGAATAAAATGTTACAAAAATTCTATCGTAGAATATATGTTTGAAAATGTGCTGGAAACCGCTAAAATAGGGCAATGCAACCGCAAGTTTACATCAAAATCTTCAAAAGCAACACAAAATATGCAGACTTTACATTCAAGATAGGTTAAGATGATTTCACCAAAAGCGCGCAAGAGGTAGAAATGGAAAGCTTAAGAAAGGCAAAGGTGAAAGAGATGAATGTGTTTGGAGAAAATTTACAATTTTACAGAAAGAAGAGGGAGATGACACAAGAGCAGCTTGCAGAAAGACTTGATGTGTCCAGACAGACTGTTTCCAAATGGGAGGCGGGAACTTCCTACCCAGAGATGGAGAAGATTTTACAGTTATGTGAGTTATTTTCTTGTGAAATGGATACTCTGCTGCGCAGGAATGCGGCAGAGTTGGAGATTGCGGACAGCCAGGGTTACGATATTCATATGGATAAATTCCGCAGAGGAATTACATTGGGAGTAATGTTACTGATTTTTGGAGTTTCTCTCTATGAACTGCTGAGTGGTTTTCAAATCGCAGAGGTCTGGATCAATACATCATTTTTTGCAATTATGATTGTGGGAATTTTGGCGCTTGTGGTGACAGGGATGCAGCATGACATTTACCGGAAAAATCATCAGGTTGTAATAGATTTTTATACCAAAGGGGAACGAGAAGCGTATGCAGAAAAGTTTCCGATGCGGATTGCCACAGGGATTGGCATCATATTGATTGGATTGTTGTTTATCATGAATATTGATGACTTGCCTTTGAGAGAAGGCATGACAGATGATTTTTATACTGGCCTTTTTCTGATTTTGGTGGCCGCCGGTGTGGGAATACTGGTAAATACTGGAATTGGAAAGCAAAAATATGAGATTGCTGCATACAATCAAGAAAATAATCCCAGTGACCAGATTCGTAAAGTGAATCAGAAAATTGAGGTCTGGTGTGGATGTATTATGATTTTGGCGACGGTTTTCTTCTTTGTAGTTGGATATGCAGGATTTTGGAGTTTTTCCTGGATGGCATATCCGGTTGGCGGGCTGTTCTGCGGAATGGTGGCCTTGATTTTTCAGGGACAGAAGAAATGAGAAGGAGGAGGAATGAAAAAAGGCATTTTGTTTGATCTGGATGGAACCTTGTGGGATTCTTCCAGGGAGGTGGCAATTTCTTGGCAGGAGGCGTTGGAAAAACGTGAAGATGTGGACAAGGAAATTACCATAGAAATGATTCAGAGTGTGATGGGAAAGAGTATGTATGAGATTGCAGATCTCCTCTTTGGAGAGTATGATCTAAAGGTACGCCGTGAATTGTTGGATTACTGCTGCCAGGAGGAGAATGAATATATACGGCTTCATGGCGGCAGACTTTTGAAGGGCTTGGAGGCAACTCTGCAAAGATTAAAGGAACAGGGGTATCATCTGTATATTGTCAGCAACTGCCAAGTGGGTTATATTGAGGCATTTTTAGAGCATCATAAACTGGGAGATTATTTTGCGGATTTTGAGAGTTTTGGGGCAACCGGCAAGGAAAAAGGTTATAATATTCGTCTGGTGGCTGAGCGCAATCACTTGCAGCAGGCGGTTTATGTTGGAGATACCCAGGGGGACTATCTAGCAGCCACAGAAGCAGGACTGCCCTTTATCCATGCCAAAACAGGATATGGGACAGTGGAGGCAGAGGTGCCTTATATCACAGAGTTGGCAGAACTGCCAAAAGCAGTGGCAAAACTTTTGGAATAGAAGGAAGGAGAACTAGAAACAATGGAAAAAATTACAAGTTTTACGATTGATCATATCAAGCTGGAACCAGGGATTTATGTGTCTAGAAAAGATCATGTGGGAGAGGAAATTATTACTACATTTGATCTGCGGATGACCTCTCCCAATGATGAGCCAGTAATGAATACAGCAGAGGTTCATACCATTGAACATTTAGCAGCCACTTTTCTGCGCAACGACAAAGAATATGGGGATAAGACGATTTATTTTGGGCCAATGGGATGTCGTACTGGTTTTTATCTGCTGTTAGCAGGTGATTATCAGTCTCAGGATATCGTGGAGCTGATTACAAAATTATATGAGTTTATCCGTGACTTTGAGGGAGAAGTACCAGGGGCAAGTGCCAAAGACTGTGGTAATTATCTTGATATGAATCTTGGTATGGCAAAATATCTCGCCAAGCGTTATTTAACACAGACTCTGTATGATATTGATGAAAAACATTTGGTATATCCAGATAATGAATAGGGAAGAAAGGGAAGGAGCCATGAAAAAAATAGGAATTATTGGTGCAATGGAGCTGGAAGTGGAGGCCTTAAAGAGTAAGATGTCCATCCGCAATAAAAAGGAAAAAGCCTCTATGGAGTTTTTGGAAGGAACGCTGCAGGGAACAGAGGTTGTCATTGTAAGAAGCGGCATTGGCAAGGTAAATGCTGCTCTCTGTACCCAAATTCTCTGTGATTTGTTTGAGGTAAGCCATATTATCAATACAGGTGTGGCAGGGTCGTTGAAAAAAGAAATTGATATTGGCGATATTGTGGTTTCTGTCGATGCACTTCATCATGATGTGGATGTGCGCATTTTTGGTTATCCTTTAGGGGAAGTGCCGCAGGTGGGATGTCTGGCATTTCCAGCAGACGAGCATCTTGCGAATCTTGCAGTTTCCTGCTGTAAGGAAGTGAATCCTGATATCCAGGTATATCAGGGGCGAGTGGTAAGTGGAGACCAGTTTATCAGTGACAAGCAGGTCAAAGATCATATTATAGATAATTTCCAGGGATTTTGTGTGGAGATGGAGGGAGCTTCCATTGCACATGCTGCATACTTAAATCATGTTCCATTTGTAGTAATTCGGGCGATTTCTGATAAGGCGGATGACAGTGCTGAGATGGATTATCCAACCTTTGAGAAGGCAGCCGCAGCACATTCCGCCGCTTTGGTAGAACATATGCTGCCCTTAATCTAATGCGATTGTGCATAAATAATTATGTCGTTAAAGAGACTACGCTCGACGCGTCAAAGTGCGCAAGCCCCTCATGAATGCGGGACTTGCGCACTTTGTTTTACAAGAATTTTTCTAATGTCTATGTAGACGGAATCTTTGAACAGAAACTTTTAATTCTTCAGACTGTCGATAAAGAGCTTGTGCAGAGGAAGCAGATTTCTCTGCAGTGGTGGCGTTAGTTTGAACCACACCAGCAATCTGTTCCATACCCATAGTCAACTGATGCAGAGACTGGGACTGCTGCATAGCGGATTCTGCAATCTGCTCAATTAAGTCTGTGGCCTGTTTTGCACCGACAACCACATCGCCGAGTGCCTCTGTAGTGTCAATAGAGAGTGCAGTTCCATTCTGGATCATTTTCATGGAGTTTTCAATCAATTCTGTAATATGCTGTGCAGAAACGGCACTTTTATTGGCAAGATTTTGTACCTCGTCAGCGACGATGGCAAAACCTTTACCAGCAGAGCCTGCACGTGCAGCTTCTACCGCAGCATTCAAAGCAAGGATATTTGTCTGGAAAGAGATATCCTCAATGGTCTTGATAATGCCGCCAATCTGTTGGGAAGCATTTGAGATATCTTTCATGGCAGCGGTTAAATCTGCCATTTTATCATTGCTGACCATAAGAAGCTGGGCTGCATCTGTGGAACATCTGCGAGCGGTCTCTGCGTCCTTGGAAGTGCGGTCTACCTGTCCAGATAATTCCTGAATGCTGGATGACAGCTCTTCGACTGCGGAGGCCTGTTCTACAGCGCCATCGGAAAGAATCTGGGCATCAGAAGCCATCCGTTTGGATTCTTCAGAGACATTTCCGGCAGTGAGGTTGATCTGAGAGAGCGCATTGTTCAGAGAATCAATAATCTGGCGCATAGCGTTCTGAATTGGTAAAAATTCGCCGCGGTAGTCGTTGCCAATGGAGAGATCCATATTTCCATCTGCCATTTCTGCTAATTTTTGATCAATATCTTTGATATATTTTTTTAATTCTCGTTTGGTTTCATGAATCGATTCGATCAGCATTCCAGTCTCAGAACTGTCAGATTTAAGGGGAAAATCAGCAGAAAGATTTCCACGGGAAATCTCACCCATCTGATCTCGCACTGCAATCACAGGACGTAGAATCTGCCAGCGAACTACAATCATACTGAGGATTTGCATCAGAGCCACAATTGCCAGTGCAGCAATCATGGTAAATTTAATAAATTCAGACCGCTGTCTTAGAGCCTCTACTTCTGCCAGTGTACGATCATCCAATGTAGTAAGAAATTGTTCTTTTAGGGAGTTGATTTTGGTGATCGCTGAGTTGTATTCTTTTCCATACACATAGTCAAGAGCTTTTTTCTGTTTACCATTCTGAACATTTTCCATAGCTTTGTCTTCCAGGGGAACCAGGCTATTGGACAATTCGGACATGTCATCAATCATGCTTTGTTCCTCAGACGTGATGCCAATCTCTTGCATGGCAGTAATTCCCTTATCACGGTTTTTCAGGTTGTCAACTTCATTCCAATAATTATCGAAATGTTCCTGATTTCCAGTAGAAGCAAAGGCGCGCACCTCGTTAGTGAGATAAGCAGAGCCGTTCATGAAACGATTGGCATTGTAAGTCAGCTTAAAACGGTCTTCATTTGCTTGATTGAGCTTCCCACTGATTTTTCCATAAGACGACAGCGAAAATACTAAAAATAAAAGTGACAGGATAGAAACTCCGTTTAAAACAAACATTAATGTAGATTTGTTGATGGATTTTTTCATTATCATTTTCCTCCAAAGTATATACCATTATACTTTCCTTATTCCAGAGACCGATTTTCAGTTTGAATTGAAAAGTATAGTTTGATGTTACTCCTAGTGTACAAAAAATAGTGGTGAATTTCAACTAGAAAGTTAAATTTTGTTATGGAAATGAATTGTAAAGTTATAATTTACTCGAATGACAATATGACATTTGAGTGAACTGTAATATTGTAAGAATATATTAGTAGATGCGAATATTTCGCATTTAAGAAAAAATTAATAAAATTCTTTGTGATTAATGTCGGTTTTATGATAAGATAGGTACGGAATGATGGGGAGACCATCTTTTTCTATAAAAACAGGAGGAGAACGATGAGCAAGAAGAAAGTAGGCATTGCTCTTGCGGCTGTCATTTTAATTGCGGCAGCAGGCGGTGGTGCATGGTATTTACTAAAGGGAAATGATTCAGGCGGCAACAGTGCGGACAAGGTGTATGTGGAATCTGTATCATCACTGAATTCTTCCAATTCGGGAGCACAGAATAGATATTCTGGGATTGTGGAGCCGCAGGAGAGCTGGAAGGTCAATAAAGAAGAAGAGCGTCAGATCAAAGAAGTTTTTGTCCAAGAGGGAGATATGGTGGAAGAAGGGACCCCCTTATTTGAGTACGATATGGAGGAAGTGAAAGCAGAGATTTCGCAGGCCAATCTGGAATTGGAAGGAATGCAGAATGAGATCACAGATTATCAAAATCAGATCAATCAGCTTTCCAAAGAGAGAAATTCTTTGCCTGAGGCAGACCGTTTTGAATACACAGCAGAGATTCAGGAAAAAGAGAACAGCATTAAGCAGACACAATACAACATTGAGAGTAAAAAGGCAGAGATTCAGAAAAAACAGGAGTCGATTGACAATGCAGTTGTCAACAGCAAACTTGCAGGTGTGGTAAAATCCATCAACAAATCTGGTAATGATATGTCTGGAGAAGATGATTCTTATATGACAATCCTTGCAGTGGGGGATTTTCGTGTGAAGGGAACGGTCAGTGAGACTAATGTACAGATGTTGTCGGAGGAACAGCCAGTGATTTTGCGTTCCCGTATTGATGAAGAACAGACCTGGAATGGAACAATTACCAAGATTGATACACAGAATGAAGTCAATGAAAATGAAAATAATGGGAGCGGTTCTGAGTCAGCAACCAAATATCCTTTTTATGTCAGTTTGGAATCAACAGATGGACTGATTATGGGTCAACATTTGTTTATTGAGCTCGATCAGGGGCAGACAGAACAGAAAGAAGGTATCTGGCTGTTTGATGGTTATATTATACAGGAAGAAGAGACGGCCTATGTTTGGGCGGCAAATGACAATAATAAGCTTGAAAAACGGATCGTAGAACTGGGAGAATATGATGAAGAGCTGGCAGAATATCAGATTGTCTCAGGGCTTTCGGAAGATGATGCCATTGCATTTCCGATGGAAGGGCTGTATGAAGGTGTGACTACCGTTACAGATGCAGAAGAAGTAGATTATAGTTCTCCATTATATAATCCAGAGGGAGAAGATGGAGAAGCTTCTTCAGATGGGAAAGCTTTAGAAGGCGGTGAAATGCCACTTGATGAAGGGATGATGGAGGATACTAAATTGCCGGAAATGCCAGATATGATGGAGAGCATAGAATCATCTGATGAGGAAGATCCATCTGATGGAGAGCTCATGGAGGAAGGCACATCTGATGGGGATGGAGAAAACGAAGCTGACACAAATGAAGGCCAGGATTCAGAACAAGAACCGGAGGGATAAGCGGCAATGATATTGGATTTGCAAAATATATATAAAGATTATCAGCAGGATAAGCTGGTGGTTCCAGTATTGAAGGATGTCTCGCTCCAGGTAGAAGAAGGAGAGTATGTGGCAGTTATGGGGCCTTCTGGTTCTGGTAAGACCACATTAATGAATATTATTGGTTGTCTTGATCGTCCGACATCTGGTACCTATCAGTTGGCTGGAGAAGATGTACTGAAATGTAAGGACAAGGAAATGTCTGATTTGCGTCTTAGGTGCATTGGTTTTGTGTTTCAAAGCTTTCAACTGCTTTCTAGACAGTCGGCGTTGGAAAATGTGGCCTTGCCCTTAAGTTACGCTGGAGTTAAGAAAAAGGAACGGAAAATACGTGCTTCACAGGCCTTAGAACGTGTGGGACTGGGAGATCGTGTTACATTTAAGCCAACACAGCTATCTGGCGGACAAAAACAACGTGTGGCAATTGCCCGTGCAATGGTCAATAATCCTAAGATATTGCTGGCAGATGAGCCTACCGGTGCCTTGGACTCTAAATCAGGGCAGCAGATTATGGAATTATTTCAGCAGCTAAATGATGAAGGTGTGACAATTGTGATGATTACTCATGATAGAAATATTGCTTCAAAAGCCAAACGAATCGTACATATCATTGATGGTATGATTACAGAAGAAGGCAGCGAGGAGGCGGGACATGAATAAAAAGGCAATTATCATAACTGTGATTTCTCTAGGTATAGTGGCAGCAGCCTCCTATGGCGGAATCAAAGCTTATCAGAATTATCAGCAGAATAATCTCATTGCAGAGGTACAGTATGTATCAAATCTAAACGCATATTATGGCGGCAATGAGATGAGTAGTTCTGGTATACTTACCAATGATTTTTCTCAAGATGTATATCCATTGGAAGATCAGACACTCCAGGAAATATTTGTGGAAGAGGGGCAGAGTGTGAAAGCTGGCGATCCTTTGGTTTCCTTTGATATGACAATGTCTAATCTGGAGTTGGAGATGAAGGAATTGAGTGTAGCCTCTAATGCCAATCGGATGGAAGCAGCAAAACGTGAGTTGGAAAAGCTGAAAAATACTACTCCGATTGCTCCAGAACCAGATATTCCAGATGAACCAGAACCGGAGCCAGAACCAGAGCCGGAACCCGAGCCAGAACCAGAACCGGAGCCGGAGCCAGAGCTTCCAGAGAGAAATGGGGACGCTTATAATTTTATTCATAAGGATTCCAGACCGAACAGCGGCAAGGGTACAGAGGAAAAACCCTATGTCTATCTTTGTATGCCGGATTGTTATGTATTCGGTGATTTTATCAATAATCTTTCTGCAAATAAGAAGAAACCAATTTATGTAAGTCTGGAAATTCATAAAGGAAATGTGCTTACTGGTAAGCTTCTCAGCTCCTGGGAGATTAGCGGGGTCAGTGGATTTCCACAGATGGCGGCGGATTCTCGCTGGTCAGTGAGAACAAGATCCCAGGTTGTGGAACCAGAGGAACCGGAGGAGCCAGAGGAGCCGGAACCCGAGCCAGAACCCGAACCGGAGCCAGAGCCTGAACCAGAGCCAGAGCCAGAACCCGAACCGCCTCAGGGGTATACAGCGGAAGAACTTGCTGAGAAGATTAAGGAAAAGGAACAAGAAATCCGTGATCTTGATTTAGAGGGGCGTAAGGAAGCATTGGAATTGGAACAGATGAAGAAGATGTCTAATGATGGTGTCATCAAAGCAGAGGTAAATGGTGTGGTCAAAAATGTCGCTGAGAAAGATAATCTTCCTACAGATGGTTCACCGCTGCTGACAGTGGCTGGTTCAGAAGGATTGTATGTCAAAGGATCTTTGAGTGAGTTACAGCTAGGAGAGGTGGAAGTGGGACAGAAAGTATATGTCAATTGCTGGGAGAGTGGACAGAATGTAGAGGCTTCCATTACTGAGATATCCACTTATCCAGATGAGAACAGTAATGCCTGGGGTGGGGATGGCAATCCCAATGTGTCTTACTATCCTTACACTGCTTATATCGAAAATACAGAAGGACTGCGTAACGGAGAATATGTGGATTTGACTATGACAGCCACAGGAGGGGAGAATCAAGAGAATAAAATTTATCTTGAAAAAGCCTATATCCGTGAAGAAGACGGTAAAAAATACACGCTGAAGGCCGGTGAGGATAACCGTCTGGTAAAGCAATATGTTAAGACAGGGAAGACAATTTGGGGTTCGTATATGGAGATTATAGAGGGATTGACCCAAGAAGATAAAATTGCTTTTCCCTATGGCAAGACAGCAAAGGAAGGCGTGAAAGTAAAGGACGAGAGTGAATAGCTCAGAACGGACATAATAGGAGGAAAATATGTTAGAAAATATCAGATTGTCCTTTCAGGGATTGTGGTCACATAAGATGCGTTCCTTTCTTACCATGCTGGGAATTATTATTGGTATTGCGGCGATTATAGCGATCGTCTCAACAATCAAGGGAACCAATGAACAGATTAAAGAAAACCTGATTGGATCTGGAGAAAATACAGTAAATGTGCAGCTTTATCAAGGGGATGAATCTTATGAGTTAGACTATGGGATTCCAGATGGGGTTCCAGTGATCTCTGAGGAGACAAGACAGCAGATGATGGATATCAAACACGTGGAGGGGGCGTCTCTCTATACTTCAAGATATGCTTCAGGTATGGTATATTACCAGAATACTGGATTGTCGGGCGGAAGAATTTATGGTATTGATCGTCATTATCTTGACACTTGCAATTATATTCTCAAACAGGGACGTGGATTTACAGAATCTGATTACAAGAAATTTCGTAAAGTAGTATTGTTGGATGAGGATTCTGCAGAAACCTTGTTTCAAGGCGAAGATCCTGTGGGAAAAACCGTGGAAATTCAAAGACAGCCTTTTATTGTAATTGGGATTGTCACAAAATCTGCTAAATTTGAACCTGTGATCAATACAATTGAAGATTATTATACGTATGCAGAAAAAGTTAGTGGTGCTGTGTATGTACCAGATGCAGCCTGGCCAGTACTCTATAGTTATGATGAGCCACAGTCGTTGGTTTTAAAACTGGACAGTGTTGATAATATGACTGTTGCGGGCAAGGAAGCGGCTACTATTTTAAACAATGGTCTTTCTGTAAAAGATGAGAGTATGAAATACAAGGCTGACGATTTGCTCAAGCAAGCAGAAGATATGCAAAAGCTTGGTCAGTCTACAAATACCATGCTGATTTGGATTGCAGGGATTTCTTTGTTGGTTGGTGGTATCGGTGTTATGAATATTATGCTGGTATCTGTCACAGAGCGTACCCAAGAGATTGGACTTAAGAAAGCGATCGGGGCGCGCAAGGGTAAGGTATTGGGACAGTTTTTAACCGAAGCGGCAGTACTCACGAGCCTTGGCGGGCTGGTAGGAGTGATTGTGGGAATTGTTCTTGCAGAGGTGATTTCCAAGGTTACGGGAACTTTGGTGGCAATCAGTGTTCCAGCGGCAGTGCTTGCAGTTGTATTTTCTATGGTAATTGGTATAGTATTCGGCCTGCTGCCTTCCTATAAGGCGGCAAATCTGGATCCCATTGAGGCTCTCAGACACGAGTAAATAATATGTAATTATGATAAAGTCAGACCGTTCAAATTTATTTGAAAAGGGCTGACTTTATATTTTTATTGAGGTTCTGAATAGATTATAGTTTAGAAGTATTTCCTATCCATATTCAAACAGGAAATACTTCTTTTTTCATGCAGCTTGGCGAAAAAATGTGCAGCTTGCGCAAAGAAGGTTGCACATGATAAAAAGAAAACGTTATACTAATGACAGCAAGGAGGCTGTTATGAAAATATGTTTGCAACAGGTGGATGAGGGAGAAGAAGAAATTTTGATTCGCTATCGGCAAATGACGCCCAGGCTGCAGCAGATAGTAGAATATCTACAGAGGGAACAAGTCGCTGTGATAGGCAGGCGCAATGGAATGTCTTATCAACTTCTGCCAGAGGAAATTTATTATTTTGAACGGGTGGATGAGCGGATTTTTGCCTATACCGAGAAGGCAGAATATCAGGTGATGCTTACTTTGGCGGAGGCAGAGGAGGCTTTGCAGGAATATGGATTTTTCCGGTGCAACAAATCTTTTGTGTTAAATAGCGATCATATTATATCGGTGAGGAGTGAAATGGGAAATCGTATCAATGCGATCCTGGATAATCAGGAACATGTGATTATTTCCAGAAGATATGCCAAGGATTTTAGGGAAATGTTAAAAAGAGGGATTAGCCATGAATAAATTGCGAAAATATTTGAAAATAGAAGCAGATGTGGAGGGGATGGCGGCAGTACATGGCTGTTCTATGATCTTTGTGTATGGATTGATACAGTGGCTGTCAGGGGTAAAGACCATTCCATTTTCTATTATTTTCTGGCAGTTGATGCTGGGGTATGCAATTGCCTGGACGCAGAAAGGATTATTTTTAAAGGAGCGCCCTTATAAAAAATGGGAATATCAAGTACGTGAGGCACTCTGGTGTATGGTTCCGATCTGTTACACATTGCTGGCCTCGTCGGTGTCTCATTGGTTTTCATTTCCCTTATCGGGCGCTGCAATTCTGTTTTATGCGATTCTGTTTATCTATTATGTGATGTTGTGGCTGTTTTTAAAATATTTCTATTGGAGGGAGACCAGAGAAATGAATCATCTGCTGGAAATCAGAAGAAAGAACATTAAAAATAAAGTGAAACATCAGGAATTAGTAAAAGAAGGAGGCAGAAAATGAGTGATGCGATAGAATTACAACATGTGACAAAGGATTATGGAGATGGAAAAGGAGTGTTTGATCTATCCTTTACGGTAAAAGAAGGGGAGGTGTTCGGTTATCTTGGGCCGAATGGTGCAGGCAAGACGACGACGATTCGCCAGTTGATGGGATTTATCCGGCCTCAGAGTGGTTCTTGTCAGATTTTTGGCATGGATTGTTTTCGGCAGGCAGATCAGATCCAGAGGAGAAATGGCTATCTTGCCGGAGAATTAACTTTTCCAGAAGATATGACAGGAAGACAATTTTTAAAATTTATGGCAGATTTAAAGGGGTTGAAGAAGTATGCACGTATGGAAGAACTGATGGAGCGCTTTGAGTTGGATCCACGAGGCAAAATCCATAAAATGTCAAAGGGAACGAAACAAAAAGTTGGGATTGTAAATGCATTTATGCATGAGCCGCGGACAATTATTTTAGATGAGCCTACTAGTGGGTTGGATCCATTAATGCGAAATCGGTTTGTGAAGTTGATTTTGGAGGAAAAGAAAAAGGGAACGACAATTCTTTTGTGTTCCCATATTTTAGAAGAGGTGCAAAAAACCTGCGACCGCACGGCAATTTTACGGGCGGGAAAACTGGTGGCAGTGGAGAATTTAAGCGATAAGAGGCAGAACCTGGAGGAATTGTTTTTACATTTCTATGAAGAGGAAGGAGAGGAAGAAAAATGATTTCCATAACCTTATTGAAACGGGATATAAAAACCTGTATGAAGCCATTTTTGTTGGTATTTGCAGTGATCTGTATGTATACAGTGATTATCGTCTATATGTATGACCCTGATTTTGCAGAAATGTTGGAAGAATATCAGCAGAAGATGCCAGAAGTAATGGCGGCAATGGGGATGACTGGAATTGCTTCCAGTTTAATTGAGTGGATGCAGATTTATCTCTATGGCTTTATCATGATGTTGTTTCCATTAATTTTTATTATCGTCATGGTGCAGAAGCTTGTCATGGGCTATATTGACAGTGGTTCGATGGCCAATCTGTTGGCGACAGGTAATTCCAGAAGAAAGATCATTTGTACACAGGCATTGTCGACGGTATTGTGGATGGTACTTCTAATGGGAGCGGTGACAGTTGCTGGAATTTTCAGTGGAATGTGGCTTTTTCCAGGGGAGCTTAATGTGGAGCGGTATCTGATTTTAAATATAAGTACCTTATTTTTGCAGATTGCTGTGGCTGGACTCTCTTTTCTCTGTGCCTGTGTGTGCAGTGAGGCGAGGCACTATTATACCGTTGGCGCAGGACTGCCATTGTTATTCTTTTTGATGCAGATGATTTCTAATATGGGAGAAAAACTTGAGAACTTAAAATATTTTACAATCTATACACTGCTTCCGGCTGGGGAGATTGCGGCAGGGAAAGGCTGTATGATTCAAAATCTAGTGTTGCTTTTCTTGGCAATGGTGCTATTTGGCAGTGGAATCTGGTGGTTTCAGAGAAGAGATCTGGGGATATAGGGCTGTATGATTTGAGATAAGTTTGCGTTTTTCCAATTTGTCATGATCCAATAAACCAATGAAAAAATGAGGAAACTCAGAAGATAAGCAGTTGTAATTGGATAAAATTTGGGATATAATGGACATACTTAGGCAAAATGTCAGGAGGATAAGGGTGAAAGAAAAAAAGAAGAAGGGACGAAATTGCAAACACGCATCTTTCATCCTTGGTGTTTGCGTCTCAAATGAAAATGCAAGCATTTTCGCTTGAGGCTTGGTGAAATCATGATTGATTTAAAATTTTTAAGAGAAAATCTAGAAGTGGTAAAACAAAATATTAAGGACAAATTTCAGGATAGCAAGCTTCCTTTGGTGGATGAGGTAATTGATCTGGATATCCAGGCCAGGAAAACACAGCAGGAGGCAGATACACTGCGTGCTGACAGGAAGAGGCTGTCCAAGCAGATTGGCGCTCTGATGGTACAAGGCAGGAAAGAAGATGCTGAGGCCACAAAGTCGCAGGTAAATGCAGGCGCCGAGAGGCTTGCGGAATTAGAAGAACTGGAAGGGGAATTACAAGAGAAGATTAAAAAGATTATGATGGTAATTCCAAATATTATTGATCCTTCTGTGCCCATTGGAAAAGATGACAGTGAAAATGTAGAGGTTCAAAGGTATGGTGAACCAGTAACGCCAGATTTTGAGATTCCCTACCATGCAGAGATTATGGAGCGTTTTCAGGGATTAGATCTGGACAGCGCCCGTAAAGTGGCAGGCAATGGATTCTATTATTTGATGGGAGATATTGCCAGATTGCATTCAGCCGTAATCTCTTATGCCAGAGATTTTATGATAAACCGTGGTTTTACTTATTGTGTACCGCCCTTTATGATTCGCAGCAATGTTGTCACTGGGGTGATGAGCTTTGCGGAAATGGACGCTATGATGTATAAGATTGAGGGCGAAGATCTGTATTTGATTGGAACCAGTGAGCATTCCATGATTGGAAAATTTATTGACACCATTTTAAGTGAGGATCAGCTTCCGCAGACCTTGACCAGCTATTCTCCCTGTTTCCGCAAGGAAAAGGGTGCTCATGGCATTGAGGAGCGTGGTGTGTATCGTATTCATCAGTTTGAAAAGCAGGAGATGATTGTTGTCTGCAAGCCTGAGGAATCTATGGGCTGGTTTGAAAAGTTGTGGCAGAATACAGTAGATTTATTCCGTTCTTTGGATGTTCCAGTGCGTACATTGGAATGTTGTTCTGGCGATCTGGCAGACTTAAAGGTGAAATCTATTGATGTGGAGGCATGGTCTCCAAGGCAGCAGAAATATTTTGAGGTGGGAAGCTGTTCTAATTTGGGAGATGCGCAGGCGCGCCGTTTGAAAATTCGTGTCAATGCAAAGGGCGGTAAATATTTTGCACATACGTTGAATAACACTGTTGTGGCTCCTCCACGTATGCTAATTGCATTTTTGGAGAATAATTTATGTGAGGATGGCAGTGTAAAAATCCCGGAAGCGTTGCGGCCTTATATGGGTGGGCAGGAAAAGATTGTTCCGCCTGAGAAATAATCTGACTGCCTTTTTGCTTTACTGTTGCAGCAGGCAAGGGATGTGTCTGTGAGCGGTGTACAAAAGAAAACCTGCATGTAAAAATCACATGCGGGTTTTTATATTATACCCAAAGGGCTTCAATATGGTATTCGGCAAATATTAGGAATACCCAAAGAGTTTCCAATATGGCATTTGGTAAGTATAAGGATATCCAAAGAGCCCCAATATGCCATTCGGTGTGTCATAAGGTATGGAAAGGAAAGAGATTAGATAACAGATGAAAAAGAAATATGTGGCGATTAGTATCATTGGGTTAGTGATTGCGGTGATGGTGTTTTTAAGTATTTGGATGTTGCCATTACTGCGGGTTGCAGAGACACTGCACAGTGCCTTACATGCAAAAAGTTATGATTACAAAGTTGCAGTGACACTAAACAAGGAGATATTGTCAGAGCAGCAGCGGCAGTTTCTATCCCTAATGCCCTGGATACTAGGGATAGAGGAAGACGATTGTCTGACGTGGAGTGTTTCAGGAAGTATTTCAGAAGGATACGGCTATGCAAAACTTTATGGCGATGGTTTGAAAGAGCCAATCACCGATGTGTATTTCAAAGATGATCAGATTATGGTCAATGTAAAAATGATTTATCAAAGTTTACAAGAAAATATTTTAGAAAAATATCCAATCATTGAAAATTTAGTGCCAAAGTGGGAATATGGAGATTATATTTCCCTGGAACAAATGGAGGAAATTTTTCAGGTTGATATAAAAGAAATCTTTCGGAATAATATATCCTCTGAATTGTCAGGGCAGAGCCTCTGGCAGATATGGATGATGCTAAGAGGGATGGAACGAAAAGAGGAAAAAGATGGAATCCAGCAATTTGAGACAACTTTTAATAGTTATCAGACCATATTTGAGATTGGCAAGAAGAAAAAAATGCCCATGCTGGCAGTATTGGGAAAAGATGTAGAGGGAAACCAATATATTGAAGGATTTCGGGCCTCTCTTTTTGGAAAAGAGCCAGAGAAAATTGTTTTTCCAGAATCCATGATGGAGCAAGAGGAGATTGCACAGCTTAAGAAACTGTGGTCTTCGGTGAAAGGAATGCAGGGGACTTTAGAGGGATTATGGTAGCTGGTCGGCATACCACAAGATATAGAAAAATTTACTCCAGAGAAAGGATAGGATCGATTTGAACAAAAGAGAAAGAACGATTATTGTCAGAAATAATTATATGCTTCTGGCAACGCTTATTTTTTTGTGTGCGTATGGAGCAATGATGGTTTTTTCAGCAACTGCATATGAATGTGGGATGAGTAAAGATTATGACTATGACTCCTTTTACCTGGTGAAGCGTCAAGTGGGTTTTATGGTGGCTGGGTTTGCCGGTATTTTGCTGCTTCAGCATGTAAATTATAGATTGCTGAAGCCTTTTGCTGTGATTTTGTATCTTTCCGGTGTGGCCTCCATTTTTTTGTTAAAGACACCTCTGGGAGTTTCTGCGAATGGAGCTACACGTTGGGTGAAACTTGGAGTGCTGGGACAGTTTCAGGTCAGTGAATGGGTAAAAATCTGTGTGATTGTCTTTATGGCATTTCTAGTTGATTATTATAAACGTTATTTGGGGACGGCAAAGGTAACATTTTATCTTTGGGTTGCAGGAGCAATTCCAGCGGCACTGCTGTTTGAGCTTAGTAACGATTTGAGCAGTTCTGCAGTAGTGCTGGGGATTTGTTTTGTGATGTCCTTTATCAGTACAAGAACAGAGAAATTACATATTGCTGTGTTTGTCGGGGCGTTGGTTTTGGTAGCCTTGTATGTGTGGAGTATCTGGATCAATATGCCTACGCCTGAAGAATTAAATGAAATGCCATTCCGTGTCGGAAGAATTGCGGCATGGTTAGATCCTGACCGTTATGCTGCGGCACAGGGGCATCAGACACTGCAGGGACTATATGCGATTGGCAGAGGAGGGGTATTTGGAAAAGGGCTGGGGGCTTCCATACAGAAGTTGGGAGCAATTCCAGAGGCAGAGAATGATATGATTTTTTCTGTAATGTGTGAAGAGTTAGGAATGATTGGAGCGCTAGTATTTTTGTATCTTTTCGGTTATCTTCTTTATCAGATTTCCAGAGTTATGATGTCCTCACCAGATTTATTTGGAGGTATGCTAAGTCTAGGTGTGGCAGCACATTTGACGCTTCAGACTTTGTTTAATGTATGTGTCAATCTGGCAATTCTTCCCAACACAGGCATTCCATTGCCATTTATTTCTTATGGAGGGACAGCAGTATTTCTTTTGTTGGGCGGGGAGATGGCGATTGTGTTTTCTGTGGAGCGCAGGATTGGTATGAAAGAGCGAAAAAGATAATGATTTAAGGACTGAGACAAAGACAGAATGCACAAAAATCATTTTGGGAAGCCAGCTTTCCACAGTGGTTTTTGTGCATTCTGTCTATGCTGCCAAAGGCAGCAAGATCTTTTGGCGCTATAAGATCGGCTATTATAAAAAACGGGGAAACTCAAATCCACGACAAACGCATGAATGAATAAATTATGAACATTTCATCCATTTTTTGGTATAATCAAAGAAAAAAGGATGGATTTGTTCATGAAAGCACTTTTAGATTATGTAAG
>CAJTCL010000021.1 GCA_910575005.1 Lachnospiraceae bacterium | reverse complement strand
TGTAACTGTACTTACATAATCTAAAAGTGCTTTCATGAACAAATCCATCCTTTTTTCTTTGATTATACCAAAAAATGGATGAAATGTTCATAATTTATTCATTCATGCGTTTGTCGTGGTTTTATTTAAAGATTAGAAAGCTCTATTGCAAAAACAATAGGGCTTTCTTAATCATGGTTTTTCACAACAGAATGGATCATTTTAAATCGTTCAGAATTTTTTTGGCGTTTTTCTTTGACAGATATTTAACTTTGATAATGGAATTATTTTTGTTTCGGACAATTTTTATATCAACTTTTCCCTTTTTGTCATAATAAAGTTGGTTAAAAGAATGGTTTTTTCTTGTATCTATAAGTAAGCGAATACGTTTGTTCTTATAGTAATAAATACCGTTTTTCGTGGTGATTTTCCATTTCTTATATTCTTTTTCTTGTTTATCTGTTTGAAAATCTTTGGTATCTCCTTTCTGCACTTTAGATGCCACAGCGACAATTGCATTTGCTTCCTTTTTTGTAAGCAATCCGTTTTTTTGCATATCCTTACATTCTTTTTTTATTTTTTTGGTTAGATTTTTATCAATACGATAGCTGTCAAAGCTTGCATAGCCGTCTGGCCATACAGCGCAAAAGGTTACTCCATAGTCTGGTCCAGTTGAAAGAGGAATATCATTTTCGTTGGCATGATCAAAAAGGATAAAATATTCTCCGTTTTTATATATGACAGAATGTGACGCCTGCGCAGAGTTAGCGCCAGAGGTTTTTGAGTTGGATATAACTGCCGGAATAACAGTTTGTTTTTCGGCGGCATACACTCCAAGATAGGCAGAACTGATAAAAATCATAACTGATAAAACAAAAGTAGTTATGAGAGTAATTTTTGTTGTTTTTTGGAAACTCATAATTGCATCCAGCCTTTCTTTTAAATATTTTTTATTATCGCTAAATTTTATAGAAGATATGGGATTTTTATATTTTACGTTTTTTCCTGCCATGTGCAGTAAAGTATCCCCATAGGCGTACCGTTCTTGTTCGTTGAAATTTTGTATTACTACCTCATCACAGGAAAGTTCACAAGCCGTGTTTATCTTTTGTTGAAGAACATAAGAGAGAGGATTAAACCAATGTACACAGATGGTAAATTGTGTCAGCCATTTATAAAGGATGTCTCTCCTTTTATAGTGTACCAGCTCGTGTAAAATAGCATGTTCAAATTCTGAATCAGTAATTACTGTTGCGGGAAGGATAATACAGGGATTGAAAAAACCTACTATTATAGGAGAGGTTACAATTTCGTTTATAGAAAGCGATATGGCATGCCTAATATGTTTTTTTTCCAACAGCGTGCCAAAATGTTCAAGAAGAAGAAAGTCTTGTACATCTTCACTGTCAGCACGGATATATTTTATGAAGTTTTGATAGATAATTATTTTTCTGATAAGCAAAAAAATTGCTGGCAGTAACCAGACAAAAACTAAATATTTTTGGACAATATTTAGTAAAACGTGCTGTATTTTTACTATGATTTGCATATTAGAGGTTTTGTTCACAGAATCTTCGACAGTTTTATCTATTGTTTCATCATCTGTCCCCTGCGATTTCATATTGAGCTTTTTGCCTTCTTCGTTATTCAATTGTTCGATATTTGTTTGGTTTTGTTCGTTTTGTAGTTTTTCTGTTGAAATATTCTCTATGTTGCTGAAGGTTATATCCGCAAATTGGAATAATATATTCATTAGATTTTGCTGTGGCGCAAAAGGAATCATCAGTCGAACAATGGCAATAAGCCAAATATAATATTGCCATTGCCGGCTCAGCTTTTTTCCAAACAGGAGTAACACAAGAGACAATATTATAATCACAATTCCGCCAGAGAGTGACATTGATAAAATAACCTTTAAAACTTCATTCATTTTTATTCTTTTTTTCCTCCCAGTATATTTTTAATTCGTCATATTCCTCAGGAGAAAGTAATGCTCCCTGAATCAGTGTACACACAAGCTCCTTGGCATCCCCATCATAAATCTTTTCAATGAGGGTTTGTGTTTGTGATGTCTTGTACTGCGTCTCTGATATATTAGCTATGTATTGATTTCTGCGTCCAATTTTTTTAATTTTCAAAAATCCCTTATTGACTAGTCTTGAGAGCAGAGTAATGATTGTATTTTTTGTCCAGATCAGTCCTTTTTTCTCCAATGCATCTACGATTTCAGCATACATAGCCTGATGGTTCTTGCCAGCCCAAATAATTTTTAAAAGTTCTAGTTCATAATCAGATACCTGCTGTATGATAGTCCCTCCCTTCTTCTTATGATTACAAGATGTACGCTAATAATAAGATAACATATTGTAATCTATAATGTCAAGCCATACAGAAGTAATTGTTCATAAATATTTTTGTGATATGTTTAAACTATGTGTATATTTTTCATAACAATAATTTGTTTTTATTAAAAAAATTGGTTAATATAGCTACAATTATTTTATTTTATAATAAAGCCGTTTTCCGTAGAACTAAAAAATAATGCATAGTACACTTTCACAAAAAAAGTACTTGCATTTTATGAAAATATGCTATATACTAATACGTGCTGTGACATGATAGCGTTGAAGCGAGAGGTTGCTGCTAGATAAAAGGCAGGTTTTCCGTGGAGCGAATGTCAAGTTAGGAAACTGGCGGCAAGTCACTGTATCACAAATAAGAGTTCTGCATTATAGCAGAGACGGTGTGTAAGATATATGACACACACGGAAAAGTGTACAGTCACCACTTGTCGTACTGAGGTAAAGTGCGAAAAGGAGGAGACTTTTTTTATGGCAAGTCAAGTAATGAGAATCACACTGAAGGCATATGACCATCAGTTAGTGGATGCATCTGCTAAGAAAATTATCGAAACTGTAAAGAAGAATGGAGCACAGGTGAGTGGACCAGTACCGCTTCCCACCAAGAAAGAAGTAGTTACTATTTTAAGAGCGGTTCACAAATATAAGGATTCCAGAGAACAGTTTGAGCAGAGAACTCATAAGAGACTGATTGATATCATTACACCAACCCAGAAAACGGTGGATGCATTGTCCAGATTGGAAATGCCAGCAGGTGTATATATTGATATTAAAATGAAAAATAAGTAAAGCAACAATCCTGAAGGGTTTATTAATATAGTAAATGTAACACTACATGGGTGTACATGCACACTAAGCTCGAGAATACCTCGCCAAGTGGTATATTCACACTAGGCTCGAAAATACCTCGCCAAGTGTTATATAAAGATGTAATACCACAGCCACTAAGCTCGAAAGAACCTCGCTAAGTGGACTGGGTGTATATTCACACTAGGCTCGAAAATACCTCGCCAAGTGTTCATAATAGACTGTTCTAGGATGAACGTTTCCGCTGCTTGGGAATGAGTATGAAGCGTTCCGCTGTAGAGAAAACAGGAGGGAAAGAAATGAAGAAAGCGATTTTAGCTACCAAAGTCGGAATGACTCAAATCTTCAACACAGATGGTGTGTTGGTACCAGTTACAGTACTGCAGGCTGGACCATGTGTCGTAACTCAAATCAAAACGGTAGAGAACGACGGATATAGTGCAGTTCAGGTTGGCTTTGTTGACAAGAAAGAAAAGACTGTAAACAAAGATGCCAACGGCAAGAAGGAAATCAGACATAGACATGGACTGACAAAAGCTGAAAAAGGACATTTTGACAAGGCAGGTGTGCCGGGCAAGAGATTTGTAAAAGAATTTAAATTTGATAATGCTGATGAATATCAATTGGCAGCAGAGATCAAAGCAGATATTTTTGCAGAGGGTGATAAGATTGATGCCACTGCAATTTCCAAAGGAAAGGGATTCCAGGGAGCTATTAAGAGACATGGGCAGCACAGAGGGCCTATGGCACACGGCTCTAAGTTCCATCGCCATCAGGGTTCCAATGGTGCATGTTCCAGCCCAAGCAGGGTATTTAAGGGCAAAGGGATGCCTGGTCACATGGGTTCTGTCAAGGTGACAGTACAGAATCTAGAGATCGTTAAGGTGGACGCTGAGAACAACCTGCTTTTGGTGAAGGGTTCTGTGCCAGGACCAAAGAAGTCTTTGGTGACAGTGAAAGAAACTGTAAAAGCAGCAAAATAGTCTGGCTGGCAATAAACCGGCGGCTATCCGTTGATGCCAAAGAGATGGCAGGAAATTGAAAGGAGGAACTTAAAATGGCTAACGTAGCTATTTATAATATGGAAGGCAATGAAGTTGGAAGCCTTGAGCTGAACGATGCAGTGTTTGGTGTTGAGATCAATGAACATCTGGTGCATATGGCAGTCGTACAGCAGCTTGCAAACAATCGCCAGGGAACGCAGAAGGCGAAGACACGTTCTGAAGTTCGTGGTGGTGGTAAAAAACCTTGGAGACAGAAAGGAACCGGACATGCAAGACAGGGTTCTATCAGGGCGCCGCAATGGAAAGGCGGCGGAGTAGTATTTGCTCCAAAGCCAAGAGATTATTCTTTTAAGTTAAATAAGAAAGAGAAGAGGGCAGCACTCAAATCTGCACTGACTTCCAGAGTGAATGAAAGTAAATTTATTGTAGTTGATGATCTGAAGTTAGATGGCATCAAGACCAAGAGATTTCAGGAAGTGTTAAATAACTTGAAGGTAAATAAAGCACTTGTAATTCTCAATGACAATGACGAAAGTGTAATGATGTCTGCAAGAAATATTCCAGCAGTTAAGACAGCATTGACGAATACAATCAATGTATATGATATTATGAAATATGATACCGTAGTAGTAACTAAGGATGCAGTGGCAACCATCGAGGAGGTGTATGCATAATGGCAAATGTACAATATTATGACGTAATCCTCAAACCAGTCGTTACAGAAAAAAGTATGAACGCAATGGCGGAGAAGAAATACACATTTCTGGTACATCCAGAAGCAAACAAGACCATGATCAAAGAAGCTGTGGAGAAGATGTTCGAGGGAACCAAAGTGAAGAGTGTGAATACCATGAATATCGGCGGCAAAAGAAAGAGAAGAGGCATGGTAGTAGGGAAGACGGCAAAGAGCAAAAAAGCAATTGTCCAGCTGACAGAGGACAGCAATGAAATTGAAATTTTTGCGGGATTATAGAAAGGAGAACCACAATGGGAATTAAGACATATAACCCATATACACCTTCAAGAAGAAATATGACTGGTTCTGATTTTTCTGAGATTACAAAGAAAACACCAGAAAAATCTCTGTTAGTTTCCCTTCAGAAGAGATCCGGTCGTAATAATCAGGGTAAAATTACAGTAAGGCACCGTGGCGGCGGTTCCAGAAGAAAATATAGAATTATTGATTTTAAGCGTAATAAGAAAGATGGCATACCAGCAACTGTTGTTGGAATTGAATATGATCCAAATAGAACAGCAAATATTGCGCTGATTTGCTATGTAGACGGCGAAAAAGCATATATTATTGCTCCCGAAGGTTTGAAAGACGGCATGAAGATTATGAATGGGCCGGAAGCTGAGATTCGGATTGGTAACTGTCTGCCGCTTGAGAATATCCCTGTTGGTACACAGGTACACAACATTGAGTTATATCCTGGCAAGGGAGGACAGCTTGTTCGTTCAGCAGGAAACAGTGCACAGTTGATGGCGAAAGAGGGCAAATATGCCACCTTGAGACTTCCTTCTGGCGAGATGCGTATGGTGCCAATTATCTGTAGAGCAACCATTGGCGTAGTGGGCAATACAGACCACAACCTTGTAAAGATCGGTAAGGCAGGGCGTAAACGTCATATGGGTATTCGCCCAACAGTCAGAGGTTCTGTTATGAACCCCAACGACCATCCACATGGAGGTGGAGAGGGCAAGACTGGTATCGGACGTCCGGGACCATGTACACCGTGGGGCAAACCTGCGCTTGGCCTTAAGACCAGAAAGAAGAATAAAGCATCGAATAAGCTGATCGTCAGAAGAAGAGACGGTAGAGCGTTGAAATAACAGGAGGTACCCGCGGGCACAAAATTTGCCCGATAACGGGGCCAAATCAAGGAGGTTAAATTATGGCTCGTTCACTGAAAAAAGGACCATTTGCTGATGCAAGTTTATTGAAAAAAGTAGATGCTATGAACGCAGCAGGAGAAAAAAGCGTGATCAAGACTTGGTCTCGTCGTTCTACGATTTTCCCGCAGTTTGTAGGTCATACCTTTGCGGTACATGATGGCAGAAAGCATGTGCCAGTATATGTGACAGAAGATATGGTTGGACATAAGCTTGGTGAGTTTGTTGCAACAAGAACTTACCGCGGACATGGAAAAGACGAAAAGAAATCGAGAGTCCGTTAATCGAAAGAATCTGAAAGGAGGTTTCATTCATGGCGAAAGGACATAGAAGTCAAATTAAGAGAGAAAGAAATGCACAGAAAGATACCAGACCCTCTGCAAAGTTATCTTATGCCAGAGTGTCGGTTCAGAAAGCTTGCTTCGTACTGGATGCAATTCGCGGAAAAGATGTGCGGACTGCACTTGCTATCCTGGCTTATAATCCCAGATATGCGTCAAGCGTGATAGAGAAACTACTGAAATCTGCGGTTGCCAATGCAGAGAATAACAATGGATTGGATGCAGAGAACCTTTATATTGCAGAGTGTTACGCAAACAAAGGACCAACAATGAAAAGAGTTAAACCAAGGGCACAGGGAAGGGCTTACAGAATCGAGAAGAGAATGAGCCATATTACAATTGTGCTGGATGAAAGATAGGAGGGCAAACATGGGACAGAAAGTGAATCCTCATGGTTTAAGAGTTGGAATTATCAAGGATTGGGATTCCAAATGGTATGCGGAATCAGATTTTGCAGATTTTTTGGTAGAGGACTATAACATCAGATCATTTCTGAAGAAGAAATTATATGCTTCAGGTGTTTCTAAGATTGAGATTGAGAGAGCTTCTGACCGCGTAAAAGTAATTCTTTATACAGCAAAGCCGGGCGTAGTAATTGGAAAAGGCGGCGCTGAGATTGAAAAGGTAAAAACAGAGCTTCAGAAGTTTACAGATAAAAAGCTGGTAGTGGACATCAAAGAGGTAAAGAGACCAGACAAAGATGCTCAGCTGGTAGCTGAAAATATTGCTTTACAGTTAGAGAACCGTGTTTCCTTCCGTCGGGCAATGAAGTCCTGCATGGGCAGAAGCATGAAGGCAGGAGCATTGGGAATTAAGAGTTCTGTTTCCGGTCGTTTGGGCGGTGCAGATATGGCTCGTACTGAGTTCTACAGCGAAGGGACGATCCCGCTTCAGACATTAAGAGCAGACATTGACTATGGATTCGCCGAGGCTGATACCACCTATGGAAAAGTAGGCGTAAAGGTATGGATCTACAAAGGCGAAGTACTTCCAACAAAAGAATCAAAGGAAGGGAGCGATAAATAATGTTAATGCCAAAAAGAGTAAAACGCCGTAAGCAGTTCCGTGGCAGCATGGCAGGAAAGGCGTTAAGAGGTAATAAAATTTCAAATGGTGAATACGGTATCGTAGCGATGGAGCCATGCTGGATTAAATCCAATCAGATCGAGGCAGCACGTATCGCGATGACACGTTACATTAAGCGTGGCGGTAAGGTTTGGATTAAAATTTTCCCAGATAAACCAGTGACTGCAAAACCAGCAGAAACTCGTATGGGTTCTGGAAAAGGAACATTGGAATATTGGGTGGCTGTAGTAAAACCAGGACGTGTGATGTTTGAAATCTCTGGCGTACCGGAAGAAACAGCTCGTGAAGCATTACGTCTTGCCACACATAAATTACCTTGTAAATGTAAGGTGGTTTCACGTGCAGACTTAGAAGGCGGTGAATCAAATGAAAACTAGTAATTATGTAAAAGATTTAAGAGAAGAATCTGTAGCAGCATTACAGGAACAGTTAGTAGCTGCGAAGAAGGAACTGTTCAATTTAAGATTCCAGAATGCAACCAATCAGTTGGATAATACTGCAAGAATTAAAGAGGTTCGTAAGAATATCGCTAGAATTCAGACGATTATCACTGAGAAGGCTAGGGAAGCGTAAATATCGGGCGCTTAGAGATTAAGGAAAGGAGATCCTATATCGTGGAGGAAAGAAATCTTAGAAAGACACGTACGGGTATTGTTGTAAGTGATAGAATGGATAAGACCATTGTTGTTGCAGTAAGAGATAATGTTAGACATCCCCTTTACAATAAAATCGTTAAGAAAACCTATAAATTAAAGGCTCATGACGAAAACAACGAATGTAAAGTTGGAGATACAGTCAAAGTAATGGAAACAAGGCCTTTGTCCAAGGATAAGAGATGGAGACTTGTGGAAATCATTGAGAGAGCGAAATAAAAGGAGGCTACCAGCATGATTCAACAGGAAAGCAGACTGAAAGTAGCTGATAATACTGGGGCAAAAGAATTACTCTGCATCCGTGTTATGGGCGGTTCTACTAGAAGATATGCGAATATCGGAGATATCATTACTGCTACGGTGAAAGATGCAACACCAGGCGGCGTTGTAAAAAAAGGTGATGTGGTGAAGGCTGTAGTAGTTCGTACCAAAAAAGGCGCCCGTCGCAAAGACGGTTCTTATATTAAATTTGACGAGAATGCGGCTGTTATCATCAAAGATGATAAGACACCAAGAGGAACCCGTATCTTTGGGCCAGTTGCTAGAGAGCTTCGTGAAAAACAGTTTATGAAGATTGTTTCCTTAGCTCCGGAAGTATTATAGGAGGTGCAAAGATGGCAACAATGAAGATTAAAAAAGGCGATTTGGTGAAAGTGATTGCCGGTAAAGACAAGGACAAAGAGGGCAAGGTAATTGCTGTTAATACAAAAAAGAATACTGTACTGGTGGAGGGTGTCAACATGCTTACAAAGCATACAAAACCAAGCATGGCAAACCAGCAGGGCGGTATTGTCCATCAGGAAGGACCGATTGATATTTCTAATGTAATGTATGTTCATAAAGGAAAGGCTACCAGGATAGGCTTTAAAATGGACGGAGACAAAAAAGTACGTTTTGCCAAATCCACTGGCGACGTGATTGATTAATTCAGGAGAGGAGGTCCATTCAGTTGAGTAGTAGATTGAAAGAAACTTATCAGAACGAAATTGTTGACGCTCTGATGAAAAAATTCGGATATAAAAATGTGATGCAGGTACCGAAGATCGACAAAGTAGTAATCAACATGGGTGTCGGTGAAGCCAAGGAAAATGCAAAGATCCTGGATGCAGCAGTTAGTGATTTAGAGACAATTACTGGACAGAAAGCTGTGATTACAAGGGCTAAAAATTCTGTTGCAAACTTTAAGATCAGAGAAGGAATGCCGATTGGATGTAAAGTGACATTAAGAGGTGACAAGATGTATGAATTTGTTGATCGTCTGATCAACCTGGCATTGCCTCGTGTGCGTGACTTTAGAGGCGTAAATCCAAACGCATTTGACGGCAGAGGAAATTATGCACTTGGTATTAAAGAGCAGTTAATCTTCCCAGAAATTGAGTATGATAAAATTGACAAAGTTCGTGGTATGGATGTCATTTTTGTGACAACAGCAAAGACAGACGAAGAGGCTCGTGAATTGTTGGCACAGTTTAATATGCCATTTGCAAAACAATAAGGAGGGAATTTCAATGGCAAAAACATCTATGAAAGTAAAACAGCAGCGTAAGCAGAAATTCTCTACCAGAGAATACAGCCGTTGCAGAATCTGTGGGCGTCCACATGCTTATTTAAGGAAATACGGAATTTGCAGAATCTGTTTCCGTGAGTTGGCATATAAAGGACAGATTCCAGGTGTTAAGAAGGCAAGTTGGTAGGCCGAAAGCAACTTAGTGAAGTCAAGCGATTAGCGCGGACTGAGCTTAGTGCGAGGCCGTTCTGTGAGATTGACCGAAAGCAACTTAGCAAAAGCAGGCTGTTAAGCATAGCTTGAGCTTAGTGCGAGGTCGTTCTGTGAGATTAGTGAGGGCAAGCCGAAGGCGAAGACCGAACTTAGCGAACAGAACATCCTTAGGTTTTATAACCTAGCGAACAGAACATCCTTATGAAGAAAAAACAGGAGGAAAATATATCATGACAATGAGTGATCCAATTGCAGATATGCTTACAAGAATTCGTAATGCAAATACTGCAAAACATGATACAGTAGATGTTCCAGCTTCCAAGATGAAAGTTGCAATTGCCGACATTCTTGTAAATGAAGGATACATTGTAAAATATGACATCGTAGAGGATGGCAGCTTCAATACAATTCGCATTTCTTTGAAATATGGCAAAGATAAGAATGAAAAAATTATTACAGGTCTTAAGAGAATTTCCAAGCCAGGTCTTCGTGTATATGCTGGCAAGGGTGAGATTCCAAAGGTGTTGGGCGGACTGGGAATTGCAATTCTTTCCACCAACCAGGGTGTGATAACTGATAAAGAAGCAAGAAAATTAGCAGTAGGCGGAGAAGTTCTCGCCTATGTATGGTAGGAGGTACGGGCATGTCACGAATCGGAAGAATGCCAATCGCGGTACCAGCAGAAGTTACTGTTGATATTGCAGAAAATAATCATGTGACTGTAAAAGGTCCGAAGGGAACTCTGGAGAGAACCCTTCCAGCAGAAATGGAAATTAAATTAGATGGTTCCGAGATCATTGTAACAAGACCAAATGATTTAAAGAGAATGAAGTCCTTGCATGGTCTGACTAGAACACTGATCAATAATATGGTTGTTGGTGTAACAAATGGTTATACCAAAGAATTGGAAGTCAATGGTGTTGGTTACAGAGCGTCAAAATCTGGTAAAGATTTGACTCTGAATCTGGGATATTCTCATCCAGTTGTTATGACTGACCCAGAAGGCTTGGAATCCAAAGTGGATGGAAATAAGATTATTGTTTCTGGTATTGACAAAGAAAAAGTTGGTCAGTACGCAGCAGAGATCAGAGACAAGAGAAGACCTGAGCCATATAAGGGTAAAGGTATCAAATATGCGGATGAGGTTATCAGACGTAAAGTTGGTAAGACTGGTAAAAAATAATATAGGAGGAACAAAAAATGGTTAGTAAAAAATCAAGATCAGAAGTTCGTATGAAGAAACACAGAAGAATGCGTAATCGTTTCTCCGGTACAGCAGAAAGACCACGTTTGGCTGTGTTTAGAAGCAATAATCACATGTATGCGCAGATTATTGATGATACAGTTGGAAATACACTTGTTTCCGCGTCTACACTTCAGAAGGATGTCAAAGCTGAGCTGGAAAAAACCAATAATGTAGAAGCAGCGGCACATCTGGGAACCGTGATTGCCAAGAAAGCGTTAGAGAAAGGGATTACCACGGTTGTCTTCGACCGAGGCGGTTTTATTTATCAGGGAAAGATCAAGGCTTTAGCTGATGCAGCCAGAGAAGCTGGATTAGACTTTTAATAGGAGGAGACAAATACATGAAACGTACAATCATTGATGCTAGTCAATTGGAATTAACAGAAAAAGTGGTATCAATTAAACGTGTAACAAAAGTTGTTAAGGGCGGACGTAATATGCGTTTTACAGCTTTGGTTGTTGTCGGTGATGGCAATGGTCATGTAGGTGCAGGTTTAGGCAAGGCAACGGAAATTCCTGAGGCAATTCGCAAGGGAAAAGAAGATGCTATGAAGAAATTGATTACTGTGAAATTAGATGATAACAACAGTATTACACATGATATTTCAGGCAAGCATACAGGGGCATCTGTGTTGCTGAAGAGAGCACCCGAAGGTACTGGTGTAATTGCAGGCGGTCCTGCACGTAATGTGTGCGAGCTTGCAGGCATTAAGAACATCCGTACAAAATCCTTAGGTTCCAACAATAAGCAGAATGTAGTGCTCGCTACCATTGATGCTTTGAGTCAATTGAAATCTCCAGAAGAGGTAGCAAAACTCCGCGGTAAATCTGTTGAAGAGATACTCGGTTAAGGAGGATATGGAAAATGGCAGAGAAATTAAAAATTACACTTGTAAAATCTACAATTGGCGCTGTCCCCAAGAATCGTAAGACAGTAGAAGCATTAGGTTTAAGAAAATTAAACCATTCTGTAGAAATGCCGGATAATCCAGCAGTCAGAGGTATGGTGCGGCAGGTAAGACATTTAGTCAAAGTAGAAGAAATCTAAGAAGAAAGTAAGGAGGTGCCACAATGGAATTATCAAATTTAAGACCGGCAGAAGGTTCAAAACATAATAATTTCAGAAGAGGACGCGGGCACGGTTCAGGAAATGGTAAGACAGCAGGCAAAGGTCACAAAGGCCAAAAGGCTCGTTCCGGTGCTCCAAGACCTGGTTTTGAAGGTGGTCAGATGCCATTATACAGAAGAATTCCGAAGCGTGGGTTTACCAACAGAAATTCCAAAGATATTGTTGGAATCAATGTAAATGCTTTGGAAGTATTCGACAATGATGCAGTTGTCACAGTAGAAGCTTTATTGGAAAAGGGAATTGTTAAAAATCCCAGAGACGGTGTAAAGATCCTTGGAAATGGTGAACTGACTAAGAAGCTTACAGTACAGGTAAATGCCTTCAGTGCAGGTGCAAAGGAAAAGATTGAGGCTCTTGGCGGAAAAGCAGAGGTGATCTAATGCTGGAAACGCTCCGAAAAGCATTTAAAATTAAAGATATAAGAAATCGGATTTTTTATACGTTTTTGATGTTAATTGTCATCAGGATAGGCTCTCAATTGCCTCTTCCTGGTGTCAAGGGTGATGTAATCGCAGATTGGTTTGCAAATCAGGGTGCAGATGGCTTGAATTTCTTCAACGCCATTACAGGTGGTTCTTTTGAGGAGATGTCAGTGTTTGCACTGAATATCACACCATATATCACATCCTCCATCATTATGCAGCTTCTCACAATTGCTATTCCCAAATTGGAGGAAATGCAGAAAGATGGAGAAGACGGAAGGAAGAAGATTGCAGAGATTACACGTTATGTGACAATTGTCCTCGCTTTAGTTCAGTCCACAGCAATGGCAATTGGTTTTGGACGTAGTAATTACCTGGATAAATTTGATGCCCTGCATGTTATTATGATGGTGACAAGCTTGACAGCAGGTTCTGCAGTTTTGATGTGGATCGGTGAGCGCATCACAGAAAAAGGTGTGGGAAATGGTATTTCTATCGTATTGGTAATCAATATTATTTCTCGTATTCCAGAAGACTTAATGACACTTTATACACAGTTTATCCAGAATGCATCAAATGTAGGAAATGCGATTATTGCAGCTCTTGTAATTCTTGCAGTTATTTTGGTAACAGTAGTCTTTGTCATTATCCTTCAGGATGGGGAGCGCAGAATTCCGGTACAGTATAGTAAGAAAATTCAGGGGCGCAAACAGGTAGGCGGACAGTCTTCCCATATCCCTCTGAAAGTAAATACGGCTGGTGTGATCCCAATTATTTTTGCACAGTCTATTATGCAGTTCCCAGTAGTGATTGCGGCTATTATGGGAAAAGGAAACGGCAATGGAATTGGCAGTAAAATTCTTCATGGTTTGTCCCAGTCTTACTGGTGCAATCCTGAACAGCCAATCTATAGTATCGGTTTGGTAGTATATATTGTATTAGTGATTGCATTTGCATATTTCTATACATCTATTACTTTCAATCCATTGGAAATTGCAAATAATATGAAACGCCAGGGTGGATTTATCCCAGGTATCAGACCTGGAAAGCCCACCAGTGATTATCTGACAAAGATCTTAAATTATATTGTGTTTATTGGGGCTGTGGGCCTGACAATTGTCGCAGTAATCCCGATTTTCTTTAATGGAATATTCAAGGCAAATGTATCTTTCGGTGGAACTTCTATTATCATTATTGTAGGTGTTGTCATTGAAACCTTGAAGCAGATCGAATCTCAGATGCTGGTACGTTATTATAAAGGATTTTTGAATGATTAAATCCATTTTTCCAAGTATAGGGGAATGAACAGTATTCAATGTGTGCCTGGGAGGTGCCGCAGGGCATCTCTTATGGCGCACTTAAATCATTTATGGGAGTGTATCAATGCAAATATGCTTATAGCTATTTGCTGCAAAATAAAATATAAGAATGGAGGAATTAGTTATGAAAATCATTATGTTGGGGGCACCCGGAGCAGGAAAAGGAACACAGGCTAAGCAAATTGCAGATAAGTATTCCATTCCCCATATTTCTACCGGCGATATTTTCCGCGCGAATTTGAAAGAGGGAACAGAACTGGGCAAGAAAGCAAAAGAGTATATGGATCAGGGACTTTTGGTTCCAGATGAGCTGACATGTGATCTGGTTATGGATCGTATTAGCCAGGAAGACTGCAAGAATGGATTTGTATTGGATGGATTTCCAAGGACAATTCCTCAGGCAGAGGCATTGGATGCAGCACTTAGTAAGATTGGCCAAAAGATGGATTATGCAATTGATGTGGATGTGCCTGATGATAATATCATCAACCGTATGTCCGGCAGACGTGCCTGCTTAAACTGTGGTGCAACTTATCATATTGTTTCAATTCCTACAAAAGTAGAGGGTGTATGTGACCGCTGTGGCAATCAGGTAGTACTTAGAGATGATGACCAGCCAGAGACTGTTAAGAAGCGTCTGGAAGTATATCATGCTCAGACACAGCCGTTGATTGATTACTACAAGAAACAGGATATTTTAAAGACTGTAGATGGAACACAGCCAATGGAACAGGTATTTAATGCCATTGTGGAAATTTTAGGAGCGTAATATATGTCAGTATCAATTAAATCTGCCAGAGAGATTGAGTTAATGAGGGCAGCAGGAAAAATCCTGGCAAAGGTTCATGATAATCTTAAGAAAGAGCTGAGAGAGGGAATGTCTACATTGGATATTGACCGCCTTGGAGAAGAAATTATCCGCAGTTATGGATGTATTCCTTCTTTTAAAAATTACAATGGTTATCCGGCTTCAGTCTGTGTATCGGTCAATGATGAGGTGGTTCATGGCATTCCAACTAAGAAGCGTCATCTTAAGGAAGGTGATATTGTAAGTCTTGACATTGGTGTGATTTATAAAGGATATCATTCCGATGCAGCGCGGACACATGGAATTGGTGAGGTCTCCAAAGAGGCAGAATTGTTGATGGAGAGAACACGGCAGAGTTTCTTTGAAGGTATCAAATATGCCAAGGAAGGAAACCATCTGCATCAGATTTCCAATGCAATCAGTGCATATGCGGAGAGTTTTGGTTATGGTGTTGTGCGTGACCTGGTGGGGCATGGTATCGGAACCAATCTTCACGAAGATCCTCAAATCCCCAATTTTGCTCAGAAGAGCAGGGGCGTGCGCCTGAAAGCGGGCATGACATTAGCAATTGAACCCATGATTAATGCAGGGCGTTTTGATGTAGAATGGCAGGAGGATGATTGGACCGTTGTGACGCAGGATCATTCCTTATCTGCTCATTACGAAAATACAATTTTAGTGACATCTGGAGAGCCTGAGATTTTAAGCCTTTCAGCGGCAATGTGATGCAGGAAGGGGTAACAAATATGGCTATCAAGTTAGCAGTTTCCAGAGCAGGTCACGACAAAGACAGTATTTATGTAATTATAAAAGAAGAAGCCGATATGGTGTATCTGGCGGATGGTAAATTAAAACCCCTGGAAAAGCCAAAAAGAAAAAACAGAAAACATATTCAAGTAATAGAAAAGCTTCCGAAAGAGATTACAGAAGTCTTTACACAGGAAAATTTTCGGAATGAAGAAATAAAAAGAGCTATTAAGCTTTATCAGAGAGACGTCTAATATCAGGAGGAAACAAAATGTCGAAAGCAGATGTAATTGAAGTAGAAGGAACTGTTGTAGAAAAACTGCCAAATGCCATGTTTCAGGTAGAACTGGAGAATGGACATCAGATTTTGGCGCATATCAGTGGTAAGCTGAGAATGAACTTTATCCGTATTCTGCCAGGGGATAAAGTGACAATTGAAATGTCTCCCTATGATCTGACGAAAGGAAGGATTATCTGGAGAGATAAATAGGAAAGAATGGCTGCAAAGTGCGTGATACGCATTATAAAAATGCAGGAAATATTCTTGTATACAGCAGTTTATAGGGTATAAAAAATTCAAAGTTGATTGGAATTTTTTATACCCTGCTTTTTTTGGAGGTGTTAAAATTGTATCAATATTTGATGCTGTTGGAGACAGAGAAAGAAAAAGAATTTTTCAAGAAATTGTATGATCTTTACAGTCATGAGATGTATTACGTCTCATATGCAATTTTGCAAAATAGTTCCGACGCCGAAGATATTGTGCATGACACATTTGTAACGCTGACCAATCATTTGAGCAGGATGATGAATAATCCACCGCACAAAAACTGGAATTATATCCTCACAATTGTTAAGAACAAATCTTATAATCTCTATAAGAGAAGAAAACGGGAAATTGGTTCAGAGAGGGATGTTTCAGAGCGGGGGGATGTGTTTAGCGAGGGGATGGATGTAAGGATGGCTAAGATGGAACAGAAGGAGTTGTTCCATACATTATTAAAAAAAATGCGCAAGCCTTATCAGGAGGTATTGATTTTGCAATATTATCATGAAATGGATGTGATGGAGATTGCAGAAATCCTGGACAAAACCCCAGATAATGTCAGGCACATTTCTATGAGAGCAAAAAAGAAACTTCAGAGTATGTTGGAGGAATATGGTTTTTTTGAATAAAAACTGTAAAAATACTTGAAATTAGTAATCAGGTGTGCTACAATGTGGGCTGAATGTTTTGGAGCATAGCCTTTTTGCGCGAAAAATTGCGTGAATTTAAGCTAAGGAAATGCCTTTGGGCAGATAGAAAGGAGGAAATGCTGTGAAGGTAAGATCATCCGTAAAACCTATTTGCGAAAAATGCAAGATCATTAAGAGAAAAGGAAGAATCAGAGTAATCTGTGAGAATCCAAAGCACAAACAGAGACAGGGATAAATTTATTTTTATTATGATCTGTTTGTAAATTTATTTATGTGCGGCTGTAGCGAGACGCTCGGCAGAGTTGTTCTTGCTATTCATAATAAGCAGCGTGTATGGCTGTAACTCTGTTTTTTGATACCGAGGAAGCAGAGATAAAATAGTACAGAGAAGACCAGTGGGACAATATACACACATTTCAGGACGAGCAACCGTAGCTGTATATGGTCAACTGATGTCAGGCGAATCCAGTTGCAGATTTTCCAAGAGAATTCTATATTATCATTCGGACAGAAAGTTCTTTGTCCAATAAAAATTTTATGGAGGTGTACGACACACATGGCTCGTATTGCAGGTGTAGATTTACCAAGAGAAAAACGTGTTGAGATAGGATTAACCTATATTTACGGGATCGGCAGAGTAAGCTCTAACCGTATTTTAAAAGATGCAAAAGTAAATCCCGATACTCGTGTCAGAGATTTGACTGACGAAGAAGTAAAGAGAATCAGTGAAGTAATTGATCAGACTCAGACAGTAGAAGGTGATTTGAGAAGAGAGATCGCCTTAAATATTAAGAGATTACAGGAAATCGGATGCTATCGTGGAATCCGTCATAGAAAAGGACTGCCAGTTCGTGGACAGAAGACTAAGACGAATGCAAGAACCAGGAAGGGTCCGAAGAGAACTGTCGCTAATAAGAAAAAGTAGGCATTGAGCACTTAATGAAAGCAAGCTGATAAGTGCAGCTTGAATTTAGTGCGAAAGCCGTTCTGTGAGATTAGCGAGAGCAAGCCTTTCGGCGCAGCTTGAGGTTAGCGAACAGAACTACCTTGACAGACGCAGACAGCGAGATAGTCGAGCGTAACTACCTTATAAAGAAAGGTAAAGCGAAAGCCGTTCTGTGAGATTAGCGAGAGCAAGCCTGTGGCGTAGCTAGAGGTTAGCGAACAGAACTACCTTGACAGACGCAGACAGCGAGATAGTCGAGCGTAACTACCTTATAAAGAAAGGTAAAGCGAAAGCCGTTCTGTGAGATTAGCGAGCAGAACTCCTTAATTAAGAAATGTAACAAGATAATATAAATAAGAAGAAAGTAGGTTAGTTTAGAAATGGCGAAAAACACTGCGAAAAAAGTGACAAAAAAGCGCGTAAAGAAAAACGTTGAACGCGGACAGGCGCACATTCAGTCATCTTTTAACAATACAATCGTAACTATTACAGATGCTGAAGGAAATGCTTTATCATGGGCAAGTGCAGGTGGTCTGGGATTTAGAGGTTCAAGGAAATCTACTCCATATGCTGCACAGATGGCAGCAGAAACTGCTACAAAGGCAGCTCTTATTCATGGTCTGAAAACAGTAGACGTTATGGTAAAAGGACCAGGTTCAGGACGTGAAGCAGCAATTCGTGCACTTCAGGCATGTGGACTGGAAGTAACCAGTATCAAAGATGTTACTCCGGTACCTCACAATGGATGTCGTCCACCAAAACGCAGAAGAGTCTAATTAGGAGGTAGAGTTTAAGATGGCAGTAAATAGAGTTCCAGTTCTTAAGAGATGCAGATCCCTTGGGTTAGATCCCATTTATCTGGGAATAGATAAGAAGTCCAACAGACAGTTAAAGAGAGCAAACAGAAAAGTGTCTGAGTATGGTCTTCAGTTGAGAGAGAAACAGAAAGCAAAATTTATTTATGGCGTATTGGAAAAGCCTTTCCACAACTATTATCTGAAAGCGGACAGGATGAAGGGCATGACAGGTGAGAACTTGATGATTATCCTGGAAAGCAGATTAGATAATGTAGTATTCCGTTTAGGTTTGGCAAGAACCAGAAAAGAAGCGAGACAGATTGTTGACCATAAGCATGTATTAGTCAATGGAAAGCAGGTGAGTATTCCTTCTTATCTTGTAAAAGCTGGAGATACTATTGAAATCAAAGAAAAGTGCAAAGGTTCCCAGAGATACAAGGATGTTCTTGAGGTAACTGCTGGAAGATTAGTGCCAGAATGGTTAGAGATGGATCAGGAAAATCTGAAAGGTGTGGTCAAAGAATTACCAAACAGAGAAGCTATTGACGTTCCTGTTGATGAAATGCTTATCGTCGAGTTGTATTCTAAATAATAATTGAAAAGCAACGATACCCGAAAAGGAGGGACTTTGTAGTGTTCGATTTTGAAAAACCGAAAATTGAAATTGTGCAGATTTCAGAAGACAAAAAGTACGGCCGATTTGTCGTAGAACCACTGGAAAGAGGCTATGGTACTACACTTGGCAATTCATTGAGAAGGATTATGCTTTCTTCTTTGCCAGGAGCAGCAGTCAGCCAGGTAAAAATCGAAGGTGTTTTGCATGAATTCAGTTCTATTCCAGGCGTTAAAGAAGATGTAACTGAAATTATTATGAACATCAAGAATCTGGCATTAAAAAACACCAGCCCAACAAACGAGTCTAAAGTTGCTTATATTGAATTTGAAGGCGAAGGCGTAGTTACAGCAGCAGATATTCAGGTGGATCCAGATATTCAAGTGTTAAATCCAGACTTGGTAATTGCCCATTTAAATGGAGGAACCGATTCCAGATTGTATATGGAATTGACAATTACCAAAGGCAGAGGTTATGTCAGTGCTGACAAGAACAAGAGTGAAGATGTGCCAATTGGTGTGATTGCAGTGGATTCGATTTATACACCGATTGAGCGTGTAAATCTTGCGATTGAGAATACTCGTGTGGGACAGATTACAGATTATGATAAACTTACGCTGGATGTGTACACAAATGGTACTTTAGAGCCAGATGAAGCAGTAAGTCTGGCAGCGAAAGTCTTAAGTGAACATTTGAATCTGTTTATTGATTTATCTGAAAATGCAAGAACAGCAGAAGTTATGATTGAGAAAGAGGACAATGCAAAAGAGAAAGTTCTTGAGATGAATATTGATGAACTGGAATTGTCCGTTCGTTCTTATAATTGCTTAAAGCGTGCAGGTATCAATACAGTTGAAGAGTTGACCAATCGGACGCCAGAAGATATGATGAAGGTTCGTAACCTGGGACGCAAGTCCTTAGAGGAAGTATTGGCAAAATTAAAAGAACTAGGATTACAACTGAACCCAGGAGAAGAATAAAATTCTTCTCCTGGGTGATACCCAACGAACTACTAACGTTCGTTTGGGTTCCGCTAGTATAAGGCGAGGAGTAGTCCGAGCATGGGTACTGTCAAACGAACTACTAATGTTTGTTTGGGTACTACTAGTGTAATCCTATTTAAGCTCATAGATGGCAGGGTTTATAAGACCAAAAGGCGAAGCCCTGTGTATTCCATAGTATCGGGATATTGCTTGAATGAGTGGCATAAAACAGATTAGTATTCGTTGAGTAAGACCAAAAGGCGTTGGCGGATATTCCGCAAATGGAGGATTATTGAAATGGCAAAGTATAGAAAATTAGGTAGAACCTCTGATCAGAGAAAAGCATTGATCAGAAATCAGGTGACAGCATTGTTATACAATGGCAAAATTGTTACTACAGAAGCTAAAGCGAAAGAAATTCGCAAAGTAGCAGAAGGCTTGATTGCTATGGCAGTGAAAGAGAAGGATAATTTTGAGGAAGTGACTGTTACTGCTAAGGTTCCTCGTAAAGATCAGGATGGCAAGAGAGTAAAGGAAGTTGTAGATGGTAAAAAAGTTACTGTTTATGATGAAGTAGAGAAGAAGATTAAAAAAGATCTGCCTTCCCGTTTACATGCAAGGCGTCAGATGAACAAAGTATTATATTCTGTGACATCTGTTCCGGCTGAAAACGCAGGAAAGAAGAAGAACACCAAGAAAATTGACGTTGCAACCAAATTGTTTGATGAAATTGCTCCAAAGTATACAGACCGTAATGGTGGCTATACCAGAATCGTTAAGATCGGCCAGCGTAAAGGTGATGGTGCGTTAGAGGTTCTTCTGGAGTTAGTATAAGAATCGGAATTGCATAAATTTAGTAATAAATAACCATTAGAAAGAATATTTGAAATGTATTCTTTCTAATGGTTTATTTTTTGCATAAAAATGACGATGTAATCAATATATTTTTCTTTTTAACCCAAAAGTTTGGAAGGGAATCCAAATTCAAAATTGTTTTGAAAATCGTTTCAAGGAGGAAACAGTATGAAAGCAACATCTTATCAATTTTCAGGTGTTTCTGCTGGTGTGGGATTATCTGGCGGGAAAGTTCAAAATGTTAATGTCTCCAGTAATAAGAAAAAAACCAATAATGCCAAGAAAAACAATCAGAAGAAGATGCCTAAGAAACAATTAAATTATAATCCAAGGGAGATACGCAATGCCCTTTTGCTGGCACGTGACTCACAGAGCGCTGGCAGAGTTATGGTTCAGGCAAAGGGAAAATTGAGCTCATTGGCAAAATGGAAAGGGAGCGGGCAATTTGATGAGAAACAGCTTACAAATGCCATTACACATGCCAGACGAATGGTACAGTGTGCTCAGATGAAGAACCGTAATCTAAAAAAAGAAGAACAACTTCAGAAGAGATATGCCCATCAGGAAAAGATGGAGGAGCAGAAAAAAAGGATAGAAATCAAACACCAAGTACAACAGAAAAAAATGGTTTTGGAACAAAAGCAGAAGATGGCCAAAGTCCAAAAAGTGCAAAAAGAACGGCAGCATATAGAGGAATTGCTCAGGAAACGTCGCATGAATCGGCTCAAGGAACGAGGAAAAATGAATGAGGCAGATGAGGAATATCAAAAAAATATGGGGCGCTGTTCTGGTGAAAATAGTTCTAATATGAATTATGATACAGCTTATCTGCCAGTGGCAGGGGTAGAGATGGAATTGAGTGAAGAGGCTATCAACATGACAGAACAACAAATGGAGCAGCAGGCAGAAATGATGATGCAGGCAGCAATTGATGTGACAATGGCCACAACAATGCCGAATTTACCAGAGCTCTCTTCTGTGGAGGCAGCTTTGACCTCAGGTACAGCCTTAGAAGGTGGCACTGTAGATCTTTTCTTGTAAATGTAAGCATGTATAGGTGATTATTGAACATGGCCACCAATATATTTATTTTATCAAGATAAGCAACAAAATATGAAAAATAAGTTGCTGATAAATACTAGATAAGTAAGAAAAACAATAATGGAACTAGTTATTTAGTGAAAATATATTAGAAATTTATTATGTGTTTACATAATATTATTAGTTGAAAAGAGAAGCCTCCCATAATTTATAGTTTTATAACTTTTGAAACAGCAAAATGGCTTTAAAGAGTGTCTTGGCTATATTGAATGAATTATCTTAATGATGCTAATTTGCCCATGAGTATATTTAAAAGTTGTCAGAATGGTTCTAATCTTATTGTTATTAAGTATAGAATAAAAACGTGAAAAATAGCTCTAATCTGAGCCTTATGGAAAATACTTAATGAAATAGTCTGATGGTAATTGCCCATGAGTATATTTAAAAGTTGTCAGAATGGCTCTAATCTGTGCATTGAGTATACCTGATGAATTTCTAATGGGAACAATATTCATCAGGTATGCTTAATAAAAATTGGTGAGTGACCATCATAAGAAGTTTTTAGAAAATGATGGAAGAAGATGCTTTACTGGTTATTTTGTTCTGCAGCTGGAATGCTAAACCAAAATTCGACACCTTCTGGCAGATTCTCGACGCCATATTTGCCATTGTGCATAGTGACAACATTTTGAACAATATATAATCCCAACCCTGCATGGGAGAGGCTTTCAGAGCTTTTTTGACTTTTAGAATAAAATCCAGTCCAGATATGTTTCATCTCATTTATAGGAATCTGCTTTCCGGTGTTATAAATACCAACTCGAATATTTTTTCCATCCTGACGCAGAGTAGTGCGTATACTGCCTCTGAGAGCTGTATGTTCAAAGGCATTCATCATATAATTGTTTACAGCTTGTTCAATGTATTCTCGATCCCCATATACGATACAATCATCTGCAAGAAAAGATTCCATATGCACATTTTTTTTCTTTGCCAATCCATCATATTTCATGATAATATACTCCATAACTTCTTTCATATTCAAAGTTTTCTCAAGCATATTTTCCATGTGATGTTCCAGAACCGTAGTGTCTAAGAGTCGGCTAACAAGAGAAGCAATTTTATCTATTTCTTCCTGAATGGAGGTTAAATAATAATCCTGCTCGTCTTTGCCCACTAATGCAAGCATTTCAGTCTGACTGGAGATCACAGCGAGAGGAGTTTTAAGTTCGTGAGAGGCATTGGCAATAAAATCCTTGCGCATTTTTTCCATTCGTTCCTGGCGCACATTTTGTCTTAACTGCCAATCACGGCTTTCCTCTACTTGCTCCATACTATGCGCCAATTGTTCTGAGATACGGTTGAGGCTTTTTGCAAGGCGATTAATTTCTGTGTAGGTGCCATTTTCTTCTGCTCTTTCTTCAAAATTGCTATTTGCAATATTTTCAGCAATATTTGTTAGCTTAACAATGGGAGCCGTAAAATGTTTTGATAAAAGCAACATAGCAAAACTGCCAAATCCAAAAATAATTGCAAAAATGATAATTAGAAATTTTTCGATAATTTTTGTCCGTGCAGAACCGTGTACGGTGTCTTTAATGACAATATAATAATTGATGCCGTCTTGTGAAAAAATGACACGCATCTTGGTAACTTCTTTTTGTTTACTGTTTCGCTCAATGATCTCAGGGGTTTTTGAAAACTCAGATAGTTTCATTTGGACATTTAAGTAAACGGAATATTCAGAATTACTCCTGGTAGTATAGATAGGATCCATATCTTGATCTGCAAGAACAAATGTAAGTCCTTCTTCCTCATAGTCGCTGAATATAGAATAATCGTCTAAATTTGCTAAATCTAAATCCTTGATATCCAGATAGGCATTTTTAATCTGTGCATTTTTAATAAGATCGTAATAAGGTGGGAAAAAAAGTTCATAACAAAAAATACCCAAAATGATCATTATAACCAGAAAAAACCAATGAATTAAAAATAATTTGACACTAATCTGCTTTTTCATGTCCTTTCACCTCAAAGCAATAGCCTACACCATATACTGTCCGAATATAAGATGCTTTACCCAATTTTTTACGCAGTTGTTTGACCAATGTATCAATAGTTCGTACATCTCCGGCATAATGATATCCCCAGATATTATCTAAGATAAAATCTCTGGTAAGGACTGTCTCACGGTTTCTCACCAAAATATGCAAAAGCTCAAATTCTCTGGGAGTAGTCTCCACATATCTGTCATTGACATAAACTTTTTTAGCATTGATGTCAATCCTGATATCTCCAGCATAGAGCATATTCTGGTTAAAGCCAAGTCGTTTGAGAACAGCCTCAATGTGCATTCTCACTACAGATAAGGAATAAGGCTTAATAATATAATCATCAGCGCCGTAGGAAAATCCTTTTAATTGATCTTCTACTTCTTCTTTTGCAGTCAACATAATAACAGGCACATTGGAAGAGAGCCGAATTTGTTTTAAGACCTCATAGCCATCTGCAAAGGGGAGCATGACATCAAGTAGCACAATGTCAATCTCCTCTCTATGGATCGTATATTCCTGTATGCCGCTTAGTCCATCTGATGCTTGATATACTTTATAATGATTCATCGTAAGATAATCAGACAAAGTCTTCAATAATTTTGTCTCATCTTCCACGATCAGTACAGTAGTCTTTTCCATAAGTATCCCTCTATTTCATCATTTGTATTATTCCATAGAATTTATGATAATATAAGAATGTGATATAAATTTGAGTATATAGAAAGGAAGTATTTATAGCAAATGAAGTTAGATGTGATGGATAGGAGAACAGATTATTTGCTTATAAGTGCAGAGCAATACCAGTGAACTGATCATTTGAAAAGCAAATTACTCTCCAAATGATCAGTGCATTAGAGTTCCTTTTTTGACAAAGGGAGTGTAAAAATAAATTCTGTTCCTACCCCCTCAGTACTGATTACATTAATATTTTCATTGTGGGCAGAAATAATTTCTTTTACAATCGCAAGTCCTAATCCAGTGCCGCGTTTGTCTTTGCCACGAGAAAGGTCTGTCTTATAAAAACGTTCCCAGATTTTTTTGATACTGTCCTTGGGGATTCCAATACCGGTATCTTTGATAGAGATAAAGACCTTTTCATTTTTTTCAGTAGTCTCTACAGTGATAGAGGAATCTGAGTGGCTGAATTTGATGGCATTGTCAATCAGATTGTAAAGTACTTGTTGAATTTTACTCATATCAGCAGAGACAAAGGAAGTGTGGCCAGTGAGAATCAGCTCAAAGGAAATTTTTTTCTTTTTACAGGTACCTTCAAAGGATTGTACGACCATCTTAATGGTATTGTTGATATCAAAGCTGCTAATGTCTAACATAGAACCTTTGGAGCCATATTTGTTAAGTTCCAACATACTTTGGGTCAATTTATTGAGGCGTTCTGTCTCAAACAAAATAATATTTAAGTATTTATCCTGCATTTCATGTGGAATTGTGCCATCCATAATTGCCTCAAGATATCCTTTAATCGAAGTAAGTGGGGAACGAAAATCATGTGATACATTTGCAATAAATTTTCGTTGATCTTCTTCTAAGGTAGACAATTCTGTTGCCATATAGTTGATGGAACCGGCAAGATAGCCAATCTCATCATTGGAGTGAATTGAAATCTTTGTCTCAAAATTTCCCTCTGAATATTCCTTGGCAGCCTGAGTAATTTTACGAATAGGCAGATAAACGGTAAAAGTAAATAGTCCTAGTACCACAAAGGCACAGAGAAAAATAATTGCCAAAGTCATATAGGAAATATTGATAAGTCCATCTTTCAGTAATACCAAATCGGTAATTGGCTTATGGATCAACAGATAACCACGAACTTTGTAGTTAATGGTAATAGGAGAAAATACGGACAAAGTCTCCTCAGAAAATGTGTTAAAAAATGTTCCTGATTGATAATAACTGCTACTAAAGGTGGAAATATCAAAATTTTTAATATTGCCTTCAAGAAGTATTTCTTCATTGGTGTTGATCAATATGGTTCCATCATCGTCGATTACCCAGATATCAGCATCTAGATAAGTGGCAACTGCCTGAAAGTGTAATTTGATATCCTCCAATGTCATCGTACCACGGTAGTAATTTGAGGCATAGCTGCCAGCCAGAAGATTAGACTCTCGATATAGGTTGGAAATAGTGTCTGATTTGATATAGTGTAATGTCTGTCTGGAGGTGAAGGTGGCAATAGTGAAAAACCCTAAAATACCAAATATCACATATCCAATTAGTAATTTTAAGTATAAGGTACGTTTCACGATTTCACCTCAAATTTATAACCGACGCCCCAGACAGTGGACAGACTCCATGTTATGTGATCTTTAATTTTTTCGCGCAGGCGTTTTACATGGACATCTACTGTTCTCGTATCTCCAATGTATTCATATCCCCAAATATGGTCTAATAGTTGTTCTCTGGTAAAGACCTGGTTTGGGGAAGACGCAAGAAAATATAAAAGTTCCAATTCCTTGGGAGGCATATCAATGGGGCGACCATAATATAAGACTGAATAATTGCTTTGATTGATAATCAGATCTGGATATTCCACACATTTAATGTTTGCAGGAGTGGTCTCCTTTTTTACAGGCTGGTAACGGCGGAGGACAGCCTTGACCCGGGCGACCAGTTCTTTGGAGTCAAAAGGTTTGATCATATAATCGTCTGCTCCAAGTTCCAGCCCTAGAACTTTATCAAAGATTTCACCTTTGGCGGAGAGCATGATAATGGGAATATTGGATTTGGCACGGATTTCCCGACAAACTTGATAACCGTCAATACCTGGAAGCATTAAATCCAGCAAAATCAGGTTGGGGCTATACTGTTCATAGGTTTGAAGCGCTTCCTCTCCATCATGAACCATGCGTGTATCATAGCATTCTTTGGTAAGATATAGGGAAATCAATTCTGCAATATTGGCGTCATCATCAACAATGAGAATTTTCTGTTTCGCTGCCATAGAAGTCTCCTTTACTTAAATTCCGCAATTGTGACACCGGAGTCGCCCTCTCCAAATTCACCAAGGCGGAAAGATTTTACATATTTTAAACGTTTTAAATGGTTTTGTACAGCTTTACGCAGAGCACCAGTGCCTTTTCCGTGGACAATCCGCACAGAGGGGAGATGTGCCAGATAAGCATCATCTAGGTATTTGTCTAAAAGAGCAATGGCTTCATCGGTGGTTTTTCCAATCAAATTAATCTCTGTGGAGATAGAGGAGGATTTTGCCATCTTTAATTTTCCTGCACCAGTGGATTTTTTCTTATTTCCAAAAGCAGAAGGTTCTTCCAATAAAACTAAATCGCGAATATTTACCAGCGAGCGTAAAATACCCATCTGTACATATAAATCTCCTTTGTCATTTGGAAGTGTGTGTACAGTTCCCTTTAGATTTAGGCTTAGCACCTTTACAGAATCGCCAACGCGCAGATTTTTTGGGATTTTGTGACTAGATGTCTGTTCCTTCTGTTTCAGAGAAATATTTTTTTCCAGATCATTCATTTTACCACGCAGTTTGCCACGTTCCTGTTCCATTTCCTTGACATTAGCATTTGCTTGCCCAAACTTGTGAAAGTTTTTAATTGTTTGGTCTGCAACCTCTTTTGCCTGGCGCAGAATGGCATGTGCTTCTTCATTTGCTTGGCGGATGATTTTCTCACGCTGGCTGTCCAATCGTTCTTGTTTTTCTTGAAGCTTTCGTTTTAAATGCTCTGTTTCTTGTCGATATTGTTCTGCTTCTAAGCGTTCTTTTTCTATGGTAATGCGGCTGGCCTCTAAGTCAGAGATCAAATCTTCAAAGTTTTCATCCTGCTCGGACATGCGACTTTTAGCATCTTCAATAATATCTGCGGGCAGGCCAAGCTTGCCAGAGATGGCAAAAGCATTGCTTTTTCCTGGAATACCAATCAAGAGCCGATAGGTAGGGCTGAGAGTCTCCACAGAAAATTCACAACAGGCATTTTCTACACCAGAGGTGGAAAGGGCGAAAACTTTCAATTCACTATAATGAGTGGTGGCCATAGTACGGATGCCATAGTTGTGCAGCCGTGATAAAATAGAGATGGCCAAGGCTGCGCCTTCTGTGGGGTCGGTGCCCGCACACAATTCATCAAAGAGAACTAAGGAATCTTCATTTACATGTTCTAAAATAGAAATAATGTTTGTCATATGTGAAGAGAAGGTACTAAGACTCTGCTCAATACTCTGTTCATCTCCAATGTCTGCAAATACTTCTTGAAATATAGAGAGTTCAGAGCGGTCATTTGCAGGGATATGCAGTCCAGCCTGCCCCATCAGAGTAAATAGGCCAACTGTTTTCAAAGAGACAGTTTTTCCTCCAGTGTTAGGTCCAGTGACAATCAAAAGATCAAAATCGTCTCCCAGGCGAATGTCAATAGGGACAACTTTATGACTGTCTAAAAGAGGATGACGCCCTTTGCGAATACGAATGCGGTGCTGTGTGTTGAACAATGGTGCGGTACCGTTATACTGTTTGGCCAGAGAAGCTTTTGCAAAGATAAAATCAAGCTCTGTCAAAATTTTGCAGTTATTTTCCAGACAAGGAATATATTCAGCAGCTTTCCCGCTTAAAGCAGCAAGAATCGCCTCAATTTCATCCTGTTCTTTTAGGAAAAGTTCTTTTAAGTCATTGTTTAATTTTACAACTGCCATAGGTTCAATAAATAAGGTTGAACCAGTGGCAGATTGATCATGGATCATACCTGGAACCTGTCCTTTTGCCTCAGCTTTCACTGGCAGGCAGTATCGGCCGTTGCGCATTGTGATTACCATATCCTGCAGATGTGTGCGTGTATCACTATTGTTTAACATAGTGTTCATCTGACTGCGGATTTTTTCATTGATATTTTTTATGGAACGGCGAATGTTTTTTAAATTGGCAGAGGCATCGTCTGCAATCTCAGTTTCTGAGAGTATACAGTGTCGAATCTCTTCTAATAAGGGGGTCAAGGGTTCAATCTGGGAAAATAACTCTTCCAAGGAATCGCTTTTTGTGTCTGTGCGTTCGCTGCGGGAATATGCTTTGGCTCGTTTTGCCACTTCCAAAAGAGACGCCACTCGAAGCAGCTCCTCAATACTTAATACACCACCAATTTCCAAACGTTTCAGGGAAGCACCAAGGTTATGTGTACCAGAAAAAGAAAGAGAGCCTTTCTGATAAATGCGTGTCAGCGCATCTGCAGTCTGCTGCTGGGCAAGCCGAATCCAGTCTAGATCGGAGGAGGGTCTCAAGTGCTGACAAAGTTCTCTTCCAGACGCACTGGTGGCATGTTCACAGAGAAGGTCAATTATTTTATTATATTCTAGTGTACGAAATACTTTTTCATTCATAAATTTTGTTCCTTTAAAGGGGGTAAATTGTTAAAATAAGTGTAATAAAGGCAGCAGTGCGGTATGAACCGACGGCATGTTATATGAGACCAAAAAAGTCTCAAACTTGTGAGTATTTGCGTTCATTATATCGTAAAAATAAAAATCTTGCAACAATAGCAGGAAAAACGTATAATAGAAAAGGAGATTGGATTTTTGCAGTAAACTTGTTCAGTAAAAGGCATTCTTGAACAGGAGGGCGTTTATGGAACAACGGGAGCATGATGAACAGGAATTTGATTTTATCAAAGAGAAAATAAAAGACAAACCAATTAACAGACGGCGAATGTTAATTCGTGTGGTCTATAACCTTTTATGTGCTGTAATTTTTGGGATAGCAGCGTGTTTTGTGTTTGTGCTGCTCAAGCCTTATATGGAAGAATGGTTATATCCAGAAAAGGAATCTACCATTAACATTCCCAAGGACGATCTTCCACTGGAACAAGATGCGGAGAATAAAGAGGACGAGCCAAAGAAGGAAGAGGAGCCGAAAAAGGAAGAGGAGGAACCCAAGGCACCTGAGAAGGTCATAGTTCAGGAATTGAAGCTTGAAGATTATCAAAAATTACAGGACAAGCTGTATGCCATTGGCAAGCAGGCCAATAAATCAGTAGTGACAGTTACTGGAGTGACCAGTGGCAAGGATTGGTTTGATACCCCTTATGAAAATAAAAATCGTTCTGCAGGTATTATTATCGGTAATAATGGTCAGGAACTGTTAATTTTGACTGAAAAAAAGATTATTGCGGATGCTCAGACAATTAACATAACATTTATCAATGATAAAGAAGTCTCAGCCCAACTCAAAAAATATGATGGAAATACAGGAATTGCGATTATCAGCGTTCCATTGGCGGAGATACCAGAGGCTACTATGAAAGAAATTGAGGTTGCAGTGCTGGGCAATTCCTATAATATTATTCAGGGAACAACTGTGTTGGCAATTGGCAGTCCATTGGGAGCTAATTATTCTATTTTGTGCGGCACGATTACTTCTTATCAAAATAAAGTATCTACCATAGACACAAATTACACGATTTTTACTACCGATATTGTAGGGAGTGAGAATGGCAGTGGTGTTCTTATAAATTTGGAAGGTGAGATTGTGGGATTGGTATTGCAAGATTACAGCAATCGAGATGACCGCAATACGATTACAGCCTTATCCATCTCGGAGTTAAAGCAAGTAATTCAGGATCTGTCCAACAATCAGGATATTACGTATGTAGGGCTGCGCGTCAGTACAGTAACAAATGATATTGCAAAGGAATATGGCATTCCAAAGGGTGTATATATCAAGTCAGTGGAATTGGATTCACCGGCAATGGCTGCTGGTCTACAGGAAGCGGATGTTATTATAGCAATCAATGGAGAAGAAGTCACTTCTGTGGAACAATATTATCAGAAAACCTATGGGAAGAAGCCCGATGAAGTGATTACAATCACAGTCAAGCGCCAAAACGCAGAGAGTTATGTCAATCTTGATTGTAGTGTGACAGTTGGCGTTTTGCGCTAGGAACAATCGTATTTTTAGAAGTGAAGAAAGAAAAATTGTGTTTTCTAGAAACGATACACAGTTGCATATGGAAAAATACTTTTAAAAGTGATGGAAGAATAATTGTGTTTTCTAGAAACGATACACAATTGCATATGGAAAATAATGTTTTGTGGTATGTGCAATAAATTTTAGGATAATGTGGAGAAGATACAGAGAGGAGTAAGTGTATGAAATACATTGAGACTTTGCGGGAAGGGGAACGTGTCGGAGAGACTTATCTGTGTAAAAACAGACAGAGTGCTCTGACGAAAGCTGGCAAACCCTATGAATCCCTAATTCTGCAAGATAAGACTGGGACATTGGATGCAAAAGTCTGGGATCCGAATTCTCAGGGGATTGATGAATTTGAGGCGTTTGATTATATCGCTGTGGTGGGGGATGTTACCAGCTTTCAGGGCTCGCTGCAGTTAAATGTCAAGCGCATTCGCAGAGTGCGAGAAGGAGAGTATGATCCCAAAGATTATCTTCCAGTCAGTGAGAAAAATATTGATCAAATGTATCTGGAGCTTACAGCTTTCATTCAGGAGATGAAAAATCCTTATCTGAAGAAATTATGTTCTGGATTCTTTCTTGAGGATGTGGAGTTTGAAAAAAGATTTAAATTTCACAGTGCAGCGAAAAATGTACATCATGGTTTTGTGGGTGGTCTGTTGGAGCATACGTTGAGTGTGGTAAAATTGTGCGATTACTATACCAAGATGTACCCGATTTTGCACAGAGATCTGTTGCTGACGGCAGCTATCTTTCATGATATCGGAAAACTGCAAGAATTATCTGTGTTTCCCGCAAATGACTATACAGATGCAGGACAGCTTTTGGGACATATTATGATTGGCGCAGAAATGGTGGGAGAACGGATTCGCACGATTCCAAATTTTCCCATTAAATTGGCAAATGAATTAAAACATTGTATTTTGGCTCATCATGGGGAGTTAGAGTATGGTTCTCCCAAAAAACCTGCCTTGGCAGAGGCAGTTGCTTTGAGCTTTGCAGATAATACAGATGCTAAAATGCAGACGATGAAGGAAGCCCTGGCTGCAGCAGGCGGAAATTCTGATTGGCTGGGGTATAATCGTTTATTTGAGTCAAATATTCGTAAAACCAGTGAAGAATAAACATTCAGAAAATGAAACTATTCATGACCCGATAAAAATAGGAAATTAGGCTCTTCAGATTGAATGAAAAGAGTCTGAATTTCCATTTTTATGAGGATGATAATTCCAAAATCTCCTTTCCAGGTGTATGACAGTCCTGCTGGCATGTCTGTGGCTTGCAAGATTTCAAAAAATATGGAACTTCAGCTTTAGATTGAAGATATGAGTGTCAATGGTGAGGGATGAATAGTTATCAAAAATTAAGTGAGGAATCAAGATGTTTCAAAAAAATATGGAACTTCAGCTTCAGATTGAAGATATGAGTGTCAATGGTGAAGGGATTGGAAAATCAGACGGAGTTACTTTTTTTGTAAAGGATACTGTGATTGGCGATCAAGTACTAGTGAAGGTTATAAAAATGAAAAAGCGGTATGGATATGCGAGACTGTTGAAAGTAATTTCGCCTTCTTCGTACCGTGTTGAGCCGTTGTGTGAATATTGGCGACAGTGTGGCGGCTGCCAGATCCAAGCGCTGGATTATATGCAGCAGTTACATTACAAAGAGGAGAAAGTACGAAATAATTTAAGGCGCATTGGTGGTTTTTCTATAGCTGATACGGAAAAAAAAGAGCAGGGGATTCTTTTTCATCCGATCATTGGCATGGAAAAGCCTTTTTTCTACCGCAATAAAGCTCAATTTCCAATTGGTATGGATAAAAATGGAAAGATTATCACCGGTTTTTATGCAGCCAGAAGCCATAATATCATTGCTAGTCGGAACTGTTATCTAGGTGTAGAGATCAACGAAAAGATCTTGAATCTTGTGATCGCATTTATGGAGAGGTATCAAATTACAGCTTATGACGAGAGAACAGGTAAAGGTTTGGTGCGCCATATCTTAATCCGTTTTGGATTTGTCACAGAGGAGATTATGGTCTGTCTGGTGGTTAATGGCAATAGCCTGCCACATGCAAAATTGTTGATTGAAGAATTGAAAAAGATCAATGGTATGACCAGTATTGTATTGAATGTCAATCAAAAAAATACAAATGTGATTTTGGGCGAGGAAATGATCAATTTATGGGGCCAGAATTATATTACAGATTATATTGGTGAGGTAAAATATCAAATTTCACCATTATCATTTTATCAGGTGAATCCAGTTCAGACAAAAAGATTATATGAAACCGTTTTGAATTATGCTGGACTGACGGGCAAGGAAACAGTATGGGATCTTTATTGTGGCATTGGAACAATCTCTATTTTTCTTGCTCAGAGGGCAAAACAGGTCTATGGTGTAGAGGTTGTGGTACCTGCGATTGCTGATGCCAGAAACAATGCTAAGATTAATGGAATTGAAAATGTGGAATTTTTTGTGGGAAAGGCGGAGGAGGTACTGCCAGCTTTTTATGAGGAATATACAAGAGGAACGCAGAAATTTGTCAAGGATATAGAATTGCCAGCTAACACAGAGGACGTTCGGAGTCAGATTGAGATTGCAGACAAAGGTGCAGCAAAGGAGCGAAACATGTTGCAGCCAGATGTAGTTGTAGTAGATCCGCCTCGCAAGGGCTGTGATGAAAAATGCTTGGAGACGATTGTGAAGGTAAGTCCAGCACGTGTTGTATATGTCAGTTGTGATCCTGCGACGTTGGCACGAGATTTAAAGTATCTGTGTGAAAAGGGATATGAGGTTAGAGAAGTGCAGCCAGTGGATATGTTTCCGCAGACGGTGCATGTTGAGACGGTATGTTTATTGTCCAAACTTCATTCAGACCAACATATCGAGGTGGAGCTTCAGATGGACGAGCTTGATTTAACGGCTGCGGAGAGTAAAGCAACTTATGAGGAAATCAAGGATTATGTGTTGGAGCATAGTGGATTGAAAGTCAGCAGTTTGTATATTGCACAGGTAAAAGAGAAATGTGGGATTATTGAGAGAGTGAACTATAATCTGCCAAAATCGGAAAATTCCAGACAGCCGAAATGCCCGCCAGAGAAAGAAGTGGCTATAAGAGAGGCGTTGGAATATTTTCGTATGATTTGATGATTGTTTAGAAAAGGAGGAGTGTTTCTCTTTGATTTACACCTTTGAGTGCTATCGTCATTTTCTTGTATAATGAAGCCAAGAAAGGACGGTGAGCTTTATGAGAGAAAAGAAAAACCATTTATATGTGGACGGTGAGGAACGGAGCATTTTATTACATAGCCTTGTAGAATTGAAAAACCAACTCATTCAGCAGGGCAGATATACGGACTGCGTTGACGAGCTGATATTCAAAGTCGTAAACGCACCAGTCAAGAGAATGAAAATTGAATATGTCTAAGGCACATCACAGAGCCGCTTATTCTTATTGTTTTTTAAGAGTAAGCGGCTTTTTTGCGTTCTCTGGTACTCTTACATAGCCACCTTGACAAAGTGGCTAAATCTAAATGAAAGGAGGACGCACCCTATGTCAAATTGCAAAGTAATCGCTTTAACCAACCAGAAAGGCGGAGTTGGAAAGACCACCACGGCGGTCAATCTGGGCGTGGCTTTGGCACAGCAAGGCAAAAAAGTCCTGCTTATTGATGCCGACGCACAGGCAAATTTAACCATGTCGCTTGGTTACAGCCGCCCCGACGACTTGCCCGACACGCTCTCCACCATCATGCAGGACATCATTGACGATAAACCCGTCGATGTATCCAGAAGCATCCTGCACCATGACGAGGGCGTTGACCTGCTCCCGTCCAACATTGAACTGTCGGGGCTGGAAGTAAGGCTCATTAACGCCATAAGCCGTGAAAGCGTATTGAAAACCTGCATCAATGGGGTAAAGAAGAACTATGACACTGTCCTTATTGACTGTATGCCGAGCTTGGGGATGCTGACAATCAATGCTCTTGCGGCGGCTGACAGCGTGGTTATCCCGACACAACCCCATTATCTTTCTGCAAAGGGTTTAGAGCTGTTGCTTCGCTCCGTGTCTAAGGTCAAACGGCAAATCAATCCCCATCTGCGGATTGACGGTATCTTAATGACAATGGTAATGCCACGCACGAACATCTCAAAAGAGATTATGGCAACGGTAAAGAGTGCCTATGGGCAGAGAATTAAAGTTTTTGATGCCCAGATACCCCATTCCATCCGTGCGGTAGAAGCCACCGCAGAGGGAAAGAGCATTTTTGCCTACGACAAAGGCGGCAAGGTAGCCGCAGCTTATGAGCAGTTCGGAAAGGAGGTAGCAGAGATTGGCGAGAAACAAAAGAACAGGAATCGAGCTGACCGCATACGATGACCTCTTTGAAACAGACGAGAGCCGAGCAGAAGCGAATCTAAGCAAGATAAGGGAGATACCCATTTCCGAAATTGATGAGTTCCCAGACCACCCATTCAAGGTTTTGATGAATGAGGATATGGAGCAGCTTGTGGAAAGTGTCAGTCGGAGCGGCGTAATGACCCCTGCGACAGTTCGGCAAAAAGAGGACGGACGGTACGAGCTTATCAGCGGTCACAGGCGGAAAAAGGCTTGTGAGCTTGCAGGGATTGAAACGCTGAAATGTGAGGTTAAGGAGCTGACCCATGATGAAGCGATTATTGTCATGGTTGAAAGTAATCTCCAACGCTCTGTTATCTTGCCAAGTGAGAAAGCCTTTGCGTATAAGATGCGGTTAGAAGCAATGAAACGTCAAGGTGAACGGAGCGACTTAACTTCTCGACCAGTGGGCGAGAAGTTGTTTAGCGTTGATAAAATGAGCCAAGATGTTGCAGATAGCGGTAGGCAAATACACCGCTATATTCGTTTGACCGAGCTTGTACCCGAAATCCTGCAAATGGTTGATGAACGCCAGATAGCGTTCCGCCCTGCGGTAGAGATTTCTTATCTTTCCGAGGAACAGCAGTACACGCTTTTAGAAGCGATGGGCTACAACGATGCCACGCCCTCACTTGCACAGGCTATCAAGATGAAAAAGTTTATGCAGGAGGGAAAACTCACGGACGAGGTTATCCAGTCCATCATGCAGGAGGATAAGCCAAACCAGAAAGAGAAGCCTGCCTTTAAGGACGAGCGGATAACCAAGCTCATACCGAAATCCATCCCCAGAGGGCAGGAAACGGATTTTGTCGTAAAGGCGTTGGAGTTTTATAACCGCCATTTGCAGCGGAACAAAGCCCACGAGAGGTAAGGCAGGCAAAATAGGGACTTTGGCATGGAACGCCGAGGGAGTAGTCTGCCCCTTTGAGGGACAGCAAATTTTTTTCCGCTTCCCCCTCTCCACACCTCTCCCCCTAGATACTGCCAGTAACTATCCGAGAAAAGAATTATTAAAGCTGTCCACAAGGGCGGCTTTTTTTCTGCCAGAAAGTCAACTATCAACATGAGAACGAACAGGAGGTAACGAATGAAGATTCGTAAATTATTCAAGAGGGCTGCGGCGTTTGCTTTGGCTGCGGTCACGGCATTGTCCGCCGTCCCTGCCACGACAGCGTTCGCAGCGGGTGACATCGGAACGATTAGCTTTACCCACACCTACGACGGTGCAGGGAATGCCATCCGATATAATTCCAGTGCCAACATTGGAGGTCATACCGCAGGAGGAACAGGCGAATACAAGTACCGTATGTATGTGGACGGGGAAACGGCGTTCTGCCTTCAGCCGGGTGTGCCTTTAAAAACAGGCAACACGCTTGCAAAGGCATCTTCCAACGCTTGGAACGCCCTCTCCGCAGAACAGAGAAAGGCGGTAGGGCTTGCCCTGCTCTATGGGTATCAGGGAAACAGCGGGAATTTATCTGGGAGCGATGATGAGAAATGGCTTGCCACCCAGACCCTTGTGTGGGAGTTCGTCACGGGATGCCGCAACGCCACAAGCCCGTACAGCCAGACAAGCACGACCGTTTACAGTCTGCACTTTGGCTCTAATTATGCGAACAGTGGGGCGAGGGCGGCTTACGACCAGATTGTGTCGCTGATGACAAGGCACAGCACGATTCCGAGCTTTATGTCGGCAGGGAAGAAAGACATCACAAAGGAGATTGCTTATAAGGACGGCAAATACAGCCTTACGCTGACCGACAGCAACGGCGTTTTATCCGAGTATTCCCTTACCAGCTCTGACAGCAATGTAAAGGTGTCCAAGTCTGGGAACAAACTGACCATCACATCATCAAAGGCGGTTGACGGAACGGCAAGGATTACGGCAACGAGGAACAACACGCCGACCGTCAGCAGCGGTGCAATGATGATTGCTTACGGCGACCCGAACTTGCAGGATGTAATCACAGGTGTGGAAAATGTGGATACCATGATGGCGTATATCAACGTGGAAACGCCGACAGGCACGGTTGCACTCAAAAAGACTTCCGAGGACGGCGTTGTTGAGGGGATTTCCTTTACCATCAAAGGCGACGGATTCAATAAGACCGTGAAAACCGATAAGAATGGAAATATCACAGTGGAGGGCTTATTCCCTGGCACTTATACGGTCACGGAACAGTCCATTGACCGCTACGAGCCGCAGAAGACCCAGACCGTGACGATTATCGGAGGAAAGACCTCTACGGTCACATTCAGCAATACTTTAAAACGTGGCAGTCTGGAAGTTGTAAAAACATCCGAGGATAATCTTGTGGAGGGCGTGAAGTTCCACCTTTACGGCACTTCTTTGAGCGGCTTGGCTGTTGATGAATATGCCATAACCGATAAGAACGGACTGGCGAAGTTTGAAAATGTCCTTATCAGCGGCAGCACGCCTTATACCCTTGAGGAAGTGGATACGGCAGTCCGCTACGTTGTCCCTGCATCCCAGACCGCCCCGATTGAGTGGAAGAAAGTCACAAACCGCAGCTTCCACAACATTTTGAAGAAATTCAATGTCACGGTATTAAAGACCGACGTGGAAACGGGAAAGAAGCCGCAGGGTGACGCTTCCCTTGCAGGTGCGGTTTACGGCATTTATAAGGGCGAGGAACTGGTTGACACCTACACCACCGATGAAAACGGGCAGTTCACAACAAAATATTATATCTGCGGCGATGACTGGAGCATCCGTGAGATTACCCCGTCCGAGGGCTATCTTCTGGACACGACCGTACACCATGTAGGGGCAGAGCCGCAGCTTTACACCGTGGAATATAATTCTGCAAAGAATGACGTAAACGAGCAGGTCATTAAGGGAAATATCGCTATCATCAAGCATACCGATAACGGCGAAACCCAGATTGAAACCCCAGAGGAGGGGGCTGTTTTTGAGGTATATTTAAAATCCGCAGGCAGCTTTGATGCGGCGGAGGAAACGGAACGTGACACGCTTATCTGCGATGAGAACGGATTTGCCCAGACAAAGGATATGCCGTATGGCATCTATACGGTTCACCAGACTTCTGGATGGGACGGGCGTGAGCTGATGAAAGATTTTGACGTATTTATCTGTAAGGACAGCCAGACTTACCGCTACCTTATCAACAACGCCAATTTTGAGAGCTATATCAAAATCGTTAAGAAAGACGTGGAAACAGGCAAGGTTATCCCATATGCAGGCGTTGGCTTCCAGATTTACGACCCGAACGGGGAGCTTGTGACAATGACGTTCACTTATCCCGAAGTGACAACGATTGACACATTCTACACTACCGCAGACGGAGAGCTTATCACGCCGCAGACTCTGGAATACGGCAAAGGATATTCTCTGGTTGAGGTGCAGGCTCCGTATGGATATGTACTGGATTCTGAACCTGTTTATTTTGATGTAGAACAGGAAAATTCCGAGGATGAAAGCGGCATCACGATTGTCAAAGTGGAACGCTCCAACGTGGCACAGAAAGGGAAAATCACGGTAGAAAAGTCTGGCGAAGTATTCAGCAGGGTATCAGGAAACAAAGGGCTGTATCAGCCGATTTTTGCAGTGGACAGCCTTGAGGGTGCGGTCTATGAGATTACCGCAGCCGAGGACATTATTACGACAGACGGAACGGTAAGAGCCGAGAAAGGCGAGGTTGTAGATACGCTCACTACGGGCGAGGACGGCACGGCAGAATCCAAAGAACTGTATCTGGGAAGATATGAAGTCAAAGAAGTGACCGCCCCGTATGGCATGGTATTAAGTGAGGAAGTCCATGCCGTGGAGCTTGTGTATGCGGGACAGGAAATCGAAGTGACGGAAACAGGCACGGATTTTTACAACGAGCGTCAGCGTGTGGAAATTGATTTAATCAAGAGCCTTGAGGTTGACGAAGCATACGGCGTAGGCAATAACGGAGAGATTAAAGATGTTACGTTCGGTCTGTATGCCACAGAGGAACTGACCGCCGCAGACGGTTCTTCTATCCCTGCAGACGAATTGTTAGAGGTTATCTTCCTTGATGAAAACGGTCACGGAAAGGCGGTCAGCGATTTACCGATAGGCAGCTACTATGTGCAGGAAATCAGCACAAACTCCGCTTATCTTATAAGTGACGAGAAATATCCTGTTGATTTTGAGTACGCAGGACAGGAAACCGCCGTTGTGCATATCACAGCCAACGAGGGAGAAGCCATTGAAAACGAACTGATTTACGGCTCTGTCAGCGGTAAGAAGTCCAATGAGGACGGCGAGGATTTAGGCGGTGCTGTTATCGGCATTTTTAAGACAGGCACAACAGAATATACAAAGGAAAATGCGATTGCGACTGCCACATCCGAGGATGACGGCAGTTTTTGTTTTGAGGAAGTTCCGTATGGCACATGGGTAATCCGTGAAATCGAAAACCCGAAAGGTTATGTACTTTCCGAGGAAGAAATCAGCGTGACAATCAGTGAAGTTGACGAGATTGTGGAGATTGAGCTTGTCAATTACTTTATTACGGGAAATATCGCTCTGACTAAAGTAGACAAGGACTACCCAGAAAACAAGCTGACAGGTGCGGTATTTGAGGTTTACTCGGATACAAACGAAGATGGAAAACTGGATAAGAAAGACGAGCTGCTTGGCGAGATGGGCGAGGTGGAGAAAGGCGTGTACCAGATGGACGACCTGCGTTACGGCAAGTACCTTGTCCGTGAGAAAACCGCCCCGACAGGCTTCGTGCTTGATGAAAACGTCTATCCCGTATCCATCGAGGAAAACGGCAAGACCTACAACGTGGAGAATGAAGCGGGCAAAGGATTCTTAAATGAAGCACAGAAAGGCAGCCTTAAAATCGTCAAGACTTCCTCTGACGGCAAGGTGGAGGGCTTCTCTTTCCGTGTGACTGGCAAAGATTATGACCAGACATTTACGACAGACAAGAAAGGTGAGATTACTGTTGAGGGGCTGCGTATCGGAGAATATACCGTTTCCGAGGTCAGCGACAAGGCATCCTCTGGCTATATCCTGCCTGCCGACCAGAAAGTGACCATCAAGACAGATGAAACAGCGACTGTTACCATGCACAACGAACTCCGTGACACGCCGAAAACAGGCGATGATTTCAGCTTAGGCTTGTGGGTGAGCCTTGCGGCGGCATTTACAATCGGTGCAGGAATCTTCGGATTTGCAGGCTACAAATGCGGAAGAAAGAAAAAGGAGGATAAAGCAGAATGAGAGAAAAAAATAGGATTGCTATTGTGCTTGCAGCGTTTATTGGCGTTGCGGCTGTATGGCTGCATATCCGCAGGAAGAAATAAATCAAAGCAGATATAATGTGGATTGGGGCGGTTCAGAATGACCGCCCTCTTTCCATGTATGGAGGTGGATATGGACAATCTGAAAACCATTGAGGGCAAAGTCAGAACCGTCCTGCAAGAGAATGAGGACGCAAGAAATGACGACATGGTGCTGTACCTTGCCCTCTGCAATCTTTATCTGGCGGATGCGGGAAATATGCCCCTTGCCCAGATACTGACGAATCATAAAGAGCTTGGCTTGCCGAGCTTTGAGAGCGTGGGCAGGACACGCCGCAAATTGCAGGAGAAATACCCAGAACTTTTAGGGAGTGTGCGGATGCAGAAAATCAGAGCCAAAGGCGAAAAGGCATACCGTAGATATGCGAAAGAATCGTGAGGTGAAAGGTGCAGGATAAGTCTTTTGAATACGGAGGGCATCATTTTATCCCAGAGCGGCGGTTCACAAAGCGGGAAGATGATTTTTTCAAGATTACCCGCAGGCTTCGGAGTGATACGGAGTTAGGATTTTTTGCCGCTGACTATTACGGCAGGGGAAGCCAGAAATTCCCCTATTCTTACGATGATTTTTATGCTGCATCCACGGATAAGAAATGCGATGTTTTCCGCTGCGTGGAGAACGGCAGGCTGTACGTCCCCTGCCAGTATGAATTGCAGCAATATATGGACGAGAAACAAAAAGAGAGGAGGAACGCCTATGAACGGTGAAACACGCTCCAATCAGGGCTATGAAATCATAGAGAGCTGCACTATCGGGAACACGGAGCTTGTCATCGGGCATCACCCGAAAGCCCCGAACCCGTATGTATGCTGGTACTGCAAGGGCGGCGACAACTATTACTGGGGCTGTTACTGCAATACCCTTGAAGCGGCGAGGGAGAAGCTGAACGAACGCTACCAGTCAGAGTGCCAGATGCCATACAATCAACAGCCAGATAAAAAAGTGAAGCAGCACGATGGGCGTGAGCGGTAGCATGAGCAGCAATGAAAACCATAAGAAATATGACTGCACGACCTGTCCTTATCCCCGATATAAGGACAGCCGTACTATTTTCTGCGATGTCTGCATCCAAAAGATGTAGGACGGATTTTGCGGACATTCAAAATAAAAAAGAATGTGGAGGTAATAGACGATGACAAAGACGATTTTTGAGGAACTGGGCGGCAGATATGAAAGGCAAGGGGATTACTTAACTTAAAGATAGTATATACATACAGCCTGCTGACACATTGCTTGCAGATGCCCCGCAGAAACCAAACCATACAGAAAAGGAGTTTTTGCATATGAAGTCAATATTTGAACAGTTAGGCGGCACATATCACGAAGAAAATGGGTATCTTATTCCAGATTTAATATTACCCAACGAAGAAGAACAGCCGATAGGCACATGGGGACAGCGGCATCAGGATTATCTGAAACAGTACCACAAGGTTACATACACCAATCTTCTCACAAGTGGCAGACTGAACTCCTATCTAGCCGTCATTGACAGGCAGGCGCAGGAACGCTTTGAAAGGCTTATAGAGAGCATGAAACAGGCACAGGACATAACGGAACGGCTAAAGGAAGAAAATGCCATAGAGTGGACAGGCAAAATAAATAATATAAGGGCTTGTGCGAGGGAAATTGTGAACGGAGAAATTATTTTTATATAATCAGAATTGGCGGCAGGGAATATAATTCTTTGCCGCCTTTCAAATGGAGTAACTATATTATGAAATTAGCTTGTGAAATATATTGCTGATTCTTATCCAGCAAATGTTTTAGGGTTTTCAGTCCTGTTTCCAATTGTTGTAAGGAATCAGGGGAACAGGTTGCAATTCTTATAGCTGTGGATTCAGCTTTGCCAACGGTAAAACGGTCAGAACAGAAGATATGAATGCCATTGTCTGTTGCCTGCATTTCCAACTGATAACCGTTATAATGGGCAGGCAGGGGCAGCCATTGGAAGAAGCTGTATTCATTCGGGCAGATGCTGTCTGGAAAGTATTTTTTATATATCCTGTTCCGTTCTTTTGCCTGTCTTTTTTTCTGCCCTATGATTCTGCCTGCATTGCCGCTTGCAATTAATTCGCTTATAATTTCTGCGTTAAGCAGCGGTATTTTCAAATTTACATTATTAGCCGTTTCAAGAAAGGTTTGTCTTAAGCAATCAGGGATAACCATATATGCGCATCTTAAGCCTGCTGAAAGTGATTTTGACAGGCTGTGCAGGTAAATGGTATTATCTGGTATCAATGTCTGAATCGGTTCTCCTGTATCATTTGCAATAAATCCATAAGCGTCATCTTCCATTAAAATCAGATGGTATTGCTGTATGAGGCTGGCAATTTTCCTTTTTCGTTCCATTGACATGACAGTTCCTGTCGGATTATTGCAGGACGGCATTAGGAAGATTCCTTTTATATCCATTATCCTGCACTGCTTTTCCACTAGGTCGGGTATCATTCCATCCTCATCTGCGGCTACTGATATCAACTGGACATTTAACTGTCTGGCTAAGCCGATAAAATTGGAATAAGTGTAAGAATCAGTTAGGATTTTATCTCCAGAGTGGAAAAGAGCCAAAAATACAATCGTCAGGGCATTTTGAGTTCCTGCCGTCAGCATGATGTTTTCAGGCTCTGTTTCTATATGGAAAGATTTCAGCCATTTTATGGCGGTCTGTTTGTGCTTGTAAGATTCCGATATGCTGTCAAATTCAAAAAGATACTGGGAAGTATTGCGTTGTATGGTTTTTTGCGCAATATCAGCGACAATCTTATTATACTGGTAAAAAGGTCTGATTATGCCCAGTTCTACGCACCCGTTATTTGCCTTATGTAAAAAAGGGATGGCGGCATTTGGGGATACAAATGTGCCTTGCCCTATATTGGCATAGATTAGCCCCTTATTTTCACAAATCTTGAATGCACGGGTTATTGTGCTTAGGTTCAAATCAAGAAAGTCTGCTAATTCCCTTTGGGGCGGCAGTTTTGTATTTCCAGCCAGTTTGCCGCTTTGGATGTCCTGTTCCAAAAGTTCCGCAATAGATATATAAATTGGTGATTTTAATTTTTCTTTATCGGGTATCCATGGCATTGGGTAATTTTCAAAAGAATTAACTGGCAAGCTTTTTCCCTCCCTGCTCAAAATTGTCTTACATACAATATTAGCATTGAAAACATACAAAGTCAAGAATATAATCTATATTGTATGTATTGTGTGCAAACAATACCATGCAACAAAAAGGAATAAATTTTATTTTAGTAGGAAAGAGGTTACGAAATGAAGGATTTAACGAGAGAACATGAGTTAAAGACAATATTTTTATTTTCACTGCCAATTTTGGTCGGCAATCTATTCCAGCAACTATATAATCTTGCGGATACGGTTATTGTAGGTAATTTTTTGGGGAAAGAATGTCTGGCGGCGGTAGGGTTCAGTTTTCAGATACACTATCTGCTGATTGCCCTTTCTATGGGCATTTCAATGGGGGCAAGCATATTGGTTTCACGTTATTTTGGCAGTAAGGACATGGAATCTGCGAAAAAAGTTATGGATACGGGATTTGCTTTCTGCTTTTGCCTCAGTTTGATAATTGCTGCTTTGGGCATATGTTTTTCCTATCAGATTCTGCTTGTCTTCCGAGTGCCGTCCGCTTTGCTTGAAGCGGCTGACATATATCTTAAAATTATGTTTATCGGCGTTATCCCCACGTTTGCATATAACGCGCTTACAAATATTCTTCGCGGGATGGGGGATTCAAAAACACCTACATATATTCTGATAGTGGCAGCGCTTCTGAATATTGTGCTTGATATATTGTTCATTAAGGCATTCGGAATGGGTGTGGCAGGGGCGGCATTTGCGACTGTGTTATCGCAGCTTTTGTCATTTATCGTTTGTATGGTATATATGAAAATACATTATCGCAGCTTGTTTATTAATGTATTGCATTTACAGTTTGACAAGGCAGAATTAAAAAAGAGCTTGAAGATAGGTACGCCCGCCATGATACAGCAAGTATTTGTGAGTGTGGGATTTATGTCATTGCAGTTTCTGATTAATGGGTTTGGCACGGATTGCATGGCGGCATATACTGCCGCATCTAAGGTAGATGCTTTTGCAGAAATGCCCGCCTTGAACTTAGGGCAGGCTATGACTAATTTTACTGCCCAGAATTTAGGGGCAAAAAGGAAAGACAGGGTATTGAAAGGCGGGAAATACGCATTGGTTATGGGGATTGCAGTATCAGCGTGTATTTCTGTTGTCATTGTATTGTTTCCGTCTGTATTTATATCAATATTCAATAGGGATACGTCTGTTTTAGATATTGGCAACAGCTATCTGAAGATTGTGCCTGCTTTTTATATTATCTTTGCAGCCATGCAGGTATTAAACGGATTGCTTTTGGGGTATGGAAAATCATTTGTGCCGATGATTGCTTCCATATGTTCCCTGTGCTGTCTTCAAGTGCCTGTCGCTATTATTTTGTCTGGCACAAAGCTTGGTTATAATGGAATTTGGATAGCCGCTCCAATCGGCTGGTTTGGAGGGCTATTAATCCGCGCAATTTATTTTTATCATGTCAGCAAAAAAGAAAAACAATAAAAATATACATAAAGAATTTTACCAAACTTGAATCAATGGATAAAAAATTAATGTGGCAATTTAAGCAACAGCTATCTGCAAAAAAACAAATTTGTGTTGAGGATAAAAAGAAGATGGATAGCTATTGCTTATTGCCTGCATTTCATTCATAGCATGGATGTTCACCATATAAAAAAACGGCGTGTGGTGGGCGGTATTGCTATGCCCTAAAAAACTTAACAGACACTCTCCAGACCTGTTTTTGAAGTTTGGAGGGTTTTTTATGTTCTTTTTTCGGGCGGTAATCTATCTGCTCATGCAACACAGAATTTATCCGTACATAGCATATCGGGGAATAGCAGGAAGCCAGTTAAAAAAATCCCTGCCCATGCAACGCTACTTCTTGCCATGCAACCAGAAGTATAATCTCCACTTAACAGAATATGTATCTCCTATAACCGTAGAGGTCACCGAGCCTTTGCGGTTTTTCTTTTGTCGTTTTTTATCGGAATGTGCCGCAGGGCTGTTTCTGCTGTTGGCTGCCGTTCGCCTCCTATCCAATCTGGTTTTTAGCATTTTCAAAAATTTCAGATTGGAGGAAAAAAGAATGGCATACAACAACGGACGGGAGAACAGGAAATGGCTTATCTGGAAAGAAGCCGAGGAAAAAATATTACGGGAGCATGGAGTTGATGAAACCACCATTGAACAAATCCGCACAGACGACAGGGCAGACTTCAATTCCAACAGGCGGTTTTACCATTGGACAAGCGACTTTGGCGAATACCTTGAGGGAATGGCAGACAGGGAGCGGAATGCCGAGGTAAAGACCGTTGCTGATTTACTGGATGAGATTGAGGACGAAACTCTGTATCGGGCATTGCTTACGGTGGACAGGCGTACCCTGCAAATCATCCTGCTGAAAATGCAGGGCTATTCCACAAAGGAAATTGCACCGCTTGTTGGATTGACAACAGGGGCTATTTATGCACGATTAGACCATCTGCGGAAAAAGTTGCGGAAGATTTTATAACCAACTAATAAAGACAGCTTTTTGACGGGCTATTGGGTGGGGGATAAAATTCCCCCGCCAAATTATAAAATTGATGTATATAATTCCTGTCCACAGGGAATACTAAAAAGTTTGCCCAAAATCTTGACATGGGTACAGCCGCTATGATATTCTGAAATACCCGTGAGGGAATTGGAAGATTGAAAATGAAATAGCACATAGATGGAAGAACGGAATGTCAGCCAATGGACAAGGCTGACCGCTGCCGAATTTATGCTGCCCTTTTCGGCTGGTGTATGGCAGCATGGTTTTGAATTTCAAAGCCGTTACATAGCATTGCGAATCCGAGCAGGAGAAAACACTCCTGTCATTCGTGGTGCGGTGTGGCGGCTTTTTCATTTATCCAAAAGTCAAGAGAAATCAAATCCAGAACGGAGGTGCAGGGACATAGGATTTTCTTTTCGGAGGGTAAGACAGGCGTTAAGAATACCGCTGCACAGGAAAAATGCTCTGTGGCATTGTCCACAGAGATAGCGAGCATCGGATTGTGTCAGCCACAATCCCAATCCATGCCGCTTGCAGGCATGGACTAACTCAGGGGACAGCCCCTGAATACCCCGAAGAAAGGAATTTAAGACTGGAGGATTAAGGAAAATGAGCAAAGAAAAATCAGAAAAGGGCGTGCGGAATGTCCCGATTACCGTCCGATTGAACGAGGGAGAACATGAAAAATTAAAGCAGTGCGCCGCCGCTTGCGGTCTGTCCGCTGCCGAATTTATGCGCCAGTTATGCAAGGGAAACGCCCCGCAGCCGAAGCCAAAAACCGAGTTTTGGGAACTGTTAAACAAGCTCTATGAAGTGCATGACGCTTTCAAAAAGTGTGTCCCATACTATCCAACCGCCACTGAAATCTGTAAGGAGATTGAGGATTTTATCTTAGAACTGCAACAGAAAACAACTCTCCCACAACGGTTCAGCATAGAAGAATTGACAGAACAGGGGGCGGTCTGATATGGCGGTAACGAGCCTATGGCATGTCAAAGGGAGCATAAAAGACGTGATTGACTATATAGAAAATCCAGAAAAGACCGTGCCGAATGAAGATATGCAGGACTTCTTTGACGTGTTCTCCTATGTGAAAAATCCGTCAAAAACAAATGAGGGCGAGTATGTTTCCGCTATCAACTGTTTGAAAGAAACCGCATTACAGCAGATGATTTTGACAAAGAAGCAGTACCAAAAGACAGGCGGATATATCGCATGGCACGGCTACCAGAGCTTCAAGCCAGACGAGGTAACGCCCGAACAGTGCCACGAAATCGGATTAAAACTGGCAAGGGAAATGTGGGGCGATAAATACCAGATAATCGTTGCCACCCACCTTGACAAAGGACATCTCCATAATCATTTCTGTTTTAACTCCGTTTCTTATCTGGATGGGAGCAAATATAATTACTCAAAATCCGAACAGAAACGGCTAAGGGAGGTGTCCGACCGCTTATGCCGAGAGTACAGTTTATCGGTGATTGAAAACCCCAAGAAAGCCCCTGCAAGACCGCTGTATCTGGACGAAAAAAGCGGAAAGCCGACACGGTACAACGTCTATCGGGAGGATTTAAGGGAAGCAATCAACGGGAGCAGGGATTTACAGCACATGATGAAATACCTTACCGATAAAGGATATGAGATTGATTTTTCGGGCAGCCATTGGAAAATGAAGCTGCCGCAGTACAGGCATTTCACAAGGTTAGACACGCTTGACGAACGGCTGACTCCCGATTTCATACGGTCATGTTTAGGCGGGGCTTCCCGATATGGAAACTACAAAGCAAGGATTTCCTACTCCCCGCATATGCCAGAGCAGTATAAAAACGCATGGAAACCGCATCAGAAAACCACAGGGATTTTAGCGTTGTATTACCACTGGTGCTATCAGCTGGGGATATTCCCCAAAGGCACAGACTACAAGCCGGCAAGCCCGCTGATGAAAGAGGAGCTTCGGAAACTGGACGAGATTACCGCACAGGTAAGGTATATGTCAAAGCATAACATCTCTACCCTTTCCGACTTACACGCCGACAGGGAGAAAAACCAGACCGAAATGAATAAACTGATTGACTACCGCCAGCACTTGCGGAACAAGGTACGCCGTGCCACACCAGCCGAAAAAGAAACACTCCGAGCCGAAAAGCAGGGCGTGACGGAGCAGATAACAGAGCTTAGGAAACGGCTGAAATATGCAGACGGGATTGAAAAACGCTCTGCCCATATCGACAACTGCTTAGACCAAATCCACGATACGATTGAAAACCAGCGGTTAAACCAACAGAAACAGCCAGTTAAAACAGACCGCAGGAGGGAGGAATCATTACGGTAAAACAGCTATTTGACAGAATAATTAAGTCAGGAATCCAGCCAAAAGAGAAAGGAATCCCAACAGGGTATTTCATAGAAAAGGATGGGCAGACTTCTTTTGTCTGCGGCAAAAACATTGTCCATCTTACAGAGCATTTCAGCGGGAAAAAACAGACCGTGGAAACGCTTGCGGAGAATGTCATGCGGTACGAGATGAAAAAACCATAAGAAGAATATTGTTGCAATGATGGAAAAACGGCCTGCCCCATGCTATAATAGATTCATGCAAGCAGTGTATTGTGGCGGGCTGTTTCCAAAGACAGGAGGTTAAAACAAGTGAAACAGCAGCAATACAATACAGCGTTATATATGCGTTTAAGCCGTGATGACGAGCTGGAAGGGGAAAGCGCAAGCATTTCCACGCAGAAACAAATACTCAGGGATTACGCAAATGAACAGGGATTTTTAGTCGTTAACGAGTATGTGGACGATGGATTTTCGGGTACAAATTTTGAAAGACCAAGCTTCAAACGCATGATTGAGGACATAGAGGACGGGAAAATCAACTGCGTTGTCACAAAGGATTTGTCAAGGCTTGGCAGGAACTATATCCTCACGGGGCAGTACACGGAGCTTTATTTTCCGAGCAAGGGCGTAAGGTACATCGCAATCCATGACGGCGTTGACACGATAAGGGAGGACAACGACATCGCCCCATTCAAGAATATCGTCAACGAATGGCAGGCAAAGGAAACGAGCCGCAAGGTAAAAAATGCGATGAAAGCCAAGTTTAAAAATGGGGAATACATCGCCCCAGTCACGCCTTTAGGGTATAAGCTGCATCCGACGGAAAAGAACAGGCTCATTATTGATGAGGAAACGAAGTGGATTGTGGAGCGTATTTTTGAGCTTGCGGCACATGGGTATGGGGCAAAGAAAATCTGCCACGCCCTCGCCAAAGATAAAGTGCCAGTCCCAACATGGTGGCTTTATAAACGGAACGGGTATAAGGCGTCCATGTTTGAGGGGAAGCCTGAAGAAGTAAAATACCGCTGGTGCATACAGACCGTCAGCAATATCCTCGCCAACCAGATATACCTTGGGCATACCGTCCATTACAAGCTGACAAAGATGTCCTATAAATCCAAAAAGAATATCAAGCATAGCGAGGATGAGTGGTTCGTGGTGGAAAATACGCATGAGCCGATTGTCACGCAGGATTTGTGGGATTTGGTGCAGACGCATGTAAATTCAAGGCGACGGAGCCGTAAAGACGATGAGCCGCAGATATTCGCAGGGCTTATAAGGTGCGGGGAATGCGGATGGACGCTCGGCTCGGCAAACACAAAGGACAAGGGGCGTTTTTACCGCTGTACCCAGTATGCGGCGTATGGCAGGAACTTCTGCACGCTCCATTACACGCCTTACAAGATTTTGTATGCGTTTGTTCTCGGAAGGTTACAATACTGGCTGATGGCGGTAAAAGAGAATGAGGACGCCATTCTGGAACGGCTGCTGCAAGGCAGCGAGAAACAGCGGCAGTCCGAGAATGCCCGTGCCGAAAAAGAGCTGAAAAAGGCACAGAAACGCAGGCAGGAGCTGAACAGCCTTTTTGCGAAGATGTACGAGGACAGGGTAAAAGGGCTTCTTGACGAAGAAAATTATTCCATGCTCTCCGTCAAATACCGCACGGAGCAGCAACAGCTTGATGAAACGGTCAAGACCATCTCTGCAAGGCTTGAAGAAACGAAAGAGGAAACGGACGATGCAAAACGCTGGATTGACTTAATCCAGAAATACAGTGCCATTGACGAGCTTACCGCCCCGCTCTTGAATGAACTGATTGAGAAAATCGTAGTCCACCAGTCATGGAAAGACGGGAACGGTAGGACAGTGAGGGACATTGAGATTTACTATCGTTTTGTAGGAAAAATTGATTAAATAGGCATGGGGAATGTGCCGATTATGGCACTTCCCCGAAACACTGTCTTTAACTCATGTAAAGCGGCGATTATCTAATACCGTGTATAGCTTTACCCGCCGAAAAAGAACAGCCGATAGGCACATGGGGACAGCGGCATCTGGACTATCTGAAGAAGTACCGAAAGGTTACATACATTAATCTTCTCACAAGCGGTAGGCTCAACGCCTACTTTGCCGACATTGACAGACAGGCACAGGAACGCTTTGAAAGGCTCATAGAGGGCATGAAACAGGCACAGGACATAACAGAACAGCTAAAGGAAGAAAACGCCTTAGAATGGACAGGGCGGCTCAACAACATAAGGGCTTGTGCAAGGGAGATTGTGAACGAGGAAATCATTTACACATAGGTAATATGGCGGCAGAGAGTTAAAGCTCTGTCGCTTTGCATTTGTTAAAAAACATATGTCTACTTGACTTTGAAGTGCAGAATGCGTATAATAGTAATGTTACTAATAGTAATATATGGAGGTAAATGATGGACAATATCATTCTTGGGCTTTTACTTATGTGCAATAGAACAATCTATCAACTAAGGGAAAGAATAGATAAAGGAATCAATTTGATGTATAGCAGTAGTATGGGAAGCATACAGGCAGCTATAAGAAAATTGCTGAATTGTGGGTTTATCAGCTATGAGGAAATGGTTGATAACGGAAAGTATAAGAAAGTTTATTGTATAACCGAAAGCGGAAGGCAACATTTTTTCGACTGGATAAATGCACCCATAGAAGAACAAAGTCCTAAAAGTCCAGAGTTGGCAAAGGTCTATTTTATGGGATTTTCGGATAAAAAGAGCCGTGAAATAAGCATACAACAGCATTTAATGTTTTTGAATGAAAAATATGATGTGCTATCGGCAATATGTGAAGAAGCGGAAAATGTCAAGATTTCAGAGGAAAATAAAGATATATTTAACTATCAGATTGTTTCAGCTCTTTATGGCAAAGAACTGATTAAATTTAATATCGACTGGTTTGAAAGTTTACTAAGAAAGATGAGGAACGGTGAAATATGAAAGAATACCATTTAGAAGAATCGCCCATTGTTTATTATATCAGTAGAAAAGAAAAGGCTGAGTGGATACTTTTTATACACGCTGCTTTTGTAAATCACAATATGTTTCAAGCACAAATTGAATATTTTCAAGATAAATATAATATTCTTACCCTTGATATTATCGGTCACGGGAAATCAACAAAAGTACGAAAAGGCGATAGTATAGATAAAATGTCATCTTGGATAAACAAAATCCTAAAAACAGAAAAAATAGAAAAGGTACATATTGTCGGGATTTCATTAGGTGCTGTATTAGCACAAGATTTTGCTAACCAGTATCCAGAATCCATGCAATCACTTGCTTGCTTTGGCGGTTATGATATAAACAATTTTGATGTCAAAATGCAAAAAGAAAACAGCACGTCACAGTTACTTATGATGTTTAAAGCTATATTTTCAATCAAATGGTTTGCAAAATCAAATAAAAAAATATCTGCTTATACTTTGCAGGCTCAAAAAGATTTTTATGAGATGAATATCCAATTTCCTAAAAAATCGTTTATGTATTTAGCTTCTTTGAAAAGTATGATAAATGTTCGGCAAGCAAAGCCGAGGAAATATCCTTTACTGATTGGTTGTGGAAAATATGATATTCCTATGGAACTATCAGCTGTAGAAATGTGGAAGAAAAATGAGCCAGAATGTGGTGTGTTTATTTTTGAGGGAGCAGGACATTGCGTAAACATGGACACACCAAATAAATTTAATGCTGTTATGGAGGAATTTTGGTTAAGTGGAAGCTGCAAATATTAAAAGTGATTGGGTACGCTGCCCTATCTGTGGTAGCAAAACCCGTGACAGAATTAGGGAAGATACCGTTTTGAAAAACTATCCTCTCTATTGCCCGAAGTGCAAGCAGGAAACTTTGATTGAAGTAAAGGATTTACAAGTAACCATCATCAAAGAGCCAGACGCATAAGACGCAGAGCCGATGAATGAGTGAGCAATCACCGTTTGTCGGCTCTTTCCTTTTTACATAGGCAGGACAAGCCCACCTAATAAAAAAACGATGTGCGGGTGGGCTGATTTGTTATGCTTGAATTACCCTCCGACTTCGCTTTATGAAGTTTGGAGGGATTTCTTTTGCCTGCGAGTAGCTTTCATCGGCATTTACATATACCCTATCGAGGATGGACGGATAACCCGTTAAAAAAATCCGTATCCATTCACAGGAACTTTGCACCTCAAAAGTAGAAGTCAAATTTCTACATGATAGATATATAATCTCCTTAAACCGTAAAGGTCAGACAGCCTTTGCTGTCGCCAGATAAGGATACTTATATGTAGGATGCGGTGTAGCCTTCTTTTTAGGACTGCGCCGTATCCGTTTGTTAAGCCACAAATTTGAAGTTCTGCGGGTTGTTCCGTATTTCTTCCATCGTGGCAAGGATTTCTTTTTCGGTGGGAATATCTATCATGCCCACCGCCGTAAAATAAATATCTACTTTCACATGGCTGTGACCGCCAGATTTGTCGCTGTTGTGGACTTCGATACGCTCAATCAGCGAATTGACAAGCGTAGGAGTAAGTTCTTTAATGTCGGTCATCTCCCGCAAAGTGCGTAAGACAAGCCTTAAATCCATTACCCGCTGTTCGGCATTCTGCAAGGTCTGGCGGTTTTCTTCCACTTCCAGCGTCAATGCTTTCTGCTCCTTTTCGTAGTTCTGAAGCATTTTAGCAAACCGCTCATCGGAGAGGATGCCGCCTGCGTTTTGCTCAAACACCTTTTCAATCAGCCTGTCGATTTCCGCTATCCGCTTTGTGACGTTCTCAACCGCCTGCTGAAGCTGTTGGTATTCTTTCTGCCGCATGGCGTTGTTTTTCTTTGCCAGCAGATACAGGAATACCGGCTCATAACAGCGTACAAAATCGGATAAGTCGCTGACGGCTTCCAGCACAAGCTGTTCAAGGACAATGTCACGGATATAGTGCATGGAGCATTCACCTCTGCCGGATTTATATTGGGAACAGCGGAAATGCTCCTGTTTCCGTTTCATGCTCTTGGAGGCTACAAAGTGCATTTTCGATTTGCAGTCGCAGCAGTAGAGCAGCCCCGAAAAAAGGCTCGTCCTGCCGGTTTTCGTCGGTCTGCGCTTGTGTTTGCGAAGTTCCTGCACCCTCAGCCATTGCTCCTCGGAGACGATGGCTTCCTGCATATCGGGGATGATTTGGTAATCTTCCTCGCTGTGCTGGATTCTCTTATGGACTTTGTAACTGACGGTAGTGCTTTTGAAATTGACGGCGCAGCCGGTGTACTGCCTGTTTTCGAGGATATAGCCGACGGTCGCCTGTTCCCAACCGCAAGGGTTTTTGGGGACTTTCTGCGCATGTTTCCTGCCGATGGATTCAAAATAGGCGGCGGGGGAGAGTATCTGTTCTTCCTCAAGCTGCCTTGCAATCTGCATCGGGCCTTTCCCTGCAAGGCACAAGGCAAAAATCTTCCTTACGGTCTGCGCCGCCGGTTCATCAATTACCCATTGTTTTGGGTTATCTTCCGATTTCCTGTACCCATAGGGTACGATAGAAGCGATACGTTCGCCGTGTTCCGCTTTGGACTGCCACACCGCACGGATTTTCTTAGAGGTCTGCGCCGCATACCATTCGTTAAAAATATTGTGGAAGGGCATCATCTCCACGCCGTCGCCGGTCAGAGTGTCCACACGCTCCTGTATGGCGATAAAGCGGATGCCGAGGGACGGGTACACCACTTGCGTAAGCCTGCCCATTTCTACCTGTTCACGCCCGAAACGGGAAAGGTCTTTGACGATAATCGTGCCGATTTCACCGTTTTCCGCCATACACTCCATACGCATAAAATTCGGTCTTTGGAAGGTCGTGCCGCTGATTCCATCATCCACAAAAAACATAGTATTTGTATAACCGTTTTTCTTTGCATAATCAGAAAGTATCTGTTTTTGATTGGTGATACTGTTGGATTCCTCGTCTTTATTATCGTCGTCAACCGACAGCCTACAATACAAAGCTGTGATTTTTTCTTCTGTCTGCCCGTTTAATTTTGCTGTTGCCATAAAAATAATCTCCTTTCCGACAACCGGGCATAGCAAAGGCAGGGTTATCTTACCATACCCAGTTATCTTTTTCCAATGTGCAATATTAAACCAACTTTTCGGACAGTATCAGTTCCTTAAACTGCTCCAATACGCTTTGTTTTCCTTTCTTGCTGAAATGGGTATTGACCTCGTAGGTCGTGCCGCCAATTTTTAATGAAAACTCGTTTTCCCCGCTGAAACGCACTAATTTTCCGCTTTCAATGCGGATATCGGGACTGCGGGGCAGTATTTCCTGTGATAAATTGATTTTCTCATTTTCATCTATCGGCTCAGGCGGCAGCATATAGACTGCATTTGGGTTGGCTGTAAAGGTTTCTAATGTTTTCATACTGCTACCTTACCTTTCCTCACGACTTCTGCGGCTTCGTTCCAGTTTTCTGTTGTACTCGTAGAGCAGCTTCAGAATCGTGTCCGTCATCTGTTTTTGCGTAAAGTTTTTCGGGAAAAATCCCTTTAAATCCTGTACTTTAAAGCTGATGCGCTCGGTCTGGTTGGCTTTTTCCTCCGACATGATTTCATAAATACCGTCCGAAGAAAGAGTGCCTTGCTGTGCCGCTTTCTTCATGCGGATGCTTTGTGCGTGTGAGGGTGTGCAGTCGTTCAAGTTCATTGCGTCAAGCAAAATTTTCTGCTGTTCTTTGGAGAGGTAGGAGAGTTCTATGGCGGGGCTGAGTGCGATAACGCCCTCGTCAACCTTGTCAAGCAGTTCGGGGATAAGATAAGTCAGACGGATATAGCGGAATACTTGGTCACGGCTCTCATTCTGTGATTTTCCTATTTCGGCGGCGGTATCCGACTTTGTCGCAGCTTGCGACAAAGTTAAATCCGTTCTCTTACCCTGTTGTTTCAGTGCTTCCATTTTCATTTTGTAGGCAAAGGCTTTTTCGCTTGGGAGCAGCCTTTCACGGTGCAGGTTGCTGTCTACAACCGCAATCACCGCTTCATTTCGGTCAAGGGGATAAATTAAGGCTGGGACTTCGGAAAGCCCTGCTTTGACGGCGGCGTGTAAACGCCTGTGTCCGCTTATCACTTCATATTCATCTGTGTTTTCAATTATGCGGACGATTAACGGAGAAATAATTCCCTGTGCCTTTATGCTCTCTGTAAGATTGTCCATATCTTCATCATCCAGTACCTTAAAGGGATGTCCTTTAAAAGTACGGAGTTTATCTACTTGGATATTCGCAGCCTTTTTCTTTGGCTGGTTCTTGATTTTAATTTCTGTATTTGTCATCGTGCAAACCTTCTTTCTCTTGTTTTATTCAGGACGGCGGTTTCCGCCTGACGTTCGGCTTCAATTACTTCTTTCAGCTTCGGTATTTTTTCAAGGACAGCTTTTGCAAGGGATAATTCCGCCCGCAGAGGTTTTATCTTGGCGGAGATTTCCCTTGCCTGTGCATTTAATTCCCCGCTTTTCTTATGGCGGTTGCGGTTGTAAACTGACTGCCGTTCTTTTTCCAATGCGCCGATTTGCTCCCGCTTTTCTTCGATAAAAGAAACAAGCTCCTGCGGGGAATCAATGTTGTTCCCGCATAGGAACTTGTATTCTTTGAGCGTTTTATCTAATTTTACAATTTCCTGCCGCATGGCGGGGGAGAGCGGGCGGGGAGTTTCGGGGGCGGTATTGTTTCCCGTAATCAGCCTGCAAAGTTCAATCACAAGGGCGAAAAGTATCTGTATGCCGTCCATGCGCTGTATTTTACGGTACTCGATTTCAAGCGTAAGGAGCGGCGTATATTTCGGCTTGTGGAATGGGACATAGCCGACATGCCGTTGGTTGCCAAGCAGCCTTGCCCTGATTGATTCAGGGGTGTATTCTTTCCCAAGCCGGTCTAAGCGGACTGCCTTCTGCCAGCCTGTTCCTTTTACGGAATAATGGGTGAAGGTTTCATCACGGCAGATTTCATAGCCCATATCCTTTAAACGGGTTTCAAATGTCTTGAAGTTGGCGGACTGGGCAAGGGCGGCGTCAATATCTGCTTTCAGAATCTCCCGATGTGACAGTCCGCTGTTTTGTTTCCGCCAGTATTCTTTTTTGCTCCCGCCGTAAAACTCTGTGTCTTTCAATATACTTTTCCCATGTTCCAGACATACGGCGTCGGAGATTTCACGCAGGCGGTAGTGGTCGGAGATATGGTTTTCAAACTTCCTGCCCGTCTTAAAAGATACAGAGTTTACAACAAAATGATTATGGACATTGTCTGTATTAAGGTGTGTGGTAACAACAACTTCATACTCGTTTCCCCACATCCGCTTTGCGGTTTCCATGCCGATTTTGTGCGCTTCTTCGGGCGTGGCTTCGCCGGTCTGGAAGCTCTGGTAGCCGTGGTATGCCACATTGCCGCCTGTTTTCCCGAAGCGTTTTTTCGTTGCCGTCATACGCTCATACGCCCGCTTTGCGTTGCAGTTGATGCCGCTGACATACATACGCTCGTCGGTCTTTGTGTCATTGGAAACATACCGCAGGGCGGCGTATAAATCGCTGTCCACATACTTTTTATCTATGGTTTTGTCGGGATTTTCCGCATAGTCAATCACTTCCTTCAGCCGGTCTTTGACAGGCCAGAAGCCGGTAGTCGCCATTTATACCACCGCCTTTTCTTTTTGGGGGAGGATTAACTCGGCTGTGATTCCATCAATCAAGGCAATTATTTTTTCTTCCGTATCTGTTGCAATTTTGCCCTCGACAGCGACGCAGAGTTCATCCAGCTTGTCATTGAAAGAGAAGAATATTTCGGGCAGGATGGCTCTCGGCATATACCCCAAAGCACGCTGGCGGAGATATTCTGATACGGAAAGCCCGCACTTTTTGGCGTTCTGCTCAATAATATTTTTTTCTTTTTCGCTCACACGGATAAATAAATTTTTGTTCTTGGCTTCGTTCATAACATCAGTCCTTTCTTGGATTTTTGAGGGGATTGGGGGATTCCCCAAAGGGCAATCGGCTCTTAAAGCCGGTTGGGGCGGAAACTGTCAATACAGTTTCCCTGCTTGCTGCGGTATGCGACATCCTTTCTGCCGCATACAATCTGTTGTTTTCCGCCGGTCTGTCTGAATGTCGTTTTTCTGTCCCTGTCCCCATCTCAGGCGGCGTTGTTCCGCTCACTCTCCGAAAAAAGAGGTTATCGCAAAATCATATCCCATCCAGCCGGTCATTTAGTTGTAGCCGGCATTTGGGCAGCAAAAAAGCCGGCACATCAATGTGTACCGACCAATACAAAAGGATAGACTTATCCCTTGCGGTTTTTGGTTTCACAATGATGTAACCGGCTTTGAGATTCAAAGTCGAAACTGTCTGTTACGCTTATCTGTTGCCGACAGTTCGAAGCAGTTTCAGAAGCGGCAGTATTTCTTTTTCGCATACTGCGGGCGTGTGCGGCGTAAAGCCGTCCTTCAAAATTCTGTGAAGATATGTAATTAATTGGTTGTGGTTCTCTTAAAAGAGTATTTTATTATACTGAATGAAATAAGTGTTTGTCAATACTTTCCAAAAAGTTTTTGAATATTTTTTCGGAAGGTGGGCATACTATTTTATTTGGTTATAAAAAGCGTCCGATATACAATGTTTTCAGGGCAATATTTTTTAGCCCTGTACTTCCTTTTCAAAAGAGAGGGTATTGTATTCACTTGTCCACATATACCCCAATGCAATATTAGGGGAATAAAAAACATCCAAGTTTTTACACTTGAACGATGTTTATTAGTATTTTATATTAGTTTACAATTCCCCGAAAAATCGGTAATCTTATCTTACTAAATTCTTTTAAAATATCCCAAAAAGTATACAATCAAAAACGTCAAACAGTTTTTGAAACCATTTGACGTTTCTAGCTGAAAAATCAGATTTTGTTTCCATTCATGTACTCTATTACAACTTTGAACTATTTTTCTCCCAGGCTAACGAAATCTTCTGACTTTTTCCGTCCAGCCTTCTTTTAGAACAATTTAAGGATATCAGATAACGTAATTTCTTTTTCTTCCCCATCCATTATAGTTTGAGGAGTATCCATATCATAAGAACTCTGATCTGCATTCAATAAACTTGGATAGGTGTCTTCATATGTTTCAGTAACAAATAAATATTTTTTACCCTTTGCAATTTCAGATGCATTCTCGACAACATATTCATCACTGCCAAAACTCCCGCCAGCACGCTTGATTATGATTGTGGACGACTCAATACTTCCTTTGTATACTTTGTCCACATCAACGGTATAAAGCGTATACGGCATCTTCTCATTATCTACGAATCCGGTATCTTCATCTGGTTCTTTGTCTGTACTTACATCAATCATTTGATATTCAATATTTTTGACTGTACCAGCAAAAACTAAATCCGAAGATCTCACTAATTCTTCAGCTGTATTATATTTTGGATAGTCTGCTTGTAAAACAGTTACAGATTTTTCTGCTTCTAAAAGTTTATCTCCTGTCACGCCAAGCTGAGCGTTATCATCTGCCAATGGAATCTTAATCGTATATTCTCCATCTACCTCGTATTGAAGAATATAAATACCGCTTCCAACATCAACAGTATTTCCCAATACCTCAATAATGTCTTTATAAGTCATGGTTGGTGTGAGTTTTGATACTTGTTCAGATGTAACTTGCGCCATCGTGTCTGTCACAGGGATTTTATCATTTTCCTGCAAAAGATTTTCTATCAGAGCATTACTTTCGCCTGCGTCATATGTTTTAACAGTCTCTATAACTTCCCTGCGGGAATAGTCGCTTAAGTCTTCGGCTTCAATTCCAAGTGAAGTTAAGTATGTTACTGCTGCGTTATACTGGAATGTCTCAATAGCAAAGGCCGTGATGGGTACGGCCGTAACCAGTATAATTGCCGCAGCAACCGCAGCCTTTATTACTGAAAAGCGCCGTTTGGTTGGTTGCATTTTCTCCTTTGGGGATGCTTCATCAATAAATCTATCTTCAATTTCTCCTATGCTATGAAACAGTTTTCGAGAATTCATATAAAAAAACCTTCCTTTCCTAAATATTCCTTTAGTCGCTTTCTTAAACGAAAGAGTATAGATTTCACCTTGCTTTCACTTATATTGTACTGTTCTGCAATTTCAGATATGGGGCTTACATACCAATATCTGCGGACAAAAACAATCCGATTAAGAGACGGCAGAGATGACAGAAAGGAGTTTATACATTCAATCAACGCAGAATAATCTATACTATCTTCAATACTGCTATTGGAAGCTATGCACTCCTCTAGTTCAGACAAGACGGTATCCACATATCCGCCGCCTCTTTTTGCAGCTTGATACTTCTCTTGCTTTTTTAAGGAAATATTCCGTGTCAGCTTTCCTAAAAAAGTTTTTAAATTGTGCGGTCTTTGAGGCGGAATTGTTTTCCATGCAGCAAAATAGGCATCATTTACACATTCTTCAGCATCTTCCTTACTATGAAGAATGTTTTGGGATATGTAGCTGCAATAGTTCCCATATTTCAATGCTGTCTCGGAAATGGCATCCTCTGACCGTGAAAAATACAGTTCTACGATTTCTTCATCCTTCATGGCTTCTCCTTTCTCAAGTTCTATCGAAAGCTGCTTTCACCTATATACACCGATTTTTTAGGAAAAGGTTGCATTCTGCTATATATTAATTTTAGGTAGTAATTTGTTTTAGCTCCTTTACATCATGCTTTTACCTAATGACTTTTTAAAAAGGGAGAAAGCGTTACTTTTTCCCCTCTTTTTTCAAATATTTTATTTGAGTATTATATCTGTATTGATAATTTCTTCAATTGAATTTCGGATATTGTTCATTTTCTATATCCAGTCAGGCGGCTTGGTGGCTTTGATCCGCTCTGCCACACTCTGCCTATTGGCATATTCCTTCACCAGCCGAGAAAACATATTCTCCTGCCTGTTCGTCAATATTGGTGAGGTAACTGTCCGGCTTACAGACAGTCAGCAGGTTGTATACAGGATTCGGTGATGTTCTTTTAAATACCGCTTATGTTGCTATTCCCAAATCCCGATAAGATTGTTTTCTTTTTCGGCGGGTAAGACGAGAGCAGGCAAATAGTAATTGCCAACTTCTGTATATGTCCCGCCCATCTGTTCAAATAATCTTTCCTATAAACCTAAATTTCCATCATTCTAATTTGAAATTATTTGATTGGTGCGTTGGATATTTTGGTAAGCAAATCCTCAATCACTAAATTCTATTTGAAACTTTGCATCACTTTTTTATCGTAGCAAGAGATTTTCATTTTTGCAAATGTAAGATTTCATTTTTATATCAAAGAAAGCCAGCGAAAAAAGCATTTCCACCTTTTACGCTGGCTTTCGCCTTTGCTATCGCCCATAAGCTGTATCTCAATTATGTTTTCAAATTATCTCCTTATGTGGTGACAGCCTTTGCGGTTTTTCTTTTGTCGATTTTTGCAGGAATACGTCGTAGGGCAGTTTCTGGCGTTGGATGCCGTTCACCGCCTGCCAATCTGGATTTTCAAAAAAATTCAGATTGGAGGTAAAAAGAATGTCATTCAACTATGGCAGAGAAGAAAGGAAATGGCGACTCTGGAAAGAAGCCGAGGAAAAGCAGTTACGGAACTTGGGTGTCAACGAGGACACTATTGAGCAGCTCCACACTCATGATTGGGAAGTCTTTAATTCTGACAGGAGGTATTACCGCAGACTAAAAGATGAAGGTACATATCTTGAGGAAGTTGTCGAAGATACGACACAGCTCGAAGTGAAAACAGTTGAGGATTTTTTGGATAATATTGAAAATCAGCAACTTTATCAAGTTTTGATTAAGGTGGACAGGCTTACCCTGCAAATCGTTGTAATGAAAATACAAGGGTATTCTACCCATGAAATCGCACCACGGCTCAACATCACGGAAAAAGCCATTTATAGGAGATTAGACAGGCTCAAAGAAAAAATAAAAAAAATTTTAAAGTAGAGGGGAAAATCAGGCTTCCCCAAGGACTACTGGGTGAGAGGACAAAAACTCTTACCCAGTTTTCTTTATGTGGTGAAAACGGGACAGCTCTTTGACAACTGAATACTCATTCGTCAAACACTTCCTCTTTGCGATTGTGAGAGCATAAGCGTGTACAGCGGTACGCCATGACCTGCCGAAAGGCAACGAGCGGTAAATACCGACTGGAAATATCGGGCAGCTCCCGATTCCGCCATGACCCGCAAAGAGAACAATGGTACTCCCGTCTTGAACGCTTTACGGCATTGGGCGGCTCTGTCAGACCGACAGTTGGGGTGGAACTCCCGTGGCGTCAGTTCGCTGCTGACCGTTTGGCGACTTCCCTGCGTTAAAACGCATTGGCATTTTCGGGGTGTCGAGGACAAATAGAAAATGCTTTCTATCATAAAGCCAGATGCAAGGCGGTCTATGGAAACAGGGCTTGTTTTACGCTCTCCCGACCTTAAATGCTTCCTTGTGTCTGGCTGCTACATAGGCAGGATATATCTGCCTAAATCCAGACAGGAGGTAAATAGATATTATGGAAAGAAAAATTAAGCGTGGCGACATCTACTACGCAGAGCTTAATCCCGTTGTCGGCTCGGAGCAGGGCGGCACACGTCCCGTACTTATCATTTCCAATGATATAGGAAACAGGCACAGCCCGACAGTAATTATTGCTGCCATTACAAGCAGGGTGCAGACAAAAGCGAAATTGCCGACACATACCGCAGTAAAGGATTTTGAGGGGCTTGATAAAGATTCCATTGTACTGCTTGAGCAAATCCGAACGGTAGATAAGAAAAGACTGAAACAGCATATGGGCATGATGCCCGTTGAAATTATGGCGAGGGTTGATAAGGCTCTTGCCATTAGTTTATCCATGAAACAACAGAAAGCGGGGTGCAGCAATGGAACAGAGTAAGGAGCAGGATTTTGTACATTACAGCATCCAATTCGCATGTTTGCAGAAGCTGAAAAAAAGAAGTTTAATTACGGTAGATGAATACGAAGCCATAAAGAAGCGGCTTATGAGTGATTACAATGTCGTTACGAACCTTGCGGCTTGACATTCATCAATAAATATTTTGGAGGTAAATCATATGAGCGATGTGCAGGTAATCAAAGCGAACCGTAGTGAAAACCGTATCCGTGGCAGAAAGGTCGAAGTATTAAGGGTAGCCGCCTATTGCCGTGTCAGCACGGACAGCGAAGACCAGCTCAACAGCTATAAGTCACAGGTCACATATTACACGGATTTGATTAAGAAGAAACATGAATGGACACTGGCGGACATATACGCTGACGAAGCCATAACAGGCACGCAGGTGGCGAAGCGTGAGGATTTCCAGAGAATGATTAACGACTGTATGAATGGGGATATTGATATGGTGATTACAAAATCCATTTCAAGATTTGCCAGAAACACACTGGACACTCTGAAATATGTCCGTATGCTGAAAGAGAAAGGCATTGCCGTTTTCTTTGAAGATGAAAATATTAATACCTTAACGATGGACGGCGAGCTGCTGTTAGTGGTACTAAGCTCCGTTGCACAGCAGGAAGTTGAGAACATTTCTTCTAATGTAAAAAAGGGGTTGAAGATGAAAATGCAGCGAGGGGAGCTTGTGGGTTTTCAAGGCTGTCTGGGATATGACTACCATAAAGATACGAAAAGCATATCCGTAAATGAAAAGGAAGCTGAAATTGTAAGGTATATCTTCAATCGGTATATTGAGGGTGCAGGCTGTACAGTCATCGGAAACGAACTGGAAAACTTGGGATACAAGACAAAGTACGGAAGTTCAAAATGGGTACAGTCCACGGTAATCGGCATCATCAAAAATGAGAAATACAAAGGCGACCTGCTTTTAGGAAAGACATTTACAGTTGACCCGATTTCAAAAAGACGGTTAGAGAACTTTGGTGAAGAAGATAAGTTTTATATCCGTGACCATCACGAAGCAATAGTCAGTGAGGAAATTTTTGAGGAAGCACAGAAGATACTGGCAAAACGGAATACAAACCGCAACACGCATCAAGAGGGACAGAAAAGAAATAAGTTCAGCAGGAAATATGCTTTTAGCTGCATGATAAAATGCGGATTTTGCGGCGGCACTTTAACACGGAGAAACTGGCACAGCAGTTCCGCATATACCAAGACAATCTGGCAGTGTGTTACCGCCACCAAGCACGGGAAAAGACATTGCCCTCATTGTAAGGGAATCCCCGAAGAAGTGATTGAAAACGCTTTTGTAAAGAGCTATCAGCTTTTATGCACAGACCAACAGGAGGTTGTCGATGAGTTCCTGCAAAAAGTTGAGGGTATTCTTAATGACGATACTTCTCTGAAGCGTCTGCCTAAGATTGGAAAAGAAATGGCTGACCTGCACAGGCGAAAGGAAAAGCTGCTTGATTTAAGGCTTGATAATAATATCGACAGGGACATTTACGAGAAGAAGAACAAAGAGCTGTCCGACCAGTTGAAGAAGCTCCAAGAGGAACACCAGCAGTTGATGGAATTGAGCAGGAATCAGGATAACACCAGAACACGGTTAAGGGAGTTCAGAAAAGTGTTAGGTTCTGGGGAGATACTGGAGAGCTTCGACAGGGTTGTTTTTGAGAGTGTGGTTGAAAAAATAATCATCGGAGGTTATAATGATGAGGGAGTGGAGGAGCCTTTGAAGATAACCTTTGTGTATAAAACTGGTATCCACTCTAATTTTAATGGTAAAGATTTTAAGCCAAAGCGTAAAAACGCTGCGGCTGTACATAATGACGCAGAATTGTGTTCCTATACGAGTGACGAGGATAAAAAATTGTGTTTACATAGTAGTTCCGATACATGTCGAGACATGCGTCCTTTTGTCCCAAAAGAAGGTCGACGATTATGTGGAAGTTTCTTTAGAACTTGATGAGAATGATATTACCCCGGCAGAACGGAAGGCAACTTATCAAGAAATCCAAAATTATATTTTGGACAAATACGATGTAAAAGTATCTTCGCTTTATATTTCACAGATAAAGAGAAAGAATGGCTTAGAGGTTGGGGAAAGCTATAATAAGGCTAAAACGCCGGAAGCAAGAGTCCCTAATTGTCCAGCGGAGAAAGAGAAGTATATTGAAGAAGCATTATATCATTTTCAAATGTTATAGTAAAGTCTGGGTGTTATTGAAAACGCCCAGACTTTTAAAATTATGTATCGAATTTTGGCTGTAGTTTCTTTTAGCGTAAATCTTGACGGTAATTAATCCATTGAAATTGGGAATTGTTGTAATGTCTATTGCTAATCATGAGCTCTGTGTCCTTTTCCAGATGAATTTTTTCAAAATAAAAACCCTTGTTGTAAAAATGTATCCCCAATTTCCTTTTTAGAATTCGCTCCTTTTTATCGGTGGATTCAGATTTATCTGATTTGGGCGCGGAACTCCGGCAATAATAAATGAATGGGAAGTCTGCCTGCTTAAGAAGACCAGAAACCTTTTTGTGGAAGGGATCGTACTGATATCCTTGAATGGCGCATTCCTTCTCAGAACCGACATACGGCACGTCAAGAAGCACTAGCTTTTCAAAATCATTTTTTAAGTATTCAAGACAGTCATTCGGCGTTATGGATGCATGTTGCAATTTCAAATGTGCGGGCAGAAATCGTAAAATCCTATCAAAAATTTTGGTGGAGTCCTCAATCATTGCTTTGTCAATGCACTGTCTCAGGAACATCTGGTAAGCTATCTCAATGTTACAATCAACTTTGGTGTAGTGGCACCGTTTTATCTGATACGCATCCGTTGCTGCTTTAAAGCCACTCAAATTCTTGTTTTTGAACTCAGGTTCCTTGATAAAGCTCAGGTCAGCCTGCAACAATTTTTTGATGAGTTTAAGAGGTTCCAATTTTATAACATTTAAAAAATTTGTACGCAGCGGGTTCATGTCGTTAAGGATTACTCCTTTCCAATTTCTAGTTTTTAAACCGAAAAAGAGTGAGCCTGTTGCACAGCAGCCATCTATTAAAACCATGTTCTCGGTTTTGAGTTGCATGTTTTCAACAGCATTTGCAGTGGCTTCCTGCATTTTCTTGTTCTTTGAACCAATGATACTGTAAAGGGAGGTTATAAAATCTGTATAAAACTCTACAGGAATGCATAGAAAGTCTGCGAGCGCAAAAGTAAAGGCATCGGAATAATTGCAGGCGCAGTACATTTTTTTCAGTTTATCAATTAGGCCATCGTATAAACAGATGTTTTTTTTGATTTGATTTTCGGGTTCTAAGTAGTCACAATTATCAGGAATATTTTCCGAATAGAATGGAATATCGTATAAGTTTTTAATTGAATGCATTTTGTTGTTTTTTTTATAAAGTGCCAAGAGCGAGATTATTAATGCACAATCCGTTTGGGAGTATTTTCTGCCAAAATCTTTTTCAATTTTTTTCTGAACCTCATCCCACAGTTTTGAGTTAATTCTCAGAGTTACATCTTTTTTTCGCATTACTTTATTCCCCTTTCATTTTTTGAGATCTCATGGGGAAAGTGGCGATTCACTCCAACAGATGTCTGCCTCATATAGAAAAATCTATTATAGAAAATCTATATTTGCAGGTAAGGCGCACTTTCACCAAAGACACGAAAAATAGGGGGAGATCATGGGTCTGGAAAAAAATATTAATGCTGAAATTTTTATATCAGGTCTGCAAAAACAGATATTAATGGCGTGGCCATGTCAACAACGCAGTAAATGTTTGTAAAAAAGCAGAAGGATTTTTCGAAGAAGGCGGGAATATTAATGCTGAATTTTATGGAAAAGGTGGGAATTCAGAGCCAGAAAATTGAAAGAGAAGCGGGATTGAAAGGTAAAAAATAATGAAAAAGGCGGGAATTCAGAGAAGAAAAATTGAAGGAAAGGCGGGAATGAGAGAAGGAAAAACGATAAAAAAGGCGGGATTGCATAATCTGAAATTGAAAGAAAAAGGCGGGAATTTGGAGAAGAAAAATTGAAAGAAAAGTGGGAATAATTTGATGCTATTTATGTGTATTTTGGGGTAATTTTTAGGGGTTGCAAATCTTTTGCGGCAGAGTTAAAATAGCACATCCAAGAAGAAACTGTTTTGGGTAAAAGAGTGGAGGGATGTTTATGGGAACTGTAAGGGTTGGCTTGGCTGTGGAGAAGCTGCGCGGGCTGTCAGGCTTGCTTGAGGCAGCGTCATCCTGCAATGACAAGGTAAGCGAACAGCAGGCGGCGTTCAGTTTCCTTGCTTCGGAGATTTCTGACATAGCGGATGAGATTGAGTACGCAGGAAACCAAAATGGAGGAGAAAGCCAGCAGAAGGGGACGTGAATGTCGGGGTATGGGGTCTGCCTGTTCAGGCAGGCTCTTTTCCTGTGCAGCTTGAATGCTCAAGCATTAGAGTGTGTATTCCATTGACATAAAACAGGGATATGCCGGGGCATCTGTGAGTTTTGCCGCCAAAGCACTAAGGGTAAACGGCAGCCATAAGGGGAAAATGGCATGGAGAGAAAGAAGAACCATATATAATTTCAGGAAATGAGAAATGAACTGGAATCAGACAGAAGTTAATATGGATTACCATGATTTGAGATGAAGGGAATGAGAAAGGGGAAACTGAGTCTTAGGGTATCTGTAAGTTTATTGCCTTTGAGAGTTTAGGAAGTGTATGCTGATACAGAGAGTTATTGAGATGCAAATTCATTCGCATATAAGGAGCCGGTTCTGTAATCTTAGAAAGCAACAGTTAACGTAAGGAGTTACTGAGATGCAAATTCATTCGCATATAAGGAGACAACTTAGAAATCAATAGAGAGTTATCAAGACACAAATTTATTCGCATAGAATGATACAGTTTAGCAATCAATAGCAAGACGCAATTTCATTCGCAGCCATAGCCCCAGCTTTGGAAATTGGAGCATAACAAGCCATAGGCTCATTCAAATATAGCGGAGATAGGGAGGATATAAGTTTCAAAAGGGATAACAAGTCGCCCCATTAAGTATCAAGATATAAGAGGTAAAGAAAATCAAAGGGGTATGAGGATTTCCCTCCAAGAGTCAATGTGTAATTCAGCAAGTAAAGATACCAAAAGGGGTATCAATTGCCTTTCCAAAGAGGTAAAGACATCCAAAGGGGTATGGAGATTGCCCCTACTAAATGAAAGAAAGGCATCAATATTAATTTGAGCGGTAAAGACATCCAAAGGGGTATCAGAAAGCCCCGGCTAAGTATCAAGATATAAGAAATAGAGACATCATCATAGCATTTATCAGAAATCAAGGGGTATCAATTGTCTTTCTAAAGAAGTAAAGACATCCAAAAGGTATCAATATTTTCCTCCAAGAATCAATGTGTAATTTGGGAAGCAAATACATCCAAAGGGGTATCAGAAACGTGCCAAAAGCGCACCCCCGCCGACTTAAAAAAGCCAGTTAGCAGGAAGGGAAAGGCAATCCGCCGACAGCAGCATCCGCAGACAATAACAGGCGATTCACGCCATCTTATCATTGAATATATCCCCCTCACCCAACATAATAAAAATATTCCAACATAAAAGACAATCACGCATTTTCACATCACGCAAGTGATTTATCCCTGAAATCCACGCCCCCACTAGCGACATAGCCCATCCATTAGGCGACATAGGATTTTAAACTACCAAAGGGAACGCCCCCACAAGCACAGATAACCGCCTGACATTTTTCAGGGTTTTTGTAGTTATCAGGAAAAAGCAAATCCGCCTAGCCAAAGACAATTTTAGGGGAAGAGGTATATCGGTAAGGTATAAGGGGTGTGTAAGGGCATTGCCAAAGCCACGATAGAAATCCCCCAATAAAGAGATATAGTTATCATTCTCTCAAGGGGTATCATCAAAGCCCCTGATAACAAGTTCAATCATCCAAGGGGTATGCAAAGGCTTCATTGAAATCCCTGATACTAATCCCTAATAGAGAGAGGGTATATCAAAGCCCCTCATAGAAATCCCCAAGAAAGAAATGCAGTCCCCAAGTATAGATTTTGATAAAGAAAGACAAGTAGCGTTTAACATCCATGAGGGGTATCAAAGGGCATCGCCCAAGCCCCCGATATCAATCCCAAATAAAGAGATAGATAAAAGCAGTTGAGTATCGTTGGTATTGGATATTTATAATTTTTAAGAGCCGCAGATTTCTTTTAAGAAGGGCTTGCATTTTAGAAAGGCAGGAGTTATACTACACCACTATACAAAAATTTATTGGATGGGCGGTGTTCATGATGGAAGGTCTTTCTTATGGGGAATTGTTTGAAAAAGCGGCGGGAAGTTTTGTGGTTGCAGAGGTGGTCAGGAGGAACCGGGGTTCAGGGCGCGCGGAGCTTTACGGCATCCTGCGCGAATGCCCCTCAAAGCAGGAAGCGGACTTGGTGCTTGGTTTTTTTGAGGGGCTTGGCGTGGACGCCTGCATGGTACCGACCTTTGCGGGCAGTGACGCAGGCGTAAAAGCGTTAATTGTCGGTGGGAAAGTGAGAGGAGCGGAAAAACTGGTGACCCCTAATGACCACGCAAGGTTTTTCAGGTCATATTACAATTATAATGGGAAGAAGGCATGACAGGGGGCGGCCAATTTGGAAGAATATTTTAAAGACATGGATAGGAACCTGTGGATTATCCAGACACAGCTGGACAATGGGATGAAGCCAGCAGGCTGCATGAAGCTTGCAAGGCGCAGCCTGGAGAGAATCCTTGGGGAGCTGAAGAGCAACAGCCTTGTAAAGAAATGCAGGGGTCTGGCGGGGTATAACTATGAGCCGGAGGAATGGGAGAAGCGGCTGATTGGGTATGCAAGGGAGTTCATGCTCCTGCTGTTCCGTGGCACGGGTGTGCTTGAGACAGTCGTGGAGACGAACAGGGAGCTTGAGGGGATGCGCGGGAAAGCAGAAGCAGAAGGGGTATCAAGGGACTGGAACTGGCTGTTCAGGCGCATGGAGCGTCTGAGAGTGAAGCTGTACAGGTACAGCATGCAGGACAGGATGGTTGCAGAATGCTCCAAGCTGCTTGCAGAATGCAAAAGCGGCATAGACAGGGACTTGGGGGCGTTAGACGGAGGGGACGGTGAGATAATCGAAAAACTGGCGCATGACTTTGACACTGCAGCCAAATGCATCATGTACATAGAACGCCAGCTGACGCTGAAGGACTTGGAGAACTGCCAGTTAAAGGGTTTCGCGGAAGAAGTGAACGAGTATATGCGGTGTCTGAAGGACGTGGCGCGGAACAGCGACCCACCGTTTTGGTATGTAGCGGAGCCAACGGGCACAGCATAGGGAAATGGTATAAGGGGCTGCCAGATGCATGGCGGCTCTTTTGCTGTCTGTGGGGTATCATTGAAAGACTGCGTCCAAAGTGGGGGAACAGGGAGGAGAAGCGTCAGGCATCTCATGTATTCATGAGGAAGACAACGGGACGAGATAAAAGCTAATATCAGTTACGGTGAAATAAGAAGTAAATAAAGAGAACCAATATGTAGAATGAAACAAGATAAAAGTTAATACCAGTTATGGCAAAGTAAGCAGAGAACAGTAAGTTAAGAAAGCCATAGAAAGAGGGTTATCTTAGAAGCCACAGTGAACGAGTCATCTTAGGAAGTTCTGCTAAGAGAGTCAGAGCATATATCTTTCTCATCATAAGGAGAATGAGCCATCTTAGAAAGCCACAATAAGAGAGTTAATTTGGAAGAAGCAGATATCTTTGCCAGTATAGGGAGAATGATTCAACTTAAGAAGAACAGCTATTTTTCTCACCATAAGGAGAAGCTCTGCTAAGAGAGCCAGAACAAATATCTTTACCATCACAAAGAGAGAGTATTTTGAAAAAAATCTAACTGTGGTATCGAAGTAAAGATAACCATCTGGGGCATCGAGAGGGAATGTTGAAATAAAGATATTCTTCTGGAATACTGAATGAGTATCGAAGTAAAGATATCTCCCCATAAGAAGTCTGTCTGGGGTATCAAGAGAGTCCCTTTGTAGCATCCAAGTGTGATATCGAAGTAAAGATATTTATCTGGGGGTATCAAGGTGTCCCGCCCCAAGCAAGGCGGATAGGTAAAAAAGTAGAGAGTTCTCTTGTCAATGTTTCTCTGTGGTAATTAGGAGTATTCAAGAGTGGCATGAAAGAAAAGATATCCCTCTGGGGTATCCAAGGTGCGCCCACACAGACACCCTTAGAACATTATAAAACTTTTCCCCGCCATATCTGGGCATAAGAGCAGATAGGTATTCATTGTAGGGAATTTTCAGTTAAAGGCTCTCTGGGGTATCTGGTTGAGAGCTTCTATGGAAGAGTATCATATAAATGGAATGATTCAGCTGCTAGAATCCAAATGGGGTATCACATTTCCCGCCCAATCTGGCGAGATACAGCATTTCTGAAAGAAGGGCATAAAAAGTATTTATCGAGAAGTTTTTTGTAAAACATCCAAGAGTGATATGAAAGTAAAGATATTCTTTTGTAAATATCCAAGTGGTGTATCGAAAAAGGGATATTCCTCTATAAACAGTCCAAGTGGTGTATCAAAAGGATAAATGGTTTTGTAAACATTCATCTGGGGTATCCGTGGAGAAAGTTCCCCTATAGGCATTTAATTGGTGCATTAATCAGTGAAAGTTTCCCTATAGGCATTAAGTGGGGTATCAAGATGCGCCCCTATAGGCGACCGTTAGAACATTATAAAACTTTCCCCTGCCATATCTGGGCAAAAAAGTATTTTCTGTGGAGATAGGGGATTGTCCTGTGCAAAGAGGGCTATGGCATCAGAGTTTATTTGTTGGAATACATCTGGGGTATCAAGTTGCCCCGCCGCAACAGGCGAGATTAGGTATCAAAGTTGACTTATTGGAAATTTAAAAGTATCAAGAGTAGAAATGTATCTGGGGTATCGCTTTGCCCAGCCCAAACAGGCGAGATTAGGTATCAATAAGGGGAGAGGAATCTTATTGATTTAAAAGCATCAAGAGTAGAAAATATATCTGGGGTATCGCTTTGCCCAGCCCAACCCGGCAAGATTTAGGTATCATTAGATAGAACCCAAATGAGTATGGAACATCAAATATAAAGGTTCCAAGTGGGGTATCGGATAGCCCCACCCAATTTGGCGAGTTTAAACATATATCTTTAATCTATCTCTGGCAGATAGCCGTCAGAAGATTGTAAAACTTTTCCCCGCCATATTTGGGAAGTAAAGAGAGCTGTGGCATGGTAGGGAAATGTACCTTGCCCAGACAGGCGATTTTAAGTGTAAAGATAGAAATTTTCAGGTAAAATAATATTTTGAAGGAAAGAAAACCATCTGGGGTATCGATTTAGCCCCCGCAGGCAACCATTTGAAAGTTGAAAAACTTCCCCCGCCCACCAGTTTGTATTATCCATTGATCATCTGGGGTACCATATCCCGCCAGTTCCGGCGGGCTTTTATAAAAGGTATTGAATTGTGATAACTGATATGTTATCATATAATAAAAGGAAGGGTACAGAATGTTTGAAATTATATTTTATAGGGATAAGGCTGGGCATTCAAAGATAGTTGAATATTTGGATGAGTTACAGAAAAAGTCGAAAGCTGATAAAAATGCAAGGGTAAACAGGGAGAAGATTCTTACATATATGTCAGCATTAGCAGAGTATGGAACAAGGATTGGACAGCCGATTGTGAAACATATTGATGGGGATTTGTGGGAATTGAGACCATTGAGGAACAGGGTGTTTTTCTTTTATTGGAAAAATAATAAATTTGTGATGGTTCACCATTATATTAAGAAGTCGCAGAAAACCCCCAGGAAGGAACTGGAGCAGGCAAGGAAGAATATGGAGGATTATAAAGAAAGGTTTGGTGGAAGATGAAAAAAGAAGTCAATACTTTTGCAGAATATATGGCAGATAAGGACAGGGTAAGTGACGCTGAGCGGGAACAAATCAATTTCCAAGTTGAGTTAATTGGGAAATTGATTGAGGCGCGGGAGGAGAAAGGTTTGTCGCAGCGTGAGCTTGCAAAATTGAGTGGTGTGAAGCAGCCAGCAATAGCAAGGCTTGAAACAATGAAATCAACGCCACAGATAGATACTTTATTTAAGGTTCTTGCCCCACTTGGTTACACCCTTTCCATTACACCGATTTCCAAGAATTAATGGATTTGATATCTGGGGGATCTTTCCCCCGCCAGTTCCGGCGTACATCCCCCAATAACAGGGTATCCCCTCATCCTGTCGTATGTTGTCCCATAAAAACTACGAGTTAATGTTTTTTCAGCCAAGTGTAACTGTCATCAGTGCCTTATCCAGAAGTTTTAGAAGGATGGTATTCAAGAGAGCCTTAGGAATGAAAGAGCTGGAAAACCCAACTATATAAGAGAGCGCAAGTATCAGGCAATTTAGGACGCCTGATATTTTTTGTATTTTTCTTTCCTGCCTTGGGGTATCCCCCTCCCCCTGCGGAACTATTATAGGGGCTTTGGCAAAAGCGGGAGCCTTTCCCCAGTTGGAATGGACAAAATACATATTCTGTCTTTGGGCGCATTGCACAATCCTGAAAAAACAACTTGAATTACCCCTCCGGCAGAGTTATAACACACAACAGGCAAAGGAAAAAAAGAAATCTTGCCAGGAAAAAGGAAAGTATAAAAGGAGGTCATATTATGTGTGAAGTATTGTTGCCGGACGGGAAACTGGATGAAATTTGCGGCATGAAGACAGTGTGCGAGAAGTTTGTGGATATGGAGGAAAGCCGCAAGCGCGTATGGGCAGGGACAAAGGACATCGGTTCAGCCAACGGGGTTATGCTGGACTTCGGGGATGAGAGTTACTTTATTGGTAACATTGACAGTAGCAGGGCGCGCGGGATTATGGCGCAGTTCCTGAAGGAAGGGTATCTGGACTGCACATCCCTCGGTCTTAAGGTCGTGTCCGGGGTATCTGAAATTAAGGAGGGCGTCCCATATATCCAGAAGGCGAACACTGGATGGGAGGACAGTTTCTGTATCTGAAGCGCAGAGTCTGGGGTATTTTTTATGCAGGGACAGCGGGGCGGTCAAGCCCCCGGAACAGGAAAATCAGGAATAAAGGAGGTCAGGCTATGAGCCGTATATTATTGAAAAATGGGTTACTGGATTTTATATGCGATGCATGCGCGGTAAAGGAAGATATAATAGAGCTGGAAGGGGTGAGCAGACGCGTTTACGAGTCCGTGAAGGACATCAGAAACGCAAACGCGGTTAAGGTTGAGTTTGATTTGGAGGATGGAGGATGTTTCATCGGGAACATCAACAGCGGGAAGGTCAGGGACATCCTGTCCGGGGTTGCGGAGAAGGATTATCTGGACTGCCTTGATTTGGGTGCGGAGGATGTTTCTGGGCTGGCGGAGATTGAGGATGGCGTGCCCTATGTACAGACTGTGCCTTTTATGGGGTATCAGAGTGTGGATGTCACCGGGGGTGGGGGTATCAGAGAGACGTTCGGCGCAAACCAACCGGGCGCAAGCCTGTTCCAGACATCCCCGTTTGGAGGCGACCCGTTTGGCACGCCGCAGGCTCCGTTTTTTAATGGCGGATTTAATGGCTGTGGGTGCAGATGCGGCGGCTCCATGTTTTAAGGAGGGTGCAAGATGCAGAAAAGCAGCCTGCCAGTAGGGCTTAAGACATTAATCAAGTATTATGAGAAGGATGGGATCCTGAGTTTGGAGAGCCCCATCCAGAGACGCTCCGGGCAGTGGAACAACTTAAAGCAGTCCATGCTGATACACTCCATGCTGTCAGACTACATCATCCCCCACATGTATTTCAGGAAAGAGCAGAAGGAAGGGAAGAACTTCCTGACCGTGCTGGACGGCAAGCAGAGGCTGGCCACATGCATGTCATTCATCAATGACGAGTGGACAACGCATGCGAAAACGCCGGATGCAGTTTTGGATGGCGTACACTATGATCTTGCACTCAAAAAGTTCTCGGAGCTTGAGGAGGATGTCAGGCAGGCAATCCTCGCCTACCGCTTCACAATCTACCAGCTTGAGGACTGCACGGACGGGGAAATTGAGGAGACATTCGCACGGATTAATAGCGGGGTTGCATTGTCCAAGATCCAGTCTGCGAGACCCGTGCTTGGCATGGAGCTTGCGGGGTTTTTCAACACGCTTGGCGGCAGCCCTTTTTTCCAGCAGTCCGTCAACCTGACGCTTGCACAGCTCAGGCGGGAGGACGATTTCCTGATGCTTCTGACCATAGCGATGCTCCTGGAAGACCTGTATTATGGGGACTTCCAGGTTAAGACGAATGCATCCGCGGCAGAGTGCGTGAGGTTTGCGGAAGTCATCCGCGGCGACTATTCCGTTGAGAAGCGTGAGATGATGGAAGGCGTTGTGGGGTATCTGGACGGGGCGTTCGGCGGCTCCGAGAAGAAGTTCCTGCGCAAGACGAACATCCCAATCGTAGGGTACGTTGCGGCGTTGGCAAAGGAGCGGGGTATTACGGAGCAGGACTACGTTTCGGCGGTGACAGGATTTTTCACCGTGGACGAAACGGAAGCCTATAAGGAAGCGTCAGGCTCCGGCAATGTGAAGATGGTGAACGTGAAGATAAGGATAGCGGAGCTCCTGGCGTACCTCATATCGTGTTTCCCCGACAAGTTTGGCAGCAGTGACAGGGAGCTGGTGGAGCGGTTCAGCCCTGCTGTGAAGGAAGAACGTATGGAAACAGAGGAAAAATCAGGGGATATAGAGGTTTTGGAAGAAAAGAATGAGACAGTTTCAGGTTTTGAGCCTGTGGAAGGTATGGAAACTTTGGAAGATGAACCAGAAGGTATGGAGACTTTGGAAGAAGGCATGCCATCTTCGGATGATAAGCCTTTGGAAGAGGAATCAGATGCAGAAAGCATGGAAACTGTAGAGGAACCGGAAGGCATGGGGTCTTTTGGAGAAGGCATGCCATCTTCGGATGATAAGCCTTTGGAAGATGGATCAGATACAGAAAGCACGGAAACCGTAGAAAAACTGGAAGGTATGCCATCTTCGGATGAGGATTCTGCGGGGTATCCAGAAATTCAGGAGGAAATGGATGGGGAAGGATAAGATAACGGCGTATTTCCTGCGCGTGTCAGAGGATGGGGAAACCATCTATGCGGGGTATCTTGGGGAAATTGAGGATACCCTGAAAGCGAAACAGGATTATGTCAATTTTGGCAAAGAGGGCGGGCTTATCCAATGTGTCAGCCTGACGGATGAAATCGACGTGATATGCAATGACGGGGGCAAGATCCTGAATTTCCCGCCAAACCGCGCATGGATTTATAAAGGCAGGATGGCTGATATTTTCTGCGGGAACATCCTGTGCGTCAGGCATGAAGGGGATATGTTTGCCAGCATCCGTGAAGAGGACGTCCCTTTGGTTGAGGGCATCCTAAAGCCCATATGCGGCGGGGGCATGCTTGCCAAATGGGAGGGGTGCTGACTTTGGAGGAAAAAGCGCATATGCTGGAGGAATGGCGCGCAAGATGCCCCAAAGGGACAAGGCTGCGCCTTACCGGGGATTTGGACGACCCGTTCAGCCCAAAGAAAAAAGGTGAAACCTGCGTGGTGGAATACATCGACGACGCCGGGAACATCCACGCCTTCTGGGAGTCGGGCGGCAGCCTTGCCCTGATCATTGGTTTGGACAGCTTTGAAACAGCAGACAAAACAGGGGAGAGCTATGGATGAACGCCCTGGCTCTTCTGGAAAGACCAACTATTAAAAGTCAAGTAGATAATTGAAAAAATTCAAAAGAAATTTTATAGAAAAAAGAGCATGACAATAAAGCCTGTTGTCAGGCAGGCCGACGTGAGTGAAAAGGAT
>CAJTCL010000020.1 GCA_910575005.1 Lachnospiraceae bacterium | reverse complement strand
ATAATAAGTTTGTCGTACAGGGTCACTATCCTTTGTAATGTTTTAGTCAAATTCATTATACAATAGAAAGCCTTGTGCGGCATTTTTTTATTAAAAAAGTTGTAAACTGGTGTTATTATAAAGACAAATTGATATTTTAGCAAGACAGCGAAACGTAAAGGATCAAAATAGTGATAATTGTCATGAAAAGCGATGACAATAGGCACTTCTATTGTAAAAGGTGCTTTGTTAAAATGATAGAGTAAAGAACAATGAGATCAACTTATTGTCCTTAGCGTGTAAGTAAACAATTTTTTGTGACCTGGCAGGATGAATCGACAAGATGGATAATTCTATATATATTATAGGGGTTATCAATCATAAATAAATTGTAATTAGGAAGGAGTAACACATATGGCAAAGGCTGTGATAGAGATTGAAAATCTGGTAAAGCGTTATAAGGAGCTGGTGGCACTGGATCATCTGAATCTCACAATAAGGGAAGGCGAGGTGTTCGGACTGTTAGGACCGAATGGCTCTGGCAAGACAACGGCCATCAACTGTATCTTAGCGTTATTGCATTTTGATAAGGGCAGTGTCAAGGTATTTGGAGAAGAGATGCAGCCAGACAGTTATGATATCAAAAGGAAAATTGGAGTAGTATTGCAGAATGTGGCAGTATTTGAGGAATTGACGGTACAGGAAAATATAGATTATTTTTGTAGTCTTTATGTCAAGGAAAAATCAGTCAGGCGGCAATATGTCGAGGAAGCCATTTCATTTTCAGGCTTGGAGGATTTTCGGAAATTTTTTCCTAAGAAACTGTCAGGGGGCTTGCTGCGGCGGCTAAATATTGCCTGTGGGATTGCGCATAAGCCGAGATTAATTATATTAGATGAGCCTACAGTAGCTGTAGATCCGCAGAGCCGCAACCGTATTTTAGAGGGCATCCAAAAATTGAATCGAGAAGGAGCGACTATTATTTATACGTCTCACTATATGGAGGAAGTGGAGCAAATTTGCAGCAGAATTGCCATTTTAGATCAGGGGAGATGTGTAGCCTCTGGCACCAAAGAAGAATTAAAAGCTATGATTAAGATTGGCGAGAAGATTCATTTGGAGGCAGAGGGGATGACATCAGAGCAAATGGAAGGGATTCGCAGGCTGCGCCATGTATATCAAGTGGATTACCAGAATGGAATGTTGAAAATTTGCTGCAATGGCGGGAAACATAATCTAGTACATATTTTAGATTATATGACAAAAGAGGAAATTAGTTTTGGCAGAGTATATGCAGAACTTCCGACTCTAAATGATGTATTTTTGGAGATTACCGGGAAACAGCTTCGTGATTCGGCAGAGTAGGAGGTGAAAATCATGTTTTTCAAATTATATCGCTATAGCATCCTGCAGACGATGCGCCAGAAGTTGACCATTTTTTGGAGTCTGTTGTTTCCAATTATCATGGGAACTTTATTTCGGGTGAGTTTTGGGGATTTTATGAATGAAACAGTGGTCTTTCATCAGATTCCAGTTGCCTATGTGACAGAGGAAGGACAATTTGATGCATTCCAAGCGGTGTTGGAGTCCTTAGAAGAGGAAGAAGAGCTGGTAGAGCTGATACTCGTAGACAGAGAGGAGGCCGAAGTGCTTCTAAAAGATGAGAAAGTGGAAGGTATTTATCAGAGAGCAGTTTCTAGTGCTGCTCAAGATACAGAGCCTGAGATGATAGGGATAGAGCAGAGTGCAGAAAATATTACCTTAACTGTGACAAAAAAAGGGATAAATCAGAGTATTTTGAGCGCAGTGTTAGAGCAGTATCAGCGAACCTTTCAGACAATGGAACATATTGCCAGAGAACAGCCGGCAGGAATCGAAGCTGCAGCTTCTGTGATTCGAGAGCAATGTCAATACTTGAAAGCGGGGACGATCTCAGATACACCTAAGGGACTTGTGACAGATTATTTTTATGCGTTAATTGCCATGAATTGCCTGATGGGCGTTATAATGGGACTACAGAGTGCGTTGGAGTTTAAAGCAAATCTATCTCCGCTTGCGGCGCGCAGAGTGATGGCAAGTACACGTCGGTTTGGGCTGTTGCTGCCAGATTTAGCTGCAAAACTTACCATACAATTTCTATGCACTGTGTTTTCCGTGTGTTATCTGATGTTTGCTATGAAGGTGTCCTTAGGTGAAAAATTTCCTCTGGTGCTGCTGACCACATTGTTAGGCAGTCTGGTAGGTATTTTTTGGGGCTTTTTTGTTGGAGCAGCGGGAACTTATAAAGAGACTGTTAAGGAGGGAATCTGTATTGCAGGGATGTTGTTTTCCAGTTTTTTGGCTGGTATGATGGTGGAGGGAATGTATCGTTTTTTGGAAACTCATATGCCTGTGGTCAATCGTATCAATCCGGCGTCGCTGATTTCCCATGCCCTATATAGCTTAGATATCTATCAAGGTTATGAAAAATATGCCCAATGCATGGTTAGTCTGCTTCTCATTGCAGTATTGCTGGGTGTTTGTGGGTTTGTCCTGGTAAGGAGGGAACGATATGCAAGTATTTAAAGTGTTTTTTAAAGTGATGAGCAAGAAGAAAACAACCATGTGTATCTATATATTGATTTATCTTATGATCAGTGTTACAATCGGTTATTCCATGAAGGAGCATGGACAGGAGGAATTTTCCAAGGTTTCTGTGAAGATAGCAGTGGAAAATCTAGATCAGGGTGAATTAGGTGCAAGACTGGTCTCCTATTTGGGTCAGCATCATCAATTACAGGAGATTCCCACGAATCGGCTAGCGCTGCAGGACGCCATGTATTATCAGGAAATTGATTATGTACTGGCGATTCCAAAGGATTTTACTGAAAAATTTCAGACAGGGCAGCAAGAAGGAATTTTGCAGGGAACAATGGTACCAGGCAGCAGGGCGGCTTCTTTTATGGAGCAGGAAATCCAACAATATTTGAATATTGTTTCGATGTATCAGGCGGCAGGAATGGAGCAAGAACGGGCGTTGGAACTTGCAGCAGAGGACATGGAGAAGGAAGTGAACGTAGAGTTTTTAGAAAAGAGTGACGGCCAGGAATTGGCAGGAGGTTATTATTTCTTTCAGTATATTCCCTATGTTTTTCTGGTGCTGATGATTTTGGTGTTCGGCTCCGTGATGAAAACGTTTCAGGATAAAGATTTATCAGCGAGAAGTAAGTGTTCTGCAATGTTTTTCTGGGAGCAGAATGTTCAGATTATTCTGGGTTCTGTATTGTTTACCTTTGGCGTATATCTTCTTTTTATGGGAATGGCGTGTCTGATAGACTTTTCTTATTTATTCTCGCTAAAAGGATTGTTGAGTGCCATCAATGCATTGGTATTTAGCATCTGTGCGATAAGTGTAGCCTGGTTTTGTGTACAGTTTGTACATAGCAGCGCTGAACTTAATGTAATGAGCAATATATTCAGTCTCTCGTTTAGTTTTCTCGGAGGTGTGTTTGTGTCCCTGGAGCTTATGGGAGATAGTGTCAGGCAGATTGCGAAATTTATCCCCTCTTACTGGTATGTGATTGCCAATCAGGAGATTCAGAAAGTAGAGAATTTGGCCCAGGCTGGGCGTGTCTATCAGTCTTTTGGCTTGGTACTGGCATTTGCATTGGCATTTTTTTCTGTCGGGCTTTTGGTAAAACGTATGAAGCTGAAAACAATATAAGGTTAGATTGGTTAAAACGGCAGGATCCGCGTTGAATCTTGCCGTTTTATTTTATATAATATCGTTATGAACCATTGAAAATTATTTTGATGTGGGCAGATCTATTTGAAAGATAAGATATTCTCTATTTCTTAAAGCCAGCTCTTTTGCGCAGTGTGGGGTCTAAGATTCGTTTGCGGATCCGCAGGCTTTCTGGGGTCACTTCTAAGAGTTCATCTGTTTCAATAAATTCCAACGCCTGTTCCAGACTTAAGATTCGAGGCGGAGTCAAGGTCAATGCTTCGTCCGCGCTTGAGGAGCGGGTGTTGGTGAGATGTTTTTTCTTGCAGACATTGATCTCGATGTCCTCTGGTTTGGCGCTCTGGCCAATGACCATTCCAGCATAGACTTTCTCACCAGCACCGATAAACAGAGCACCACGGTCTTGGGCACTAAACAGTCCATAGGTGACAGATTCTCCAGATTCAAAGGCGATCAGAGAACCTTGTTTTCGGTAAGCAATGTCCCCCTTGTAAGGCTCATAATCATTAAAAATAGTGTTGATAATGCCGTTTCCTTTAGTATCGGTCATAAACTCGCTGCGGTAGCCGATCAGCCCTCGTGAGGGAATATTAAATTCTAAGCGGGTGTAACCGCCGCTGATTGGTCCCATATTGCGCAGCTCGCCCTTGCGCTGGCTTAATTTCTCAATTACTGCCCCAGTAAATTCGTCTGGGACATCTACATAGGCTAGTTCCATTGGCTCTAAGCGTTTGCCATTTTCATCCTTGTGATATAACACTTCTGCTTTGCTGACAGCAAATTCATATCCTTCCCGTCGCATATTTTCGATCAATACCGATAAATGCAGTTCGCCTCTGCCAGATACTTTGAGGCTGTCTGGACTGTCTGTCTCCTCCACGCGCAGAGAGACATCTGTATTCAGTTCTCGAAACAGACGGTCACGGATATGGCGGGAGGTCACATATTTCCCTTCTTGGCCGGCAAGAGGGCTGTCATTTACAATAAAATTCATAGAGATTGTGGGTTCCGAAATTTTTTGGAAGTTAATGGCTTCTGGGTTCTCAGGGGAACAGATAGTATCTCCAATATGAATATCGGCAATGCCGGAGATGGCGACAATTGAGCCAATTTTTGCCTCAGTGACATCCACTTTGTTCAGTCCGTCAAATTCATATAATTTACTGATTCTTACTTTCTGCAGTTTGTCTGGTTTATGGTGGTTTACCACCACGGCATCCTGATTGACTTTCAGACAGCCGTTGTCTACCTTTCCAACACCAATACGGCCGACATATTCATTGTAATCTATGGTACTGATCAATATCTGAGTATTGGCATCTGGATCCCCTTCTGGTGCCGGAATGTATTCGAGGATGGTCTCAAAAAGGGCTGTCATATCTTTCTTTTCATCATTTAAATCTTTGACAGCATAGCCTTCTCTTGCGGAAGCATAGATAAAAGGACAGTCGAGCTGCTCATCAGAAGCATCCAGATCCATAAACAGTTCTAGCACTTCATCAATCACTTCATCTGGCCGTGCCTCTGGGCGGTCCATCTTGTTAATGCAAACAATGACAGGCAGATCTAAGGCGAGTGCCTTCATCAGCACAAATTTTGTCTGGGGCATAGCGCCCTCAAAGGCGTCTACAACAAGGACAACGCCGTTTACCATTTTAAGCACACGCTCTACTTCGCCGCCAAAGTCTGCATGTCCAGGGGTATCAATAATATTTATTTTTGTATCTTGATAAAAGACAGCCGTGTTTTTGGAAAGAATCGTAATCCCACGTTCCCGTTCAATATCATTGGAATCCATCACACGCTCCTGTACCTCCTGATTGGCACGGAATACACCACTCTGCTTGAGAAGCTCGTCCACCAAGGTGGTTTTGCCGTGATCGACATGGGCAATAATGGCGATGTTACGGATATCCTCTCGTTTCATTTTCATAAATAATCCTTCTTTCTGTATAATTACCTGACGATTAGTTTGTCAGAGATTTTTGACCAACTTTTTGTATTTTAACATATATTTTGTCTTTTGGCACAAAAAAATTTCAAGGGTTGCAGAAATTTAGGAAAGTTGAGATAATAAAGAGAGGAAGGAATGCGGGAGGAGGTACATAAATGCGCAGTGAAACAGAGGTAAATCACGCTGTGGAAGAGTATGCGGATATGGTACGGCGCGTTTGCTTTTATCATCTGAAAAATCAGGCAGACACAGAAGATGTGTTTCAGAATGTTTTTTTGAAATATATGCTGTATGATGAGCCTTTTGAGAGCCGTGAACATGAAAAAGCATGGCTGCTTCGTGTGGCGATCAACGCCTGTAAAGATTATCTTAAGAGTTTTTTTCGCCATAATGTAATCTCTCTGGAATCGTTAAGTGAAATGGAAACAGAAATCCCAGAAGATCACAGGGAGGTCTTAGAGGCTGTACTTTCTCTGCCAGGTAAATATAAGGATGTGATATATCTTCACTATTTTGAAGGATATTCAGCCGCGGAAATAGGTACAATTCTTAGTAAAAAAGAGAATACCGTTTATTCTCTGCTCTCCAGAGGACGGGCAATGTTAAAGAAAAAACTGGGAGGTGAAGGGATTGACGAATAAAGTACGTGATGCATTTGATCATATTCAGGCGAATAAGAATCTCAAAGAATCAACGAAAAAATTCCTCTCGGGAAAACGTAGAAAAAGAAGATGGGATGTCTATAGCTTAGCATTTCAAAGAATATTTGCAGTAGTATGTATGGTATTGGTGGCGGCAGCAGGAATCAAAGGCTATTCATGGGTTCAGACACCAGTTTCTTATGTAAGCATTGACATCAATCCCTCAATTGAGCTTGAATTAAATCGTTTTGATAAAGTGGTGACTGTGACAGCATACAATGAGGAGGCAGAAGAGATTTTAAATGGTTTATCACTGAAGGGCAGAAAATATACAGATGCACTGCAAGTAATTGTAGACAGCAAAGGTATGCAGAATTATTTGACAGAGGATTCTGAACTTTATATTACAGTGGCAGCAGACAGTGATTATAAATGTAAGATAGAGGCAGGTGTGGAACATTACTGTGGGCATATTGGACATAATGCTAAGAGCATTCGGGCAGATGTCGAACTGGTGTCAGAGGCACATAGTAAAGGGCTTTCTCTGGGAAAATATTATGCTTATCTGCAGTTAATGCAGTATGATGATTCCGTGACAGTGGATCACTGTAAAGAAATGAGTATCTCTGAGATTCATGGATTGATTGATGAGCATCAGCATGATGGCAAACATGGGAACCATTCCAAAAATCAGGATGCAGCAGAGAGCAGTCACTGTGATGCCGAGATGCCTGCAGACGGAAAAAAACATCACCATAAAAATCACAGGGACAGAAAACCTTGATCAAAGGTTTTCTGTCCCTGACAGATTTTTAACGATGATGTTTTACGTGATGGCGTTTGCCATTTGCATGTGTTGTATGATGTTTGGTGCAATATCTCTTGCAATTCTTTTTTTTGGCATGATACTTATGATGGTAAGCACAATAAGTACCTTTCTTGGGTGGCTGGTAAGTGCTGCCGCCGTGATGTCCGCCGCCACAATGTCCGTGAGCCATAACTGGTGCTGCAAAACTGCTTGACAGCATTAAGGCAGTCATTGCTATGATTACACCTTTCTTGCATTTCTTTAAGATTTTCATTGGCATTATCCTCCTTGTGGATGTTTTATTTAGTTGATTCTACTTATAATACGAATCAATATTAGAAAACCTTGCAGATCAAATGGGAAAAAATAGAAAATTGTAAATATAATCTAAATATAGTATAATGTATGGAGAAAAATATAACAGTGGAAGGAGGACAACGCTATGAAGAGAAAGACAATGATGGTAAGTATTGGATGTGTATTAATTTTCCTTGTGGTCGGTATGATATGGTACTGGTCTGCTGAGGTGAAACCACTGAAAGATTTAGATATTGCTAGTCTTGATAAAATGGCGATCGCTTATCATGTGGAATGGATTGAAACTTCCGAGCAGGAAGATATAAGAGAAGCCGTTTTAGCGCTGCAGTCGATGCATCTAAGGAGAGCAATTCCACTGGACTATGATGGTTTTAATGCTTCGATAGATTTTTATAATCAAGACGGTTCTACAAGCTGGGTTACAATCAGAGGAGATGACATTATCATCAATCATAAGTATTATAGATGTGACAGGGATTACAGCGAAGTTTTTCGTAAAGTGATAGAAAAGATCGCGAAAAATCCCAAAACAATACATCATGAATCTTAGACAGAATACTTGTATTGTAAATTTGGGTCTGATATAATAGGAATAATTACAATTTATTTAGACTTATGATGCAAAGGGAAGAAGTGAAAATAACAGGAGGAAAATACATGAGTGATGAGAACAATATGTTTGAACCAAAGCAACCATCTCGGTTTGACAATGATACAGGGCAGCCTGATGGCAGTCAACAGCCTGGCGGCACAGAACAGATGTCTTACAATCAATCGTCAAGCGGCGGACCAGTTCATTTAGAGAAGGATCAGCAGCCACAATATTCTGGTGAACCAGGCAGATATAATGAGACAATGCAGTCAGGGTATAATCAGCAGCCAGGATACAATCAACAACAGCCAGGATATAATCAGCAGCCAGGAAATCAACAACAGCCAGGATATAATCAGCAGCCAGGAAATCAGCAACAAACAGGATATAATCAGCAGCCAGGAAATCAGCAACAAACAGGATATAATCAACAGTACAATCAGCAACAAACAGGATATAATCAACAGTACGATCAGCAGCAGAATTATCAGCAGCCTTACGGTGGACAGAATCAATATACACAGAATACTGGTTATGCAGAACCAGTATTTCAGCAAGAGAGCCATAGTACAGTTTCAGTAGAGAGCGGCGGATTTGGTATTGCCTCTATGATTTGTGGTATTATTGCACTGCTTACGTGTTGTTTATGGTGTCTGTGTATTCCGCTGGCAGTGGTATCTATTGTGTTAGGTATTTTACAGCTCCAGAAAGGAACTGCAAAGGGTATGGCGATTGCAGGTATTGTTTGTTCTGGTATTGCCCTTGTGTTGTTGATCATTCTCACCGTATGGGGCAGCTATCTGCGCACTTCAGGGGCATATTATGATATTATGCGCGAATTGCAGTATATGCACCATATCTGATAGGTAGGAGCGTAAGCCTATGGCGGATGTGAACGGTAACTAAATCTTGTCAGTGAATAGAAAATGGGCCTGAGCTCCCTTGACAAAATGGGAGCTCAGGCTTTATAATGCACAGGGGTGCATAAGGAAATTTACTGCTTAAGCAGTAAGCACCCCGCGCGGCGAGTAAGGAAAGAAAACTGTCCTTACTCGATTATACACAGGGGCGCATAAAAAATCTCCCCTACTTGATTATACAGGATATGAAAAGACGATGACGAAGACAGTAAGACAGCAGTTCCAACACTACAGCGAACCGGGATGGTGGAAGCCGGTGTAAGTAGAGGTTGTCTGAAAATCACTTCTAAGTTGCCCGCTGAACTCATAAGACAGTAAGCAGGGACGGAATATTCCTCCGTTATGGGAATCGTGTATGCTGGTTAGTGTTTTGACATTAGGCCAAAGTACAAGGTAACAGGTGGTAAACGATGCATCTATGGGCTTCGTCCTTTTACGGGACGGAGTTTTTTTATCTTTTTAAGATAAAAAAACAATTAGCTCGCTGCAAAAGTATAATGTCACCAAAGCGGCTGCACTCGGTGTACAAAGTGTTCAGTCCCTTCATGAGTGAGAGATTAGTGGAGTTAATGTGGGCTTGCCCACTTTATTTTAATGATTTAGAAAGAAAGGAGACAGAGCAATGTATAACAAAGTTGAGACAAATTTGAACTTTGTAGAGAGAGAAAAACAGACAGAACAGTTCTGGAAGGACCAGGATATTTTTAAGAAAAGTATGGAAAACCGCAAGGAGGGGGAGACTTATACCTTTTATGACGGGCCGCCTACAGCAAATGGCAAACCTCATATCGGACATGTACTGACACGTGTCATTAAGGATATGATTCCCAGATATCAGACCATGAAGGGCAAAATGGTGCCCAGAAAAGCTGGCTGGGATACCCACGGACTGCCCGTAGAGCTGGAAGTGGAAAAATTGCTCGGTTTAGACGGCAAGGATCAGATTGAAGAATATGGCCTGGAGCCGTTTATTGATAAATGTAAAGAGAGCGTCTGGAAATACAAAGGCATGTGGGAGGATTTCTCAGGAACGGTCGGATTTTGGGCAGATATGGAGCACCCTTATGTCACTTACCACGATGAATTTATTGAGTCAGAATGGTGGGCGTTGAAAGAGATTTGGAACAGAAAATTATTGTACAAAGGGTTTAAGATTGTACCTTATTGTCCGCGGTGCGGAACGCCTCTCTCTGCCCAGGAAGTAGCACAGGGTTATAAGACGGTAAAGGAACGTTCTGCGATTGTCCGGTTTAAGGTGGTAGGAGAAGAAGCTTATTTTCTTGCCTGGACAACAACACCCTGGACATTGCCTTCTAATCTGGCGCTCTGTGTAAATCCAGAGGAAACTTATTGCAAAGTGAAGGCCAAGGATGGATATACTTATTACATGGCAGAGGCGCTTTTAGATAAAGTGTTATCCTCACTGCTTGATAAGGAACAACAGGCAGCAGGGGAGCTCGCTTATGAGATATTGGAGTCTTATAAGGGAACAGATCTGGAGTACAAAGAATATGAACCATTGTTTGCCTGTGCGGGGGAAGCGGCCAAAAAGCAGCATAAAAAAGCTCATTTTGTGACCTGTGACAGTTATGTTACCATGACAGATGGTACAGGAATTGTACACATCGCGCCAGCATTTGGTGAGGATGACTCCAAAGTGGGAAGAAAGTATGATCTTCCTTTTGTACAATTTGTGAATGGTAAGGGTGAATTGACAGAAGGGACTCCCTATGCAGGGATTTTCTGCAAAAAAGCCGATCCGATTATTTTGCAAGATTTAGAAGATCAGAAGCTTTTATTTGATGCTCCTAAATTTGAACATGAATATCCTCATTGCTGGAGATGCGATACACCATTAATCTATTATGCGAGAGAATCCTGGTTTATCAAGATGACAGAGGTCAAAGAGGATTTGATTCGCAATAATAATACCATCAACTGGATTCCAGAAAATATCGGCAAGGGACGCTTTGGCGATTGGCTGGAAAATGTGCAGGATTGGGGAATTTCCCGTAATCGTTATTGGGGGACGCCTTTAAATATCTGGGAATGTGAATGCGGCCATATGCATTCGATTGGAAGTATTGCTGAATTAAAAGAAATGTCAGATAATTGTCCAGAGGAGATTGAGTTGCACCGTCCTTACATTGATGCTGTTACGATCAAATGTCCAAAGTGCGGCAAAGAAATGCACCGAGTACCAGAAGTAATTGACTGTTGGTTTGATTCTGGGGCAATGCCGTTTGCACAGCATCATTATCCATTTGAAAATAAGGAAGTGTTTGAACAGCAATTTCCAGCGCAGTTTATCTCAGAAGCGGTAGATCAGACCCGTGGGTGGTTCTATTCATTGTTGGCAGAATCTACACTGTTGTTTAACAAGGCTCCTTATGAAAATGTCATTGTTCTTGGACATGTGCAGGATGAAAATGGACAGAAAATGAGTAAATCAAAGGGCAATGCTGTAGATCCGTTTGAGGCATTACAAACGTATGGGGCAGATGCAATTCGCTGGTATTTCTATATCAATTCTGCGCCCTGGCTGCCCAACCGTTTCCACGGAAAAGCCGTGCAGGAGGGACAGCGCAAATTTATGGGTACTTTATGGAATACGTACGCGTTTTTCGTGCTGTATGCGAATATTGACAATTTTGATGCCACAAAATATCAATTGGAATATCAGAAATTGTCGGTAATGGATAAATGGCTGTTATCCAAATTAAATACACTGGTGACAGAAGTTGACAATGATTTAGGAAATTATCGGATTCCAGAAGCAGCGCGAGCACTGCAGGAATTTGTCGATGATATGAGTAACTGGTATGTGCGCAGAAGCAGGGAGCGTTTCTGGGCAAAGGGTATGGAACAAGATAAGATCAATGCCTATATGACATTATATACAGCTTTGGTGACAGTGAGTAAAGCGGCAGCGCCGATGATTCCATTTATGACAGAAGATATCTATCGGAATCTGGTATGCAGCATTGACAAATCCGCCCCAGAGAGCGTTCACCTTTGTGATTTCCCAATGGCAGATATGACAATGGTTGACAAGGAATTAGAACAGAATATGGATGCGGTTTTGAAAATTGTAGTCATGGGACGTGCCTGCCGCAATAGTGCAAATATCAAAAATCGTCAGCCAATTGGGACAATGTTTGTAAAAGCACCTTTTGAACTGCCAGAGTTTTTCCAGGAGATTATTGAGGAAGAATTAAATGTGAAAAAAGTCACATTTACAGAGGATGTCAGCAGCTTTACAGACTATACTTTTAAGCCCCAGCTTCGCACGGTAGGGCCGAAATATGGTAAGTTTTTGGGACAGATTCAGAAGGCACTCAGTGAGCTCAACGGAAATCAGGCAATGGCAGAGCTTAAGAGTAAAGGAAGTATTACCCTTGACAGTGTAAATGCAGAAGTTGTATTATGTGAGGAGGACTTACTTATCACCATGACTCAGCAGGAAGGCTATGTGACAGAGGGGGATAATGAAGTGACTGTGGTTCTCGATACCAATCTGTCAAAAGAACTGATTGAAGAAGGTTTTGTGCGGGAATTAATCAGTAAGATCCAGACGATGCGTAAGGAAGCCGGTTTTGAGGTGATGGACAAGATCATTGTTTCTTATCAAGCCGGAGAAAAGATCCATGCAATCTTTGAGAAATATGGTGCGCAGATCCAGTCGGAGGTACTTGCACAGCAGATTGACAGTGCTGTTGTGAAAGGTTACGAAAAAGAGTGGAATATCAATGGAGAAAAAGTAGCGATGGGAGTAGAAAAGGTATGAAGTTAGATCATTCTGCACGATAGAAGAAAGACATTAGAGTGGGTGCAGGAGAGTATCTGGGAAAGGGCAGCAAAGCAAGGTGATGGAAGAAGTACCAGAGAGGAAGGAGACAGTTATGATAAATAAAATGTTTGAGAAAGAAAAGTTTATCCAGGAAATTAAGAATAATGTAAAAAACCTTTACCGCAAGACATTGGAAGAGGCTTCCCAGCAGGAAGTATACCAGGCAGTTTCCAATGCAGTAAAGAATGTAATTATTGATCAGTGGCTTGCCACACAAAAGACGTTTGATAAGCAGGATCCAAAGATTGTATATTATATGTCAATGGAATTTTTGATGGGAAGGGCGCTGGGGAATAACCTGATTAACCTTACCGCATACAAAGAAGTAAAAGAAGCGTTGGATGAAATTGGATTTGATTTGGATGTGATTGAAGATCAGGAGCCAGATCCAGCTTTAGGTAACGGAGGTCTTGGAAGGCTTGCAGCATGTTTTCTGGAGTCTCTTTCTACTTTGGGCTATCCTGCCTATGGATGTGGAATCCGTTATCGTTACGGATTATTCCGTCAGAAAATTGAAAATGGTTTTCAGGTGGAGGTGCCTGACAACTGGTTAAAGGACGGCTATCCATTTGAGCTGCGTCGTCCAGAGCATACCTTCCAGATTAAGTTTGGCGGTTATGTCCGTTCTGAGATGGATGAGAGAGGAAAGCCCAGATTTATCCATGAGGGCTATCAGTCTGTGCGTGCAGTGCCTTATGATATGCCGGTGATTGGTTACAACAATAATATGGTAAATGTGCTGATTACCTGGGATGCAGAGCCAGAAGAATATTTTGAGCTGGATGCATTTGACAAAGGTGATTATAAGAAAGCGGTAGAGCAGGAGAATCTTGCCAGAAATCTGGTAGAAGTGTTATATCCAAATGATAATCATATTCAGGGAAAAGAGCTGCGTTTAAAACAGCAGTACTTCTTTGTATCTGCAAGTGTACAGCGTGCCATTGCACGTTATAAGAAACATCATACCGATCTGCATAAGCTTCCGGAGAAGGTAGCAATTCAGTTGAATGATACCCATCCGACAGTGGCAGTGGCGGAATTGATGCGTATTTTGGTAGATGAGGAAGGAATGGAATGGGATGAAGCATGGGAGATCACGACACATACCTGTGCCTACACGAATCATACCATTATGTCGGAAGCGCTGGAAAAATGGCCGATTGAGATTTTCTCCAGACTGCTTCCGAGAATTTATCAGATCGTAGAAGAGATTAACCGTCGTTTTATCCTGGATATTGAGAAACGTTTCCCAGGAGATTACAACAAAGTAAAGAAAATGGCCATTATCTTTGACGGTCAGGTAAAAATGGCGCATCTTGCCATTGCAGCAGGCTGTTCTGTCAATGGGGTGGCTAGACTGCACACCGAGATTCTCAAGGAACAGGAACTTCATGAGTTCTATGAGATGTTCCCAGATAAATTTAATAATAAGACAAATGGAATTACCCAGAGAAGATTTTTGTATCATGGCAATCCATTGCTTGCTGATTGGATCAATAAAAGGATTGGCAATGACTGGGTGACAAATCTGCCTCATTTGGAGAAATTGGCTCTCTATGCGGAGGATGAGAAGGCTCAGCAGGAGTTTATGAATATCAAATACCAGAACAAGCTGCGCCTTGCAGATTATATTTTGAAGCACAATGGAATTGAGGTGAATCCTCGTTCTATCTTTGATGTACAAGTAAAACGTCTTCATGAGTACAAGCGTCAGCTTTTGAATATTCTGCATGTAATGTACCTTTACAATAAGATCAAAGAGCATCCTGAGATGGATTTTTATCCCAGAACCTTTATCTTTGGCGCAAAGGCGGCGGCAGGCTACCGCATTGCCAAGCTGACCATTAAGCTGATTAACAGTGTGGCAGATGTAGTCAATAATGATCCTTCCATCAATGGCAAGATCAAGGTTGTGTTTATTGAAGATTACAAGGTATCTATTGCAGAAAAGATTTTTGCAGCAGCAGATGTATCCGAGCAGATTTCCACAGCCAGCAAGGAGGCATCAGGTACTGGAAATATGAAATTTATGCTCAATGGTGCGGTGACAATCGGTACTATGGATGGAGCAAATGTGGAGATTGTAGAAGAAGTGGGAGCAGAAAATGCATTTATCTTCGGAATGAGTTCTCAGGAAGTAATTGAACATGAGCAGAAACGTGACTATGATCCAATGCAGATTTTCAATAATGATCAGGATATTCGTCAGGTATTAATGCAATTGATCAATGGTATGTATTCCCAAAATGATTCCGAATTGTTCCGCCCGCTGTATAATTCTTTGCTTAATAAATTAGATACACAGTATGCCGACACTTATTTTATTCTTAAGGATTTCCGTTCCTATGCAGAGGCACAGGAGAAAGTGGGAGCAGCGTATAAGGATGAGAAGGGCTGGGCTAAGATGGCACTGCTGAATACCGCACATGCCGGCAAATTCTCTTCTGACCGTACGATTGAGGAATATGTAAATGATATCTGGCACTTAGACAAGGTAACAGTGGAGATGCCAGAATAAGCAGGTAAATTCAAGAAGGCTTAAGTGTTCTTGCGGCGGTGCGCGGGTCAGCTTTGCTGGCGATAACAATTCTGCGCGTCTGCCGTCTAAGATAACATTATATTGAGCTTTGACCGTTGGAGTAATAAAATATGCTGCTGGGTAGAGTATCTATCTGGCAGCATATTTCATACCTTATGAAACGGCCGAATGGCCATAATGGGGTGCCCTTGGGTATACCTTATGACACGGCCGAATGGCATGATGGGGTGCCCTTGGGTATCTGAATATGAGTAAAATACAATGGATAAAAAATTAAAATTTAGAAATTCTCTGTTGCTGCTTTTGACAGCTACTATCTGGGGAGTGGCATTTGTGGCGCAGAGTGTGGGAATGCAGTATATAGAGCCATTTACTTTTAACTGTGTGCGCTGTTTTTTAGGGGGAATGGTATTGATTCCCTGTATTTGGCTGCTGGACAGGCTTAATCATTCAAAAGAAGGGAAGACAGCCGATAGAGATTCTCTATTGACAACTGAGATAGGCGCACAAAGAGAAGATAAAAAAATACATGAAAAGAAAACGCAGTGGAGAGTTTTGTTGACAGGGGGAACACTCTGCGGCATTTGTCTGTGTCTGGGCAGTAATCTGCAACAGTTCGGGATTGTGTATACCACAGTAGGAAAAGCAGGTTTTATCACGGCATTCTATATTATTATTGTTCCGATTTTGGGACTGTTTTTTCGCCGAAAATGTGGAGCCACAGTTTGGGTGGGAGTATTGCTGGCCTTGGCGGGACTGTATTTTCTATGCATCACAAACAATGATGCAGCAGGAGAAGTAGAACGCCTGATTCCCTGGATTCCTGTTGGCAAGGGGGAATTTCTGCTGTTTATTGGTGCGTTAGCATTTTCTTTGCATATATTAGTGATCGACCACTTTACACAGATGGCAGATGGGGTGAAGATGTCTTGTATTCAGTTTTTTGTCTGTGGGAGTCTATCAGCAGTGGGGATGCTTTTGACAGAACAGCCGCAGATCACAGATATTTTTCGAGCCTGGCAGCCGATTTTATATGCGGGAATTATGTCGTGTGGTGTGGCATATACCTTGCAGATTGTCGGCCAGAAAAACATGAATCCCACGGTGGCGTCATTGATCTTGAGTTTGGAATCAGTGATTTCTGTTCTGGCAGGGATGATCTTGTTATCTCAACAGCTCAATGGGCGAGAAATTTTGGGATGTGTGTTAATGTTTGCGGCAATTATTTTGGCACAACTTCCCAGCACCGCGAATAGAAAGCAAGTAACTGACTGACACATGTACTTGTCTAATTGTTGAGCGATATGGAGAGAATGGATGGATTTTGAGAGATATATACAAAAAAGTGTGTTAGATAAATTTGAATATTATAATTATGGACATGCACTAGAGATTCTTCATGACGCGTTTCCAGTGGAATGGGAGGAATTACAAGACTGTCTGTATAAGCTGAAGCTTTCGGTTGCTGATCTAAAGAAGGCCGGGGGAAATGAGTCGCCAATCCCAAAAAAATTTGATGATGTTCTATATCCATATGGTTGGCGGGAAATTAGAATCAGTGGTGATTTAATCGTAAAAAAATATCCCAGGCAGACAGCGCAGAGAAGAGGACGCTTTGCAGAGGAACCATATGAAGTGGAGACTATTGAGGGGTATATTGATGGGCATAATATTGATTTTTTAAAGAATAGAGTGGCCTTTGATTTGGAGTGGAACAGCAAAGATCAGACTTTTGACCGCGATTTGCTGGCGATGAGAACTTATTTTGATTGTGGATTGATTGATGTTGGTGTGATTGTAACGAGAGCTGGGGAACTCAACGATATATTTAAACAAGAGAAAGATCAGAATGGCCAGACTTTAATGAAAAAATACGGTGCAAGCACTACCTGGATGGGAAAGCTGCTTTATCGGCTTGATTCACGCCGTAATGGAGGATGTCCAATTTTAGCGATCGGAATCGGAAAGGAATGTGTGGAAGGATATGGCAGACTTAGCGAGTACGATACAAGACTTACAGATGTTTACCGAAGGGAAGAAGTATAATACAATTTATGCAGATCCACCTTGGCAGTTCCAGAACAGAACTGGAAAAGTTGCCCCTGAGCATAAACGTCTTACACGATATGAGACAATGACAATAGAAGATATCAAAGCTTTACCTGTGTATGATTTTACAGGAGATAAGGCGCATCTGTATTTATGGGTTCCCAATGCTCTGCTTCCTGATGGACTGGCGGTGATGGACGCCTGGGGATTTGAGTACAAGGGAAATATTGTCTGGGAAAAGGTGCGCAAAGATGGAGGGCCGGACGGACGGGGAGTGGGATTTTATTTTCGCAATGTCACAGAATTGATTTTATTTGGCATAAAAAAAAGAAGCGCACCCAACCGAACACTGCAGCCGGCCAGATCGCAAGTCAATTTAATTAGAGCCATGAAACGGGAACACAGCCGGAAACCGGATGAGATTATACCGATTATTGAGGCCTGTAGCCAGGGTCCTAGAATTGAACTTTTTGCAAGAGGAGTGCGTGAAGGCTGGGATATGTGGGGCAATCAGGCAACTGCGGAGTATGAACCGACTTGGGATACATATTCCAATCATACAGTGGCAAGTAAATGATGAGGATATGATTAGAAAGGCAGGACGAATGAAATTAAAAAGAGCAAGGAGAATCGCCACAAGTAAAATGGCATTGCTGCTGGCCATTGTCCTGGCAGGCAGTACAGGACTTGCAGGGTGTCAGGATCAAAAGGCTCTGGAAAACCAGCAAGCTTACCGGAAGTTGGGAATCAATAAGATGAATGAAGGGGATTATGCAGAAGCAGTGAAATCCTTTCAGAAGGCACTGGATCAGTCCAAGGGTGAGGTGGGTGATTTGGAGTTGGATATCTGTTATTATAAGGCGACAGCGCAATATAAAAGCGGAGATACCAAGGGCGCGCTCACCACTTGCGACGCCCTAATTGATTTTGATAAGGGAGATGCAAAAGCATATTTTATTCGGGGCAGTATTTATCTCAAAGAAGAAGATGGAGAAAATGCACAGAAGGATTATGGAAAAGCACTTGATCTGTGCGGGGAAGATTACGCGCTTTATCTGGCTGTATATGAAAACCTCTCTGGTGCAGGTTTTAGCGATCAGGCAGAACAGCTTATGACAAAAGTGTTGAAACTTAAGGGTGATCAGGCAGAAGATTACCGTGAACGTGGGCATATTTACCTGATACGGGGCGATTATGAAAATGCCAGAAAAGAGCTGGATCAGGCGATCAATAAAGGTGATACCAAAGCATTGTTATATTTGGCACAGGTATATGACGCACAAGGAAAAGCCAAGAAAGCACAGCCATTGTATGAAAATTATCTCAAAAAAAATGGTTCCGATGCAGCTACTCTGACAGCAATGGGAGATTCACAACTGGAAGCCGAAAATTATCAGAAAGCCTTGGAATTTTTTCAGCAGGCATTAAATTCAGAAAAGCCAGAAAATGAGAGACAACTGCGGCGCAATGAGATTATCTGTTATGAAAATCTCTCCGATTTTGCCACAGCGAAGCAAAAGATGGCGGAATATTTGGAGGATTATCCAGATGATGAAAAGGCACAGCGGGAAAACATATTCTTACAGACACGATAAAGGAAATCAAAGGCGTATGGAGATGGTTCCATACGCCTTTCTAGTGTTTACTCTTTCATATAATCAATTTCTGTGAGGCTGACGCCAGAAACAGTAAGTATCACTTTTAATTCTAATGTCATTTGCAAAGGTTTTCCATTTCGCTTCGGTCGTTGCTGACAAAAAATTTAAGGTCAGCTCGTGTGTTGTTGAAAACTTGCCAAAACCTGCAAGATATCATATAATAAAGAGACTATGAATAAATGTCAAATCGTTCTGACATCGGGATGTCTGGAGATTTGAAAATAGAAAAGAGGATAAAGCATGGAACGGTTAGATCGGTTATTAGAGCGTTTGGATTACACTGTAGTCCAAGGGAATACACAGATAGAGATTACAGAGGTGATATACGATTCCAGAAAGGTGAGCCCAGGATGTCTGTTTGTCTGTATCAAAGGTGCAGCAGTAGATGGACACACTTTTGCGGCGGAGGCGGCAAAAAAGGGTGCGGCGGCAGTGATTGTACAAGAAGATGTCAAGGTGCCACCACAGGTGACAGTGATTCAGGTTGCGGACAGCCGTTATGCACTGGCATTAGTCTCCTGTGCCTGGTTTCACCATCCGGCAGAGAAGCTTAGAGTGATCGGTATCACTGGAACTAAGGGTAAGACTACCACTACCTACATGGTGAAGTCTATTTTGGAAAATGCAGGCTGCAAAACAGGCCTGATTGGTACGATTGAAGCGATCATTGGGGATAAGGTGATTCCGGCAAATAATACAACACCGGAATCTTATATTGTACAGGATTATTTTCATCAAATGCTGGAGGCGGGCTGCCGCTGTGTGGTAATGGAGGTTTCCTCCCAGGGACTGATGATGCACCGTACCGCTGGATTTACTTTTGATATTGGTATTTTTACCAATCTAGAGCCAGATCATATCGGACCCAATGAACATGCTTCCTTTGAGGAATATATGGCTTGCAAGGGCTTGTTATTCCGTCAGTGTAAAACGGGAATTGTCAATGTGGATGATGCACACTGGGAGCAGGTACTGGAAGGATATACTTGTACCTTGGAGACATTTGGGTTTTGTGAGAAGGCAGATCTTCGGGCAGCCAATCCGCAGCTTGTAAAAAAACCAGGGTATCTTGGAGTTTCCTATCGGGCACAGGGGTTGGTAAATATGGATGTACAACTGGATGTTCCAGGAAAGTTCAGTATTTATAATTCTCTGACAGCAATCGCGGTCTGCCGTCATTTTCAGGTGACAGCCAAAGAAATTGATCAAGCCTTGAGAGAGGCTAAGGTCAAGGGGCGTATTGAGATGATCCCAGTATCACAAGAATTTACACTGATGATTGATTATGCTCATAATGCCATGAGTTTGGAGAGTTTGTTATCTACGTTGAAGGAATACGAACCAAAGCGTTTGGTGTGTCTGTTTGGCTGTGGCGGCAACCGCTCGAAACTGCGCCGCTATGAGATGGGAGAAGTTTCTGGCAGGCTTGCAGATTTGACCGTGATTACCTCGGATAATCCCAGATTTGAGGAACCTCAAAAGATCATAGACGATATCAAGGTGGGGATGGCCAAGACGGAGGGCAAATACGTCGAAATCCCAGAACGCAAGGAAGCAATCCGTTATGTAATCGCCAATGGGCAGCCAGGAGATATTATTGTTCTCGCTGGAAAAGGGCATGAGGATTATCAAGAGATTAAAGGTAAGAAATATCCAATGGATGAACGTATACTGATTCGAGAGGTCGTGGAGGAGTTACAGAGAACAACTATTTCATCTTGATAAATAGTATATGCAGTTTTGTTTAATATAGCAAGATAGGTGGTACAATGTATGGCAATGTATGCCAATATCATTATAGATATTTCACATGAGAAACTGGATAAAACCTTTCAATATCGGATTCCTGCAAAGCTGCAGGGGCAGCTTACAGTGGGAATGCAGGTGGAAGTACCATTTGGAAACGGTGCCAGCAAGCGTACTGGCTATGTGGTGGAATTGACAGATACCGCAGAGTATGAGATTTCCAAATTAAAAGAGATTACAGAAATCGTGGAGGGAAGCATTGCCATAGAGGTACAGTTGATTGCATTGGCAGCATGGATGCGCAAGAATTACGGCGCGACTATGAATCATGCATTGAAAACTGTGCTTCCAATCAAACAAAAGCGTGAGGAGAAACAACAGAGACTTGTCTGTCTGGCATTGCCAAAGGAGACGGCACAAGAGCAGCTTCAATTGTTTGAAAAAAAGCATAATGCAGCCAGAGCGAGACTATTGTCTCATCTTATTGAGCAAAATCCGCTGCCCTATGAGGAAGTGACGAGGAAACTTAATATCACTGCTTCTGTAATCCGTGTAATGGAGGAAATGGGAATTCTGACGATCTCAACAAAGCGTACCTACCGCAGCCCATTTGGAGAAATGAAACAGAATGGAAAACGTCTGATTCTCAATCAAGAACAGATACAAGTCGTAGAACACATTTGGGAGGATTTTACCAGGGGATTTTTCCACACCTATCTTCTCTGTGGAGTGACCGGAAGCGGCAAAACAGCCGTGTACATAGAGCTGATTGAGCGGGTGGTAAAAAGCGGCAGGCAGGCCATTGTACTGATTCCAGAGATTGCACTGACTTATCAGACTGTGGTGCGGTTTTATCAGCGTTTTGGGGAACGTGTCTCCATCTTGAATTCCAAAATGTCACAGGGAGAACGATATGATCAGTTTGAACGTGCCAAAAATGGGGCATTAGATGTGATGATTGGACCGCGTTCTGCCCTGTTCACACCTTTTTCAAATTTGGGCATTATAATTATGGATGAGGAGCATGAGACCAGTTATAAAAGTGAGACCATACCGCGATACCATGCCAGAGAGACGGCCATTGAGCGGGCAAGGATGGCAGGGGCAAGCGTAGTGTTAGGTTCTGCAACTCCCTCGATTGACAGTTATTATAATGCTCAGATTGGAAATTATAAATTATTGACATTAGAGAAAAGAATTGAGGAAAAACCGCTTCCCAGGTGTTATACCATAGATTTAAGGGAAGAATTAAAACAGGGGAATCGTTCTATATTAAGTGAAAAATTACAGGAGCTGATGGAACAGCGTTTGCAGGATCAGCAACAGACGATCTTATTTATCAATCGTCGGGGGCTAGCAGGTTTTGTGTCCTGCCGTGCCTGTGGGGGTGTGATGAAATGTCCTCACTGTGATGTTTCTTTAAGCCAGCACAACAATGGCAGGCTGGTATGCCATTATTGCGGCTATACCAGGCAGATGCCAAAGGTTTGCCCAGAATGTGATTCCCCATATATCAGCGGATTTAAAGCAGGCACACAAAAAATTGAACAGATTGTACAGAAACGTTTTCCACAGGCCAAAGTGCTGCGGATGGATTTCGATACCACTCGCAATAAGGGAGGGCATGAAAAAATTTTGTCGGCGTTTGCCAATCATGAGGCAGATATTCTGGTTGGTACACAGATGATTGTCAAAGGACATGATTTTCCCAATGTGACACTGGTAGGGGTGCTTGCCGCAGATCTGTCTTTACATCTTAGTGATTATCATGCACCAGAACGGACCTTTCAACTTATTACACAGGCGGCAGGGCGCGCTGGAAGGGGGAAGCTGCCCGGAGAGGTAGTGATACAGACATACAGTCCAGATCATTATGCAATTGCACTTGCAAAGAAACAGGATTACCGGAAATTTTACGAGACAGAGATTGCCTACAGGGAATTGATGCATTATCCTCCCTGCGGGCATATGCTGGTGATGTTAGCAGCATCGCGAGATGAGATGACGGCTTATCTTAGCATTGAGCTGCTGGCCAAGAAAATCCGCCAGGCAAAAGAGAGCGGCAGGCTGTTGGGACTTCAGATGATTGGTCCAGCAGAGGCAAGTGTGGCCAAAGTCAAAGATATATATCGCAAGGTGTTGTATTTTAAGCATGAAGATTATTCAGTTTTGGTACAGATAAAAGATGTGCTAGAACAGTTTGTAAATCGGCATCGGGAATTTCGTGATGTGGTGATACAATTTGATTTTGATCCGATGAATGGTTTTTAGGAGAGGATCATGCTTATAGAAGAGAATATAAAATAAACAGAGGCTAAGAGGAGGAAATGATATGGCATTGAGAAATATACGGCAGATGGGTGATGAGGTATTGGAGAAAAAGTGCAGAGAGATCAAGGAGATCACACCACGGATTCTGGAATTGATTGAGGATATGAAAGAAACAATGTATGATGCAAACGGCGTAGGCCTTGCCGCGCCTCAGGTCGGAGTATTGAAGCGTTTGGTAGTGATTGATATCGGAGAGGGACCGCTTGTACTGATTAATCCGAGATTGATGGAAACTAGCGGTACACAGACTGGCGAGGAGGCGTGCTTAAGCCTGCCTGGAAAATCAGGGGTTGTCACTCGTCCCATGCATGTGAAAATTGAGGCCTGGAATGAGAAGATGGAGCGTATCGAACTGGAGGGAGAGGAACTTTTGGCGCGTGCTTTCTGTCACGAGATTGAACATTTAGATGGTCATATGTTTGTGGAAAAAGTGGAGGGAGAGCTGCATGATGTAGTCTATGAGGAGGACGAGGAATGAAAGTAATATTTATGGGGACGCCAGATTTTTCGGTGGGAACGTTTAACGCCCTGCTGGAAGCTGGCCATGAGGTTGTGCTTGCTGTCACCCAGCCGGATAAGCCCAAAGGACGCGGCAATACCATGCAGTTTCCGCCAGTTAAGGAAACAGCGCTTTTGCATGGTATTGAGGTCTATCAGCCCCGAAAAATACGTGAACCAGAATGTATTGCGTATTTGGAAAATTATCAGGCAGATATTATTGTGGTGGTGGCTTTTGGCCAGATTTTACCCAAAGAAATCCTTGAGATGCCAAAATATGGCTGTGTCAATGTCCATGCTTCCTTACTGCCGAAATATCGGGGGGCAGCGCCAATCCAGTGGGCTGTGATCAATGGTGAGAAAGTTTCAGGAGTGACTACGATGCGCATGGATCAAGGTTTGGACACTGGTGATATCATTATGAAACAGGAAGTGGCTTTAACGGAGGAGGAAACTGGCGGCAGCTTGTTTGAGCGGTTATCAAAGACAGGGGCAGAACTTTTGATTCGTACCTTGCAGGCCATTGAAGAGGGAAGTGCGGTTTATACTCCCCAGAATCATCAGGCAGCAACACATACCACAATGATCAAAAAGCAGCTTGGAGAGATAGATTGGAATAAATCTGCCCTGGAGATAGAGCGCTTGATTCGTGGTCTCAATCCTTGGCCCAGCGCCTACACACATTTGCATGGGAAGACTTTAAAAATTTGGAGGGCGACTGTGGCACAATCACAGACAGAACGGGAAATTGGGACGGTGGCTGCTGTTTTGAAAAACTGTCTGGCAGTGCAGACAGCCAAGGGATTGTTGTTGTTAGAAGAGGTGCAGTTGGAAGGAAAGAAACGAATGACAACAGATGCATTTTTACGAGGGTTTCCAATAGAAGTTGGAACCAAGCTTGGAAAGGAGTGAGTGGGATATGCCATTTGGATATTATTTTGACCCAACTTATATTTTAGTAATTATTGGTGCGGTGATCTGTCTGATTGCCTCTGCAAGAGTAAAGCTGACCTTCCGCAAATACAACCGAGTGCGCAGTATGTCAGGGATGACCGGAGCACAGGCGGCGGAGCGCATTTTAAATTCTGCAGGCATTTATGATGTGCGTATTGAGCATGTTTCAGGAGAACTGACCGATCATTATGATCCTAGAAATAAGGTGCTCAGACTTTCAGACAGTACTTACAGTTCTGCTTCTGTGGCAGCGGTAGGCGTTGCTGCGCATGAATGCGGGCATGCAATTCAGCATCAGAAGGATTATGCACCATTGTCCATTAGAAGTGCTATTGTGCCAGTAGCAAATTTAGGTTCTACTTTGGCATGGCCATTGATTATAATTGGAATGTTTTTTAGCAGTCAAACCGGAATGTTATTGATTAATGTTGGAATTTTGTGCTTTTCACTTGCTGTTTTATTTCAGATCGTCACCCTTCCAGTGGAGTTTAATGCCTCAAGACGTGCCATTCATATGTTAGGCGATACCGGAATTTTGGGAGCTGAAGAGTTAAGAAGTACACGTAAGGTTTTGGGTGCAGCTGCATTGACCTATGTGGCGGGAGCTGCCGCAGCTATTCTGCAATTGGTACGTTTGCTGCTTTTGTCTGACAGTAAAAGCAGGAATTAGTAGAAATAGGGAAAGGTTTTTGTCATTGCTCATCAGACAAATGCGGGACAAACACGAAGATAAGGAGAAAAAAGGATGCAAAACAGCAATGTCAATCTGCGTGAGTTGGTGCTGGAGGCCTTGCTTGCTGTGACCAGAGATCAGGAGTACAGCCATATTGTGATACGAAATATATTGGATAAATACCAGTATTTAGATAAACAGGAGCGCAGTTTTTTCAAACGTGTGTGTGAGGGAACTTTGGAACATCGGATCTGGATTGACTATGTGATTAATCAATTTTCTAAGGTAAAGGTTAATAAAATGAAGCCTGTGATTCGTTGTATTTTACAGAGCAGTGTCTATGAGCTGAAATATATGGATGGCATTCCAGCCTCTGCAACCTGCAATGAGGCGGTAAAGCTGGCACAGAAGAAGGGATTTTACAATCTCAAAGGGTTTGTCAATGGTGTGCTGCGCAGTATCAGCCGTGGAATGGAACACATTTCTCTGCCAGATCCAAAACAAGAGCCGCTTTCGTATCTGTCGATTCGCTATTCTATGCCGGAGTGGATTTTAGAGATGTGGCAGAAAACTTATTCTATGGCACAGATTGAGGAGTTTTTGGAAGCTTTTCTTTTAGAGTCTCCACTTTCCATTCGGATAAATCCACTGCGCACCACCAAAGAGGATTTAAAACAGGAATTTCAGGCTGCACAGATATCCGTCAGAGAGCATCAGACAATGCCAGATGTTCTCTATCTGGAAGGATATGATTCTCTGGCGAGAATTACAGCATTTCAGGAAGGGAAATTTTCCGTACAGGATACAAGTTCTATGCAGGTAGCACTCCTGGCAGATCCAAAGCCAGGGGATTATGTGCTGGATGTATGTGCAGCGCCTGGCGGTAAGAGTATTCATCTTGCAGAACAGTTGTTACAAAAAGAGCGTCAATCTGAAAAATCTGATACAGTAAAAGGCATGGTGGAGGCTAGGGATCTGACAGCCTATAAGGTGTCATTGATTGAGGAGAATATAGCGCGATGCGGCCTTGCCAATATTCGTGCAGTTCAGGCAGATGCCAGGCTTCTAGACCAGACTCAGGTGCAGAGAGCAGATATTGTGATTGCTGATCTGCCATGTTCTGGTTTGGGAGTCTTGGGCAGAAAGGCAGATATTAAATATAGAATTACACAGCAGGCCTGTGAGGAATTAGCTGCATTACAGAGAGAAATTTTAGCTGTTGTACAGCACTATGTAAAGCCAGGTGGAATCCTAATCTATAGTACTTGTACAATACGACATGAAGAAAATGAGGAAAATGTCAGTTGGTTTTTGCAGCAATATTCTGATTTTTGCCTTGAAAAGCAGCAGCAGATTTTGCCGAAAAAAAGGGAAAATGATGGGTTTTTCTTGGCAAAGCTGAGAAGAAAAAGTAAATGATGAAATTTTCTTGGCAAAGCTGAGAAGAAAAAGAAATAACAGATTTTAGTAATAAATAAAAGATATAATCTGGCAAAGCTGAGAAGAAAAAGTAAATGACAGATTAGAAATGGAAACATTGTCAGAAAGAGATGGCAGGTTTTCCTGAAAAATGAAAGAAGAGAAAGCAGGTGGGAATCATAGAGAAGAAGGATATCAAATCGTGGAATCAAGAAGAATTGGGGGAATTTTTGGTGACTCTGGGCGAAAAGCCATTTCGGGCAAAACAGATTTATCCCTGGCTGCATATAAAACATGCCGCATCTTTTGAGGAAATGACAGATATTTCAAAAAAACTAAAGCAAAAGCTGTCTGAGGTCTGCGAATTGACGGTATTACAGAAGGTTCAAGTACAGTGTTCTCAGATAGACGGAACCAGAAAATATTTGTTTGCTCTGTCAGACAAAAATATGATAGAGAGTGTGTTAATGCGGTATCAGCATGGCAACAGTGTATGTATCTCCTCTCAGGTTGGCTGTCGTATGGGATGCCGATTCTGTGCCTCCACGCTGGATGGTCTGGTGCGTGGTCTGACACCAGGAGAGATGTTAGATCAGATTTACCGTATTCAGGAAGATATCGGGGAACGGGTCTCACATGTGGTAATTATGGGAACAGGAGAACCGTTGGACAATTATGATAATTTTTTGAAATTTGTGGAACTTTTATCAGATGAACATGGGCTTCATATCAGCCAGCGCAACATTACAGTGTCAACTTGTGGGATAGTGCCCAATATGCGCAGGCTTGCAGACGAGCAGTTACAGATTACCCTGGCGCTGTCTTTGCATGCCCCTTCTCAGGAAAAGCGGCTTAAGTTGATGCCAGTGGCCAACAAATATCCGCTCCATGAGGTGATAGAGGCATGTGCATATTATTTTGCAAAAACGGGACGGCGAATTACCTTTGAGTACAGCTTGGTGAGCGGCAACAATGACCACAGTGAAGATGCGGATAAACTAGCTTCCTTGGTTCGCGGTTTGAACTGCCATATAAATCTGATTCCAGTAAATCCGATTGAGGAGCGGGATTATGTGCAGTCCAGCCCGCAGACGGTAGTGAATTTTAAAAATAAACTTGAAAAATATGGAATAAATGTTACTATTAGAAGAGAAATGGGCAGGGATATCGACGGTGCCTGTGGACAGTTGCGGAAACGATGGATAGAAAGGTAGGCGAAGACCATGAAGGCTTTTTCCAGGACGGATACAGGAAGAAGGCGGGAGATGAATCAAGATTATGTGTATACCTCCGAAGCGCCGGTTGGAAATCTGCCGAATCTGTGTATATTGGCAGATGGCATGGGCGGTCATAATGCGGGGGATTATGCCTCACGGTATACAGTGGAAACAATTGTAAAATCGGTGCAGGACAATCAGCAGACATCGCCCATTGGAATATTAAGGACAGCAATACAGAAAGCAAATCAGGCAGTATTAGAGAAGGCAGGTATGGATATTGACCTGGAGGGAATGGGAACTACAGTTGTGGCAGTGACCTGGGCCAATGGGGAGCTTTGTGTGGCCAATGTGGGGGATAGCCGGCTTTATATAGCTGGACAGTATTTAGAACAGATTACCAAAGATCATTCCTATGTACAGGAGATGGTACGCAGAGGAAAGATGAGGCCAGAAGTGGCCAGAGTACATCCTGATCGAAATATTATCACTCGTGCAGTAGGCGGCGGGCCTGAGATTGAGATAGATTTTTTTGAAGTAGAATTAAAAGAGAATGACCGGATCTTGATGTGTTCCGACGGTTTGACAGATATGTTGGAGGATGGAGAGATTTTTGATATTATAGAGAGTTTCCAAGATACCAAAGATGCAGTGGAGGAGTTGGTGACAGCGGCAAATGAGTATGGCGGCAATGACAATATAACGGTAATCTTGACAGACCCATTTTCAGGTGAGGTGAAACAATGTTAAAAGAGGGAATCTATATTGCAGATAGATATGAGATTGTAGGAAAAGTCGGTACCGGAGGAATGGCTGATGTCTATAAGGCGAAGGACCATACTCTGGGACGTTTTGTAGGGATAAAAGTGCTCAAACAGGAGTTTTCTGAGGATGTGAACTTTGTGACAAAATTCCGCACCGAGGCTCAGTCGGCAGCAGGATTGGAGCACCCCAATATCGTTAATATATATGATGTGGGCAGCGAAAATTCCATCCATTATATTGTAATGGAATATGTGGAGGGCATCACCCTAAAAACCTACATTGAGAAGAAGGGGCAGCTTTCCTTTAAGGAGGCAGTCAGTATTGCCATTCAAGTGGGCAGAGGTATTGAAGCAGCACATAACAAGCATATTGTACACCGAGATATTAAGCCGCAGAATATTATTATATCCACAGAAGGCAAGGTTAAGGTGACTGATTTTGGAATTGCCCGTGCTGCCAGCGCTAACACGATCAATTCTGATGTGATGGGATCTGTCCATTATGCTTCGCCAGAGCAGGCGCGCAATGGTTTTGTCGATGGCAAAAGTGATATTTATTCTCTGGGGATTGTCATGTATGAGATGGTAACTGGACGGGTACCCTTTGATGGGGAATCTACGGTGGCGATTGCGATTCAGCATTTACAGGAGGAAATGGTGTTACCCAGTGCGTATGCACCTAATCTGCCGATTAGCCTGGAAAAGATTATTTTGAAATGTACTCAGAAAAGTGCAGATCGCAGATATGATAATATCAGTGATCTTTTGATGGATTTGAAAAAGGCTTTGATCAGTCCAGATGAGGATTTTGTGGTGATGGTTCCTGTGGGGCAACAGGAAAAGACCAAAGTCATGAAGCGAGAAGAAGTGGAGAGTATCAAGGAGCAGACGCGAAATATTTATTATGAGGGGGCTGCTGAGGAATCGGAAGATGATGACGATGAAGAGGATGATGACGATGAAGGATTTTTAAATCCGAAAATGGAAAAGGCAGTAACCATCATGGGGATTGTAGCGGCTATCATTATCGCTGGAATTGTCCTCTATATTGGCGGAAGTTTTCTGGGATTATTCCGTTTTGGCGGCAAAAATGATGAAAATCGGGACAACAATGAGCCGAATCCAATACAGACAGAGGAAGATCAGCAGCCAGAAGAGGAAGACAAACAAGAGCAAGTGGAAATGATTGATCTCAAAGGCAAAACTTTTGATGAGGCACAGGACGCATTGAATAGTATTGGTCTTGGGATTACAAGAGGCGGGGAAGAATCGTCAGATGTCTATGCTCAGGGACAGATTGTCTCCCAGAGTACAGAGGTTGGTGTTATGGTCGATAAGAATACCACAATCTCGGTTGTAATCAGCAGCGGGGTGGGAGAGTTTGATGTGCCCAGTGTTGTTGGTCTGGATAAGGGTGCTGCAGAAGCAAGGTTAAAAGAGTATGGTCTGGCAGCAAGTTTTGATTATGCATATAATGATTCTGTTCCAAATGACAATGTGATTTCTCAAAGTCCTGAGGCGGGTCAGAAGGCCAAGAAAGGTGATACGGTTAGTGTATTGTTAAGTCAGGGACGTGAACTGGCTCAGATGATCAATGTCATAGGTCTGTCAGAGGCAGATGCCAGAACAGAGCTGGATGCACGCGGAATTATCGTCTCTAGTGTGTCTTCAGATTATAGTGATACGATACCAGAAAATCATGTCATAGATCAGAGTGTGCCAGAAGGAAAATATATTGAGAAGGGTCAGAGTGTGACACTGGTAATTAGTCTGGGCCAGAAAATTACCACCACTTACTATTCGCTCAATAATTATATCATAGAAAAATTAGAAAGCATACCTGATTATGCGACGCAGATCACAGCTAAGATTACTTTATATAAATCAGAAGGCAATGATGTAATCAATACCTGGACTGCAAATGCCTTTCCTTACGCGATCAATCAGGGTGGAATTGAGAACTGCTCTGAGGGTTATTTTACGATTGAATGGGAATGGAAATATCTTGATGACGAAGATGTAGAGTATATTGAGACAGAAAAATCTGAGATAGAGGGTGTAACGTTTACGCCGGAGTAAGGAAATTAGGAATATGCAGGGAAAGATTGTAAAAGGGATTGCCGGTTTTTACTATGTGCATGTTTCTGAGGCCGGAATCTTTGAATGTAAGGCAAAGGGAAAATTTAGAAAAGAGAAAATAAAGCCGCTGGTGGGCGATAATGTGGAGCTGGAAGTGGTGAATCTGGGGAAAAAAACTGGAAACATCACAGAAATCCTCGCCAGAAAAAATGCGCTGCTGCGCCCAGCAGTGGCAAATATTGACCAGGCGCTGGTAATTTTTGCGGCGGATAAGCCAAAACCGAATTTTAATCTGTTGGATCGTTTTCTGATTATGATGGAACATCAGCAGGTGGAGACAATTATATGTTTTAACAAGCAGGATCTGGTACACTCCGAGGAGCTTCATAATCTGCAGGCAGTGTATGAGGCCTGCGGGTATCGGATTTTGTTTGCCAGTGCTGCAGAAGAAGAAGGACTTGAGGAGATTCGCAAGGTGTTAGAGCATAAAACCACAACTGTGGCCGGACCTTCTGGCGTGGGAAAATCTTCTTTGATCAATCTGCTCTCTCCGGAAGCGGAGATGGAAATTGGGGGCTTAAGTGAGAAGATTGACAGAGGAAAACATACTACACGTCATTCCCAGCTTCTTCATATTGAAGGCCAGACTTATATTATGGATACACCAGGATTCAGTTCCATCTATCTTATGGGGTTTGAAAAGGAGGAATTGAAAGAATATTTTCGGGAATTTGGTGCATATGAGCCATTCTGCCGATTTCAGGGGTGCAGCCACATCCATGAGCCGGATTGTGGGGTGAAACAGGCATTGGCAGAGGGCAAGATCAGTTCGATACGTTATGAGGATTATGTAACACTGTATGAGGAATTAAAAAGTGTTAGAAAATATACCTAGATGGCCATTCGGCCGTTTCATAAAATATACCCAAGGGCGCCCGATCATGCTATGCGGCGTGTCATAAGGTATGAAAAATAAAAGGAGAAGGATTATGAACTGTTTATCACCGTCTATTTTAGCCGCAGACATTTCCCGTTTAGGGGAAGAAATCAAATGCATTGATGAGGCAGGTGCACATTATGTGCACATTGATATTATGGATGGGCATTTTGTGCCTACCATTTCCTTTGGAGCGCCGCTGATGAAATCAATTAGAGGGCTGACAGAGCGTGTTTTTGATGTGCATTTGATGGTAAAGGAGCCAGCACGACTGGTAAAGGAAATGGTAGCCTGCGGTGCAGATATTATTACTGTCCATGCGGAGAGCTGCGTCCATTTAGACCGCACGATTGATAAGATTAAAGAGAGAGGTGCGAAAGCCTCTGTTGCATTAAATCCTGCTACGGATTTAAACTGCCTGGAGTATATTTTGCCAAAATTAGACATGGTACTTTTGATGACGGTGAATCCAGGTTATGGGGGACAGAAATATATTCCCTATTCTACACGAAAAATTCGTAATCTCCGGCAAATGATTGAAGAACGAGGGTTAGACATTGATATTGAAGTAGATGGAGGTATCAATCTCTATAATGTGCAGGAAGTTTTGGATGCTGGAGCAAATATTATTGTGGCGGGCTCAGCAGTATTTCGGGGGGACAAGGTAGCAAATGTAGAGGAATTTCTTAAGGTGATGGGATAATGGAAACGTTAATTGTTAGCGGCGGATATTTGGATTCAGAATTTGCATGTGCTTATATGAGACAATACCCCTGTGAACTTGTCATTGCAGTGGATTCTGGGATGGAATTTTTCTATGAGCATGGCTTGATACCAGATTATATTGTCGGGGATTTTGATTCTGTAAAGACTGAGGTTTTACAATATTTTCAGAATATGGAGCAGAAAAAACCTGTGATTCTTCAATTTCAGCCAGAAAAAGATGAGACAGACACAGAGTTGGCTATGCGCACAGCGATTGAGAAAGGTACTAAGAGGATTCATCTGCTGGGAGCTACTGGAAGCCGTGTAGATCATATGATAGGCAATATTCATCTATTGGGTGCGGCCATGAAGCAGAGAGTGGAGTGTTTTATGGTGGACAAGCATAACCGAATACGCATGATTGAGAGAGGAATGGTACTCAAACAGCAGGAGCAGTATGGGAATTATGTGTCTCTGTTTCCATTTACTCCACAAGTTCGCGGTCTGACACTGACAGGGTTTAAATATCCTCTCAATTATTACACCTTGGAATGTTATCATTCTCTTGGTGTCAGCAATGAGATTGTGGAAGAAAAAGCAGAGATTTCTTTTGATCAAGGTGTCTTGCTTGTGGTGGAATCGAAAGATTAATAGATAATCTAATAGGAAAATGATCAATTGAGGAAATCTATTCTGGGCTTAATGAGACAAGGGCAGAAAATAAGATAAAAAGACAGCCAAATAACGGCGTAGCAAATGCTGCGCCGTTATTGCATAACTTCTTCTTTATAGCTGCTTTTCATAGAAAACTTCTTTGTGTAGCAGCCTTTTTTATATCAATATTAGACTTAATCCATACTTACCTGAATACCACCTTGACGTTCAGAAGGTTGGAGCAGTACAGTGATTGGCTGATTGCCAGGCCATTCAAAGGCATACGACTCACCAGAATGCTGGCCGATTAAGTTTCTCCAGGACAGATCTGTCTTGATTTGTGGATCTCCGTATCCACATTGGCTCATCCAGCAGATCACAGCATCAGGATCCACGGAAATCGTGTTGTGATTATGGAGATTTGATAATACCATAGGGTTGCCATCTGACAAGACAGCGACATAAGCATTGCTGCCATTTCCGGTAAGGGCAGTGGTGGCAAGCCCCTTTTGGGACATAATACCAACACCAATAAACCGCACATCATATTTACAGTCCTGGGTAAAGGCCAGGATATTTTCAGATTCTACGGAAATAATTTCTCCCATACCAAGTTTATATACCACTACATGCTGACCATAATTGGCATAATAGGTGACAGATTGGCCTGACATGGTTACTCTCATCAATGGAAAATTTTCACCTGTGGCGCGGCGAATCAGGGAGCCTAATGCCGCCTGAGCAAAATTGCTCTGAGGTCCCAACAGTATTTTTTCAAATTTGTAATTTTTTCCGCCGGGGCTTTCTCCAGCGATAAAAGAGCCTGCCTTGGTAAACAGGACATCGTTTCCAGTGCATGTGACCTTTAAAGTTAATTCGTTTATTGTCTCAAATGTAAGCATAATATTCCTCCTGTGTTCAGACTGTCTGTACTCCATATAGTTGGCATAACCCCTCTAAATCTCTGGCAACTCCGTTTCCAATGGCATTGCATTTCCAGGTTCCATGATACAGATAAATCTCTCCGATCATCATGGAAATGACATTTGGATAATAGTCCGTCATTTGGAAGCTGACAAGCTCTTGATGATTCTCTGCATTGAGAATGCGAATGTAGGCGTCTTTGACCATGCTAAAATTCAGTTTATGCGTGAATGCTTCATTGATTGTCAGTACAAAAACTATTTTTGCGGCAGCCGGATTGAGTCTGCCAAAGTCAACAGAAATATATTCGCGGTCGGTATGATTGGATAGAGAAAAATGAACACTTTTATCAGGGCTGTCCTCCTGTCCATAAAATACAAACCAATCATCTCCCAATATTTTTCCATTAGCGCCAAGGATAAAAGCAGACACATCCAAGTCACATTGAGGATTTATAACATTCCATCCCAGACATACTTGAATCTTTTGGACTTGCCCGCAAGGATCCAGAGCAACCTTCTGTCCTTTTTGGATTTTTTTGGTTAGGATTGGAATGGCAATTTCCCGAATAGAAGCCTGTGTTGCTACAGGAGCCTGGCTTACAGTGGTTTGCGAAGATGTTGGTCGATGCCAAGCCTGATTATGCATAGGAGCCCGATTTATTGCAGCCGAAGAAGGTGTTTGCCGATTCAAAGCCTGATTTTGTGTAGGAGCCCGATTTATTGCAGCCGAAGAAGGTGTTTGCCGATTCGATTCTGAAGTTTTTACAGAAGTCTGGTTCACAGCAGCTTGGGAAAATATTTGGTTGGTTTGTGTCGGAATATTGATATTTAAAATGGAATTACAGTCCAAGGGCTGGGATGTCCGCATTGGGATATCTATCATTGGCAACCTCCTTAGTCTTGATTTTAATAACTATTTTATCAGAAATATAAGATAATTTCCATAGTTTTATATCGGATGGGGATGGCTGGCGCCGCCAAGAACACGGAAGCATTCTTGAATCAGACCAGAGAATAGCTCATGATAGATAAAGAAATAAAGGAAAGTGCTTTCAAAAAGAATTTCTCCAGTTGAAAATAAGAGCCGGTTATGCTAGTATATTCTAGAATTGATATATTGAAATCATTTAACTATTCAGAACCAAGCCACCGACATGACAACAAAGCTGTCATATGAGGCTGGCGTACTAACAGAAATAATAATGCGGACAGTCTCTTTTGTCTATGGTTTTAGGGGAATTATCACCCTTATGGAAATAGGTAATTCTGCCCTTTTCAAATAGATTTGAATGGTCAGAGTTTATGTCTTTATGGAGTTCTGTATAGTTACGAAAAAATAGAGAAAGGCAGATAACCGGAACAAAGGTTTCTGAATAGGGACAGAATATTATGAAATTAGGAATCGTTGGCTTGCCCAATGTGGGGAAAAGTACCTTATTTAATTCATTGACAAAAGCAGGGGCGGAATCCGCCAATTATCCATTTTGCACGATTGACCCCAATGTGGGGATTGTGACGGTTCCTGATGAACGTCTGAAAAAATTGGGGGATCTGTATCAGTCCAAAAAGGTGACACCAGCAGTAATTGAATTTGTGGATATTGCTGGTTTGGTAAAGGGGGCCAGCAAGGGAGAGGGATTGGGAAATCAATTTTTGTCTAATATCCGTGAGGTCGATGCCATTGTCCATGTTGTGCGCTGCTTTGAGGACAGCAATATTGTCCATGTGGATGGCAATATCAATCCGGTGCGAGATATTGAGACCATCAATCTGGAGCTGATTTTTTCTGATATTGAGATTTTGGAACGCAGAATTGCTAAGACCAGCAAGGGAGCGAGAATGGATAAGAATCTAGCAAAGGAATTAAAGCTTTTGGAACGTGTCAAACTCCATCTTGAGGACGGAAAGCTGGCCAAGACCTTTACTTTGGAAGATGAGGATGAAGAACTCTGGTTTAAAGAGTATAATTTGTTGACTGCAAAACCTGTGATCTATGCGGCCAATGTAGCAGAGGATGATCTAGCAGAAGATGGTGCAGGAAATACATTTGTACAGGAAGTGCGCAAAAATGCTGCCCAGGAGGAATGTGAGGTATTTGTGATCTGTGCCCAGATTGAACAGGAGATTGCAGAGCTGGACGAGGAAGAGAAGGCCATGTTCTTAGAGGAGCTGGGCTTAAAAGAATCAGGTCTGGAAAAACTGATTAAGGCTAGTTACAGTTTGCTTGGACTGATCAGTTATTTAACTTCTGGGGAAGATGAGACACGTGCCTGGACGATTAAGCGAGGCACCAAAGCGCCACAGGCAGCCGGAAAGATCCACTCTGATTTTGAACGGGGATTTATCCGTGCAGAGGTGGTGAATTATCAGGATCTGCTGGACTGTGGTTCTCTGTCTGCTGCAAAGGATAAAGGTCTGGTAGGACTGGAAGGCAAAGAATATGTAGTAAAGGATGGAGATGTGATCCTGTTTCGATTTAATGTATAGAGTTCTTGAAATTGTTGAGAACTCTGGGAAGGTTCTGAATGATTACACAATTTCAAGTGCTAATATAGAAAGGAAAACATAAATGAAAGCAGAAAACAGACAATTTTATCGTTCTTTGGCTGGATTGGTAATACCCATTACCATACAAAATTTTATCACAAATGCGGTCAATTCTGCCGATGTATTTATGCTGGGTTATGTGGGACAGACGCAATTGTCGGCGGTATCTTTGGCGAATCAGTTTCAATTTCTTCTCTCAGGATTCTTTTTTGGAATCTCTTCTGGAGTGGTTATGCTGGCATCTCAATATTGGGGCAAGAAAGATACCAATTCCATACAGGCCGTTATGGGAATCGCTACGAAGATCGCTCTGACCATCACAGTAATTCTGGCAGTGGGAGCGATCAGTGCGCCTGAGACACTGATGCGGATTTACACCAATGATCAGGCATTGATTTCGATTGGAGCATCCTATCTGCGAATTGTTGGAATTTCTTATGTGTGTATGAGTTTTTCACAAGTTTACCACTGTGTATTGCGAAGTATGGAACGAGCGCAATTAAGTATGATCATTAGCTTAATAGCCTTGTCTTTAAATGTAGTGCTGAATGCGGTTTTTATCTTTGGAATTGGCGGCGCGCCAAAGCTGGGAGTTGTCGGTGTGGCAATCGGTACTGTGACAGCGCGTGTTGTAGAACTTTTATTGTGTCTATTGGACGCAGCCAGAGGAAAGGTATTTCGCATAGATCTAAGAATGATGTTTGGCAGACATAGTATGTTGTTTGCAGATTTCTGTAAATATTCTGTACCTGCATTGATCAATGATTTTGCCTGGACTTTGGCTTTTTCCATGTATTCGGTTGTTATGGGACATATGAATGCAGATGTGGTGGCGGCAAGTTCTGTGGCGACCACAGTTAGAAATCTGTGTACCATTCTTTGTTTTGCACTGGGAGCTGGAGCTTCTGTGCTTCTGGGAATAGAGATTGGCGAGGGCAAGTTTGAGGAGGCAAAACGCGACGCCAGAAAATCTTGTCAAGTGACCTTAGTGATTGGTATTTTGACTGGAATTGTGATTCTGCTTTTGCGGCCAGTGGTATTCTTATGCTTTTCGTTGACGGAGCGGGCGGCAGGGTATCTGGATTTTATGCTCTGGATCAGCGCTTACTATGTAGTAGGACAGGCCATGAATACGCTGCTGATATCAGGAATTTTCCGTGCGGGCGGCGATTCCAGATTCGGAATGGTCTGTGATATTATAGTGATGTGGGTGATTAGTGTACCTCTCGGTTTTCTAAGCGCCTTTGTATGGAAACTGCCTCCGATGGCTGTGTATTTTATCTTGTGTCTGGATGAATTTTGGAAGATTCCAGTGGTGTATGTCCACTATAAGAAATTTGGCTGGCTCAAAGATATTACCAGGAAATTAGAGTAAAAATTGCCGGACAGAATGATTGTGTTTGTAAATCTGTCCGGCAAAATTATTTTTAAAATAGGAAAAGTAAGAGGTTTTTCTATGGTGTTTCAATACTTCTTTTTCATCATTATTGATTGATAGCTTTTTTCTGTTGTTCTGTATAGAATGAAAAGTGATAAGTGATTCTAATTTTAAAAAATATGATTCCAAATAATATATCTTGCTCCAACGGTTAAATATTGACATTTTACTTAAATTTTAATTTACATTAAATTTTTGATATTTAACCGCAGGAGCAATCCATTACTTTTTCAAATGAAATTGATTTACCAGGTCATGCAGCCGTTGAGATTGCTGGGAAAGTTCTTCACTGGTAGAGACACTTTCCTCTGCGGCAGAAATATTAGACTGTACCACTTCTTCAATCAGGTCAATACTCTTGGTCAGTTCCATGAGAACTTGTTTTTGATTCTGGGAGGCATAGATAATCTTATCTACGGAATCCGCAATTTCTTTTGCACCTTCCACAACCTCCTTCAGCGAATCAGCGGTATCGTCTGCAATCGCTACACCGTTTCGCACCGCTTCTAGGGAATGCTCAATCAGTTGTGTCGTCTGATTTACAGATTCCGCACTTTGGGCAGCGAGGTCGTGAATTTCATCTGCCACTACTGCAAAGCCTTTGCCGGCTTCGCCAGCTCTTGCTGCCTCGATAGAAGCATTTAAAGACAAGAGATTCGTTTTATTTGCAATTTCCTGAATGCTTAAAATAATTTTTTCAATTCCTGCGGAAGAATCCCGAATATCAGTCATGGCGCTCATCAATTTATTCATTTCTGCAGTGCTGTTTTCAATTTTCTCACTTACCTTGGAAACCCTTAAATTCATATTTTGGGCATCTTCGGCATTGGCGGTGATATCGTCAGCCAATCCTTCAATAGAAGTTGCCAGTGCATTTACAGCAGTTGCCTGGTCGGTGGCTCCCGTCGTCAAGGTTTGTGCACCGGAGGAGACAGTCACAGAATAGGAAGCGACATCATCTGCGGTGAGAATAATTTGTTGCAGGGTTCCGTTCAATGAAGCGACAATTTTTTCGATAGAAGTCTGTATTGGCAAAAAGTCGCCAATGTATTTCTGGCGGATTGCAATATCCATATTGTTATCGGCCATTTCTGATAGCTGCTGAGAGATATCATTTACATAATTGTCCACGGTCATACTAATATGATTGATGGCCTGTGCTAAATGTCCCAATTCATCATCCGTATCTACTTCTATGTTGATTTTCAGGTTTCCTTTTTCTAATTGGGCGGCGCCAGAGAGAATATTCTGTACAGGTGCCAGTGATTTTTCAATGGTTTGATAAATAATATATAAAAGAATGGCGCCAATCACGATCACTACAAGCATTAGTTTTAATACATCCAACACAATATTCAATATAAATTCGCCTTTGTCAATGGCCAAATAAAATGTCCAATAATTGCCGCTATCAAGCTTTAAAGGAACTGTGATGGCAATACCGCCTTTGCCAGTGGAAAAATTTTTTGCTTTATCATTGATCACAGAATTACTGTTTATAAATTCTCCCTCCTGCATGGTTTTTAACTTTTCTGTATCGGTTAAGATTGCTTCATAGCCTGCATCGGGAGCGGTTTTTCCGATTGTCGAAGGATCAGCAGAATCCAGAAGGACGGTTCCATCTTCCGCAAGAGCTACCATATGGGTAGAGCGGTAGCCTGTGCCGGCATAGCGTTGTGTCTGCATGTCATTTAAAGCCACATCACAGCCTGCCACACCGAAAAAGTCCCCCTCGGCGTTATAAATAGGGGCAATAATACTGATCATCATAATATCTTCCGTTCCGCGCAGTGAGTATACATATGGTTCCATCACATAGACTTCACCGGAGGATTTTATCTGTTTATAATATTCTTTTTCAAAATTGTCAAAAGCATCCTCATGCTTTTCAAAGGTAATTCCTGTCTGGTTTTCGTTTAAATAGGCGACCGCTTCATAAGCAATCTCTTTTTTATGTACGCTATAAGGTTTTCCGTTTTCATCTGGGATGGCATTTTGTTCAAAATAGGCAAAAACAGTAGTGAAGTTTTTGTTGGAAGCCAAGACACCAGCCAGTGCATTGTCAATCGCATCTCGCTGTTCTTCAGGGCGCAGCGCTGAAATATTCTTTAATGCGCTGGCAAAACTTAAAGCCTGGCCATATGCTTTTTCTATATCGCTGTCAATTAAGAATGCATTTTCATAGGCGACAGAGACAAGCTTATCTTCTGTGATATTGACCTGGGCGTTCATAGAAATAAAGCCGGCAATTATTACAATCAATAAGAACATAACTGCAACAATATTTACCAGCTTTGAGATGATTTTTTTACTAAGGCTGTTGGAAGTTTTGGCCCCAGTATTTTTTTTCTCTTTTGACATAAAAACCTCCTTATTTAGGACTTATATGAATACGGTAATATTATACTTTGCTGGAATATTTATGTCAATTAATTTGAATGATTTTCCAGAATATTTAAAGGGGGTTAAAACAATAAAAGAAACTTATTGGGATGAGAGTATTTGATTTGTGACACCATATTTTTAAAGAAAAATATTCATTTCGATGTGAATAAGTGTGATTTCGCTTTAAGAAAACAATAAAAGTATAAAAAACTAAATATTATTCGTTCTTTTTCATGCATTTTCTATAGTTTTTGGGGATGAAAAATAATATATATTATGCGAAAATTATATCACATTTATAAAATATAGAAGGATTGTGCAAATTTCCTTGTGGAATAGTTACAATCCTTCGCGCACAAAGAAAGGAGTGCTATTGTGAGGAAAACAATAAGGAACGGATGGAAACGAGTCTGCTCTTTGGTTCTGGCAGCGGCTATGGTGATTACTATGCTGCCAGCATATGCCAAAGCAGGCACATCATCAGACAATGGTGATGGAACCTTTGATAATCCGGTTGTCTATGCAGATGTACCGGATATCGACATTATACGCGTAGATGATGCGTATTATATGGTCAGTACGACCATGCATTTATCCCCAGGATGCCCGATTATGAAATCGACAGATTTGGTAAACTGGGAAATTGTAAACTATGTATATGATATTCTGGGAGATACGGACGCCATGAATCTGAGAAATGGCCAGGAAATGTATGGCAATGGACAGTGGGCAGCCAGTCTTCAATATCATAATGGAACTTTTTATGTGGCGTTTAACTCTAATACGACCGGAAAAGCGTACATATATACCACCAAGGATATTGAAAGAGGTGCCTGGACTAAGACGGAATTGAACGGCAGTTTTCATGACCTTGCCCTGTTCTTTGACGATGCAAGCGGCAAGGCATATCTTCTCTATGGAGGCGGACAGATCAAATGTGCGGAACTTTCTGAGGATTTGTCCGAGGTAAAGAAGGATACGGAGCAGATACTGTTTGACATCACAAAAGAGACTTGGAATGTACCAAATATTGGAACAGGTCTTGTTGGTGAGGGAACACATATTATGAAAAAGGGAGAGTATTATTATGTGTTCAATATCTGCTGGCCTACCGGAAGCGGACGTACAGAGCTCTGTCATAGAAGTAAGACTTTCCCAAGCACACAGTGGGAAAATGAAGTAATTTTGCAGGCTAATTTCCAGAACAATGGAGTAGGCGGCGGAGTGGCACAGGGTGGCGTGATTGATACGGTAGACGGAAAATGGTATGGTTTTCTGTTCCAGGATCACGGTGCGATTGGACGCGTTCCGGTGCTGACAGATTGTACTTGGAAAAATGACTGGCCAATGCTTGGCAAGGACGGCGACGGCAAGACCGTAGAGGCAGTGATGAATCTTCCTGTTTCTGGCAGCGATACGAAATCTTTAGCGAAATCAGATGAATTTTATAACGATGCAGAGCATCGGGTATTTGATGCAGAACAGGCAAAGAAGGAAGAAGAGGCGGCACAGCTTGAGCTATATGCAGATGCCAAAGCGGGCGAAGTGGAGATGGAGACCGTTGATCTTGTAAAAAATGGTAATTTTGAAGATAGTGCAAAATATTGGTCGGGATTTGAGAATGGTGAAATCAAGGTAACAGCAGATGACGGCAATACTGCAAACCATGTGCTGCATGTCTATAATCGTAAAAATCTTGCTTCCAGCGGAATGTATGATCTCTCCGGCAAGTTGGAGAAGGGCAAAACTTATAAGATTAAGGCGAAGATCAAATATACCACTGGACCAGCTACAAGAGGATTTAATGTGGTATTCCAGAATGGAAAAGACTGGCAGTACCGTACTGCAGCAAAAGGCATGACTGCCACCAAAGGACAGTGGTGTGAGTTTAGTTTCGACTATACACCAAGCGATAAAGTAGATGGTGATAAGACTTTTGAATTTAGCACAGCAGAAAATTATATGTTTTTTGAGACAAGTCATGCAAATCCCGTGGTAGCTGAAAATGATTTGATGGATTATTATCTGGACGACGTCTCTGTCACCTATGAGCGGCCAGTTAGCAGCGGCGGAGAGCAGGAGAATCTGATTCAGTTGTTTAAAAATGGCGATGTGGAGACAGGAACCACCGAAGGCTGGACTACAACGCCAGGAGAAGTATGCAGTATTGAGGCGACAAATACAGAGAAGGCAAATGGCGAGTACAGTATTTATGTAAAAGACCGAAACGGCACTGGCGCAGGCGCCTGCCAGGATATCAGCGGCAAGCTGGTATGGGGCAAGACCTATAAAATTTCTGGTAAATTAAAATATACCGTAGGACCAGATACTAAGAAATTTATTGTCACCATTCAAAATGGTCCCGATTACCAATATCGCGATAATGTGTTCAATATCAATGCAGTCAAGGGAGAGTGGGTCGATTTTGAAGGAACCTATACGCCCCGTGACAAGAGTGATGAATTCCCATTTGATCCGGAAAAGAACTTTATCTTTGTGGAAAATGGCTGGACAGCAGCACAGGATCCGACAAATGATCGTATGAATTATTACCTGGATGATTTTTCCATGACGACCACAGATGACAATATCATTCGCAATGGTTCTTTTGAAAATGGTCTGGAGAACTGGAGCGGCATGGAAAATGCCAAACTGAGCCTTTCCACAGATGAAGCACAGGAAGGCAGCCAGAGTGTGGCAGTCACAGAACGTAGTGCATGTGCGCAGGGTCCCTCCCAGGATCTGAGCAACAAGCTGACACCTGGAAAGAAATATCTGATTGAAGGATGGGTAAAATATAATACAGGTGTGGATGAAAAGCAATTTAATATCACCATTCAAAATGGACCAGATTACACTTATCGCACCAATTTGGCTCATGCGACTGCAAAGAAGGGCGAATGGACTAAGATATCAACCGAATGGATGATGCCAGAGGATGCAATTACGACCCAAAATTATCTGTTTTTTGAGACGCCTTGGGCACAGAATCCAACTGCAGAGGCAGATTTGATGGATTTCTTTGTGGATAATGTATCTATGGTTGAAAAGTTTGAGGATCCCAAAGAGCCTGCAGAATCAGGAGAACATGATTACAACGGTTCCAATCTGGATCTGGTTTGGCAGTGGAATCATAATCCTAATAATCTTTACTGGTCACTGACAGACCGCGATGGCTGGCTGAGACTGACCACTGGAAATAAGTCAACCAGTATTTTAAATGCAAGGAATACGCTGACCCAGAGAACCTATGGACCGACCTGCGCAGGTTCCATTAAGATGGATATCAGTAATATGAAATCCGGTGATGTGGCAGGATTGGCAGCATTCTCCTATAATTATGGTTATATTGCTGTGAAAAAGGAAAATGCGGGGGCAAAACTGGTGATGGTGGATGCTTCTGGCAATGAGGCAGCAAAAGAAGATAAGCCAACCATAAAGGCAAGTGTGGATTGTACTGAGAATATTGTATACCTGAAAGAAGAATTTAATTTTGCAGGAAATCAGGATGGCAGTGACAAAGACACAGTAAGTTTTTACTATAGCTTTGACGGAAAAGAGTGGAAAAAGCTCGGTGAAGCTGTAAAGCTCAGTTATGAATTGACCCATTTCATGGGCAGCAAGTTTGCAATTTTCAACTATGCAACTAAGACAACAGGCGGCTATGTAGATTATGATTATTTCCGTGTATCTGACCAGATTACCGGAACAGAGCAGCCGACAGCTGCATGGAAAGCAAATCTGGAAGCTACCCAAGAAGTAAGTGGTGTTGTGGGCAGTGAGTGTGAAGTAAAATTGAAACTGGATGAACTGACAGCAGCAAATCATTCTGGTATCAAGGCATCCATTTCCATACCAAACAACATGCGTGTGGAGGATGTAATATTTAACAATATGGCAATCAAGGGCGAGACTGATTACTCTTATAAGAATAGCCGGCTTACTCTTACAGTAAAAGGAAGCGATGTTTCCTTTAACGCAGAAGACAAATTATTCGCGACTATTAAATTAAAAGTCAGCAATTATGTAGATGAAGATAAGTCTGTAGATATCAAGGCCGATTATATTATGGTTGACAACGGAGCGGCAGAATATGATGTATCCGAATGCAGCGCTTCCGTGACCATGAAATATTTGAATACTAAGACATTGGCAAAGAAATTGGGTTATGGTAATCCAATTACCACACATGAATTTGGTGCAGATCCTTACGCGATTGAATATCAGGGCAGAGTTTATGTGTATATGACAGCAGATGATTACCAGTATGACGATAATGGAGAGGTAATCAGCAATGACTTTAATTATATTACCAGTCTGCGTGTGGTATCTTCCACAGATTTGGTGAACTGGACAGACCACGGGGAAATTGATGTGGCGGGTCAAAATGGCGGTAAAGGTCCGGCAATGTGGGCCAGCCATTCATGGGCGCCGGCAATTGCCTATCAGAAAGTAGACGGCAAGGATAAATTCTTCTTGTATTTTGCTAATGACGCTTCTGGTATTGGCGTTTTGGAGGCAGATACCCCATTAGGTCCCTGGAAGGATCCCATCGGCAAGGCATTGCTTACCAGACAGACGCCGGGGTGTGCAGGTGTAACTTGGTGCTTTGATCCGGCAGTGCTGGTAGATGATGACGGCAGCGCTTATATCTATTTTGGCGGCGGCGTGCCCAATAATGGAGCAAATGGAGAACAGCTCAATCCGAAAACCGCAAGAGTTGCCAAATTGGGCGCAGATATGATTAGTATTGAGGGAGAGGCAAAAGAGATTGACGCGCCTTGTATGTTTGAGGACAGCGGTATATTTAAATACGATGGTAAATACTACTATTCTTACTGCTCCAACTTTATCGGGCCTCATGGAGACGGCTATCCAGGATTGGGAAATATTTGCTATATGGTAAGTGATAATCCAATGGGACCATTTACTTATGCAGGAGAAATCTTCTCCAATCCATCGGTATGGTTTAATGTAGGCGGCAATAACCACCATGCAACCTTTGTATATGAAGGTGTAAGTTATTTTATTTACCATGCACAGACCGTATCGAAGGCTCTTGGTGTGGAATTGGGTTATCGTTCTACTCATATTGATGAGATTAAAATGAATAGTGATGGAAGTATCAAGCAGATTAAGGGAACTTATGCAGGGATTCCACAGCTGCGAGATATGACCCCTTATGAGAGAATCGATGCAGAGACCATTGCCTGGAATGCAGGCGTGAAAGCAAAAGTTTGTGCAGAGCCTGGAAAATTATTCAGTGATTATAATATGGCGCTGACGGATCTTCAGAATGGAGACTGGACTTCTGTAGCTCAGTTGAATTTTGGTGAAAAAGGTGCTGCAAAATTCCAGGTAAGTGCGGCGTCTGCAAAGGGAGGAAAAATTGAAGTACGTCTCGACAGCCCGGAGGGAACTTTGATCGGTGAAGTAGAAGTTCCAGCGACTGGAGGCGAAGACACATACAAACCGGTAGAATGTGAAGTAGACAATGTGACTGGAACAAAGAATGTTTTTTTGGTATTCCGCGGCTCTGAGACAGAAAATATCATGAATGTAGATTATTATCAGTTTACAGAGAGCGAGAGCATACCAATAGAAAACCAGATCGAAGATAAAATTTCTGAGGCACAGAAACTTCTTGGAAAACTGAGTGATACTGAGAAGGCAAAACTGCAGGCTGAGATCGATGCAGTCAAAGAATTGCTCAAGAAAGATGGAGTAACCCAAGAAGAACTAGAACAGGCATTAGAAAAGTTGACCCAGGCAGTGAAAGATGCAGAGAATAGCACCAAAGGGCCAATAGATGAGCAGATAAATGACAAGATCAAAGAGGCAGAAGAGCTGCTTGAAAAATTGAGCGAGGAAGAAAAAGCTAAATTACAGGCAGAAATTGATGCAGTCAAAGAATTGCTCAAGAAAGATGGAGTAACTCAAGAAGAACTAGAACAGGCATTAGAGAAATTGACCCAGGCAGTGAAAGATGCGCAGGAGAGCACAAAGCCATTAGATGAGCAATTGAATGATAAGCTTGCTGAGGCCGAGAAGCTGCTTGAAAAATTGAGCGAGGAAGAAAAAGCTAAATTACAGGCAGAAATTGATGCAGTCAAAGAATTACTCAAGAAAGACGGAGTGACCCAGGAAGAATTGGAGAAGGCATTAGAGCAGTTGAAGAAAGCTGTGAAAGATGCTGAGAATAGCACCAAAGAGCCAATAGATGAGCAGATAAATGACAAGATCAAAGAGGCAGAAGAACTGCTTGGAAAATTGAGCGAGGAAGAAAAGGCTAAATTACAGGCAGAAATTGATGCAGTCAAAGAATTACTCAAGAAAGAGGGAGTAACCCAGGAAGAACTGAAACAGGCATTAGAGAAGTTGACCCAGGCAGTGAAAGATGCACAGGAGAGCACAAAGCCATTAGATGAGCAGTTGAATGATAAGCTTGCCGAGGCCGAGAAGCTGCTTGAAAAATTGAGCGAGGAAGAAAAAGCTAAATTACAGGCGGAAATTGATGCAGTCAAAGAATTACTCAAGAAAGACGGAGTAACCCAGGAAGAATTGGAGAAGGCGTTAGAGCAGTTGAAGAAAGCTGTAAAAGATGCCGAGGAAACAACAAAGCCGTTAGATGAACAGATTAACAATAAGCTTGCCGAGGCTGAAAAGCTGCTTGAGAAACTCAGTGCAACGGAAAAAGCAAAATTACAGGCCGAGATTGATGCAGTGAAAGCATTATTGAAGAAAGACGGAGTAACCCAGGAAGAACTAGAGGCAGCTTTGCAGAAATTAAAACAGGCAGTCAAAGATGCTGAGGGATCGTTGGATGCTCCATCACAGCCAGTTGTGAATGATATCTTTACAGCAAGCAACGGACTGAAGTATAAAGTTACAGCTTACAGTGCTACATCAAAGAAAGTAACGGTAATTGGGGCAACAAAGCAGCTTACGAGTGTTACGATACCAGATACTGTAAAATACAAAGATGTCAGCTTTAAGGTGACAGCAGTCGGCAGTAATGCACTTGCAAATCAGGCAAACCTCAAAAGTGTAGTGATTGGTAAATATGTCACCAGTATTGGCACCAAGGCATTTTACAATGATAAGAAGCTTGCCAAAGTAACCTTTAAGGGAACGGCAGTGAAGACCATTGGTAAGGATGCATTTAAGAATATTGTTAAGAATGCGGCATTCGTTATGCCTACTTCCACCTTTACATCAAGTAAGCTGAAATATAAGATCACTAAGTCCACGGCATCGACAAAACAGGTGACAGTTACGGGCACATCTGCAAAACTTACTTCTGTAACTGTACCGGCAACTGTGACATACAATGGCATGAGCTTTAAGGTGACAGCGATTGGTAATAATGCATTTGCCAAAAAGAGTACAATAAAGAGTGCAGTGATTGGCAAGTATGTTACCAAAATTGGAAGCAAAGCATTCTATAATGATAAGAAGTTAGCGAAAGTGACCTTTAAGGGAACAGCGGTGAAAACAATTGGCAAAAATGCATTTAAGGGTATCAGCAAAAAAGCGGTATTCAGCATGAAGAAGACCTTTACTTCCAAGAAATTGAAATATAAGATCACTAAGTGTACAGCATCTGTAAAACAGGTGACAGTCACAGGTACATCTGCAAGGCTTACTTCTGTCAATGTACCAGCAACTGTAAAATACAATGGAATGACTTTCAAAGTGACAGCAATTGCAAATAAAGCATTTAAGAACCAGAGAAATCTTAAGAGTGCTGTGGTTGGAAAGAATATCAAGAGCATTGGAAGCGAAGCTTTCTTTGGAGCAAAGAAACTTGCAAAGATTAAATTCAGCGGTACAGCAATTAAGACAATTGGAAAGAATGCATTTAAGAGTATCAAGAAAAATGCTGTATTTACCGTGAATAAGTCTAAAAAAGCGTTTTATAAGAAGCTTTTGATAAAAGCAAAGACTAAGAATTTTAAGATAAAATAAGAATTATTACAAAAAATAGGCTACACAGCAGTTTGAAATGACATTAATGAAGGTGTCCCCAAAGCCGTAGCTCCCCGAAGTATATGCCGGATTGAGATTGCATCCCTTCCGAAAATCTGGTATGACTTTGGAGGGCTGTGGCTTTGGGGACACCTTAAAAATACCCTGTTTTTTTCAGTGATCATTCGATATAATGGAGGTGAGGAGGAAAAAGGATTGAAAAGAAAAATATGGCTGAAAGCAAATGCAATCAAACTACGAGATAAAATAATCATTCTTTTCTTAATCTGTGTCTTGTTTCCACTGATTACCACCAATGGAATGATTATTTGGAGTATGAATCAGGGAATGAACAAGGAGCAAGATCAGAAGATAAAAAATATGGCGGACCGTCTGGAGTTTGAATTGAGTAGTAACATATCTGCGCAGTTATCTATCGCAGACTATCTAAACCGTAATGCCAGATTAAAACAATTTTTAGAGCGGGAATATCCAAATAAGGTGGCATATTATGAAGCTTTTGTGCAGTTGATGGATGATCAAGTGATTCAATATTATTATACAGCACAGTCAGCCTATAATATTGTAATTTGCACTGGAAATAGTACTATTACCAATGGCACCTATTTTATTTACAATGATACTGTAAAAGACAGCAGTTGGTATCAAGCTTTTGAAGAGAGTGGCAGAAATATTTTATTGTATAGTTATTATGAGGATGGCAGAGAATCCGGCGGCTATATAGGCAAAGGCAGGCGTGTTGTGTTGATGCAGAAGCTCAACTTCTGTGGAGATCATAATATCATTATGTTAGAATTAGATTATCAATCCATGTTAGAGAGTATGGAGCGAATCTGTGACCAGACAGATGCATATCTATGTATTGGAGATTGTATTTTGTTTACGACAAGGGATAAAAACAGTAAAGAAAAAGCGTTTTGGGATTTGAGCGCCTATCAGGAAAAGGGGTGTTCTCTGCAAAGAACAATAGAATTGTATGGCCAGAAACTGTCAATTTATCTTACCGAAGAACGTCCAGCAGCGTTTGGAATGATTTGGGGGCAGAAAGGATATATTCTGTTATTATATCTGATTAATTTGATGTTTCCCAGTCTGTTTATCTATATTTTTTATCGTTCTCTTCATGACAGAGTAGATTTGACACAACAATATTTAGAGCGTGTCAAAGAAGGTCGTTATGAAGTGATTCCTGGCGATAAAGGTATAGACGAGATTGGAGCGATGATTCGCAGTTATAATTTGATGGTAATGCGGATTAAGGAGTTAATTGAAGTCGTATTTAAAAATAAAGAGCGTGAACAGAGTCTGGAAATTGCCAAGAAGCAGGCGGAATTAAAAGCGCTACAAAGCCAGCTAAATCCGCATTTTATATTTAATGCACTGGAAAGTATTCGTATGCACAGTATTTTAAAACAGGAGACAGAGACAGCCAGGATTTTGGAGAGTTTTGCAATATTGATGAGAAAAAATATCCAGTGGAATCGAGATCTTGTGACAATTGAAGAGGAATGTGATAATGTCAGAAGGTATTTAGAGATACAAAAATATCGCTTTGGAGAACGGTTAGAATTTTTTCTACATGTGCAAGAGGAATGCCGGAAGCGATTGATTCCCAAATTTATTATTATCACTTTTGTGGAAAATGCCTGTGTTCATGGAATTGAAAACAGCTTAGAGGGTGGTTCAGTCACAGTGATGGTATCAGAAGATGAGGAATTTCTATATTTTGAGATTATGGACCAAGGAAGTGGCATGGAGCAGAGAGAATTAGACGATTTGAAAAAAAAGGTGCAGGAAGCAGATATCCGTTATCTCAAGGAGACGGAAAAAAGTATCGGCATAGTTAATACCGTTGTGCGGATGCATCAGTATTATGGGGAAGAGGTGGAAATTGATATTAACAGTGCTGCTCAGGAAGGAACAGAGATTTGTATTCAACTTCCTAAAAAAGAGATAGAAGAGCAGTATTGAGAAGGCAGGTGAGGCAGAATGATCAAAGTATTGTTGGTAGATGACGAGCAGTTTATCAGGCAGGGGTTAAAGCAGTTGGTTGATTGGGGAAAATATGGTTATCAGGTCTTGGCAGAGGCCGAAAATGGTATGGATGCAATTCACATTCTGGAGGAGACCGATGTTGATCTGGTTTTTGTTGACATTAAGATGCCTGGGATGACAGGGATGGAATTAATTTCTTATGTACAAAAAAATCTATCGCGCCAGATTCGTTTTATAATTCTAACAGGATATGCAGAGTTTCAGTATGCTAGGAAAGCGCTGCAAATGAATGTGTTGGATTATATGCTCAAACCTGTCCAGGAAGAGGAATTGATTCGTATTCTGACAAAGGTGAATCACGATTATCGGCAGGAACAGCAAGAGCGGCAGCAAAAATATGATTTTCATATCGCAAGATTGTTGTTGGGCAAGTTTTCTTCTGAGGATCTGGAACAGATAAAAAAGTATCTTACAGACACTAGGGTGGAAAAATATGTAAGCATTGAATTTGATAGAAATCAAAAGGAATTTGCTGCCTTGGGGCACAGTGGTCAGATGGAACAGCAGCAAGATTTAATTCGTTATCTTCAAGGGATGATGGGACGATTTGCATATCATGTAATTCCCATAATAGAGACAGAGGGAGAAGTTTTTGGAGCAGGGCTGCTGTTGACAAAAGGGATTTATGAGGGCAGTCATTTGTTGGAAGAAGAATTTTTGGAAAATCTACAAAAGCGGGTAACACAGCATTTTCCCTATCGGATCCAAGTTTATGTGGGGCAGCAAATTGAGAAGTTGGAGCAATTGTCCAAATCTTTTTTTTCGATTCGTGTAGTGCGCTGCCTGCATGGGTTAGGACAAGAAGAATCGCAGGTGCAAAATTATAAGGAATTTCGTCATCCAAAATCATCTATGGGTATTCGGGAAGCAGATGTGGAGGCGCTTTTGGAGGCTGTAAAGAATAATCAGATTTCAGAGATTCAAAATTTTGCGGGACGTATTTTTGACCAAATTCGCAGCAGTGATATGAATTTGGAAATGGTCAGCGCCAGTATTTATCATATTTTATACCGTCTTATGGAGATGGTGCAAGAATTTGATGATCAGACAAATCAGCAGGAGATACTGGAATACATTGGAAAGGAATCCTTTAACAAGCTCGTTTTGACAGGCAGTACAGAGGAGATTACAGAGTTTTTTTCTGGTTATGCGGGCTATCTGGCTCAGGTGCGCACACAAGAATCGAGAAAGGTTCTGGACAAGGTGGATGATTATGTGATGGAACATTATATGGAAAAAATGAGCCTCAAATCATTAGGGGAGATGTTTTATGTAAATAATGTCTATCTGGGACAGCTTTATAAGAAAAAATATGGAATTGCATTTCGCGACTATCTCAATAATTTGCGGATTGAGAAAGCACAGGAGCTGTTGCTTCACACAAATCTGCGAATTTATGCCATTGCGCAACAAGTAGGATTTGGAAAGGCGGAATATTTTATCAATAAATTTGTACAGGCCAATCAGATGACGCCAAACCAATATCGCATCCGAAATCGAAAACAGGGGAAGGAAGAAAATTTGCAAAACACAGGAAAGAGGGGCGGTTCATGAATAAAAAACATATATGGCTGCTGGGAATATTGATTTTTGTAACCGTGGTTTTAGCAGGACTTTATAAAATCACTGATTTTGGAAGAGATCAGGAGGCTAGAACTTTTACAGCTTTTATGGCCGTGCCAGGCGACAACAAGTCAAAGAAAAATCGTATTCGCGATAAAATTACCCAGATCACGGGCGTAAGTGCAGAAGTGGAATGGCTGAGCGGACAGACACCGGAGGAAAAAATTGAGACAATGATTAGTACTGGGGAATATCCTGATTTTATCAATGGCGCAGATGCCTCCAGCCGTTTGGTGGAGGCGGGAGCATTAGTTCCTCTGGAGGATTATCTGGAAGATTATCCCCATTTGTATCAATACCTGACACCAAAACAGTGGGAATCACTGCGCAAAGAGGATGGCCATATTTACTATATTCCACCATTTGGGGTAATACAGGGGCATAATACACAGACAATGCTCTCTGGGGAAGCATTTTGGATTCAAAAACGGGTCTTGGAATGGGCAGATTTTCCTAAGATTGAGACATTAGACCAATATTTCGATCTGATTACAGCATATTTAAAAGAAAATCCGCAATCAGATGGAAAGGATAATATTGGATTTGAGATTCTTTGTGATGACTGGCGCTATTTCTGTCTGGAAAATCCCCCCATGTTTCTTGCTGGTTATCCCAATGAGGGATGTGCAATTGTAGACGAAAAGACGCAGAAGGCTTCCGTGTATGATACACTACCAGAAGCGAAACAGTATTATCATAAGCTTTGCCAGATGTTTGGGCAGAATGTAATTGATCCAGAAACGTTTACTTTGTCCTTTAGCCAGTATGTAGATAAGATTTCCTCTGGAAATGTCTTGGGATTTGTAGATCAGTACTGGCAGATTATGGACGCCCAAAATATTCTTTATGCCAACGGCAAGGATGACAGGACTTATGTTCCACTTCCAATCACAGTTGATCAAAAGATAAAAGGAAAATATAATTGTTCTGAGCTAAATTTGAATACAGGCACAGGTCTGGGAATTTCCGTGGACTGTAAAGACGTGGAGGGAGCTTTGCAGTTTTTAAATGATTTATTATCGCCAGATGTCATGGTTCTGCGTTATTGGGGGGAAGAAGGGATTGACTATGAGGTAGATGAAAAGGGGATATTTTATCGAACAGAAGAACAGCGCAACAATTGGAGCAATGGAGATTATCTCAAAGAAAATTCATGCAGTTATACTTATTTTCCGGCATATGAAGGGATGCTTGCAGATGGTATCAACACAGTACTTCCGGCAGAGCAGCCTGGAGAATATTACCAAAAACTTTCAGAATATGATAAGAAAGTATTAGATGCCTATGGTTTTCAGACTTGGAAGGAATTTTTGGGAGAAGAGGTTGAGGGGAATCCCTGGTTTCCTCTCTATTCCTGTGTTGCCGATTGGCCTGTCGAGAGTGATTATGGGAAGGCGAGAGCAAAGATGGAAGAGGTGAAACGTCTGTGGCTACCAAAAATCATTATGTCACCGGAGGAGGAGTTTGAGGAAAATTGGTCCTCCTATATGAGTAACTATCAGGCGAATGTAGATGTGGAGGCATATGTAAACCAATTAAATCAAGAAATTCAAAAACGAGTGCAGGCAGCACAGAAAGAGTGATCTATCAGATATTTTCCCGAATGCGGATATCAATATCGACATATTGGAACTCTGTTTCTGGTGCAATGCCCTCTAACAGATAGCGGAAAATCAATTCTAAGGGGCGGTAGCCTTGTAAAAACGGCTGTTGGCAGATAGTTGCAGTGATTATACCCTGTTTCATCAATTCTGTGGTAGATCCCACATTGTCATAAGTGAAAATCTTTATTTTTTCAGAAAGCCCAAGGGAGCGTACTGCCTGGCAGCCGCCGTAGATGCCTGCGGCGGCGAAATAAAGTGCATTGATTTCAGGGTGATCTGTGAGAAACTTTTGTACTTTTTCGCGGCTTTCTGTGTCATTATCATGATTTTCTATCATCTCTTCCACAACATGAACTTGAGGATAGTATTTTCGGATGGTTTCCAAAAATCCTGCGATGCGCTCTGTATGGCAGAGGATATGGGAGGAACCTGTGATGATTCCTACAAATACTTCTCCAAATGTCATTCGTCCAAGCAGACCAGCGGCAGTCTGTCCAGAGAGGAAATAATTGCTGCCCACATATGCCAGTCGCTGGGACTCAATATCAGTATTGGTAGTGATTACTGGTATACCCTGTTCAGTGAGACGGTTGATCTCGGCCGTGATCGAAGGAGCATTGTAGGGTGAGATAACAAGTCCATGAATTCCCTCTTGATATAGGGCTTCTATTGCTTGTCTCTGGCATGATTCATCAAAAGAAACCTGACGTATCAATACTTGGCAGTTATAGCCAGAGAGTTCCTCCGCCATAGCATAAATTCCTGTTAATACTTCTTGAAAGAAAGGATTGGTATCTTGGAACAGAATAACACCAATTTTAAAATTTTTCTTCTGGGCGGCGAGTATTAAACCAGCTTTGTTAGGCTGATAGTTTAATTGTTTTGCAATTTTTAGTACTCGCGCAGCCGTGTCTGGATGGACAGATCCACGATGATTTAATACTCGGTCGACTGTGCCGCGGGAGACACCAGAGAGGGCTGCAATTTCTTTCATGGTTGCCATGTATATACCTCCAATTTTGCGCAAAACAGTGTTAGCTTTATGATAATTTGTTCTTTTTGTAATTATTATGTACCAAAATGTGAGCTTTTGATATTTTAATGATCAGTAATATAGAGAAATGTAAAAATTTGGAACTAAATTTTCATAACACATACATATTTTAATGATTAGTAATATAGAAAAATGTAAAAATATCAAATTTCTAATGTTTTAAAAAACTTTTGCTATGGATTATTATAGTTTAGAGCTTAATATAAGTCAAATCTTAGATCTTCTGATTTCTCGGGATTCTTACCATAATTAACTTGTCAGTAATTTACTTTACAATAATGCGCATACGGCTTTTCACACCATCTTCGCTGGCATAGATATAAGCTTTTCCGGCATCATGGGCAGATATTTGCCCGTTTTCATCTACTGTGGCGATACAGGTGTTGGAGCTAGAGAAGACAGGTTTGTTTCCTGAGGAAACAGTTACTTTCACTGTTTTTCTCTCGCCCTTTTTCATGGTAAGTTCTTCTTTTTCAAATGTAACAGTGGGTTTTTTAACTGTTACGATACAACTTTTACTGACGCCATCCACGGTGACAGTGATTGTTGCTGTTCCATTTTTTATAGCCGTGACAGTGCCGTTGCTGTCTACTGTGGCCACACTTTTTTTATTGCTTTTCCATTTGGGAATGCTTCTAGAGGTAGATTTGACAGCGAGACGAACCTTTCTTAAACGATAGAGAGAGACAGAGCTTTTGCTCAGACTAATGGTCGGTTTGCGTACTGTGACAGTGCAGCTTTCACTGATCTTATCCACGGTTGCGGTGATCGTTGCTGTCCCAGGTTTTTTTGCTGTTATATTGCCATACTCATCCACTGTTGCCACGCTCTTTTTGTTGGAACGGAAAGTGACAGGATGTCCTGTCGAAGAAGAGACTGTTAATTTGGCACTGTAGCCATTTTCCAGTGAGATATGTTTGTTGCTCAATGTAATTGTTGTTTTTTCTACATAAACAGTACAGCTTGCCTCTGCATTTCTGATTTTAGCTGTAATTTTAGCTGTGCCAGCTTTTTTGGCGGTGATTTTTCCATAAGTATTTACAGACGCCACTTTGCTGTCGCTTGATTTGAAGGTTGGCTTTTTTCCTGTGGAGGTGATGGCTGCAAGATAAGATTCATCTCCGATTTTCATAGTCTTGGAATAAGCATTTAAAATTACAAATTCCAGTTTGGGCGCCGCATATGTCTTCAGTGGCTGGAACATAAAAAGAAATAATGTCAATACCATACTGAATACGACAATTGTTGTGTGAACCATTTGATTTTTTTTGAACATAGAATTCCTCCATTCAAGATGGTAAGAATCCCGCTAGACAAGGTTTTAAAACCTATTGCCCGAAATCAGAAATCACAAGAATTGTGATTTGTATAATATAACATAGAAACCATTATTTGTAAAGAAAAAATATTTGATAAAAAATGAAAAAATTAGTTGAAAAAATAACAGATTCACGTTATGATAATAAAAAGCGTGCACGTGCACATAAAAGGAGGAGGTTATGAACTATATTGGAATTGATCTGGGAACTTCTGCGGCAAAACTTTTGTTGATGCAGGCAGACGGCAAGATTTTAAAGATTGTAAACAGAGAATATCCGATTAGTTTTCCAAAACCAGGCTGGTCTGAACAGAATCCAGAGGACTGGTATTGGGAGACGATAACAGGCATCAAGGAATTGCTGCTGGAAAGTGACAAAAGTCAAATTGCTGGTATCAGCTTTGGGGGACAAATGCATGGGCTGGTAGTATTAGATCAGAATGATCAGGTGATTCGGCCGGCAATTCTTTGGAATGACGGGCGTACGGCGGAGGAATCAGAGTATTTAAATCAAAAGATTGGCAAAGAGGTACTATCAAAATATACAGCCAATATTTCTTTTGCTGGTTTTACAGCGCCCAAAGTGTTATGGATGAAAAAGAATGAACCAGATCTGTATGCAAAGATTCACAAGCTGATGCTGCCCAAAGATTATCTGGCCTATCGGCTTTGTGGGGTACATTGTACAGATGTCTCAGATGCTTCTGGCACTTTATTTTTTGATGTAAAGAATCGCTGTTGGTCACAGGAAATGTGTGAGATTTGCGGCATTCAAAAGCAATGGCTGCCCAAGGTATATGAGAGTTATGAGGCTGTGGGCACCGTAAAGCCAGAACTTGCCTTAGAGCTTGGTATTTCTGAGAAAGTAATAATAGCAGCAGGCGCCGGAGATAATGCGGCGGCTGCAGTGGGGACTGGAACCGTGGGGGATGGTTCCTGTAACATTTCGTTGGGCACCAGCGGCACTGTATTTATTTCTTCAGATAAATTTGGGGTAGATCAGCACAATGCGCTTCATTCGTTTGACCATGCAGACGGCAGCTATCATCTGATGGGCTGTATGCTGAGTGCAGCTTCCTGTAACAAATGGTGGATGGATGAAATTATTGGGACACAGGAATATGCAAAAGAGCAGGAGCAAATTAGTAAGCTGGGAAAAAATCATGTATATTTTCTGCCCTATCTGATGGGAGAACGCTCTCCACACAACGATCCCAACGCAAGAGGAACTTTTATTGGACTGACGATGGACACCAAAAGAGCAGATATGACACAGGCAGTCTTGGAAGGAGTGGCATTTGCGCTCAGAGATTCCCTGGAAGTGGCCAGAGCATTAGGTATTGAGATTACAAGGACTAAGATCTGTGGAGGCGGAGCTAAGAGTCCTCTGTGGAGAAAAATTGTGGCCAATGTTTTGAATATCAAGGTGGATGTGTTGGAAAATGAGGAAGGGCCAGGTCTAGGCGGGGCTATTCTTGCGGCGGTGGCCTGCAAGGAATATGCTTCAGTGGCAGAAGCAGCAGAGGCAATTGTGAAGGTCAAGGAAACCATTGAGCCGGATCCTGCCCTGGCAGATTTATATGAGAAACGTTATCAGCAGTTTAAACAGATTTATCCAGCTTGCAGGGAGATCTTTGAAAAACTGCAGTAACAAAATAATACATGAATGAAATAGTAGAAATAAGCAATTGTAAAATGTAACCATATTATGAATTTTAGATGAAATTAAAATAAGTTATTAGTTCCACAATTGTCCAGAGCATAAAGAAAAGAGAGGAAAATGATTATGAATAATATGCCAAAAGAAAAAATTGCAATTGTTGCAGTCAGCAGAGACTGTTTCCCAATGACCCTTTCCGAAAACAGAAGAAAAGCCTTAGTTAAGGCATATCAGAACAAATATGGAGAGATCTATGAATGTCCGGTCTGTGTAGAAAATGAGATACATATGCGGGCAGCACTTGCAGATATCCGAGAAGCAGGCTGCAATGCTTTGGTAGTATATCTTGGAAATTTTGGGCCGGAATCTTCTGAGACACTGCTGATTAAGGAATTTGAGGGGCCGGCAATGGTGGTTGCAGCGGCAGAGGAGACTGGAGATAATCTGGTTCAGGGCAGAGGAGATGCTTACTGTGGAGTGTTAAATGCCAGCTATAACCTTAAACTGCGCAATCTCAAAGCTTATATTCCAGAATATCCAGTGGGAACAGCAGAAGAATGTGCGGATATGATTCATGAGTTTGGGCCGATTGCCAGAGCCATTATCGGGCTTCGCAATCTGAAAATTATTTCTTTTGGACCAAGACCACAAGATTTTCTGGCCTGCAATGCTCCGATTAAACAGCTCTATAATCTGGGCGTGGAAATTGAGGAAAACTCAGAGTTGGATTTGTTTGAATCCTTTAACAACCATGCAGGCGACGAGCGGATTCCTGGAATTGTGGCAGAAATGGAACAAGAGCTGGGAGCTGGAAATAAGAAACCAGAAATTCTTTCCAAGCTGGCACAATATGAGATCACACTCACAGATTGGGTGGAGGGACATAAAGGAAGCAGAGACTTTGTGGCCATTGCTGGAAAATGCTGGCCTGCATTCCAGACACAATTTGGGTTTGTTCCCTGTTATGTCAACAGCCGTCTGACACAAAAAGGGATTCCTGTGTCCTGTGAGGTGGATATTTACGGCGCATTGAGTGAATTTATCGGTACTGTCATCAGCCAGGACGCAGTGACGCTCTTAGATATCAATAACTCTGTGCCTGCGGATATGTATGACAGTGAGATCAAAGGAAAACATGAATATACCTTAAAAGATACCTTTATGGGATTCCACTGCGGCAATACAGCTTCCAGTAAGTTATCCTTCTGCGAAATGAAGTATCAGCTTATTATGGCAAGAAGTCTGCCAGAAGAGGTGACACAGGGAACCTTGGAGGGTGATATTGTACCTGGTGATATCACATTCTACCGGCTGCAGAGTACTTCGGATGCAAAGATTCGCGCTTATATTGCACAGGGCGAGGTGCTTCCAGTTGCCACCCGTTCCTTTGGGGCAATTGGTGTGTTTGCTATTCCGCAGATGGGCAGATTTTACCGTCATGTGCTGATTGAGAAAAATTATCCGCATCATGGGGCGGTTGCCTTTGGACATTTTGGAAAAACCTTGTATGAGGTATTTAAGTATATTGGTGTTCCAGTGGAGGAGATTGATTTCAATCAGCCTAAAGGCATGATGTACCCGACCGAAAATCCATTTGCATAGAAAAGAGTAATAGAAGGAACTGCTGCATGTTTGCGGCAGTTCTTTTTTCTGAAAGGAATGACAGCGCTGATGAAACCGTCATGAGTAGGAAATTTTGTTAAAAATAAAGTGGAAATTTGACAGCAGATAGCGTATAATATCGTTGGCTATACAGGGGAAAAAGTATATCATTTTTGGTCAAATGACAGGAAGATTTGATCTTTAAAGGAGAGAGAAAACCTTTGGATGAAATTTTCCTGTTTTTTATTTGCAACATTTTGAATGAATTGAGACTCTAAAAAGATGAAATGCATTTCAAGGGAGGAAGAGCATATGGAAGAATTTATGCGGTATTATGAGAAGGTCTATCCACAGATGTACCGAACCGCTTTCTATTATATGAGAAATCAGCAAGAGGCGGAGGATGCTGTACAGGATGCTGTGCTGATTGCCTATGAGAAATTTTATCAACTCAGGGACAAAGAAAAATTTTCTCCCTGGATTATGCGGATTTTGGTCAATCGGTGCAGGCGCAGGATGAAGGATTGGTTTCGCAAAGAGGAGGATATCGAAGATATTTCGCCGTCTCAAGAGAAGAGTCTCTCTGGGGAGACAGATTTTGCTATGGCATCTGCGGTTAAGCAGGTGTTCTGGGAATTGAAGGAGGAGGAGCGGATTGTGGTGGCTCTGTCCGTGTTTGGCGGTTACACCAGTGAGGAGATCGCCGGCATTTTGAATAAAAATCACAGTACCATCCGTTCCAGGTATCGGAGGGCACTTCAAAAAATGAGAAAGAAGTTGGAGGTGTGAAGATGCGAAAGAGCGAAATGGAAAATAAATGGGAGCAGGCACAAATCAGAGAATACTTGCATAAAAGTGCGCGGGAAGAACAGATACCAAAAAGTCTTTTGCCAGAGCAGATGGAGCAGTGGCTAAGACAACAGACTTCTCAGATGGGAGAGAAAGGAGAGGAGATTATGAGAAAACGCGATCAGCATTTCAGTCAAGAACAAAAAGAGCCAAGAAAACGTGGAAAATATTTTCGTTGGTGGTGCGGCAGTTTGGCGGCAGCGGTATGTCTGGCATTGGTATTGTATGCAGCAGGGAGGAATATGGATTGGGAACTTGGAACAAAGAAGAATGGTGCTTCGGCGTCAGATACTTATGATACAATGGAAAGTGCGGCAGATGAGGCAGCAGAAGAATCAGCAATCGAGAAAGAAGAAAGTGCAGAAGGCACTACTTATGACAAGATCTATCAGTCTTTTGATAAAATTTGGAGACAGCAGGAGGAGCTTTTTCAGAATAATGCTAAATTTGCAGAGAGGGAGATGGCTGTAGATGACGCAGCAGCAGCAGAAGCCGGTGAAGCAGCTTCCGGGGCTGACACAGGGGGGACAGAATCATACAGTGTTGATCAGAGTGCAGATTCCAGTGCGGAGATGACAAAAGCGGAAGGTGAAGCAGGAGATTTTGGGAAGACCAATCAGCAAGAAGAATCTGTGGAGGAGGCAGACATTATTAAGAATGACGGCAGATACCTCTATCAAGTTGTCTACCGAGAGAACAATTCAAAATATGCGGTGAGAATTGCTGATACCAAAGATGGACTGAAGGAGGCTGCATGTGTGGGTAGTTTTGAGGTCATTCAAGATATTTATATCTGGGAGGATAAGCTGGTGGTTTTAGAACCTGGATGGGCAGAAAGTGCGGCAGTGAACGAACCAGTACCTCAGAGAACAGAGTATATGGATGGAGCGGACAGCGGTGGGTTTATCCAGATACTAAAGGCGATGGCAGAAAATATTTTCACCAATGGCGAGACAGCCACTACAGAGACAGCCACTACAGATATGGCATATTCTGGGTATGCATATTGCAGGATTCATGTTTATGATATCGCAGACCGCAGCAATCCCCAAGAATATCATACATTTACGGTAAAGGGCAGCTATATGGATTCCAGGATTTCCAATGGATATCTGTATTTCTTTACCTCTTGTCAGGCTGACAGGCCGAGCGCAAAGGAAGATTACAAGGCTTATATTCCTACCTTAGACGGCGAACCAATGGCGGAGGACAAAATATTTCTGCCGCAAGAGACCGATGAAACAGCCTACTTAGTAATGGCTTCTATAGATATGGAACGGCCCAATGAGTTTGTGGATTCCCATGCCCTGGTGACTTCTGCAGATAAATTTTATGTCAGCGAGAAAAATATCTATGTGGCAGACACACAATATGCAGAGTATGGTAAGGAGGGAAAGAGCACAGACAGCACCAAATTGTATCGCTATTCCTATAAGGATGGAAGAATGCATAAGGACGCCGAGGGAACAGTCAAAGGAACACTTAGGGATGATATGTCTATGAATGAATATCAGGATCACCTGCGCCTGGTGACAACGGTAGAATCTATGGAGGTTGAGAAGATCGTTGATGATCTAAGCGGCGAGGTACTGGGATATGATTCTGCCTCTTTGGAAACCACCAATAGTCTGTATGTGTTAGATCAGAATTTACAGGTAGCTGGTAAGATTGAGCATTTGGCCAAGGATGAACGAATTTATTCTGCCAGGTTTATGGGAGCCAGCGGGTATTTTGTGACTTTCCGAGAGACAGACCCACTGTTTTCTGTAGATTTGTCCAACCCCAAGGATCCGAAGATTTTGGGAGAACTTAAGATCAGTGGCTTTTCCGAGTATCTGCACTTTTACGCGGATAATCTTCTGTTGGGAATTGGCATGGAGGCAGATGAAAAGACTGGGCAGACCAAGGGAATGAAACTGTCTATGTTTGATATTTCCAATCCCACAGATGTCAAAGAGCAGTCGAAATTGGATCTGTCGGAATACGATTATTCTGATGCACTCTACAATTATAAAGCAGTGTTGATTGATCCGAAGAAAAATTTATTTGGATTTTCTGCGGAGAGTTATTCTGAGGATAATAAACGCATGTATCTGTTGTTTTCTTATCGGGATGGCGGGTTTCAGGAAATTATGAAGATTGACTGCAGCGATAATAACCGATATAGCTGGACAATTCGCGGCACTTATATCAAAGATCGTTTCTTCTTATTGTCAGAGAATGGACTGATTGAGGAGTATAGCTTGACCGATGGAAGTAAAACGGGAGAGCTTAAGTTGATAGAGCGATGACATAGAAAGCTCTCCTGCCTTGTTGTTAAGGCAGGGGAGTATTATATAAATGACAAAGAGTGTGAATTGTTTTTAAAGTGTAAATGTCGTTCCGGTTTTTCCCTGAATGGCATCTCGTGATTTTTCCAACAGAGTGATTAAAGCGGTGTGTTCCGGCTTGGAGCTGGCAAAATCTTTGTTAATCACAGCGCTGGTACCTTTTAGATGATTACCCTGGCAAATGACAGGAATCTTGCCGATCGGCTTGGAGGGAGATTGGAATGCCGGATCGTCTGGGTCAACACGTACTTGTGTAATCATAGTGGCTACTGGAATATTTTCAATTCTGCGATTGATTAACTCTTCCCGCAAGGCGTTCTGCAAATCGTAACCGATATAAGCCTGGCTCATGTCCACACAGACGGACAGAGGAGTGTTGGGCTGGTTGGGATCTTCATGCGTCAGGGCAATCATGGCGTTGTTTACTATGCTTACCCGGGGGCCATTTCTATGTGCTACTACTGCTTCACAGCCTTCTTCCATCAGATCTACAATTGCTTTCGCTGTAATCTTTACAGCTTTCATCTGTTCTGGGAGTGTGTTGCCCAGAGCGTTTCCGCCAAGGGCAATCACAATTCGTTTCTTTTTGGGCATATTGGGCGACCATCTTTTCGCAGAAGATTATTTGAAAATCCTCGGTGTGCCCTGTTCTTCCAATTTTTTCAGGATAGCTGCAGGGTCGGCAAATTTTGCAAGGAAAATCATAGCGGCAATGATATAGGGCTTAAAGCTGGCTTCTTTGTATAATGGATTCCGATAACGGTCAAATACGGACGCATCTACTTCCCCTTCTTCACAGCTTACGCCGGAGATGTCTGCCGGCAGGCAGTGCATGTAAAGAGCATTTCCGTCTTTGGTGGAAGCCATAAGTTCCTCTGTGCAGGCCCAGTCTTTGTGCTGTGCATTTTGTGCAAGCAGTTCTTTTTCCAGAGCCTGAATGCCTGCAGTATCGCCGTTTTCATACAGTTTGGTACGCTTTTCCATCGCTGCAAAAGGCGCCCAGCTTTTTGGATATACGATATCTGCATCTTGAAAAGCTTCGGCCATATTATTGGTTTTGGTGAAAGTACCACCAGATTTCTTGGCATTTTCAGCGGCAACCGCTTCCACTTCTGGAAAGATTTCATATCCTTCTGGATGAGCCAGTACAACATCCATACCAAAACGGCTCATTAAGCCGATGATTCCTTGAGGTACAGAGAGCGGTTTTCCGTAGGAGGGAGAATATGCCCAAGTCATGGCAAGTTTTTTGCCCTTCAAGTTTTCAACACCGCCAAATTCATGGATAATATGGAGCATATCAGCCATTGCCTGAGTGGGATGGTCAATATCACATTGCAAGTTTACCAGCGTGGGTTTCTGTTCCAGAATACCATCTTGGTTGCCCTGGGTAACTGCGTCTACCACCTCATGCATATATTTTTTGATGAAAATGGAAAAGCTGTGATGGTGGATGTCACAAATAAACAGACTATGGTAAGGACTGCAGTGGCAACCGGAAAAATTTCTGTCAATCAAGAAGTATACCAAGCAATTGAGCATGGAACAGTGGAGAAAGGGGATGTACTTGGAGTAGCTGCCACAGCAGGAATTATGGCGGCAAAGAAAACCTCAGAGCTAATATCAATGTGCCATATACTTTCGTTGTCAAACTGTCGAATACAGTTCGAGCGTGACAGTGAAAAAAGAGAAATTTATTGTACATGTACAGTTAAGACAGCCGCTAAGACAGGGGTGGAGATGGAAGCGCTAACTGGGGTTTCGATTGCTCTTTTGACGATCTATGATATGTGTAAAGCTTTGGATAAACATATGGTAATTGAAGAAATTTATCTTCTCAATAAAACAGGGGGAAAAACTGATTTTAACTATTCAGAATCCCATAAAAATGAGAAATAGGAACTTTGTCTGGCATTGTAATTTTTTATTGGAATCGCTTTGAGATAGCTTTTGTCATGAAAATAAAAACCGCCTAAAATTAGGCGGTTTTTACACAGCAGATAACGGGAGTCGAACCCGCCTTTCCAGCTTGGGAAGCTGGTGTTCTACCGATGAACCATATCTGCATAACGCTATTATAGCATATCTTGGGAAAAAAACAAGTATAAAATATTTTTTAGATAAATTGCAGGGGGTAAAAAATATTTATACAACGAAGATTTTTTACGCCCCTGATAGAAAAAAGGCAGTTTATTTTATGGTCACTTTCTTGGTCTGGAAGCTGCTGGTATATGTCTTTCCTTTGTAAGTTTTATATGCTTTTACAGTGAAGAAATAAGTTTTGCGAGATTTTAAATTCTTCTTTGTAAAGCTGGTAGTTTTGACATTTTTCAGTTTTTTCCAGGAAGCTTTTTGGCTGGTCTTATAACAAACAGTATAGCCAGTAGCTCCTGTTACTTTCTTCCATTTTAAAGTTGCTTTACCACGTCCAGGAGTAACTTTTAAATTTACGGCTGCTGGTTTTGTGGCAGTATACAGTGAAGTGTAAGACTTACTGAGTACTTGTTTTTTGTTCTGGGTTCGATAGGCTTTTACTGCAAAACGGTAATTGGAGCCAGATTGTAATTTCTTAATTGTGTAAGAAGTTTTTGAGGCTTTTGTGGTGTCAATTTTTTTCCATTTTGAACTCTTGTATTGATATACAATATATCCTTCCGCTTTGGAGACTTTTTTCCAGCTCAGTTTTATATTGTCTGTGCCCGAAGATGCCTTCAGATTAGAGACATTTCCTACTTTAATAGGAGTTGGTGTTGATGGTTCAGGCTCTGGTGTGGTTGGTCCAGGATTCGTTGTTTCAGATGAATTAATTTTTTTGATTTCTGTGATTAGCTCTTCTGCTGTCAAAGTTCCCTGGAAACATTTCTGTACGCGGTCGTTTTTATTGATCAGGATAGTAAGCGGAGCAGTCATATGAGTATCATCACCTTGGAAAAGAGCGAGATACTTAAACATAGCGCTGTAGATGCCGCCGGCATAATTGTTTTGGTCATAGCAGTAGGTGATTTTGTCACATCCAAACTGTTGTGCAAAGGCGCTGGTGTCTGCCTGGGATGCAAAATTATATTCTGCAAAAATTACACGGATATCAGAGTTTCCAATCCAATCACTGCCAGCAATATTTGTAAGAGTTGCTTTGGTGTTGCCGCAGGTAGTTCTTCCAAATAAGAGGACTGTTGTCTGATTAGGTGTAGCTTTTGTGGAGACATTTTTTCCATCTATGGAAGTAAAGATATATTCTTTGTTCTCAAAACCTGTTGTGTCTGTGGGTGGGGTCGGTTCTGTAGGATCTGTTGGATTGCCTGTGCCAGTTATTTTATCAAGTTCACTTTTTAACGCTTCTGCGGTCTGAGTACCCTCCAGAAATTTTTGGATACGATTATTTTGGTCAATTAAGACAATAAATGGAGTTGTCAAGGAAATCCTTGTATTTTGGTAAAGAGTGCCATATTGGTACATAACTCTCATAATGATATCGGAGCTATCATCGTAGCAATAAGAGATCTCGTCACTCTCAATCTTCTGTGCATAGGAAATCATTTCGTCTTGAGGTGCGAGATTGCATTCTATAAAGACCACGCGTATATCAGAGTTTCCAATCCAATTGCTGGCAGCAATGTTGCGCAGTGTGGTGGTAGTTTTGCTGCATGTTGTTTTTCCAAAAACCAGCATAGTAGTTTGATTGGGGTTGGCCTTGGTAGATACAGAAGTTCCATCAATGGTATTGAGGGTATAGGTTGGATTTTCAATACCTGTCTGTTCTTCAGCCGCTTGTACCTGCATTCCCGTCATATTCGTTGAGAATGGAAGTGTAAGAATCATGAAAAATAAAAATAGTGTTTGAAAAAATTTTTTCTTCATAAAATTGTTTTCATCTCCTTGTAATTATATGATTTGGCAAACATTGTATCATAATTATAGGGAAACTTCAATGAAAATCAATTTTTGCGTTTTCTCGTTTTTATGATAACTGATATTTTAGTACCCAAAGGTTTTGCATTTACCGTGATAGTGCCAAAATTGGAATTTACAATTTTTTCATGCATAAAATTTTTCTCTTTTTCAGATAATTACTGTGTAACATGTTTACGTTTTGACAGACGGCAAGCACGAAACCAATTTATGAATGCTGCCAAAGCAGATCACGTACTGTAACGAAATACGAACCGTATTTTGGATGTCAGAAAGTAAGTGTGTCACATTGCAGTATCAGTAGTAAACATTGCAGCAAATGATTTTAGGAGGAAAAATATCATGGCAAAAAACAACAATATGCAGAACAGAGGAACAAATTCTTACAATAACAGCACTCAGAATGCACAGAATGCAAGAAATGCATCTTCTCAGAATGGTACAAACACCACTTCTCAGAATGCAAAAAATGCATCTTCTCAGAATGGTACAAATACTACTTCTCAGAATGCAAGAAATGCATCTTCTCAGAACAGCACCAATGCCAGTGGTTCTGACTGCCACAGATCTTATGAGCGATAACAGGTACAAAAAATAAAGAGCGGCATAATATAATGGTAGAAACAGATTACCAGAAACACTTCTGGTAATCTGTTTTTCAATGATAAAAAATTCAATACACAAAACACATAGGGGGTAAAGTTATGGAATTTCAGACCATCAGTATTCGGGAATTTAATGAATACCGCAAACGTCCTGATACTTGGGTGATAGATCTGCGCAGTAGGGAGGAATTTGAGGAAGTCCATGTAGAGGGAGCCAGAAATATACCCTATGATAATCTGAAAATGTATCAGAAATATCTTCCCAAGGATAAAATATATCTCTTATATTGCGATAGAGGCTCTAGCAGCTTGCTGGCGGCAAAGGAGATGAGTAAGGAAGGATATCGGACGGTGACAGTAATAGGAGGTATTCAATCCATTCTTCAAAATATATAAAAACATTGACAGCCGTGAAATGAGAAGATAATATAGACTTATCACAATATATTTTGGAGAAACTGAATGAAAACATATGAATTGATTGCCCCCTGCCATTTTGGGCTGGAGGCAGTATTAAAAAGAGAGATATACGAACTTGGATATGAAATTACAAAAGTTGAGGATGGAAGAGTAGCCTTTTTGGGGGATGCAGAGGCAATCTGCCGCGCAAATATCTTCCTGCGCACAGCAGAACGGATTCTTGTTAAAGTAGGACAGTTCCATGCAGAAACTTTTGAGGAACTGTTTCAAGGAATCAAGCGGATTTCCTGGGAAAATTATATCCCAGAGGATGGGAAGTTCTGGGTGGCAAAGGCATCTTCCATAAAGAGTAAGCTATTTAGCCCATCAGACATTCAGTCTATTGTCAAAAAGGCGATGGTGGAGCGGCTGAAAGAACATTACCATGTTACATGGTTTGAAGAGAGTGGTGCACATTTTCCATTGCGGATTTTTTTAATGAAGGATGAAGTGACAGTGGCAATTGATACTTCTGGAGAATCATTGCATAAACGAGGATATCGAACCTTAGTTGGCAAAGCACCCATTTCAGAGACATTAGCTGCTGCCCTTATTCTCTTAACTCCCTGGAAAAAAGATCGCATTTTGGTAGATCCATTCTGCGGCAGTGGTACTTTTCCAATTGAAGCGGCAATGATTGCGGCGAACATTGCGCCAGGAATGAATCGTAGTTTTACAGCGGAGAGCTGGACCAATTTAATAGAACGTCAGCTATGGTATGATGTGGTAGAGGAAGCACAGGAATTATCAAATACAGATATATCTGTGGATATACAAGGTTATGATATCGACAGAGAGATTTTAAAAGCGGCAAGAGATAACGCAAAACGTGCTGGTGTAGATCATTTAATCCATTTTCAACAGCGTCCAGTCAGTGAATTGAATCATCCGAAGAAATATGGATTTTTGATTACGAATCCTCCCTATGGAGAGAGGCTTTTGGAGAAGGAAACCCTCACAGAACTCTATGAGGAGATTGGAGAGGCATTGAACCGTCTTGACAGTTGGTCAGCATATCTGATTACCAGTTATGAAGATACACAAAGGTGTATTGGCAGGAAAGCGGATAAGAATCGTAAAATATACAATGGAATGATGAAAACTTATTTTTATCAGTTTTTGGGACCGAAACCGCCAAAACGAAATCATAAAAAAGAAGCAGGGGAATACTGAGAGAGGCGATACTAGATGATGGAAGGAAGAATACTAAAGATCTCGTCAATATTTCTCACAATGACGATTATTACGGCAACAGTGGTATTGGGGCATTTTTCAAATATACATATTCGTGAAATAAAACGAGAGCAGATGTCTTATCTGCAAATGTTTGCCAGTTATACACAACAGGAAAAAGAACTCGAAGATATTGGATTTAACCAGCAGCTGCGTTTAGAAATGCCCAGAGGCGTACCACTAGAAGAGGTAGTGATAAACAATGATTATATCAAGCAGTTGATTACCATACAGATTCCAGATGCAGGAAAAGATTATTTTGAGAAGCATCCATTATTAGGACGAAGTAATCATATTGCAGATCTGCACATGGACAATGGAATCATTGAAATGTCAATGGATTCTGTTTATGAAGTAAAATGTACTTTGAAAAAAGGGTATCTTTATATAGATTTTCTCAAACCGCAACAGGTGTATGATAAAGTAATTGTAATTGATGCAGGACATGGAGGCAGATCACCTGGAGCGATTAAGCAAGAGATTATGGAAAAAGATATCAATCTGGCTATTGTAAAGAAGCTCAAGGACATATTAGATAAAAATGATTACAATATTGGGGTTTACTATACTAGAACAGAGGACGTGAATCCTACCTTTGACCAGCGGGCACAACTGGGAGGTAAGACAGAAGCAAACCTATTTATCAGTGTCCACAGTAATTCGACAGTGGATGGGCAGATGTCTAAATACAATGGTACAGAGGTGATGTATGATGAACTCCAAAGTGAAGAAGGTCATAGCAGCAAACGTTTAGCACAGATTTGTCTAGAAGAGACCACAGCGGCATTTGGCAGCAAGGATAATGGGCTTACTTATGGCAACAGTATTTATGTTATCCGCAACAATAAAGTGCCAGCGGCATTGATTGAGGTTGGATTTATGACGAACTGGGAGGAATTAAATAAACTGACTTCAGAAAAATATCAAAAAAAGGTGGCTAAAGGAATATACAAAGCGATTTTACGTGCACTTGATGAAGGTTTTTAGAAGAATGGTAACTATTCAGAACCTATAATAATGGGAAATCAGGATTTTCAAATATAATATCCAATGGCACCCATTATACCCTTTAGGGCATGTGTGCCATTTGGGGTGTCATAAGATATAGTTACCAAAAATGGAAGGAACAATATAGATGGAAAAAATTATCTTTGCGACAGGAAATCAGGGAAAAATGCGGGAAATTCGCAGTATTTTATCGGATATAAATGTAGAGGTTCTGTCTATGGCAGAAGCAGGTATTGAAGCAGAAATTGAAGAAAATGGAACTAGTTTTGAGGAGAATGCGTTGATGAAAGCCCGTGCAATTGCAGCGAGGCTTTCAGACCAGGATGTAGTTGTGCTGGCAGATGATTCTGGGTTGGAGGTGGATTATTTAAACAAAGAACCAGGTATCTATTCTGCAAGGTATATGGGAGAAGATACTTCCTATGAGATTAAAAATAAAAATATTATTGATCGTCTTAAGGGAGTACCTAAGGAAAAACGGAGTGCACGCTTTGTATGTGCGATTGCAGCGGTATTTGCCAATGGAGAGGATTGTGTAGTTCGAGAAACCATTGAAGGGTATATTGGTTTTGAGCCAGCGGGAGAGAATGGATTTGGTTATGATCCGATTTTCTATGTGGATCAATATGATTGTTCTACTGCACAGCTTTCTATGGAAATCAAAAATCAGTTGAGTCATCGGGGAAAAGCATTGCGTGCCATGAGGGAAAAATTAGCTCACAGATAAGGAAAAAGTTATGAAAATATTAATTGTTAGCGATACACATGGAAAACATAAAAATTTAAAAGAGATTTTGTCACGTGTGAAAGATATTGATTTAATGATACATCTGGGAGATGTTGAAGGGGGAGAAGAGGAGATTGTGCAGATGGCAGGATGTCCAGTAGAAATCGTTTCTGGAAATAACGATTTCTTTTGTGATCTGGAGAGGGAAAAAGAGCTTCAGATTGGCAAATATAAGGTACTAATCACACATGGGCACTATTATTATGTGGCAATGGGATTGGAGGATCTGCGCAAAGAGGCTTGTGGGCGTGGAATGGACATCGTGATGTTTGGCCATACACATAGGCCGTTTTTAGATAACAGCAGAGGTGTGATTATACTCAATCCAGGCAGTGTATCTTATCCAAGGCAGGAGGGACATAGACCCTCTTATGCCCTGATGGAGATTGATCAAAAAGGAGAAGCTCATTTTTCTTTGGAATATTTAGATAAAACAGAGTGAAATATCTTAATTGTTTTTGTATAAATTTTACAGATATAGAAAAAAATTAAAAAAATAAAAAAAACTATTGACATTGGGACAAGAATCACATATAATATATCTTGCGTCACGGTTGATACAGATATGAAATGTACAGCCTGATTATCGGGGTGTGGCTCAGCTTGGCTAGAGCGCCTGGTTTGGGACCAGGAGGTCGCAGGTTCGAATCCTGTCACCCCGATTGTGTGCGGGTGTAGTTCAATGGTAGAACACCAGCCTTCCAAGCTGGATACGTGGGTTCGATTCCCATCACCCGCTTGCGTCTATTTTTGATAAGGCGTGGGCAGAGGGTCAACATACAGTTGTGTGTTAGATGTCTTGCTGATAGCTTCGGGTTTGATGGAGTGTATTATTTTATTCGTGTTCGTAGCTCAGTTGGATAGAGCAACGGCCTTCTAAGCCGTGGGTCGGGGGTTCGAATCCCTTCGAGCACATTTTCTCTTGTAGGAGGATGATACGGGGATAATCCCTAAGATTATGGTGGGTATAGCGCAGTTGGTTAGCGCGCCAGATTGTGGCTCTGGAGGCCCAGGGTTCGAATCCCTGTATCCACCCTCGGTGATAGACGAATAGTTTAGTCTATGTCTTTCATCTTGCAGGATTTTTGTCTAAGAATCGTTGTGTGTTTAATGGGCTATCGCCAAGCGGTAAGGCACAGGACTTTGACTCCTGCATTCGCTGGTTCAAATCCAGCTAGCCCAGTTTATTTATGGGATATTAGCTCAGTCGGTAGAGCACTTGACTTTTAATCAAGTTGTCCGGGGTTCGAATCCCCGATGTCTCATGATTTAATAAATGGGAATCCTTGGTTTACAAGGATTCTTCTTTATTTCTTAGTTATGGTAGGCGGATATGGCGGAATTGGCAGACGCGATAGATTTAGGTTCTATTGTCAAACGACGTGCAGGTTCAAGTCCTGTTATCCGCATGATTATATAATAGCCTTAGATCCAAGGTTTTCTTAGTAAAATCCAGGGTTTGCGGCTATTTTTATTTGCAACTTTATTACCTTAAATTATGGCGTATTATTGTTAATAATAACTTTTTAGTCATAAAATTTGCTATGGAATTATCGCAGTTTGTGGCTTCAAAATTGAGGTATTTCAAGTTTCTTCTATACTTTTGATAGGTAACATGAGATGCTATTTGGATGTCCTCTATATGTAAGTATAAAAAACTGCATCTAGAAATCGTGTGAAGTTCCTAACGTTTTGCTTTTAATTTGTCCCGAAGGATGGTTCCATACATTTGAACGTATATTAGCATCCTTTGGGACCAGTTTCTATGGAAGATCATTGACGTTGGTGAAGGGGCGGTTTTATTTAGTCAACAAATTAAATATCTTTTATATGTCATATTCACGCATTAATTGTTGCTGAAAATCAGTATCATTCCCAGAACGCTCTAAATCATCATAGCGCTTGTTTTGCAGCAGGATCATATTTAACTTGTTGAGATGTTCTATGCCTTGTTCTTGCCCAATGGCAATACCTTGTTCTTGCCCAATAGCAATCCCACGTTCTTCTGCCTCCCGTAATCCTTCATTGTAATCTCGGATAGCCTTTTCCCTGGCTTCATACTCCAGGCGCTTCTCTTTGTCCTGGCTGATGATTTGTAGTTTCTGGTAGGCACTGTCAATATAAGGATTTTTGTTTACTAACATGTCAAACACTTCCTTTCTTTCTGCATCATTATTCATTAAAAGCCGGACATCCAGGATTCCCTGCTTATCATCATGTTCTTTGCGCAAGTTGGTATTAAGGATTTGAGTTTCCTTGATCTCCTCTGGTTTGATTTTCAGCACTGCAGACAGAAAGCCAATGCGTGCTTTTTCATCCATCATAATTTCTTTAAATGCAAAATCAATCTTGGACTTCATTAAAAAGTCTGTCATAGATGTGCAATTCCCCTCTATTTTTTATTTTTGTGTAATTATGATTATTCGTATAGGAATCGTTTTTGTGATAAAACGTCTGCTTTTGTCAATAGATGTTTCTAAAAGACAAAAAATAGTACAATTAGTTTCAAAGTCTTAAGTAGTTGGGTCTTGAATTGCTACATTAGTTATCTGCATTTTGTGAAAATGTTTTACCGCTGCAAAAGAGAAAGATTTTTCCTTTTTTGCACATGGACAATAAATATCTTTAAATAGATCAGAAATTTCTAAATTCATCAGAGATAGAATTTGTTTCAGAATCTTTAGGTGCTTCTACATTATTCGCAGATTGTGGTTCATCATCCTTCGCATTATCCATATCGGGTTTATTTATATTTTTTCTAAAAGTTTTTTCTTAGTAATTGCCCTTTCAGGAATGATATGGTTTTTTAAACAGTTGATCATAAAAGTTATGTGTATACTCTGACATATTTGGATATATCATATCAAATTATATAACATTTTTCTATATTTTTATGTAAATATGTATAAATCATGCACATTATTTCAAACGTGGTGTGTGCGTGAAAGTTGTAATCCACAAGACACGATAAGAGAAAAATATAACTTTGAGGCAGTTGGATAGATGACAGGAATCGGTAACATAACTTTGAACTTCATGGAAAATGCTTTTGGTATTTAAAAAAATTTTAAATAAAAATGAACCGCATACAAAGTCATGGCGAATATAGGGTGGACAGGCAGAGGAGGTGAAACAGTGAACGCAACAGAAATAGAAAAGTGTATTGATGATTTCGGTACAGATATATACAGATTTTGCCTAAAACTGTGTGCGGACAAGGCGAATGCCGAGGATTTATATCAACAAACTTTCCTGAAAGCGTTAGAAACAGAATGGACGCTTGACTGGGAGAAAAACCCGAAAGCGTTGTTTTTTTCTATAGCTCATAATCTTTGGAAAAGCGACAGAAGAAAACAAGCACGCCGAAATATAATTGCTCCATGCAGCAATTTTGATAATGAGATGGAAACAGTACTACATTCTAAAGAAAATATTGAAGAAGGCTATCTTCAAAAAGAATTGATTACAGAGGTTCGTCAAATTATTCAAACTCTCCCAGAAAAATTTCAAGTACCACTAATACTATTTTACCTTTCCGATTGTTCCATAGAACAGATAGCAGCTATTATAAAGAAGCCGCCTGGTACCGTGAAAAGTCGATTGTTCAAGGGAAGAAACTTAATTAAAAAAAGATTGGAGGATGCTGGTTATGAGAAATAATCATTCTAACATGGAAATAGAAGAAGTTATCCAGGCTTCTATGAAAATGACGGATGTTCCAGCCCCGGAACTGAATAATAAACTCAAAGCGGCTCTGCATCAACAAGAAGCCGCCCTGCAAAAGCAGCCTGCCACACATAAATTATCATTATGGTATTTGCCAATGGTTTTGAACTTGATAACTTTTTCTTTGCTGGCTCTTTTAGCTTTGTTAGTGATTGAAAATATATATTTATCTTACTTTGCCGCTGGTATCTGCTTTTATGTTGGTATGGCAGGTATATTGCTTACCATAGTGGGTGTAAAAAGAGCAAACATGAAAGAGGAAATCACAATTCGTATTGAGAAAAGAGGTGTGCTAGCATGAATAATACAAAAATGAACAGGCTTCTGCTTTCTATTGGTATCGCAGTTATCTTATTGTTAATTTTTTTACGGTTTGGTCTATATTTTCTGAAAAGTGATGGTTTTAGCGGTCTTTCCATGCTGCTTCCCATCCTGCTTCTTTGCTTTATCCTTTTTGCATTGTGTACCTCTGCTTCTTTTGCTGCATGGGTATATCAGGATTGTAAAAGGCGAGGCGATGACCCAGTATTATGGACGGTTGTAATTTTTGCAGCCACACCCTTTATTGGATTGCTGATTTATTTTCTGCGCCGTTCAGAAATCAAAACAATATGTCCAGCTTGCGGACAACGAATTTCAGTAAAGGCAAAATATTGTGAAGAATGTGGAACACGTATCGAAAAGGAGGATAATAATGTTATGGTAAAACAAGGAACGCATCATTTAAAATTTATTGTTGTTGGTATTGTGAGTATGGTGCTTATGGTGGTATGTTTGACAGGTTTTATCGTCAGTGCGGCTGTTGGAAATGGTATCAACACGAATGTTACTTCTAACGACCGAGTATGGAACTTAGGTACAATCAGAATGAATTATAACAGTTATCGGGATGATGTATGGAAGCTGGATTTTATAAGTGCCAGTCAAGGATTTGTGAAAGAACAGAATATGACGATTGCAGACCCAGACGATCAACTGCTTTATGCTGATATTTCTTGTGGTACGGTTCGAGATGGAGCAACGCTTGTCTTGTGGCTGGTACAGGGAAAGGTAGCAAAATCTATTGATGTTACAAATCTTACGGAGCCGTTGGAATATCCTTTGAATGAATTTGAGAAAGGAAAAATTCATGTCAGATTACAAATCAATGGTGTGGAAAATTCTGTTTCAGAAATTTATATTCAATAATAAGGAAATTTAGTCAAGGCTGTGGCAGTTAAGAAAAAATCTAGGAGCGGTGTTCGTATATATGGAGACACAATGAGTGTTCCGATTTATTCCCATTTGGTGCAGCAAATTATAATAGACGTAAATTTTAGAACGAAATATGAAAAACCGTTCCTGTTGGCGCAGGAGCGGTTTTTGCTGTATTTTAATAATGGTTTTTATCTGCCGGTAACAAACAACTGCTTTCTATCACTAATCAAGCCAATCACTATGTTTTATAGTAAGATTTTAAACGGAGTTCAATTAAAGCCTGTTCATAGCCTAATAAACGTGACAAATATTCTATTGTCAGGTTACTATTTTCTAAAATGATTTGATCTGGTATAAGTAATTCAATAGCAAATTGGTTTGCTTCAATTTCTAATTTATCTATGGATAAAAATGTTTTGGAACGTAGAAATGGGGTAGAAGCATTCGGATGAAGGATAGCATGTCCAAGTTCATGGGCACAAGTGAATCTCTGCATATGTTCATTTAGATTATGATTGATATGTATTTGTTTCATTCGCAATGGTTTATTATAATATCCCTTAATGCTTCCCAATTCTTCATAAATTACAGAAATTTTTAGTGCATCTGCCAATTCAAATGGATCATACGTTCCGTATTTTTTGGTCAGTTTTAAAATTATATCCCTAATCAAAAACCAACTCCCCCTTTTATTTTTTATCAGTTTTATATTTCTTTGGAGTAAATTTCTGCTTTGCATTTATTTTAGCAATTCTTATACTGTTTTCTAAGCTTGCTTTGAGTAATTCTCTCGTTTCATCATCCAAAAGCTCTCCAGAGAACATCAGAGCTTCTTGCGTGTTTTCTAAGTCAGATAAAGTCTTTTCTAATCTTTTGGCAATATCTTTTTCATCTTTGGGGTTAAGAATATCCTCTGTGTTATTGAAGTTTTTTTTACCAGTCATTAAATAGTCAATAGAAACATCAAAATAGTCCGCAATTTTTTGTAATGTTTTTGTAGTTGGCGTACTTCTTCCTGATTTCCAATTGCTTAAGGCTGTCTGTGTGACACCAGCTTCTTTGGCTACTTTGTAGGATGTGACACCATTTTGTTGTAAAAGTTGTTCAAATACTCTGTACATAAATTGTGCTCCTTTCACAAAGATAGCATACTTACGCAAAAGTTAGCAAAAGTACTTGACTACTAACCAGAAAAGGAGTAATATATACTTACGCAAACAAAAGTAAAGCGTAAAAATAGTTTCGATTGCGATATGCTTTCTTTTTTATTTAATAGTTTTATTGTTGAAAGTATATCACAGGTCGAAAGTATTTGCAATAGTTTATATAAAGAATGGAGGTGCAAATTTGTACAAAAAGTTTAAGGAGTTATTAGATAAAACAGATAAAACTTCTTATCAAATTGCGAAAGAGACCGGAATTAGCCAAACTGCTTTTTCAAATTGGAAATCTGGACGATCAGAACCAAGTCTTGAAAGTTTAAAAAAGCTTGCAGCCTATTTTGACAAGCCAATTGAGTATTTTCTGGAAGAATATGAGGAAGATTAGTTTTGAAAATTTACTTACGTTATGTGAACTGTTTAAGGTTGACAAGAAGAAAAAGTAACAGTTATTGATCATGCAAAAGAAAGGCAACTGACAAGAGTCAGGGAGGGAAAGAGATGTATGAAACTGTGCCAGACAATTATGACGCGTTTGAAGAACTGGAAGCAGAGCAGGAACGCTGCCAGCGGATGCGCAGACGGCTTGCATATGCCTATGGAGACTACGACCAGGAAGTGGAAGAGACAGACGAAATGTAAGGGCTGTTTTGTGAGTTGGAAGTTAGATAAAAATAGGTACCTGTTAAAAAAGAGCATTGATCGGAGGGTGAAACGAAAATGGAAGGAAAAACAATGGTAGAGATTGATGGGGTAAAGATGGAGGTTGACCTGCGTACAGCAAGGAGAATCGATACCTTTGCGGTTGGGGACAACGTGAAAGTACTGTGTAAGGATTATAACGGCCAGTACCTGGTAAAGCCAGGCATTATCACAGATTTTGCAAATTTTAAGGACAAGCCCACCATTGTGGTGGCCGTGTTCTATGAAGGGGTCTGGGGGTGCCCGCCCAGCATTGAATTTATCCATCTCTATGAGGGGATGGAGGAAAAATATCAGATGGTGCGTGCGGATGACGAAGAGCTGCAGCTGTCGAAAGATGGCGTCATTGAGCGGTTTGAGCGGGAGATTCAAAAAAAGCGCAATGAGGCAAAGGACTTACAGAACCAGCTTGCATATTTCAAGAAGCATTTTTTGAAAACCAGAAAAGAAGTGGAGGGATAGGAGAGATGGCGAAGATCATTGCAGTAATGGGGGAGTCGGGGTCAGGGAAAACTACATCTATGCAGCACCTTGACCCAGAGACTACATACTATATTGACTGCGACAAAAAAGGACTGAGTTGGAGGGGATGGAGAAACCAGTATCAAACAGGCGTGAATTATATTGCCAACGACATGCCAGCAATCGTGAAAAACCTGCTTGTGTGGCTGAATGGGAAACGCCTCCAGGATGAAAAAACAAAACGGATAGATACAAGCGGGCTGAGATTTCAGACGGTAGTCATAGATACCCTCAATGGGCTCATGGTTGCCGAGGAGATGCGCAATGTAAAAGTCAACGGGTATGGGAAATGGACAGACCTGGCCGCCTATATTTATGAAATCATTGACTATGCCTTGACGATGCGCAATGACCTTACGGTGGTCTTTGTCGGGCATTCGGAAACCATTTCAGATGACAATGGGATGGTATTCACAAGGCTTAAAACAAACGGGAGAAAGCTGGATAAGATTGTGGTGGAAAGCAAATTTACCACCGTGCTGCTGGCAGAATGCAAGGATGGAAGATATGTTTTTCATACCCATGCAGACCACTCCACAGCAAAGACACCGCTTGGGGCATTTGAGGAGCATGAGATTGAGAATGACATTGTAAAAGTAATCAAAGCATTGGAGGAATTTTAGATGAAAAAGTGGAACGGGTATGAGCAAGTGAAGCCATATACAGAGAATAAGAAGCTGCCAGCGGGCGGGTATGTCTTAACGGTCTGCGACGTAGAAGAAGCGGCAGGCGCTAACGGAAGCAGTGATGTGCTGGTAATCTATTTTGATATTGTAGAAGGGGAACATGCAGGCTTTTACCAGCACAATTATGATGCCCAGAAGCAGGAGGATAAAAAATGGAAGGGGACGTACAGGCTTTATGTCCCCAAAGATGACGGCTCCGAGCAGGACAGTTGGACAAAGCGGAAATTTA
>CAJTCL010000019.1:52864-80582 GCA_910575005.1 Lachnospiraceae bacterium | reverse complement strand
CTGTAACTGTACTTACATAATCTAAAAGTGCTTTCATGAACAAATCCATCCTTTTTTCTTTGATTATACCAAAAAATGGATGAAATGTTCATAATTTATTCATTCATGCGTTTGTCGTGGTTGTCCATGAGGATATGGCACAGGGAAAACGCAACACAACAGTGGAGATACACTTTAATTTTATGAAACAGGGAAGCCAGCTAACGGTGAAAAGTTAGGCTGATGCTTTCAAAAACCGCATACAGGGGAATAAAGTTTATCCCCTGTGGCGGAAAAATATCTACAAAACACAATCAAATCTTGAAGTTTCACAATCATTTCGATTATTATTCAACTATTTAGGTATGACACAGCTTATGAGTGGAGGAGGCATCATCATTGTGGCACAGACGGTAATCCCACAGCTTACGAGCCTGTTCTCATAAGATAAATGGGCGGGATCATAGACAAAATTACTGAGTTCATAAAGGATATTCTGAAAGGGTGGGTGCTGTCCAATCTCGACACCATGTTTACCGAAGTGAATTGTTAGTAAAGTGGGTTTTGCTAAAACAAATGGAATAAGAAGCTGGTGTGCGAGTGGTTCTTATAAAATGAATGTGGTAAAATTTTATAAGAAACGAGGTAAAGCGGTATGAAAAAACAAGTTTATATCACAGAGGAAGAACGTGCAAAATGTCAAAAGGTGGTTGATGCGTTTGCAGAGCTGTACGAATTGGAGAATATCGTGGTGCTTGACGTGGGCAGGTACGGTTTTGTCGAGTTGAAATATTACAAGCCGCCACATGGCTTTGAGGATGCAATAACCTTTACGGACAGCGTGGCATTATTTGAAGACTTGTGGGAGGAATGGCTGAATACAAAGCTGTATTTACTGGCAAAAGGTACTCCACTGTTGGAGAAAGGCTACAAAGGTATATTTGAAAGCCTGTCAAAAGAAAAACAGTCGGAACTTATCGTAAGAAAAGCTAATTTTTCTAAAGCGGCAGAGATATATCTGTAATATTGTTTCGGTGAAAAATGGAACAGTAGTTAGTGAACAATCAAAGCGTAGAAAGGCTCTGTATAATGCAGGGCTTTTCTTATTTGCGTTTTTAGATAAAAAGATAGAATGAATGAGCTAGATTCCGCCGTAGTCGGCATTGTGGAAAAATTTAAACTTTTGAATTTTCCCATGATGCTGGTTTTAAAAGCTTGAAATTATTCGGTTGGACGCATATAATTATAGACGATTAGAGTTTGAGAAAGGATGAATGAGAATGTTAGAGTTTATTTCTGCCCCAGAAGCGGCAAAGAAATGGGGCATTTCGGAAAGACGAGTACAGAAACTATGCGAAGAAAACCGCATTCCCGGTGTGGCAAAGTTCAGCCGTATGTGGCTAATACCAAAAGATGCTGAAAAGCCTGCTGATGGTCGATTAAGAAATAAGAAAGGCAGTAAATTGCAGGAGGAAAACATTTCATGAATGAATATAGGATAATGATTGTTGATGATGAGCCAGATATTTTAAATTTACTTGAAAAAGCACTTAACATAGAGGGATTCTATCATATCATCAAAATTGATAATGGGATTACCGCTGTAAACATCTGCGAACAGAACCAGCCGGATATTATTATTTTAGATATTATGCTTCCGGGAATTGATGGGTATGAAGTGTGTAAGCGCATCAGACAGTTTTCCCATTGTCCTATTCTGTTCCTATCGTCAAAAAATGATGAATTGGATAAACTGCTTGGCTTGGCAGTAGGCGGTGACGATTATGTAACAAAACCTTTTAGTCCCAAAGAAGTAGCATACAGGGTAAAGGCACAGTTGCGGCGAGCAGAATATAAGAATACTCCAATGAAAAATCAGTCTATGAAAATAGGACAGTTGATGATTGATACGCAAGGCTGCCGGGTGACGAAAGGCGAAAAAGAAATTGAATTGACTGCCCGTGAGTTTGAAATTTTGAATTATATGGCAGAAAATATAGGACGTGTTATCAGTAGGGAACGTCTGTATGAAACTATTTGGGGTGAAGACAGTTTTGGATGTGACAATACAATCATGGTGCATATCCGGCACCTGCGTGAAAAGATAGAGGATAATCCTGCTATCCCCGAATATATCATAACAATGAAAGGTTTAGGCTATAAACTGGTGAACCCTTATGAAAAGTAAACAGAAATTCAATCCGTTCTTATGTTCATTTGCTGTCTTTTCCATTTTTGTTCTGATGATGGCATCTATTACAATCGGTTTGTTTTATTATATATTTTCCATTCCGGAGCCGGAGGGGCTAAGTATCGCTTCATGGGCGCAGATGTTTACAGATAATTTTTCTGTTTGGATGGATTACGAAGATGAAAACTTGGAAGTAGAAAAAATAGGGCTTGACCGTTTGGATGAATATGGATTATGGATTCAAGTAATTGATGAATCCGGGCAGGAGATTTTTTCTTATAACAAGCCGGAAAGTTATCCCACAAGCTATCCCGCTTCTACGCTGCTTGCTTTTGGTACAAGTGCTTATGAGAATGAAAATACTGTTTTTGTAAGCTGTTTAGAAGATTCAACAGAAACTTGCAGCTATATCATAGGTTTTCCCTATGCAATAGGAAAATATATGCTGTATTATAATGGTGAAAGATTTACCCGGTTACTGCCTGTTGTGAAAAAAATCGTTCTTTCAGCCTTATTCATCTTTGCCGTTTTGGTTTTCGGATATGTTTGTTGGATTTCAAGAAAATTATCAAACATAACAGGGGGTATCCGAAACGTATCACAACGTGCCTACATTCCATTAAAAGAAAAGGGCATGTTTCGTGACATTTTCGCAGCACTGAATAAAATGGATATGGAAATCAGACAAAGCGACAAGATAAAAGAAGAAACGGAGAACGCACGCACAGAATGGATTGCAAATATTACCCATGATTTGAAAACACCACTTTCCCCGGTAAAAGGTTATGCGGAACTGCTTGCTGATAACCAAATAGCCGGAGTGGAAACAGCACAGGAATATGGGAAGATAATTTTAAAGAATGTTTCCCATGTGGAAAAATTGTTAAATGACCTGAAACTGACATACCAGATTGATTCCGGCGTAGTGCCCTATAATCCGCAGGAGGTACTTATCACAAGGTATGTCAAAGAAGTGGTAATTGATATTATAAATGACCCTGCATTTTCTAAGCGCATTATAGAGTTTGAGAGTGACGGACAAGAACTTATCGTTTTCCTTGACCCTGATTTGCTCCGGCGTGCAATTCAAAATATTATCATTAACGCTCTGATACACAATCCGCCCGACACAAAGATAAAAATATCTATTGGTAAAAGTGCGGCAAGTGTTGTTTTCATTTCCATTTGTGATAATGGGAGTGGGATGGATGAAGCAGAGCAAGCCAAATTATTCAACCGATATTACAGAGGAACAAATACCAGAGAGAAGCCGGAGGGAAGTGGTCTTGGTCTTGCTATTGCAAAACAGATTGTAGTGCTTCATGGTGGAAATATCAGCGTCAAGAGCAGTCCAGACATCGGAACAGAATTTATCATTACTCTTGATTCCCAAACTTAAGGTCAACTTAAGATACAGAAAAGCCACGCCTAAGATAGATGGTTTATGCTTTACAGCATAGACCATTTTTTTGAGTCTAAATAAAATGATTAGGAGGGTTCCTATGGAATTGCAATTACAACACTTATACAAGCAGTATGGGGAGAAACGTGCTGTTAATGATGTGACTGTTACCCTCTCTCCGGGGGTGTATGGCTTATTAGGGGCGAACGGGGCAGGCAAGTCAACTTTAATGCGGATGATTTGCGGCGTTCTAAAGCCGACTTCCGGCTATATCCGGCTGAATGGAAAAACGATAGAGGATTTGGGAGAACGCTATTACGCCCAGTTGGGTTATATGCCGCAGGATTTTGGCTTTTACCCTGACTTTACCGCAAGGGAGTTTATGCGGTACATGGCGGCTGTAAAAGGAATTGATAAAAGAAAAGTAAAATCCCGCACAGAGGAACTTTTACACATGGTAAACCTGACAGAAGCAGCGGATAAAAAAGTCAAGTCATATTCCGGCGGTATGAAGCAGCGTTTAGGAATTGCACAGGCTGAACTAAATAACCCGTCTATCCTGATATTGGATGAACCTACCGCAGGACTTGATCCAAAAGAACGGGTACGTTTTCGTAACCTTATTTCAGATTTTGCAAAAGAGAAAATAGTCATTTTGTCTACACATATCGTTTCGGACGTTTCCTACATTGCGGATACTATTCTGATGATGAAAAAGGGACAGTTTTTGCTGCAGGAGCCTATGGATACGGTAACAGACAGTATTCGTGGGAAAGTTTGGGAGTTTTTAGCCGATAATCGAAAAGCAGCAGAATACAGCAGAACATTTTCTGTTGTTAATCTGCACCACGAAAACAATATGGTGCGTTTGCGGATTGTTGCTGAAGCTGCACCCACGGCAGACGCATATACTGTTGAACCAAGTTTGGAGGATTTGTTTTTGTATCATTTTGGCGAAGATACACAGTTTGAAAGGGGCGAAGAAGATGAAAACATTGATTAAGTATGAGTTTTTAAAAATCTTGCGTAAAAAATCAACGCTTATTGTAATGGCGGTAAGCCTTTTGTTGACAGCATTTCTTTTTGGTCTGCCAATCTTGCAATATCAAACATATAATCAGGAGGGGGTTATAAAAGGAAGTGAGGGTATTGCTTATGCTAAAGGGCAATATTCAGATTTGGCAGTACCTTTGACAGAAGAATATATTGCAGAAATGATTCGTGAATACCAAAATCTTTTTGAAAATCCGGATAATGTAGGATACAACGGGAATGAAAAGTTTTTAATCGGTGATGCCTATTGGAACTTTGTTGCTCCGCGTGAGAAGCTCTTGAATACAATAGCCGCAAATTATGATGCGCCGGGTGAAAACACGGGTTTGGAAAAATTGCCGGATTTGGATATGACAAACGGAGCAGGTTTTTATCAGACAAGGGAAGAAAAAATTGAAGCATTGTTAAATATGCCGTCCCGCAAATTATCTGATGCCCAAAAGACATATTGGAGCAATATGAACAGTAAAGTAGATACACCCTTACAATATGGCTATTACGGAGGATGGGAAATCATTATTAGCAGCTTTGAACTTTTCATGTTTGCGTTGCTTTGTGTTTGTATTGTGATTGCCCCTGTTTTTTCCGGGGAGTACCAGATGGGGACGGATGCAGTTATTTTGGCGGGCAAATATGGAAAAACAAAGCTGATAACAGCAAAAATCATATCCTCATTCCTTTTTGGTCTGATTGCGTTTACGCTTCATGTCTTAATTGCCTGTGGATTGCCGCTTGCAGCCTTTGGCATGGATGGGTGGAATCTTCCCTTGCAGATTGCAGGGACGACAATACCTTATCCGTTTACATTTATGCAGGCTGTTCTTATCAATTTGGGAGTAATCTACCTGATTTTGTTTGCAATGATCGGGCTGACACTGGTTCTCTCTGCAAATATGAAAAGTCCATATGTAGTATTGATTGTGCTTGTACCTGTACTTTTTATCCCCATGTTCTTAACGCCCAATGGAACAACCGGATTATATAACTTAATATTGTTCTTACTGCCCTATCGTGCAACTATGCCCGAAATCAGTAAATATATTTCCTATCAATTTGGCGGTTTCGTTATGGATGCACTTGCCGTAAGAGCAATCGTGTACACGATATTAACGGCGGTGTTCATACCGCTTTCCAGACTTGGTTTCAAAAAACATCAAGTTTCAGCGTAAAGGAGGTTAAGGATGAAAAAGAAAAAACTGATGATTGCAGTTATGGCTATTTTAGTCATAGTTGTTGCTGTTTTGGTGGTTGTTACCCAATCGCCAAAATGGTCAAAGAAATCTTTTGAAGCTGTCATTCAAGAAACCATTATACAGCCGGATGGAGAAATTCGTTTAATCGTTGAACGTACAACAGAAATCTATTCTAATTCCCTCAATTCTCTTCATATAAGCGAAGAAACAGAGTTAGTTGGGATGGACGGAAAAGAGATAGAAATTGAAGATTTACAGCCGGGAAATACCGTTGAAGTTATTTTGAAAGATTCCTTTGTTGAAGAAACACCTTTTTACTATCCAACAGTTTATAAAATCAAGGTAATTAACAATTGATATTTTGAAGAATGTTTGCCGCACGACATCATCGCCACATGGCGGTAAAAGAAAAAGCTGTTGCAGAGTAGAGTTGCTTGTGGATGCCTATGGAACGGTGGCTTTGTGAAAATCAAAGCTGCCGTTTTTTTGAACTAATTTATAAATTTCTTTTTGATAAATTTAGTGAAAAACGAGTTGTTATAAGAGATAAATCATGCGAAAAAGAAAACTTAAAATATTGATGCAAAGAATTAAAAGAAACAAAAGAATTATTGATAACTTTACACATCAAGGTGTATCGCAAGGAAGAATGAAACTTACCTGCGGTACACCTTTTTTAATGGTGCGAAATTTGTCTGATTTTGGGTTCTGTTGCGGTTTTGCTTTTGCAGATTTGTGGGAGAAATTTAACGGGGATGTTTTGTTTTCGGAAGGAATTTGGAAATAATTTACTGTTTCATGGTGGGTTGCCTTGCAAGCATGGCTTTCTGTGTATCCCATACCTGTTTCATCAGTTTTTTCACTTCCTCAACATCGGCTTTATATACGTTGCCCGTTGCGTTCATGCGCTTTGCTATCTGGTTCAGATTGCCACTGATTTTTCCAAACGTGTAGTTGTAATCCCGCAGGTCTGAATAGTCAATGTCATAGACAAAGCCGTACAAAATCAGCCGGCGGAGGAAAGTGGATTTGCTTTTCATGCCGGAGATTTTTACTTTCTGCTCCAGTATGTATTGCTCCTTGTCACTCAGGTATATTTTCAGCTCATTTTTGCGTTCCCTGTTTGCCATTTTTTATCTCCTTTCTTCGGATGGGGTTTTGAGAAGATTTTACACAATATTCAATCCTGCCGTGGGGGATGTTCGTGCAAAAAATGAGTGAAAAAATCAGAAATCCCGGCAGGGCATTTCGTGGTTTCTGAACGCAGAGGGGGCTAGGGGGAAACTTCCCCCTGCAAGCAGATTTTTCAAAATTCCCAGAAGTGGGGATTTGGGAAAATCGGAGCCTGTGAGGGAACACAGGCAGTGCTTGCTATTCCAGAAATGGAATGCAGGCGGGTTTTAGCCTGCATAGGCAGGCTGACCAAAACCAATATGGGAGTTACCGCCCATACTGACGGAAAAATTCTGAAAAAGTTTTGGTAAATAGGAAGGAATTTTGCACATTTACCTTTTACTATAATAAAGGGGGCTGGGGGAAGGAGAATGGTTACAAGTCGTACAACAATACGCTCACTCCCTACGAACAGGAGAAGCTCAAAAAATGTATGATGCGGTAGAGGGCTGTCTAGCATTTTTTGACGGGCAATTTGACAACTGAATATCGCAGTACATACAGGACGTGAGGATATGTGTAGCCACTAAGTAGGTGCGCCGGGATGTGCTTGCTCTGATTTGAAACAGAGTGAAAAATAAAGGCATGGAGCGATAAGAACCTGACAAAATGCACAGCAGTTGTGCGGGGCGATGAAGCATATCCGTGATAATGATACTTCTGAAATTTTGTATAAAATTCAGTCATAAAATGACGGTGCAATTCCGATGTGGGCAGCGTACTGACCTGCCACTTGTATGTGAGTTTACTGGATTACAAAGCAAAGGCAAAAGAGAACGGATTTGTAATTTTTTTGTGTTGTAAAAAACAGCGTAAGGGCAGTTATGAACGTAACAGTTTGTAACTGCCTTTTTTGCGTCTGAAGGGAGGAAACTGAATGAGGGATAAGAAAAAGGGCAGGAACGAAAACAGAAGAACTCCGACACGGATTGTCGTGGAACGTATCTACCTTGGCGGTCAGAGCATGGAAGACGCTTTCCGCAAAATCAATGAGGAAACGGTCAGGAAAAATATTGAGGAAATTGTCGGAAAAACGGTTTAATTCTGCGGGCGGTCATGCTATAATATGGGTAGTGTGTTCCGCCATTTTATGGAGGTAAACAGATGAAAGGGAACGGAACAAAAATCACAGCTTTATATTGCAGACTGTCACAGGATGATGGGAATGTTGGCGACAGCATGAGTATCCAGAGCCAGAAAGCTATCCTTGAAAAATTTGCAAGGGAAATGGGAAAAGCTGCTTATGCTTTCTATGTGGACGACGGTTATTCCGGCACAAATTTCCAAAGACCGAGTTTTCAGAGAATGATAGCCGATATTGAAGATGGGAAGATTGATACGGTCATCACAAAAGACCTCTCCCGTCTTGGCAGGAACTATCTTGAAAGCGGCGCATACATTGATGTGTAATTTCTTTTGAGAACATAATGTCAAGAAAAACTTTATCAATGAAAAAAGAGAGTGTTATATTATGTGTATAAGTTCTCTGAACTGCCATGCTGATTTTATCAAAATGCCAAAAGCCCGTAGATGCTGAGACCCTTGCCTTGACTGGTTCTTGGCATTTTGACTTGGATAGTCAAGCAGTTCAAAGGAAATTTTCAGATAGCTTACTTACACACTTCATCTGACATACCCTGAAAAAAACAAGCATGATACTGTTTTTTTCAAGAGTTTACTTTAATATAGAAGTATTAAAAATAATCCACAAATAAGTACACTTATAAAATTTACAACATCATTATTTACCCATTTTAACCCTTTTACAAGTTTTAGCGGAGTACCATCATAGTCTCTGCGTTCTGTTAATTGCTTCGCAAAATTGTTGTTGGTTGGTATTTGGTATTTTGCTTGAAAAGTTGCTCCAAGTATTGAATCTAATAAAGAATTAGCTAACCCTGTTAAAATTATGGCAAGCATTCCTAATATACCAAATTTGGGTAGTGCAATAAAGGAAATAATGCATGCTCCTAGTATTGCACCCAAAAAACCTAATAGTGTAACGCCTCCAGACATGCCACGTTGTATAGGCTTTAAGGTTAAAATGGAAATGGGGTCTTTATCTGAAAGCATTCCTATTTCAGAAGAGAAAGTATCTGCTGTTGTAGATGCGAAGCAAGCAAGAACAGCAAGTAAACAAGCATCTGTATCTGTAAAATAATATAAAATAGCAAAAATTAGTGCTGGTAGACCATTAGCTAGAACTTGTGCTATAGAACGTGCTCCCCTTCTTTCATGCAAAATAGTAGCAGAAGATTTTTTCGCTTTCCCAATATGACTTACTAAGCTTCCTAATATAAAAAAGAGAATAAGTGTATAGAAACTAATCCATCCACCGAATATAAAAAGAGATACGCCCAATAATGTTGCTGCTTGTAATCCACTGAAGGATATAGCTTGTAGATAATAGGCTATAACTAGGATAAAAAGTGTGATATCAAGGCAAATAAAAATTTGCCATAATAATGGATATTGTATCAATAAAAACACAATAAAGCTTACGCTCAAAGGTAGTGTCAAGTTATCAATACCTAGAGGAGAAAATAACTCTATAACAGCAGCAGAGATAGCACAAGATATTGCAATAATTAGGGTAAATCGAGGGCTAAGATGGTTGGCATAAGTTGTGCATACAAACCAGACTGAAAGACCTGAAAATAGCATGACAGCAAATGTTCCTTCAAGACTTTTTTTTGAATATATACCAGTGAAGTGTAACTTTCCCCATCTTTTGCCTATAAGAGCACCTATACCATCACCATAACCCATTGCCAACATTCCACAAGCTGCAATCCAAGGTACATTTAGAAAGTATCCTACAAGACAAAGTAAAAACAAAGATAGTGCGTACCAAACTGTTCCTAAACTATTATCATTATCACGTTCTATAGCTGAAAAAAATTTGTTGTGGAAAGATAAATAATTAAGTATAACAAAACATGCTGGTACTACACAAGCCCAAGCTGTATTGTAGACTTCAAGTGCTAGTAAAATCCAATTGCTAAGCAAAATATGAACTAGTTTACGAGAGATTTCAACACTAGCTCCCAATTTTCGTACCACTGAGGCAAAACCGATTACTCCAAATGGTAAAATAATAGTTAATGCAATACCCAATACAGAATTAAAATCTAACATAAATATATCTCCAAAATCATTTTACTATTTGGTATTAGTACATCAAATAATGAATTCCTGACATCATAAGATTTATGCCTAGATAAGGCGATTTTTGTAGGAATGTATCAGAAAATTAATTTATGCTGTACTAGTTCCTTTGCTTTAACAGTTTTCTATAGTTTTCGTATATCCTATTTGGATGAGATGATTAATAATATTATCTAGTTGATCATCCCTTACCGAAACGCCTGATGTAATTCCTATGGTATTAATCAAAGAATAATCTATAGTTTCAAGTTCTTTTGATTCATCAATTCGGATTACTTTTGAAGCACCAGCTTCAGAGGCGACTTCTGCAAGTCGATTTGTATTTGATGAATTTGGAGAACCTACAACGATAAATAAATCACATTTATTTGCCAAATTTTTTACTGCAAGTTGGCGTTCTTTAGTTGCGTAGCATATATCAGACTTTGGTGGATCTTGTATTAAAGGGAATTTTTTATGCAATAGTTCAACAATACGTTGAGTATCATCTACATTTAAAGTTGTCTGTGATAACCATGCGATATGTGAACTATCAACTCCTGTAATCTTATCAATATCTGTTTCATTTTGAATTACTTGAATATTATTAGGTGCTTCGCCAGTTATACCAATCACTTCTTTGTGCCCAATCTGACCAATAAGAATAATTGAATACCCTTGTTCCCTAAGACGAATTGCCTCCTTATGAATTTTAGTTACTAAAGGACAGGTAGTATCAATAATTCTAAGATTACGCTTTTTCGCTTTTTCTCTTACTGAAGGTGCAACACCATGGGCAGAAAAAACTACAATACCACCATATGGGATTTCATCAACTTCATCTACGAATTTTACACCTAATGATTTGTAATAGTTTACTAAAGCAATATTATGTACTATTTCCTTACGAACATAAATTGTGTCATCTTCTTGTTTGATAACATCATCTAACATCTTGAGAGCTTGATTTACCCCCATACAAAATCCTCTTGGAGATGCTAATAAAATTTTTTTATCCATACTCACACAACATCCTTTCAAGAAATTTAAATATTTATTGAATATAAAAATACATTTCTACTTATATGCTGCTTTCATTCAGTAAAAAAAGACTAAAATTGTCATAAAAGAAATTTTCATCAGGAGCATACCACAAACAGCCTTTAATCTTAAAACTTTTCAGGCAATGATTACATTTTATAACGACATCTTTTGAAAATGAATATTTATATTCAATACCTGTTTCTCCCCCCATATCACCTGAAATCTCAGATTGCATATAATCAGCAAGATTTTTAACTTCTAAATCATTGCCGCAATTTGTACATTTTAAAATTCTAGATTTGTTAAGATAATTTCTAACGTTGTCCATAATTTCTCCATCCTATACTTCTGATCTTAAGCAAAATAAATTTCAATATGTTGTACACTATCTTGTGCATTTCATTTATAATCTAAATGAAACCATCATAAATTTTGCCTAATTGTTGATACGAAATTGTAACTCAACTTTACAATGTAGATGTTTCTTTACGATATTTACATTTAGTATAAATTACTATTTAATTTATTATGCCAAATTAATACAGAAGTATTCCCTAATTTTAGATATTATATTGTATTTTTTTGTTAGCCAAACAAAATTTTAATAGTATTAAGTTTTTAGAGAAAATTAGATACTAATAAATATGCCTGCTCGAGATAATCGCTATCCATATTAATCCAGTTTATTGACTTATCTCGTTTAAACCAAGTCATCTGTCTTTTTGCAAAACGTTTAATTGCCCGTGATAATTCGATTTTAAATTCATCTAATGACGAATATTTTCCTGTTAAATAATCAACGATGTATCTATATTCTAACCCCAAATTATAAAGTACGTCTTGTTTACCACCGTTGTCAAGATATATTTTTACTTCATTAATCATACCTTGTTGTATACGTGATTCTAAACGTTCATCAATTCTCTGATGAAGTATTTCTTTAGACCATGTAATGCCTATTTGGAGGACATTATATTTAGGATTGTTTTGGGAAACTAAACATTCCCCTTGAGCTGTTTTTTCAATGATTCGGATTAACCTTCGCTTATTATGAAAATCAGATTCATTTGTACTAAGAAATGCCTTGCTTTCAGATGTCAGCATTTCTTGTAATTCATCTACTGATAACTCTTCTAATTTTTCCCTCAATTTTGTATCAATAGTTTCTTCTCGAAACTCATATCCCTTAACAATCGAGTCAATATAAAGACCTGTTCCACCAACAATAAATGGTATTTTGCCTCTATCTAATATATCCGAAATTGAATGATAGGCCATTTTTTGATAATCAGACACAGAAAAAAACTCATCTATATTTTTTATGTTCAGCAGATGGTGTGCTACCATTTTAGATTCTTCTTTAGTTATCTTTCCGCAACATAAGTCAAAACCTCTATACACCTGTCTTGAATCTGCAGAAATGATTTCTCCATTGAAATTTCTGGCAAGTTCAATACCAAGTGAACTTTTGCCAGAAGCATTAGTTCCAACTATTGTTATAATTTTGGGATGTTTCATTTTTATGATTCCCCTCCAGACTCTATTTCTATTTCTTCATAGAGATTTTCAATGTCATTATAACTTACAAAAGGCATAGAATGAAGATGGGTTATGATTTTCATAAGCTGTTCTTCAGGTGTAAAATAATACGGAAGAACAACATTGAAAATATTGCCTGCAATAGGAAGAACAAGCTGAAATCCAGTGTCTGTCATCAAGTGTGCAACATTTTCAGAATGTTCATCAATAAATCGAAAGCAGAAATTCGGGTCTTCTGTCTGACAATCCTTATCGCGTACTTTTTTTAATAATTCACATAAACGAGATTTGGCAGCTGAAATGTCGTATATATTTTCATTTTTTCCCTCTTTTGCTTCTTTTATTGTATTGGTACGGCAAAACAAATGCATGAATTGCAAATTGTTATTGTTATTTTTGCTATTTCTTTTGGTAAGCCAGTTCTTTGTAAGCCAATCAAATAGTGCGTCATAAGTTCTATGTTCATAAGTATTTCCCTTTCTAGGACCTAATATCAAAAGAGAAGTTTTTTGTGATAAAATTATTCTTTTTTTTGCAGCAAGTATTTGCTCATAGGCATAATAGTACGTTGAGCCTTTATTATATTCAATTTTAGGGCTTAATCTAATTCTTTGTTCAATATAATTGTTTAATCTAAATTGTATCGCATAATAAAGTTCTTCACACGAAGAAAAGAGTGCACAATCATTATTATATGTGCTTTGAGAAATTTTTTCCATTATTTTTCTAGTTTTGTTGGAAATGTATTTTTCTTCATCTACAAAAACTTCTTTTTCTTTATCATTTATATTTGATTCAATATCATTATTGTGTTTAACCTTCAGAAAAGCAAAAATTGGAAGACCACGTTCAAAAGCCAGTTTACATTCATCTTCAACTATTTTGGAATCTTCATCACCTACTAAAAGTATAAAAATAGGAGAATTTTGTCTTAAAATATTGCTAAAACTATTTTGGGTAATACCTGTGTTTTCTGGATTCCTTATTACTTTAAAGCCAAGCTCTTCAGCAGCTTTATAAGCTGTAAATCTGTAATCCATAAATCCACTTTCTTTGATACAAACAGAACTTATACAAGCTTCACCTATACTAAAGTGAGTCATATAATCACATCCTTAAAAAAATCTATTTATGGTGTGTCACCCATCTTTGGTTAAATAAAATATCTATTTGATATTCTATCATAACATATTCATCTTATTTTTGCAACACATTTTTTGCTCTGATTTTTTGTATATAAAAGTTGTTTTGAGATTGAATTTCCGAAAATAGATAGTAGAATTTTAATTCAAATTGAATATCCATCTTTGAAGCACTCATCACTAACCTTTTCTTTCGGTTAGTGATGAGTGCTTATATTTTTTCAAAAAATCAGAATACCATGTCTAAAATCGCGTCCTCTTAGTGGCTATTGGGTGAGAGGTCAAATCCTTCCGCCCTTTTTTATTTCCACAAAACGATTCCATACATTATCGCTCCTTGAAAACTTCACAGCAGCCGCCAGAGGGATACCCGCCGCAGGGGACAGCAAAGCCACGATATGAGCCTGCCCCCTGCTTAATCCGTGCATGGCACAGACGGAGAAAACGCCACCCTTAAAGGGTGTGGAACTGTATGGAATGGCTGCGTTACATACCCTTGCTTTCTGGCAAGGGTAAATAAATTCAAGGAGGGCAACGCCTATGTGCAACAAAACAAAACCAACACGGAGGGAGGGGTTCTATGCAGCAGTTACAGACGGTGGATGCTGATACGCTCCTTTATGAGCCGCTTGAGAAGCCGTCCTTTGTGGTGGACGGTCTTATCCCCACGGGCTTGTCGCTGTTCTGCGGCTCACAGAAAATCGGCAAGAGCTGGCTCATGCTGAAGCTCTGCCTTTGCGTGTCACAGGGAATCCCCTTATGGGATATGCCGACATTGGAGGGGGATGTGCTTTATCTATGTTTGGAGGACACTTTCTGCCGCATACAGGACAGGCTGTTCCGTTTGACGGATGAAGCAAGCGGGCGGCTCCATTTTGCCGTGGCGAGCTGCAAATTATCAGACGGTCTTATCGTGCAGCTTGAGGAGTACCTCAAAGAATATCCACAAAGCAGGCTGATTGTCATTGACACGCTGCAAAAAATCCGTACCGCTTCCAAAGACAACGCCTACGCAAACGATTACGGGGATATATCGCTGCTAAAGGATTTTGCCGACAGGCATTCCCTCTCGGTGGTGGTCGTACACCATATCCGCAAGCAGAACGACAGCGATGTGTTCAACAAGGTGTCTGGCACGACAGGCTTGACAGGGAGTGCGGATGCTACCTTTGTACTGGAAAAGGAGAGCCGTGCATCCGATACCGCAAAGCTGTTTGTCACTGGCAGGGACACGCCTTACCAGGAGTTCACGCTCCGTTTCCGTGATTGCAGTTGGGGGCTGGTAAAGCGGCAGACACAGGAGCAGCTTGCGGCGGCAGAGATTCCCCCTGTCCTTTTTCGGGTGGTGTCGTTCATGCAGGACAGGACAAAATGGTCTGGCACGGCTACGGAACTTCTGGAGGTCATGGGGGAAAACGGGGAATTGTCCACCGTTATCACAAAATGGCTCAACCAGTACCGTTCCACGTTCCTTTATCAGAACGGCATCCAGTACGATTACCAGAGAAAATATAACGGCAGGAAAATTATCCTTGCAAGATGCGGCGGGGAGCATGACAGCCATGACGGGTATGACGGCAGTTTTGGGATGCCTCCTCATGCTGACATGGGCAACGCCGCTGTCCTTCCATCCGAAGCGTAAAGCGTAGGATAAGCAGGGCGTAAGCCCTGCCATAAGGGAGTCCAGAGGGAACATCTGGCACACGACTTTGCGAAGCAAAGTGTAGTGTGTTACACCCTGTAAACGCAGTCGGAAAAATCGGGGGATTTTTCTGACCGCAGGGATGGGTTTACGAGCCGAAGAAGGGCGAGGAAACGCCATGCCTGCATTTGTGTTTATAGGGTGTTCTCCCGTAAGGGATGACAGCGGCGGGGCATCCCAAAATACCCGTCATACCTGTCATAGCTGTCATGCCGTCGGGAAAGACTGCCCCTGCCAGCACTGAAAGAATAGATAGCAGTATTCTGTCATCAGAGTGTGCCTTTTCCTGCAAGATGAAACTGGAAGTGATGAAGCGGCAGAGCTTCCGCACGGATTTAACCTCGTCCCAACTTGGGACGAAGTTACAGACAGATGATATTGTAGCGCAGGGCTTTGGTATTGGCAAAACAACCGTACAGCCTTTTTTTCGATTAATGGAACTGATGCCGCCGATTTTACAGATGGGAAACGGGTGAAAATCGCCCCCACGCCTGCGGTGGAGCTGTCCTTTTTGAAGAAAGGGGAACAAGAACAGCCGTTGATATTTTGTTTTCGGTTGGTAAATGCGGCATGGTCGTCACAATGAAAGGAAAGAAAAATCTCTTTGCAGCATTGAAAGAAGAACTGGAAAATAAATGTTTTTATTTGGATTAGGGACGTTTTCCTATGCCCCTTTTCCAGATTTAAGGGAGGATATATGCCTATGGCAAAAACAGCTACACGCCCGAAAATAGAGGTTCTGCCTGTCTATCTGGGCGGCAGGGTTATGAGGGAAGCATTTATTTCCCTGCTTGTAAACGAGGTGCGGAGGGGAAAATCCTCTCCCCGCACCTTTGAGATAATAAAAGATACAGAATACAATGGGGACAGAAAATGAAGAAAGGGGATGGATGGAATGGGTATTTTAAGAACCGCATTGTACTGTAGGCTGTCAAAGGACGACATGGCGCAGGGGGACAGCGAAAGCATAAAAACGCAAAAAGCGATGCTGACACAGTACGCTAGGGAGCATGGGTTTTTAGTCGTTGAAACCTATGTGGATGACGGTTGGAGCGGTTTGAATTTCGACAGACCAGACTTCAACCGTATGCTGGATGACATTGAAGCGGGGAAAATTGACGTAGTAATCACAAAGGACTTGTCACGTCTGGGGCGTGACCATCTGAAGGTTGGGCATTTCACGGAGATTTATTTCCCGATGAAAAACGTGAGGTATATCGCCGTCAATGACTGCGTGGACACCGCCAACAAGAATAATGACATTGCCGCATTGAAGAACGTGATGAACGAATTTTACAGCAGGGACAATTCACGGAAAATCCGTTCTTCCATTCGGGCGAGGGCGAAAGCGGGGCTTTACCGCTGCTCCTATGCGCCGTTCGGATACCGCAAATCGTCCGACAACCACAATAAGCTGGTAGTCGATGGGGAAACGGCATGGATTGTCAGACGGATTTTTGAGCTTGCAAATGCGGGCATGGGGGCGCACAAGATAGCAAGTATTTTTCGGGATGAAAAAGTGCCCTGCCCCTCATGGTGGCAGCATACCCGCGGGGAGAAGAATTACCCCGAACGCTTCAAAAACCCCCAGAACCAGTATGAATGGTCGCACACCATCATCCGAAACATGATAGGCAACCCCGTGTATCTTGGTCATTCCGTGATGTGCAAGACGGAAGCCATTTTTAAACTTGGTAAATATAAGAAGCTGCCAGAGGAAGAATGGATACGGACGGACAACACCCACGAACCATTGGTTTCGCAGGAAATCTTTGACGGGGCGAACGCAAAGATTCTGAGCAGGAAGCGTGACACGACAAATAATTTTGTGTCGGTTTTCTCTGGGCTTGTGAAGTGCGGCGCTTGCGGGAAAGCCCTTGCCCTGCGGTACTGGGGCAGGGACAGGCACCGTATCTACGTCTGCACCACATACGCCCACAACACGAAAGCCTGCACAGACCACCGCATTTACTACGAGGATTTATATAATGCCGTGCTTGCCGACATCCAGTACCATGCCCGCCTTGCTTTTGAAGACAGGGAGAAAGCGGTGGCTCTGGCAGTCAAGATGAACGCCAAGGCGGAGGGGAACAGGGGTAAAAACAACGAAACGAAGCTGAAACAGGCGAGGAAACGCTACGATGAAGTGACGAGATTGTTTGACCGTCTGTATGAAGATTCCCTTGCAGGGCGTATTTTCAATGAAAATTTCACCCGATTGATTGATAAGTACCAGACCGAACAGGGGAAACTATTGGAGCAGATAGCAACGCTTGAAGATGCGTTGCAGGAAGTTAAGGACAGCAAGAATAATGCGGTGCAGTGGGCAGAACTGATGGCAGGGTATGTGGGGATAACGGAACTGACCGCCGAGAACCTTAATCTTTTAGTAGAGCGGATTGAGGTGTCTGACCGAACGGAAACAGAGGACGGGATGCAGCAGACCGTCAAAATCTGTTACCGCTTCGGCGGTTACATAGGGGAGCAGACAGTTAAGACGAAGATGATTCGGAAGCCCCGTAAAAAGAGGGACTGCCCACGAAAAACAGCAATGGCAAAATAAACTATGGTAGCGGAGGTACACACAATGGAGAAAACATTCTTTGAAAAAATCGGCGGCAAATTTGAGCGACAGGGGGATTACCTTGTTCCCTGCCTTGCATTACCGCCCGAAAAAGAACAGACGATTGGTTTATTCGGGCGGCAGCATCTGGACTATCTGAAGCAGCACTGTAAGGTTACATACATCAATCTTCTTACAAGCGGCAGTCTGAACGCCTATCTTGCCGACATCGACAGGCAGGCGCAGGAACGCTTCTATCGGCTCATAGAGGGCATGAAACAGACACAAGGCATAACGGAACGCCTAAAGGAAGAAAACGCCTTAGAATGGACAAAAAGAATGAATAATGTAAGAGCGTGTGCGAGGGAGATAGTGAACGAGGAAATTATATACGCATAGGCAACATGGCGGCAGGGGGTAAAATCTCTGTCGTTTTTATAAAATAGGAATACAGACGAAAAGATAATATACTTATTGTCAAACTCTATGTAGAGAGATACAAAAGGAAAATGAAGAAATATTGAAAAATTCATGTAATCTCCATTTTTGAGTGCTAAAATTGAGAAGAATATATGTCTTGTGAGGTGTATGGTTATGAACGAGAAAATATTAATTGTTGAGGATGATTTTGATATTCAGTCAATATTGAAAAACTATCTGGAAGATGCGGGGTATCAGTTGGTTTTTGCGGCAGATGGCGTAGAGGGAATTGCACGGTTTAACGAAAAAATAAGTTTGGTGATTTTGGACATCATGCTTCCTAAAATTGACGGGTTTGGTGTTTGCGAAGTGATACGGAGCAAGTCAGATGTCCCAATCATTATGCTTACGGCATTGGCAGATGAAAAAAACCAGTTAAAGGGATATGCAGGAAAAATTGACGATTATATTCCAAAGCCATTTTCGGCTAAAATATTGCTTTGTAAAATGGAAGCTATCTTGCGGCGCAGACGTGCTTCGGATGAAGGGGAGCAATTGATATACAAAAATTTGAAAATGGATTTGACTGGTCATCATGTGTTTTGTGATGGAACGGAGGTTGTTTTGACACAAAAAGAATTTGAATTGCTGAAAATTATGCTTGAAAACAAGGGCAAGGTATTCACTCGGCAAATGCTGTTAGACAGGATATGGGGGATTGACGCTTATGTGGAGGAACGGATTGTGGACAGCCATCTGAAAAACCTAAGAAAGAAATTGAGTGGCAGTTATATCAAAACAATAAGGGGAGTGGGGTATCGGATTGATGAGGAAAAATAAATCAAGCCTTACAGTGAAAATATTTTTAATAACAATGGTTCTGTTGGTTGCAGCTTGCAGCATTTCCGTTTTGTGCATGGCAAAGTACATTCCAGAAACCTATGGCAGCCAATTATCAGAGCATTTGCAAAACGAAGCCAAAGGTTTTGTCCAAGAGTTAGGGGAATGTACCAATCTTGAAGATTGCTATGCATTAGTGGATTCCTTTTCGCTGGAAATGGATGCGCTGGTTTCCATCAATGACCAATATGGATATCTGATTTATCCAGAAACGGTTAGTAAGATAGATATGTCAAATGATACAGTGGCAGTTATGAAAGATGAAGATGAAAACAGCCAGGCTATAGAGGATGAACTATTATCGGGAATCATGTTTCCGTTTACAATACAAAACACGGGCGAAAGGTATATTTTAGAAGTGCATGGAAAATCTTCACCAATAAATCAGGCAGCGTCCGCAATACAAGAAACCCTGCCCATTATATTGACAGGGATTTTTATATTGTCTATCTTATGTTCCCTTTTTTATTCACATTATATAACAAATCCAATTATAGAAATAAGCAAAGTGTCAGAGCGGATGGCAGGGCTTGATTTTAGTATGAAAAGTGATTTGAAAAGGAATGACGAGGTAGGCGTTTTGTCGGAAAGCCTAAACGCCCTTTCGGGAAATCTTGAAAAGACATTGCATGAGCTGGAAAGTGAGATTAGAAAAGAGAAGGAGCTTGAGCAAAAGCAACGGAATTTCTTTGCTTCCGCATCCCATGACCTTAAAACGCCGATTGCGATTTTGATAGGGCATTTAAATGGGATTCTGGATGGCGTTGGAGATTATAAGAATGCAAAACCATATATAGAGCGTTCGATTGCGATAGCGGAACAGATGAATCAACTAATACAGTCCCTTTTATTTATTGCTTATGTAGAAAATGGAACAGTTGCGCCAGTGTTTGAAAAGTCAGATTTTGCAGAACTGGTTCGGTGCAGTGTTGGGGAGATGTCCTGTTTGATTGAGGATAAAGGACAGCAGTTATCTGTTGATATTCCAGATAGGGCTATCTGTTGGTTTGACAGTGGCATGATGGAGCGTGTAATTAAAAACCTTATAGAAAATGCCGTTAAATATTCACCTGTTAAGGAGAGTATAGCCATATCTATGTCACAAGACCGAAATGCAGACATAAAATTTGAAATAGAAAATACAGGCGTTACCATTCCAAATGATTCACTGCCCCATCTGTTTGAGCCATTTTACCGTGTTGATGCTTCACGAAGCAGAGAGAATGGGGGAAACGGATTGGGTATGTATATTATAAAGACATTATTAGAAAACCATGAAGCTTCCTATGGAATCTGTAATACGGATAATGGCGTAAAATTCCAGTTTTGCCTTACAGCGTCGAAAATCCACAAGAAATCCATATAAATTCCAACAAGAATCCAAATAGTCTTAGTAAAATGTAGTCGTTCCAATGGAGCGACTATTTTTAATGAAAGCGAGGTAGAAAAATGTTTAAAGCAAAATGGATGGGAGCGCTTGCTGTAACAGCCCTTGTAGGGGGCAGTGTGGTAAGCGTGGTTGCGGCAAATGCCAAAAGTGTAGAAACTATCGTTGATGCTGAATCAGATGGCGTAATGTCATACACAGATGACAACGGCAACATCTGGTGCAGTGAAAACAATGGGGAAACATGGGTGTCTGAATCTGATTATGAGAAAGAGAACCCTGTTTCAGCTATTGAATGGTGGACTTACGATGAGTATAAGGCATGGGCAGAGCAGGAGAAATCTGAAATGCAGAAGATGGCTGATGAAAAGGCTGTTGTGGAAACCAGCGAAGGCACTGTTGTGTGGACACAGGAAATGACGGATGAAATTGTTGCAGAGAACGAGCAGACCCTTGAAGATATTAAAAATGGTGTGCTTGTTTCTAAATCTGTAGACGGTGACAGAGAAGGGATGGCGTCTTACAATCCTAACGATATTGCAACAATCGGCGACTAAAGAAGCATAACAATGCGGTTGATTTGATGTAAAGTGATTGTGCAGGAAATAGGCGCTATTTTCTTATAAGTTATATAGATTTATTATTCGGTGTTCCGTAAAAAGATAGTATATTATTTTGCTGCATACCTGCCCACTGAAGCATTATTAAGTGGGCAGGTAAATTTTATTTTGCTGTTAGCGAATTAAAAAAATTTGTATCTGAATAAAAGGATTCTTTTCATCCCGCCAAATAAAAAAAACGGTGTATTGGTGGGCGGTTATGCTATGCCCGAAAAGACTTAACAGACACTCTCCAAACCTGTTTTAAAGTTTGGAGGGATTTTTTTATGTCCTTTTTTCAGGCAGTTATCTATCTGTTCATGCAATACAGAATTGACTTATATATAGCATATCGGGGATTGGCAGGAAGCCAGTTAAAAAAATCCCTGCTTATGCAACGCTACTTCTCACCATGAAACCAGAAGTAGAATCTCCACTAAACAGAATTAGTATCACTCATAACCGTAAGGGTCACAGAGCCTTTGCGGTTTTTCTTTTGTCGTTTTTTATCGGAATGTGCCGCAGGGTTGTTTCTGCTGTTGGCTGTCGTTCGCCGCCCTTCCAATCTGGATTTTACATTTTCAAAAATTCAGATTGGAGGAAAATACGGTGAAATACGCACCAAGAAAAGTATATATCAAAGAAAACAATGTCTATGTGGAACTGTCTTATAAGGATTTCTGCCGCCGTAGGCAAACCGACCAAAGCTATATGGACAAGCTGTTTATCCCCGTACAGGGCTGCCTGCTTGAAGTCATGCGGGAACAGTACGCCGATTTCTACAAGGATAAAGAGCGGTGGCGTTATCTGAAAAAGCTGGACACAAATCACAGCCTGCTGTCACTGGAGGGTTTTACAGACAGCGAGGGGAATGTGCTTGACTTCATTATTGATGAAACAGTGGACGTTGCGGAAACCGTTGTCCGTGCGGTGATGGTGGACAGGCTGAAAGTCGCCTTGCCCTTATTGTCAAGCAGTGAGCAGGCATTGATAAACGCAATCTTCTTTGAGGGACTTTCCGAGCGGGAAGTCGGATTGCGGTTAGGCATAACACAGAGCGTTGTCAACAAACGAAAAGCCAAAATCCTTGCGAAGCTGAGAAAGATAATGGAAAACAAAATTTAAGGCGTTCAGCCCCCTTGTTTTTTCCTTTGGGAAAATGAGGGGGCTTTTGTCTGCCCTCTCAATCAATTCTGATTGGAGGAAATAAGGATGGCATATAACCACGGACGGGAGGACAGGAAATGGCGCATCTGGAAAGAAGCCGAGGAAAAGATTTTGCGTGAGTGCGACGTTGACGAAGCGGTTATCGAGCAAATCCGCACAGACGACAGGGCAGATTTTAATTCCAATAGGCGTTTTTACCGATGGACAAGCGACTTCGGGGAATACCTTGAGGAAATGGCAGGCAGGGAGAAACAGGCAGAGATAAGGACGGTAATGGATTTACTGGATGAGATTGAAAGCGAAACTCTGTACCTTTCCTTAGTCACAGTAGACAGGCGCACGTTACAAATCGTCCTGCTGAAAATGCAGGGTTACTCCATAAAAGAGATTGCCCCGTTTGTGCATTTGACGGCTGGGGCTGTCTATGCGAGATTGGCTCATTTGCGTAAGAAGCTACGGAAAATTTTATAATGATGTAGTCTGGTTTTCTATGAGATGTTGGGTGAGAGGTCAAAGGCTTCTCACTCATTCTTTTTATATGGTATCTCTCTATATGTTCTCTAATGGAATTATACAGAAGTGTTTTTCCCGCAGCACCATGTACGCTATATTGCAGTCAATGACGGTGTGGATTCCGAACAGAGCGGAGGGCTTGACATCACGCCTTTCAAAAATATCCTGAATGAATTTTATTCGAGAGATATTTCCAAAAAGGTCAAGAGCGGTAAGCATATACGGGCGTTGGAAGGGAAATTCATGGGAACGACTGCACCATTCGGCTACATGAAAGACCCGCAGGACAAAAACCATTTGATTGTCGATGAAGCGACTGCGCCCACTGTCAGGCTGATATACAGCCTTGCCCTGCAGGGGTATGGAACAAACCGTATCGGCAAGGTGCTGTATGAGAGGAAAATCCCAAAACCGAGCTATTACAAGCAGGAGTTTTTCTCCCAGCATGATTCGGGCAGCGAGGATTACTGGTATGACTGGAAACAGGAGGTTATTACAAGGATTATCCGCAATCCCGTGTACAAAGGCGGTATGTATGTGCATAGCACTTCAAAGCCGACATTCAAATGCAGGGGCAGGGGATATATCCGGCGGGTTGACAGGGAAGTCTTGGAAGATGTGCATGAGGCGGTTGTCACCAAAGAGGTATGGCAGACGGCAAATGACATTATTGACAGGCACACAAAAGTCAAGCCATGCACATCCGGTTACGAGAATATTTTCAGAGGGCTTCTGAAATGCCCTGATTGTGGGCAGACGCTTTTGATACATACGGACAACCGCAATCCTGACAGGGATTTATTGGACAAGACTTATTACCAATGCACCACTTACCGTAAAAAGGGAGCGAATTTCTGCACCGCACACCGGATTAGCGCAGGGGATATTGAAAACGCTATAAAAGCGGATATTGACAGGCACGCAGTAAAAGCAATGAAAGACAAAGAAAAATTCATAAACAACGTACTTCTAAGCATGAATGAAAGCAACGCAGAACGGTCGGAAAAAGTAAGGGCGGAGATTGAGAAACTCAAAAAGAGGAACGCTGAACTTGACCAGATGTATATCCGGCTGTATGAGGATTATTCCGGCGGTAAGCTGTCGGAAAAGAAATTCACCATGATGTCGGCGCATTATGAGCAGGAACAGGATGCAAATGAGGAAAAGCTGTTGGAACTGGAAAGACAGCATAAAGCGAAATCTGCCGCTGTTACCAATGCGGAGCAGTTTACAGAGAGCCTTGCACAGTGCGTAGGCATGAAGAAACTGACAGCAACGGTATTGAACACGCTGATAGAAAAGATAGAAGTACACAATCCAGTTATGGTCAACGGAGAGAAAGAGCAGAAGTTGACTGTCTATTACAAATTCGTAGGTCAAATCGACTAAAGTACCTATAACTGTAACGCAATAGAATTAGCCCCGGAGGGAACCGGATACAGGGCAAAAACAAGGTTCGCAAAGTTTTTCAACCTGCCGGAGCTGATTGCATTATTTAAGGAGAGCGCAGATATTCAGACACCGGATATGCTAAAACTGCCCGTGCCGGAGGCAGAGTATGAAAATGTTGTGCTAAAGCCGAGCGAACATCAGCAGGATATGGTGGCTTCGCTTGCGGAACGCGCCGAGGAAGTCCGCAACCGGAAAGTGGACGCAGCGGTGGATAATATGCTGCGGATTACAAATGACGGCAGGAAACTGGCATTAGACCAACGGCTAATCAACGATATGCTCCCCGACAACGAAAGTTCAAAAGCAAGCGTCTGTGTAAACAAGGCGTTTGAGATTTGGGAGCAGACAAAGGAATAGAAGTCGGCGCAGCTCATCTTTTGCGACTTATCAACACCGAAAGGAGATGGTACATTTAATGTTTATGAGGACATTCGCAGCAAACTGATTGATAAGGGTGTCCCACCGGAGGAAATAGCTTTTATACATGACGCAAATACAGAGCAAAGGAAAGCGGAGCTGTTCGGGAAAGTCAGAAGCGGACAGGTTCGTTTTTTATTGGGTTCGACGCAGAAAATGGGAGCTGGAACCAACGTGCAGGATCGGCTGATTGCCTTACATCATCTTGATGTGCCGTGGCGTCCGTCCGACATCGAACAGCAGGAAGGTCGTATTTTAAGGCAGGGCAACATGAATGACAAGGTAAAGATTTTTCGGTATGTAACCGAAAGTACATTCGACAGTTATTCATGGCAGTTGATCGAAAACAAGCAGAAATTCATCGGGCAGATTATGACGAGTAAATCACCCGTGCGGAGCTGTGAGGATGTGGACGAGGCGGCGCTCACTTACGCGGAGGTAAAAGCCCTAGCCACGGGCAACCCATATATCCGTGAAAAAATGGATTTGGACGTGCAGGTGTCAAAGCTAAAGCTGATGAAAGCCAACCATACCAGTCAGATATACCGTCTTGAAGATAATATCACACAGCATTACCCGCAGCAGATCGCTGTTTTAAAAGAGCGCATCGGCGGCATGGAGGCGGATATTCAGACCGCAAGGGCAAATCTTCCAAAAGATAAAGAGCAGTTTTCCATGAAAGTAGGAAATAAGCTCTACACGGATAAAAAAGAAGCAGGGACAGCGCTGGTGGAGATGTGCAAAGAGGTAAAAAGCGCCAACGCCTCTGTTACCATAGGAGAATATGCAGGCTTTAAGATGGCGGTTTCTTTTGACAGCTTAAACCATAAATTTGTAATGAACTTAAAAGGGCAGCTTTCCCATAACCTTGAAGTCGGTGCAGACCCGTTCGGGAATATTACCCGTATCAACCATGTGCTGGAATCCATGCCAAAGGAACTCGACAATGCAAAAGTAAAACTGGAAAATGTGGAGCGTCAGCTTGAAACGGCAAAGGCGGAGGTTACAAAACATTTTGCACGGGAAACCGAGCTAAAGGAGAAGTTAGACCGCCTTTCCGCCCTCAATGCCCTGCTGAACATGGACGAAACAGGCAATGAAGCACAGGTTGAGAACGATACATCAGAGCAGCCGGAAAGGGATACGTTAGGACACCATGACCAAAAGGCGGAGCAGCCGGAAACGAATACTTCAGGAAACGATGACCAAAGGCAGGAGCAGGCAGTGGATATGCCACAGCCTTATCCGGTGGAAAATGCCCGTCATAATCCCGCAGCGGAAAATGGCAGTCCCCACGGGTTAAGACTGGTAGCCGGAACCGCTGACAAGCCTGCAAAGGCATCGTTAAAGGAGAAACTGGCGGCATACAAGGCGCAGGTGGCAGGTGTGGAAAACACCGGAATGGATAAAACAAAGGGAAAAGAGGCGGTTATATAAAATTCACAAAAATTCGATTGCAAAACAGTCGGTAAAATCGTAAAATATGAGTAGGGAAGTAAAACTTGCGCTCATAAGAGTAGGCGCTTAGAAAAAGAGCCATACTGAAAAAGGAGGTGTGTTTTTATGGCAACTTCAAGTATTACGAAGAATTTTGTTATATCAGGTCAAAAGCAGGTGGAGATGTTTGCCGATGCGATTGAAGCGTCTGCCAACGACAGGACACCTCGTGTTCCGATTAATGTGACTTACCTGCAGGGGGCGGATGAAATAGTAAAATTCATGGAGAAAAGGAAGAAAACGGATGCAGCAGGCGAATAATTTTATCGTGCTGAACATTCGTGAGTATTTGGAGAATGATGACGGGCGGCTCGGGGAGGATAAGCTGTTGCAGTTCCTTTCCGAGTTTTCCTGTCCGTTAAATCCGGATGTTGAGCGCTTTTTAAAACAGCAGTCAATCGAATTTGCAAAAAAACATCAGGCAGTTACATATTTAGTGTTATCGCTGGAAGATGCGGAGTTATTGGGATATTTTTCTATCACGATAAAACCGCTTGTGGTAAAGGCGGAACCGTTCAGCAACACGGTAAAGCGCAAACTTGCAAGGTTCAGTGAGATAGACAAAGGGGAGCAGACCTATAATCTTGCGGCATACCTTATTGCACAGCTTGGGAAAAATTTTAATGACAGGGCAAAGGGCAGGATAACCGGAAAAGAACTGCTTGAAACGGCAATCCGGCAGGTACAGTCATTGCAGTATCAGGCGGGCGGCATGGTGGCGTTTGTAGAAGCGGAGAACAATGCAAAGCTGCTTTCCTTTTACGAAAATTATGGTTTTAAGCAGTTTGATACAAGGCAGACCATATCAAAAGAATCCGAACCGCATGAGCTGGTGCAGTTGTTAAGGCTGGTTTAGATGTAAAAATTTCATAGTAACAGTAACTTTAGGTGTATGGTATAGAGAAAATCAATATCATACACCTTTTTTGTTTTGTAAATACCGTTCTGTAAGTAATGCAGGGCGGTATTTTTTCTGTGCAACAGAAAGACCAACTATTAAAAGTCAAGTAGATAATTGAAAAAATTCAAAAGAAATTTTATAGAAAAAAGAGCATGACAATAAAGCCTGTTGTCAGGCAGGCCGACGTGAGTGAAAAGGATTTATGCTTTTGGAACGTAAGGCTGATTGCTTTTGAGGACGGCATAAATGATGTTGCACATTTTTCTGGCAACAGCTCCAACACAGGTCAGATGATGTTTGCCTTCCGCCTTCTTTTTCTGGTAATAGACACTTAATA
>CAJTCL010000019.1:0-52857 GCA_910575005.1 Lachnospiraceae bacterium | reverse complement strand
GGGGTCTTTAAAGGAAGCAATCAGGGCGGACTGAAAAATGGCTTTCCGCAGATAAGGTGATCCACGTTTGCTCATTACATTGTGGGCTGCTTCAAATTCACCGGATTGAGTGACAGTAGCATCCAAACCGGCAAAAGCCACCAGTTTTCTGGGGCTGTCAAATTTGGAGATGTCGCCAATCTCGCTTAGGATGGCCGCTCCTGTGACACTGCCAATTCCAGTAATGGTGGTAATGGGGGATTCCAGTTTTCCCATGATGCCGGAAATTTCCGTTTCTGTTTCTTTTACCTGCTTTTCGATAAAAGAAATTTGCTCAATCAGTGTTTTGAGCTGGAATGTGAAGCTGTTTTTGGCAAAGGTAATGCCAAAAGAAGAGGATGCGGCAGCCTTTAACTGTTCCGCTTTCGCAGCGCCGACTTTCTGTCTGCTGAGCTGAGCCAGCAGTTGAGCCAGAGTTTCAGATGAAACCGATTCAAAATCAATCGGCGAAGAAAACTGGAGGAGGATTTCTTTTGAGGTTTTGCCGAAAATGTCGGAAAAGATGGACTGGTATTCTGGGAAAACCTGATCCAGCACACAGACAACTTTCCGTTTTAAATCACTGATGGATTCCACAAGATAAGTGCGAAAGCGGGTCAAGGTACGCAGGGAAAACAAATCTTCGTCTGCAAGCCTGGTTTCCATGAACTGTCCATACCGGATCAGGTCAGCAATCAGGAGGGAATCAATGATATCGTTTTTTCGTCTGCGGATTTCTGTTCCCCTGCGCCATCCGTCGGTCTGGATCGGATTAATAACATGGAGAAGGAAACTTTTCTCAAAGAGGAAGGAGTAAACAGAAAGCCAGTAGTGGCCAGTAGCTTCCATACCGATTTCAAAATCGATGGGATTTAAAGAATAAGAAGCGAGTTTGAGAAACAAGGCATTTCCTCCATCCGAAGTGTTGGGGAAGGAAAAAGCTTTGAATACTACTTTTCCGGTATCGTCCATCATAGAAGCAACATGATTATTTTTACCAATGTCAATGCCAACAAAAAACATAAGAACACCTCAAGAAAAAGATTTCAGATTGGGGGACCACTCATCTAATAAGCGCCACTACCTTGTGCTAAATACGGAGAGAAGCCATAGGGCAACCAACATCCAACTCATACGTGGAAAGCTTATTAGAGAGAGGGATCAGTCTTTCAAGTACGAGCAGAACCGCTCAAGGAGTGAACGATCACCCTCTCAATCTAATAAAACCATTATCTCCTATCAGACTGGAGATGTAAAGAAATAGGTCTAAGGGTTTATAGGTATCCCTTGAACAACCTAAATACATTATACAAGGAGAAAATATGGATACAAAAGTAAATAGAAAAAAGTTTGTCAGATATAAAGAAGGCGCAGAATTATACAGTATCAGCCAAAGCAAATTTGAAAAATTAGCCAAAGATGCAAAGGCAACATATAAGGTAGATAAAGTTGTTTTGGTAAACTGTGAACTATTTGAAAAGTATCTTGAAACATTCAGGATAGATGGTTAAAGAGTTGTTGTAATTTATGCTTGACTTTTCGTAATACGGAAAGTATAATGGTATCAGATGCAGAGGAGGTGCATATATGGCAAAAATGGGTAGACCTAAAGTGGAGGTAATAAAAGACAAGACGATTACCATGAGGGTAACTCCAGCCGAATATGAAATTATCAAGAAGTATGCGCAGTCTCATAATCTGACCATAACACAGGTATTGCAGAAGGGTGTCGAAATGGTATTAAAGACAACCTGATGCGGGTACAAAGCTCTTTCCGTTTATGGAAAGGAGCATAGAATGGCACAGGCAAGAAAAGATAGCAAAGGCAGGGCATTGAGGAAAGGAGAAACACAGAGAAAATATGATTTGATGTACATATACACATATACTGACCCATTTACGCATAAGAGAAAGTATGTGTACTCAAAAGACCTGATGGAATTAAGAAAAAAGGAGAAAGAACTGCTAAAGGATCAGCTTGATGGACTGGATGTATATGCGGCGGGCAATTCAGATTTGAATTTCGTGTTTGATAGATATATCTCAACCAAGACAGAACTGAGGTCAACTACTTATAGTACTTATACATATACCTATGACCACTTTGTTCGTGAAACATTTGGCAAGAAGCTCATTGTGGATATAAAATATTCTGATGTGCTGCATTTTTACCTTTATCTTTTAAGGGAAAAAGGGATTCAGGTTAATACGCTTGATACCGTCCATTCGGTACTTCACCCGACATTTCAGATGGCAGTCCGTGATAACATTATTCGCATAAATCCGAGTGATGGAGTTATGGCGCAGGTTAAGAAGAAACAGAGTAAACACCACGGAGCAAGGCATGCTCTGACAATCGAACAGCAGAGAGCATTTATGAATTACATATCTGAAAATCCTGTATATTGCCGATGGACACCATTGTTTACCGTTTTATTGGGAACAGGGTGCAGGATTGGCGAGATTATCGGGTTGCGGTGGCAAGACTTGGACTATGAGAAACGCATGATAAGTATTAACCACAGCGTAACATATTATCCGAGAAGGGAAGATACATATAAATGTGAATTTGAGGTATCTCTGCCAAAGACAGAGGCGGGCATCAGAAATGTTCCAATGATGGACGAGGTGTATAACGCCTTTAAGGAAGAAGCTGCAAGGCAAAAAGAAGATGGAATCTGTAATAAAATGGAAGTTAATGGAATGTCGGGTTTTATTTTCGCGAACCGTTTTGGCAGTCTGCATAATCCGCAGGCAATCAACAGGGCTATTCGGCGCATTTCGGAAAACTATAATGCAGAGGAAATCCTACGGGCTAAAAGAGAAGAACGTCCTCCTGTTATCATTCCGCATTTTTCCTGTCATCATCTTAGACATACCTTTTGTACCAGGTTCTGCGAGAATGAGACAAACATAAAAGTAATCCAAGCAGTGATGGGTCATGCGAACATTGAAACAACAATGGATATTTATGCAGAAGTCACTGATTTGAAGAAAAAAGAAGCAATTAGAAACTTATCACAAAAACTTGATGTATTTTAGGAAAGAGTCCTTGCGGCTTAGAGAACTGTAAATACAACAAAAATGTGAAAATACAACAAATCTACAACAAATTTGTTTTTTACAATAGGGAATAATACTTGATAATACGTTTTTAAGAATTAACGAAAATCTCTTAAATACGGAATAATAAGTGATAATACTTGAGCTGAACTGTTATTCCCGACAATGAAAACGCTTGGCGGAAAAGACCAGTAAAATCAAGGGTTTCAGCGATTTTGAGTTGCGATTTACTACAAATTTGCAACGCATAATGCGGAATAATACTTGATAATACGTTTTGTGCGACATCTAATTTTAATATTTTGTACTTCAAGGACACTTTCCAAGTGAGAATTTGGGAGTGTCCTTTTGTTATGGTCAAAAAATAAAATTGGAGGTAGAAATGATGAACAACACAGCGTTAAGAGCAGGGGCGCAGAGCGCCGACAACACACACATGGTTTTTTACAACGAGGAACATGAGAAATTTTATTATGAAAAATTGCAACAGGCGAGGTATCAGGACTGCTATCACAAGGCTTTGATCTACATTCTCAGTATTTCAGAGGACACAAGAAATCATTTCAGCCAGATTTATGATATTAAGTCCGGGTACATCAAGCCAGAATGTCTGCATCAGGGCTGGCAGACCAGCGGCAGTGTAAAGGTTGTCAGACTGGCATTTAACCTTTACACGGACGGAATGCCAAGCGTTGATGATTATGAGAGCAGGGACGAGCAGGTAAGCGAGTGCAGGAAGTATTCGGCGAGTTCCTGCGGCTCTATCCGGGCGCAAATATCCTGGCAGCCACAAAGAAGGATTTTGAGCCTGCCCGGAGGAAGAAGTTCTGTTCGAGGATAGCGACGGGCAATTACGACGCCGTCATCATCGGGCATACACAGTTTGAGAAGATCCCGCTGTCATTTGAGCGGCAGGCAGCCATCATTGAGCGGCAGATTGATGAAATCACGCTTGCCATAGAGCAGGCGGAAGCCGACAATGGGGAACACTATTCCATCAAGCAGATGGAAAAAACGAAGAAAAACCTTCTGGCAAGGCTGGAAAAGCTGAATGACGTGGCGCGCAAGGACAGCGTGGTCACGTTTGAGCAGCTCGGCGTGGACAGGCTTTTCGTGGACGAGAGCCATTTTTACAAAAACCTTTTTTATACACAAAAATGCGCAACGTGGCGGGCATCGCGCAGGCGGAGACGCAGAAGTCCTCGGATATGTTTGGGAAATGCCAATACCTTGATGAGCGATCCCATTTGCTACGGGGACCCCGATTTCTAACAGCATGACAGAGCTTTACACGAATATGCGCTATCTCCAGTATGGCACCTTGCAGAGGCTTGGCCTGGGGCATTTTGACAGCTGGGCGTCCACGTTTGGGGAGACGGTAATGGCAATCGATATAGCGTGCCAGTTATAGGTACATCAAACAAAATACAGGGCAGGAACACACTGGAAAAGGGATTGCAAGATGCAGTCCTTTTTTGATATGGGAAAAGGAGAATATCAGATTATGACAAATTTAACAAAGTATGAAATGGAAACTGTGGTAAATTACAACTCTGGAGAACAGACGGCAACTGTCTACACAAGGAATAAGTCAGTGATGCGCAGGCTGGATCGGCTTGTGGCGGATTATCCTGAAAGCTATAAGATACTAAGTCAGACGGAGATTGATAAGACCTATTTCATGCCAAAATCATATATTACTTATCATAAGCCAAGAACGGTAAGTGATGAACAGAGGGAACTGGCAAGGCAGAGAATGGCAAAGATAAATTCTGCCGATAGTTGATGTGTAAAGTTAAAGATTATTTCATCTGACAATGACTTGTTTGTATGGCATGGACAGAGAGTGTCTTATGCAAGGCATTTTATCCCCGAAATCCCCGTTTATTATCGTGCAAAAAGCAAAAGAAAAAGGAAAGAGGGAGAATTCCATGCCAAATAATGAGAATAGACAAAAAGCCACTTAATGAGGGAAAGGAGAGCCAAGTAATGGATTTTGAATATTTTTATGGGAAACAGAGCAGCCAGTATGCCTTTTACCGCATACCAAAGCAGTTATTTACGGAAAGTCAGTTTGATACGTTGTCAATCGGGGCAAAGCTGCTTTATGGAATGATGATTGACCGCATGGAACTGTCACAGAAAAATGGGTGGATTGATAAGCGTGGAAGAGCATACATATATTTCACAGTTGATGAAGTAAAAGATAGATTTCATTGTGCCAATGACAAGGCTGTGAAGCTGATGAAGGAGCTGGACAGTGAAAAAGGGATAGGATTAATCGAAAGCGTAAGGCAGGGATTGGGAAAGCCGAATATTATTTATGTCAAAAACTTTGTAGGCGGTTCACAGGTGTAGAGAATATCATTTTATGCAGGATAGATGGGAATGAGTGGGATTCAGGCATTGTGGGCACATTTCCACGATGCAGGGGAAGGATTTAAGATAGGATTGATATGATTGATTCAGTATGATTATACTCAGTATAGTTAATATCAGTATTGTTACATTCCGGTTTTCGGAATTGCAGAAGTTCAGAAATTGGACTTCAAGAATTCCGATTTTCGGAAGTCTTGAGGTAAAGAAACTAAACTTCAAGACTTTTGGTTTTCAGAATACTGTAATATAATTCAAGGTTAAACAGGGGTAATGCCAACAGGAGAGCGTTTTATTAGTTAAAGTGGCATATTTTTTTCGACAAATCCATTTACGCCAGCACATAAGAGCTGATTTGAAATTTCAATGATTTCTTCCAAAGGAATTTTTTTGCCATCAGTTACCCATCTGCGGTACATTTCTACACTTGCACTTTGCACAAACCCTAATAGGATATTTTGTTTGGAAGTATCTAATAATTGCAGCCATGTGGATTCTCCCCATGTAGAACGCATTACATTATTTACCATTGTGTTTCGGATATAGTTGTAACTTCCGCTACAGGTAATTTTTTCATAGACCATTCCTTTTTCAACAGAATAAAGAAAAAATTCCCGGTTTATCTTATCCAATTCTTCTGGTATCCGATAGTTGGCGATTCGTTCAAGGTACTCCTGTGTCATCATGTTTTGTAATTCTGCAAGCAGATCATCTAATACATCATAGTAACGATAAAAGGTTTTTTTGTTTATCCGTGCTCTCTCACAAAGTTCCTTAACAGTAATCTTCTCATAGTCCATTTCACAGATCATTTTTTCAAAGGTATTTTGAATAGCTTCTATTGTTTTTTGTATCCTTAAATCTTCTGTGCCATCTAATAGCATAATTTTACCTCCTATTTTGTGTTATGTAACCTTTTTGCAGAAAGCGTGGCATATTCCACTATTTTAGAAATACTGCCCGTTGTTTTGATTCTTGGAAAAGATATAATGCTGTTATAGGAAATAAGCAACCCGAGTTGCGCAAAAAGAGAATAACACAATTACAGAAAAAAGTCAAGGAGGTGAAACTCTTGAGAAATTTTTTCGAGAAACCTTTTCCAAAGAAAGAAAATAAATCAGAAACAGAGGAGTTTACTGTTTTAAGCAATGGAATACAGATGCCAATAATTGGTTTAGGTGTGATGCATATGCACGAGAATGAATGTGTCCGGGCAATCTGTGAAGCAGTGGACGTAGGATATCGGATGATTGACACGGCAGCAATTTATGGGAATGAGGCTGCGGTGGGTAAAGGAATCAGGGATAGCGGGATAGATAGAGAAAAGCTGTTTATCACCACAAAACTTTGGGTGCAGGACGCAGACGAAAGGCACGCAAAGGCAGCTTATGAACAGTCCCTTAGAAATCTCGGCCTTGAATATGTAGACCTGTTTCTGATCCACCAGCCGCTTGGCGATATTTACGGCGCATGGAGGACAATGGAAAAACTTTATGAGGAGGGAAAGGTTCGAGCAATCGGTGTATCAAACTTAAACAGCGGCAGGCTTGTGGATTTATCCATGCACAACCGGATCACGCCTCATGTGAATCAAGTGGAAATACACCCTTTTTACAGTCAGGAAAAAGCGGTGCAGGAAATGAAAAACCTCGGTGTCCAGCCGGAGGGGTGGGCACCGTTTGCGGAGGGGCGTAATAATATTTTCCGGGATAAGGTGCTGACCGCCATAGGGCAGAAATACGGAAAAACTCCGGCGCAGGTTATTTTAAGATGGAACATAGAGCGTGGTGTTGCGGTGGTTCCGAAATCCTCGAAGCCTTCCCGTATCAGAGAAAATTATGATGTGTGGGATTTCCGGCTGACAAAGGATGATATGACTGCAATCCAGAAAATGGAGGGCGGCAGGGAATTATTTTTTGAACATGACAGCCCAGAGCTTGCCCGTATGTTTGGCAATTACCGGATTCATTAAGGAGGAAACAATTATGAGCAAAAATGCAGAAACGGTAGTCCTGCAGGAGAATGAAATGGGGACGCTCCCGGTAGGAAAACTTTTAAGAAAAATGTCCCTTCCGCTGATTTTTTCCATGTTCGTGCAGGTGCTGTATGGTCTGGTAGACAGTATGTATGTGGCACAGCTTGGAGATACGGCGCTTACGGCGATTTCCCTCTGTATGCCGGTACAGTATCTGGTGCTTGGTGTCGGTATTGGCATCGGAGTAGGTGTCAATTCCATTTTATCAAAGAAGTTAGGAGAGAAAGACGAGCAGGGTGTAAACAGGGCAGCAGGAAATGGCTTTGTACTGATTTGGATTGTGTCGGTTGTTTTCGTGATAATGGGGCTGTTTGCAATGGAGCCGTTCTATAGATTACAGACGGATATTACAGAAGTACTTGATATGAGTATTTCTTACAGTCGGATTATCAGCATTGTATCATTTGCGGCTCTGCATCAGGTCATTATGGAAAGGCTTCTGTCGGCTACCGGAAAAGCAAACCTTACCATGATTCCCATGCTGACGGGTGCGGTTGTAAATATTGTTCTTGATCCGGTTATGATTTTCGGCTGGTTTGGGATTCCGGCTCTTGGCATTGCAGGTGCTGCTTATGCAACGGTGATTGCACAGGCAGTTGCCGCTCTGGTAGGATTATTCCTAAACCTGAAATTTAACAAAGAAGTGCGGTTTACCGGTGTGGGATTCTTGCCAAACGGAGGTATCATTGCTGAAATTCTGAAAGTCGGAATACCTGTTGCACTTTCACAATGCCTGATTTCCGTGATTGCTTTTGGCATGAACAATATTTTGCTTTCGCTTTCGGCGTTGGCTCCCGGAATTTATGTCATTTATATCCGTTTGCAGAGCTTTGTAATTATGCCCTCTGGCGGCATGAGCACAGCAGGAATTTCCATCATTGCTTATAATTATGGGGCGGGGAATAAAGAGCGGATTATGGAAACCTTGAAAAAGAGCATTGTGGTAAATCTGATTGTTGCCGCTGTTGGTATGGCAGTATTTCTGGCGGTGCCGGAACTTCTGCTTGCCATGTTCAACGCCTCGGATGCCGTTCTGGAAATTGGTGTTCCGGCGCTCCGTATCATTGCGGCATCCCTGCTGCTTACAACGACAACACAGATATTAACAGGTTTTTTGCAGGCGCTCGGGCGTGGTACGGACAGCTTTATTATTGCAATCACACAGGCAGTATTCCTTCTGCTTGCGGCATGGCTTTTGTCACTGACGGGAAGTGCAATATTGGTATGGATGGCATTTCCGATTATGGAGGTACTTCGGTTTGTGATAGGGGTATTCCTTGTAAAAAGGACACATAAAAATCAGATTATGAAATTGGAGGTAACGGCATGAACAACAAAGTATTGATTGCGTATTTTTCCCACGAAGGGGAGGCTTATGCAGGCGGAAAGATTGTAACTCTGGAAATCGGCAATACGAGGGCGGCGGCTCAGATGATGGAGAAAATGATAGGAGCTGATGTATTCCGCATTGAAACGGTAAAGCCGTATCCGTACAGTCAAAGATTGATGAATCCAGAATAGATGCGGCAATCGTGGATGCGGCGCTTACAGGGAGCCGCTGCCGGGGATTGGAGAAGAACGACTCCGATCTTGATGTCGTGGTGGAACTGGCAACGGATGAGCGGGAGGACGATTTGTTTTCTCTTTTCAATGAGGGCAGCCTGCATATCGGGGAGGCTGCGGTTGACATTAACCCGATTACGGCGCAGGGGACGGGAACACTGGAAACGTACCTCCCGCAAGTAGAGGAATATCTGGAAGAGCTTCGCAGGGCAAGGGAGAATGAGCCTGTGAGCCTTTTCCATATCTGCATGAACGGTGGTATAAGAACACAAGCGGGCTGGATGTGAAAGGCCTGTGCAGGGCTTATGCAGGGTGTGGAAATCCTTTGGCGGACATGGGGAAGTATGAGGAACGCATGGAGGATGGAGACTATGCCGGCATAGAGCAGGGGGAACGGCTTGACTTTTCCATTGAATTTAACGATGAAACGGGTAAGATAACCATATTTGACGGGGAGGATTTTACCTGCAGGGGCATGAGGGAGATGCTGTTCTTACATCTGACAGAAAATGAACTGGACACTGCGATGGAACTTGCGGTAAAATTTGACTGTCTTTCCCATGACCACGATGCCGCATTGTACTATGAAAGCGTGGAGAGCATGGATGAGAATGTGTCGGAGATTGCAGGAGCCATCCGGCAGTGAGATACCGGGCATCTTACCGCATGGCTTGCAAACATCCTTATTGGCGACGCGACTATGGAAGAAATGGAGCGCGCAGCTGAGCTTTTGGAGGGGCTGAACGACTATAAGCCTCTTGCTAAGGTTGAAGAAATGGAAGAACAGAATTATAACATGGTGGACAATGTACGGAACAATGGCGCGGGGGAGAAAGTGCAGAAAGAGGCAGACAAAAAAACGCAGGAAAAGCCATCCGGACGGGTATCTTTAAAAGAGCGCCTTGCGCAGAAACAGGCGGTTGTTTCTGGCAGGGGGAAGGAGCCGCAGGAGAGCAAAGAGAAAAACCATAGGGAGATGTAGCTATACAAAAAACAAGGGATTACGGTTGGAATCCCTTGTTTTTTTGGAAATGTTCAATCTGTAGCATGGCATTGGGGAATTGCATGATTTTGGAATTTGAATACGGCATGGGAGCAAACATTGTTGACCTCATTAAAATTTCGGGGAAAATGCATTGCCCTCTACTGAAGGATTTAATATACAGTAGCGGATTGCGGCAAAATAAAATTGATTTAGAAAAATTGTCATGTATAATGTTCTTATACTTTAAAAAATTGTTCAGAAAAGAGGAGGATGAGGATGGGAAAGAAAAAAGTTTTATTGGCTATTGCGATGGTATCAGGCGGCATGGAGGAAATGGTGGAGATCATCATCAGTCTGGTCATGGCGGAGGTCATCATTGAGGGTCAAATCCTATATAACATAATAATTAAACAACGTCAGAGCGTATAGAATTGATTGATCTATCTATGCGCTCAAATTTTGCTTTATAGGAAATTGCAATTTTTAGAATAACAAAAAAGAACGAAGGTTGACCGAACATACGTCAGACAAACCTTTGTATGAGAACGACGAAAAGACGATATGGACCAGAAGATATAAAAGCCTTCTTCACTAACCTCGTCATCAAACATTAACCATATTTAAAAAACAGTACAAATTAGCGCCAGTGGCAGGCGGCATACCTGCCAGAAGAAAGAATCAGGCGGAGAGCTGTATTTCAGGTTCAGGTATGTGGCATAGAGTGGCAGATTTGGATACTGTTTCCGTGTACTGCATCTGCAGAGGTTTACCCGATGCCGGGAACTAGTGGCGAAAATCTGACGTGGAAATTGGAAAGTATGGAGGAAGGATATAAACTGACAATCAGCGGAAGGGGGGATATAGACAATTATGATGATTTTAATTTAATCCGGAGGTGATAGTGTTATTAATATGCTTTTGTATCTGTTCGGGCGTTTCATCAAAACCATATTTTATCCATTGATAGATGATTCCGAAGTATCCATAGATAAAAAAAGACATAAGGTACGAGGCTTGCTTATCGTATGTTTCTCCCGAAGGTATCAAATCCTCAAGCGCACGCATAATGACAGAAATAAGATGATTGTGATAGAGCATTGAAAACAGATGCCTATTATCATATATGAATTCTGTCAAATCAGCTTTCTTTCCCTGTTCATCGCTTTCATGCTTATCAGAATACTGCTCCCACTCGTATTTTATCTTGAAAAGAAGCATTTCCTCTTTGCTGTTTTTGTTTTCAAAATATCTGTAAAAGGTAGTTCTGCCGATGTCGGCTTCCCTGCAAATCGAGTTTACATTGATTGTATCAAAGTTTTGGGTTTTCATTAGTTTGATTAGTGCGTCTGCAAGGCATAGTTTCATAAATGCTGTTTGATTTTTCTTCATAAAGGAACAAAATCCCCCTTTTTGTACCGCATAGCGTGATGGCAGTACCATTTTTACTGATTCGCATTGACACTCAATGCAACCGTCATTATAATATAGCTTGATTGGAACAAGTGTATTATATTGTGACATTTGTTCCGAAATTATTATATCGAAAACAGATTATTCTGTCAAGCGGAAGAAGATTTATTTATGAAAAAAGTCTTGAAAATAGTGGGACTTGTGATTTTAGTGATTATCATTTTAATCGTCCTTATAGTGGGATTCCTGCTGATTAAAAACTACATTCATTCTCAAAAATCTTGGCTGGAGAAGGATTACTACAAGCAGTTCCAGTCTGATCCGGAATTAGAGAAAAAGTATGCAGAGCTTGGAATTTATGAAGTATCCAACGAGACAGTTAAATCCGAGGATAAGACGATAGGGAATATCAGTATTTGGTATCCATCTGAAATGAAGAATAGTCAAGATAATTATCCAATGGTAGTTGTTGTAAACGGCAGTAATACAGCTGCATTGAACTATGAAGCTTATTTTGAAAGGCTTGCTTCGTGGGGATTTATTGTTGTTGGCAATGATGACAGACAGTCGGGAATAGGAATATCAACCTCACAAACTTTGGATTATATGTTGGAGCAAAATCAAAATTCCGACAGCTTGTTTTATGAAAAAATTGATACCCAAAATATTGGAATTGCCGGATATTCACAAGGCGGTGCAGGTGCGATTAGAGCAGTAACTGAATGTGAGAACAGCGGTCTGTATAAAACAATTTTTACGGGTAGTGCAGCTCATTCCTACCTTGCACAGATGTGGGGAGGATATGATGCCTCTAAAGTGTCAATTCCGTGGTTTATGACTGCTGCTACTGGAAATTCTGATGATACTGGTGCAACGGACGCAACCAAAGAGTGGCTTGGTGTTGCTCCGCTTTCATCTTTGGTTGAGAATTACAATGCTATGTCAGACAATGTATTTAAGCTTCGTGCAAGGGTTACAGGAGCAAAGCATGAGGAAATGCAGATGAAGACCGACGGATATATGACGGCGTGGATGCTGTACCAGTTACAGGGAGATGAAGAAGCCGGTAAAGCGCTTATAGGCGAAAATGCAGAAATTCTAAACAACGCCAATTGGCAGGATATTGAGAAAAATAAGTAAGGGTTAGACTATGCAAACCGATTGGATTGTCTACCCTGTCTGAAGCAGAAAACAGGGATAAGAAACGAAGTGATAAAGTGGAAAAAGCAGTGAGTGCAGTTTCCTTATTGGAAACGCATTTACTGTTTTTTATTGCCACGATTGCAGATTTTTACAACACACAGTATAATAATAGCAGAAATGGAGGAACTGTATGCCAAAGAGGAAAAACCGCCCGCATGGGCATTACTGTAAAATATGCGGGGAGTATAAAGCAAATGAGAAGTTTTCCGGGAAAGGACACGCCGCCCATATCTGCAAATCCTGTTCCCGTTTAAGCGCCGCTGAAAAAGCGGCTGCAATGGATATAAACCGGATGATGAATCTCCCTATGCGCCGTCTTTCCGATAATGAGAAGAAGTGGCTGGAAAATAAGATGCATGACAAACGTCTGGAAGTTGCAGATATGGCGCGAGAAATTTACGGCGCACATTTTCCTTATGCAGAGCGCAATGCCATGAAAAAACAGCTCATGATCAATACATTGTCTTTTGAAGTGCATACGGAAGTTTACGATGGGTACGGCGATATGGAACCGGCTGACCGACAGTTTATGCTTGGCCGGAAAAGCCGCGTCCTTTCTATGACAGACTTTCATGCAGACAGCATGGAGCAGTCCATTACGTTGGAAAGCGGGCAGATGGCGAAACTAGTACGCTATATTGTTCATACGCTTGAAGTGTTTATGTGGGGACAGAACTATTCCCTTATGACGGACGAGGACACTTTTTCAGATGATTTTCTTGCAGGGGAAATATTTGATGGATTTGAGCCGGGTGAGAATGGGGTGTTTCAGGAAAAAGAGCCGGAGGGAAGACCATCGTGGCGTGTGCGGGTGGAGTACACGAACCATACAACGCAGGACATGAGCAGTTATGATGATTATCTGCCAGAGCGTCCAGAGGAACTGTATTTCTGTTTGTTGGAGTATTTTGAAACAGAGGAAGAATAGTGGTTATCCGCACATGTCGGGCTATACCGCAGAGCATGGGGAACAGGAGTTATGCAGGGTTTCCCACAACCTGAACATTGCGTGTAAAAAGGCGATAGGAGGCTTTGAAAGAGAACTTTGATGGTATGCGCCTAAACCATAATGCTATATATATATCCAAAAATATGGTTTTGGGGAGGTTTGGGAAACGCATGGAGCCGCAGACTATGCCGGCATGGAGCAGGGAGAACGGCTTGGCATTTCCATTGAGTTCAACGGTAAAACGGATAAGATAACCATATTTGACGGGGAGAATTTTATCTGAATGGGCATGAGGGAAATGTATGATTTTGGGATTTAAATACGGCATGGAAGCAAACACTGTTGAACTTCATCAAAATTTCGGGGGAAATACAATGCCCTTTCTTGAAAAATTTATTATACAGTAGCAGATCGCAGCAAAATGAAAGGAACAGTGCTCTTTGTGGGGCACTGTTTCTTTCATGGAGGCCTATGTTTTTAAATTTCTCAGCGCATAACTATCTGGCTCATTGAAAATTAGTATTGGTTTCAAGTTCTTTTTGCAGTTGTTGTAGAAATGTGGCAGAGGCTCTTGAAAGAACCTGATACTTTTTCCATGCAATACAAAGTTCTGCTTCTAAAGTTGGATAAAGAGGCTTAAAACAGAGATTACTGCTGCCGGTGGTATTGATGATCTTGTCCAGTGCAATCACATATCCGAAGCCTCTTTCTACAAACTTCGCCGCATTATAAATCAGGTCATAGGTAGCGACGATATTGAGTCTGGATATATCTGTTTTCAGCCAGGATATTACCTCGCTGTTGCCTGAAGCCTGGTGGGACACGATCAACGGCTTATCCCACAGGTCTTCTGCCGTAATGGTGTCTTTGCCTGCCATCGGGCTGTCTTTTTGCATCAGGACACCCCAGGTATCTTTCATGGGAAGTTTGATATAATCATATTTTGTGACATCAATAGAGCCGACGAACAGCCCAAAATCAATCAGCCCTTTATCCAGCCTTTCTATGACGCGGTTGGCGTCGCCGCTGTAAATGTGGTAATGGATCAGGGGGTGTTTCTCCTGCAGGTTATGGGCAGCTTCCGCAAAAAGGGAGACGCCATCTGTTTCCCCGCATCCGATATAGACGTCACCGTTTATGTTTTCATTAGAAGATGCCAGTTCCGCTTTCGTTTTTTCCATAAGGTCAATCAATTCTTCTGCCCGTTTTCGCAGCAGCATCCCATCTTCCGTCAATGTGACTTTTTTACTTCCGCGAATCAAAAGCTGTTTGCCCAATTCTTCTTCCAGGTCTTTTAACTGCCTGGAAAGGGGCGGCTGTGTCATGCGGAGTGTCTCCGCCGCCCTTGTTATGCTTTCTTCCCTTGCAACCGCAAGAAAATATTGTAATACCCGAATATCCATATGCAGGCTCCTCCTGTGCGTTATTTTTGAAGTATGGAATTTTAGCAACATGATAGATTATATCAGGAAATTACATACCTTTCAAGTATGAAAAAGCATTCTTTATATATATTTGATATTTTACTGCAGGGGTTTTATAATGGAAGAAACGGAGGTAATTCAATATGTATAAATTTGTTGGTGAAACGGGAGCAGATATATTTAAAAAAGAAATACCCAGCAGGTATCCCTCTATGTGTAAAGATCCGCACTATCGTAAGGAGATTATGGATACGCTGCAAAAAGTTGTAAAAACAATGCCTGCTTATAAAGAACTTGTATTTTTTATAAAAACGGTAAGGGATCATTATCTTGCAGATTTTGAAGCGGACAGCCCGAAAATCATTGTGCTTGGTTCCAATATCCCGGAGGAACTGGTTTTTGCATCGGGAATCATGCCATACTGGATTTTGGGAGGCAGCAGGTCGAGTTCTATGTGGGCAGATGATATTGTGCCAAGGGATACGGATCCAGTCAGCAGATCAGGGCTTGGATATTTGAAATCAGGATTTGCAAAACACGCTCTGATTTTAATTCCGCTGGTGAATGATAGTTCGAGAAAGCTTGCGTATATCTTAAAAACAATGGGGCTAAAGGTGCATACGTTTCATTTTCCGCCAGTGAAAAATAAGGATTCTATGGAGGAATGGAACCGCCAGTATGAAGCCTGCAGGTCTGCGGTTTCCCGTCATCTGAAAAAGCCATTGATGGAACGTGCATTGGAAAAATCCAGGGAACAAATTAGGCAGGCAAATCGGAAAATACATGAGTTTATGCAAGTATCCGAAGGCATTTTAAATGGGAGCAGCAGGATGTTTATCCTGGGCAGTTATTACTGCATGGACAATTTTTCAGAATGGTACAGCCAGTTACAATGTCTGACTGCACGGTTACAGAAAGAAGCTTCCGGCAGGCATCACAAAAGCATTGGAAAGAGCAGGGTTCTTCTGCTTGGCTCGCCAGTTTATTTTCCTAATTATAAAATTCCTTTTTTAATAGAAGAAGCAGGAATGGAAATCTGTTCACAGGCCGATTATACAACGCTGCAGATACAGGCTGCCTGGGACCTGGAGGGTGATTCTTGGGATACATTTTATTCCAGGGATGTTTCCCCTGCTTATGTGAGTAACGATTCACTGTATAAGCTGGCCGTAAAGATGGTTTCGGAGCAAAGAGTCGAAGGGATTGTCTACCATGTCCTGAAAGGGCAGATCGAATATGACTTTGAATTAGGGCGTTTGGAGGAAACTTTTGAAAAAATGGATGTTCCCGTGTTCCGGCTGGAAACAGATTACAATTATCAGGATGTGGAGCAGCTCCGTATCCGGCTGGAAGCGTTTTCGGAAGTATTACAGCAGAAAAAATACGGAAAGGAAGCATTGGCGATATGAAAAAAAGAAAGATAGGGACTGCCCTGGTTTATTTCATCTGCATTTTGCTGACGGCTGCAGCTTTTTTTGCAAAGGACTTTGTATTATATGATTTTCATATGATGCCGTCTGATTATGAATATAAGGAAACAGATCAAAAGCGGCCCATGCAGGCAGATTCTTCGGTCTGGTTTACCTATGGTTCTGACCGGGAAGTGCAGTATGGGGTTTCAGAGGGGATAAGCGCCGATATGCTTATGATTTATGCCAAAACGGAAGAAAAAGCTGTTCCGGTTTCTGCTGAGGATTTATCCCCGATCAGGGAGGATTTGATTGGGTATGTGGTAGCTGCCGCGCCGGTAAGGGAACTGGATTTGGACGGTGATGGCAGGATGGAAAACGTCTATGATTTTGCCCGTGCCGATTTTGGCGCCCATACATATGAACTGACTCCCAGAGCCTTTCATCTGCAGGAAATCCCTTTTGAACTGGCATTTGAAGAACGGAAAGTCATACAGGTTTTTTATCAGGGAGAGCCGTTAGTGGGAGGGCAGGTTACTGTGACTGAGGCAGACGGCGGACAGAAAGTATATACGACAGAGCAGCATGGATGGATTGACGGCCTTCCAATCCGGAATATCCGCGAGGGTTTTACCGTCCGCTATTCCCCAGACGGGCAGAATGTCTACCGGATGTATTATGCAGTAGAAGATTATGCTTATTTTAATGAGCATTTTTTCCGGGCGCAGATTCCATTGCTTATCATATTGCTTTTGACAGCAGTAAGCATCCTGATTGTATATTTTGTACGGGAATATTTTGCAAGGAAAGATCCTGCCTATGCGGTCTACTCCAGACAAAGGCCTGGATTTGATATAGGAAACAAGGAAGTGAAAGGAAATTCCAAATTTTTATTGATACGCTGGTTATTTTTGATTTTCGGTTTTTTCTTATGGACGTATTCCGGGAAGCTGCTGGGGCAGGGGCAGCTTTTCAATCAGGTGGCAGTTCCTACCTTTAGCTGCCCGTTCAATCTGGATCAGCCCATAGAATCCAGCTGCTACTATCTCACGCATCTGCCTGTCCTGTTCATGCGTAACTGGGAGTATGTTGTGGTGTTTTTGGCTACGCTTGTTCTTTTCCTTGTATTCGGAGGGCGTATCCTATGCGGTTTTATGTGTCCGTTGGGATTTATCCAGGATTTATTCGACCAGCTTCGCAGGTCGCTGCATATCCGGCCAATCCCAGTAACTGACCGTATGAATCAGGTGATCCAGCCTTTGAAATGGATTTGGATTATCCTGTTTTTGGGGTTTGTATTTGTCGGCGGCGATTTCTGTGACATCTGCCCGAATAAAGTGTTTTCTACTGCTATGGGCGGCTGGTGGGTGAATTATGCTTTGGGAGGGTTCCTTGCGGTTCCCCTGCTGGCAGGCAGTTTCTTTATCAAACGGTTCTGGTGTCTGATGTGCCCGATGGGATATTTGCTGGGCATGTTCTATAAGTTGAATTTGTTCAAGCTGAAAAAAGACTGCACATCCTGTATGGAATGCGGAGCCTGCTACAATGCATGCCCCATGAGGATTAAAAGTATCTATACGGAACGGGGAGAAGTAACACCCTCCGGGTATCCCTTTATGCGCAAAAAGATGCGCGATGATAAGGTAAATGTTCAGACAGTTGACTGCCTGATGTGCGGCGAATGTATTGATAAATGCCCGGAGGATAAAGCGTTGTCCATGACGTTTTGTGGGAAAGCATTTTATCAATCTTCCCGGGAAATATTTATGTCGAAATTTGCCCGAAAACAGGGAGATGGAAAAGAATAAAAAATGAAGGAGAAATCGCGATGGCGGAACAGGTACGATCAAACAGGCAGAGGGAATTATTTATCAAAAAATCTACAAGAGTGGCGGCGTCTTACTTAAACCGTGCAATGGCGCTTTCTGAAATGCCGGATGCCGCTAAGCCTTTCTTTGGAACATTGGAAAATACATTTGTAAATTTGCGGGGTATCCCTTTATGCGCAGAAAACAGTGCAGAAAAGAGGAAAACGATTGGCACATTATGTGTTATGGTTCCCGCAGAACTGGTTTATGCTGCCGGAGCCCTGCCGGTGCGCCTTTGCTCTGGCAGCTATACGGCATATGCCATAGGAGATGATTATATTCCCCGTGATGCCTGCCCTTTGGTAAAGGCAGTCATGGGGTTTGGGAAAATCAAAGCCCTGCCGGTCTTTGATCAATGTTCCCTCCTGGTTGCGCCTGTGACCTGTGACTGTAAAAAGAAATTATCTGGCGTTATCGGCTCTGTAAAAAACACGGTGCCGCTGCATATTCCTCCTTTGAAAAAAGAAGATGCGGATACAGAGGTATTTTTGCGGGAATTATACCGTCTGATTCCCATACTGGAAAAAGAAACAGGCAGACAGATCACACCGCAGTCTTTGGCGGAAGGAATCCGCACGGTCGGGGAAGCGCAGTATGAAATGTCCGAGTTCTTAAAATATAGAAAACACGCTCCGGCATTGCTGCACGGAACACAGGTGATGGCAATTATGAATGCCTATGCCTATATGCCTGCAGATGTGTGGGCGGGACAGATGCATAAGTTAAATCTTGAAATGAAAGCACGGCTTAGCCAGGAGCATTTTATCAGCAGGCCAAACCAGCCCCGTATTCTTGTGACAGGCTCGCCCATTTCGTTTCCTAATATTAAGATTCCACTTCTGATTGAAGAAATGGGAGGAATCCTCGCAGCGGATGAAACCTGCATGGGAGAGAGGGGGCTGTATGATCCTGTATCCGTGATTGACACAAGTTTTGACGGTATGATGAGGGCGCTTGCTTCCCGCTATACAAAACCATGCACCTGTCCGGTGTTTGTGGATAACAGCCAGAGGGTTTATCGGATTAAACAGATGATAAAGGAACACAGGATTCAGGGGGTGGTTTACCATGTACTGCGTGGATGCTTGGTTTATGATTATGAATATCAGATCATGGAGGATGAACTTGGGAAACTGGATATTCCAATCATCCGGGTAGAAAGCGATTATAACGAGGAAGATGTGGAGCAATTGCGTATCCGTATTGAAGCATTTATTGAACTGATCAAACTGAAAGAGTATGCAAAGCAAAAAGAAGCGATTTCTGAGCATACCTCTATGCACAAAGAGAATGTGCAGGAATAAGGAAACACCCTTAGGGTATCCCTCTATGCACAAAAAGCGTGTGCAAGAACAAGGAAAGGATGTGAAAGACGTGGGAAAATATTATCTTGGGCTTGATGGCGGCTCTACTTATCTGAAAGCTGCCTTGCTGAAAGATGGAAAGGTTGTAAGTACCTTAGTTTTACCGACAGGGATTGATAACAGCGGCACAGCTAAGAAAATTGTAGCTGCTCTTTGTAAAAAATATGAAATAAACCGCAGTGACATTGGCTATATTATGGCAACCGGGTACAGCCGTAAAATCCTAGATGTGGCGGATGACGATATTTCAGAGATTACGGCACATGCTTATGGGGTGCGTGTGACAGCGCCAAAAGGCTACCGTCCCGGCATGGTGGTGGATATTGGCGGGCAGGACAGTAAGGTTATTTATCTGGATGCTAATTATAATGTAAAGAATTTTACGATGAATGATAAATGTGCCGCAGGTACCGGGAAATTTATGGAAGTCATTGCACAGATCCTGGAAACAACGATTGACCAAGTAGGGCCGCTTTCTCTGGAAAGCGCTGCGCCGTGTGACATCAACAGTACATGTGTTGTGTTTGCGCAGTCAGAAGTGATCTCACTTGTGGCAAGGAAGTTTGACAGGCGTGATATTCTGGCGGGTATGCATCTGTCGATGGCGAAGAGGATCATTAAGATGATGAAAAAATCTGAAAAAGGCGGGGACATTCTGATGACTGGCGGCGGTGCCTTAAATACAGGCATTCACAGGGCTTTTGAAGAAGAAATGATGAGGGATGTATATGTTGCAAAATATCCGCAGTTCAATGGTGCGGTAGGGGCGGCATTGATTGCCAGTGAAAGAGGTGGCGTATGAATGCATCTATGATTGTTCCGGCTCTGACTACGGCTGTATCTATCGGCCTTGGCTGTGGTACTTGCTGCAGCCCAATGATCAGTACATTCCTTTCTTCCTATGTAGTATCGCATTCTGGCGGGGTGAAAAAAGGGATCCTATCATTTATTAGTTTTTTCCTTGGAAAAATGTTTGGCGTTTCCCTGCTTTGTATTATTTCTGCTGTGACAGCCAGACAGTTTATCGGAAGGGATGGAATGATTGGTTCTTTTAACCTGCGGCTGTTCTCTCAAGTGGCTATGAGCGCAATTGGCGTATTTCTGGCAGTCCGATGGTTTTTGGAATGGAAAGCGGAGGGGAAAAAACATCAAAAATGCGGAGGGTGCAAAGAATGTGGGAAACAGAAGGGAAAAGCCGGAGTTGTCCCAATGTTTGCCGCAGGCCTGACTTATGGCATTACGCCATGCGCCCCGCTTTTGCTGATGATTGGATATTGCTTTTCACAGCCTGTCCCGCTGGCGGGAATGGCAGGCATGGCATTCAGCCTTTCCAGTATGGTAAGCCCTGTCCTTTTGTTGGTTATCGTGACAGGGGCGCTTTCTAAGAAGATGGGTAGTGAAATCCCCGATACAGTGAAGTGGTTTCGTTTGGCTTCTTATTTATTGTTAATGGTTATGCCGTTTCTTCTTACCGTAGAATAAACGGCTGGAAAGTCAATAGCTCTATAAATACTTTTTTGGTATAGATATGTATATATTATATGTATTTGATATTATGTTTCAAAAAATTTATAATGGATTCAAAAGAAGGAAGTAAGATATGGAAGAGGCAGAAGAGCAATATGAAAAGATACATCAGAACCTGATTGATGCAGGCTGTGACCAGAAGACTATAGATTTGTGCATGGTTTTTGTAAAAGAGGGGCAGTTTTCGGATATGATGCCAATACTTAGGAATCACAGGAACGCTTTGCTTGACTCTGTCCACAAAGGACAGAAACAGATAGACTGCCTGGATTACCTGCTCTATAAGCTAAAAGAATCATAACGGTATGGAAGGAGATTTGCAAATGGATCACAAGGACACCAGAACATTTAAAGTTAATCCCAAAATTAAAATGAAAAAAGTTTGTTTTAAAAATCGGTACGGTATCAAGCTTGCAGGAGACTTATATCTTCCGGAAGGCTATGAAGGGAAAAAGAACCCGGCAATTATTATATCCGGTCCTTTCGGCGCTGTGAAAGAACAGGCTTCCGGTCTTTATGCACAGGAGCTGGCTGCCCGTGGTTTTGTCAGTATAGCCTTTGATCCGTCCTTTGGCGGGGAGAGCGGCGGTGAGGTACGAAACACGGCGTCACCGGACATATTTACGGAAGATTACAGTGCGGCGGTGGACTATATTGGTCTGCTTCCCTATGTTGACAGGGAGCGTATTGGCGCAGTCGGCATATGCGGGCTTTCGGGAATGGCGGTTACCGCTGCGGGAACGGATACCAGAATGAAAGCGGTAGCCACATTCTCCATGTACGATATGTCCCGTGATATGAGTAAGGGACACATGGATTATTATACGGAGGAGCAGAGAAACAAAATCAAGGAGTATCTGAGCAGGCAGCGTTGGAAAGATGCGGAGAATGGCACGTTTGCATTGGGCAACCATGAAATTGCTTTTGATGAGAATAATGAGCCGATTACAGGAATGATGGAAATTCCGCAGGAACTGCCGGAGGGCGCTGACCCTGCATTTGCAGCGTTTTACAATTATTATGCAGTAAGAGCGAGACACCCACGCGCTGTGAATTTTGTATCTTCATGGACGGCAACAATGCCTGTGTCATTTTGGAATTTCCCATTGATGACAAACATCAAAGAGGTATCTCCCCGCCCGATTTTGCTGGTTGCCGGGGAAAAGGCACATTCCCGTTATTATTCGGAAGATGCCTATGCCGCAGCTTCAGAACCGAAAGAACTGGTAATTGTTCCGGATGCGGATCATGTGGATCTGTATGACAATATGGAGAAGATTCCGTTTGATAAGCTGGAGCAGTTTTTTAAGGAAAATTTGAAATAAAAAATAGAAAACAGGAGGATTTGAATATGACATTACCGAAAATTGCATTGGGAGCCTGGTCTTGGGGCGTTGGAGCCGCCGGAGGGGATCAGGTATTTGGAAATCATTTATTTGAAGAAGAATTGAAGCCGGTGTTTGAGAAAGCAGTGGAGTGCGGGCTGAACCTGTGGGACACGGCAGCGGTTTACGGAGAAGGGACTTCTGAACGTATTCTTGGTAATTTTGTAAAAGATGTGCGCAGGGACAGCGTTATCATTTCCACAAAATTCACGCCGCAGATAGCCGGCAGTTCGCCGGATGCCATGCAGGAAATGATTGATGGGAGCAAGGAACGTCTGTATACCGATGTGATTGATGTTTATTGGATACACAATCCGATGGATGTCGAAAAATGGACGCCGGATTTAATCCCGCTGGCAAAAAGCGGACAGATTAAGACAATCGGCGTTTCCAACCACAACCTTGCGGAGATAAAAAGGGCGAATGAAATCCTTGCGGCAGAGGGCTTGAAAATCTCTGCGGTGCAGAACCATTACAGTCTGTTACACCGTTCTTCGGAGCGTGCGGGTATCCTTGATTACTGTAAGGAAAATGGCATTACATTCTATTCCTACATGGTATTGGAACAGGGGGCGCTTACCGGACGGTATAATGAAACAAATCCATTTCCGGAAGGAACAGGGAGGGGAGAGGCGTATAACCCGCATCTGAAAGAACTGAAAGCATTGATTGATGAACTGAAACTGATAGGAACACGTTTTGACGCCAGCCCTGCGCAGGTTGCGACGGCATGGGCGATTGCAAAAGGCACGCTCCCTATTATCGGAGTAACAAAGGTAAATCAGGTTGAGGAGGCGGCAAAGGCGGCACGGATTGAGCTGACTGCTGACGAGATCAGCCGCTTGGAAAGATTGGGCGATGAAACAGGCGTCCATACACTTCGGGAGTGGGAAAAGGAGATGGATTAGGAGGCAGGGATATAGATCAAGCATATGGCAAATGGATAAGAGTAGGACTGGCTGGATTTGGAATGTCAGGAAAGATTTTTCATGCACCATTTATTTATGCCAGTCAACATTTTGAATTAAGGAAAGTATATGAACGCACATCTGATCATTCCAGACAAGAATATCCGGATATTGAGATTGTTCGGAGTTTTGAAGAACTTTTGGCTGACGATATTGATCTTGTTGTGATTTCTACACCGAATCAATACCATGTTCCAATGGCGGTATCTGCAATGCAGGCAGGGAAACACGTTATAATAGAAAAGCCTGTGGCAGCTACGAGTAAAGAAGCTGCTGAGCTGTGCAGAATTGCAGCAGATAAAAAAGTGATTTTGTCTATTTATCAGAACAGGCGGTTGGACGGGGATTTCCTTACGGTGAAAAAACTTATAAATGAAGATCGGCTTGGTGAATTGGTATTCATATGATAGATCAGGCATATGTTCTTTTCGGGATGCCGCATGAAGTTTATGCGGATTTACGGAAACAAAGGAAGGGTTCTTCTGGTATCGACAATTTTGAGATACATTTGTATTATACGGATAAAAGAATCATTTTGTCGGCAGGCGAACTTGTCGTGGAGTCCGGACCTCATTTTATGGTTCATGGAAGAAAGGCTACTTTCATCAAATATGGGCAGGATATACAGGAATCCAGGCTGCTTAACGGTGAAAGGCCGGGTACGGCAGACTGGGGGCAGGATGAAGAAAATTCCTTTGGTACAGTTTATACAATGCTTCAGGGAAAGATTTTGCAGGAAAAGATTCCAACAGAGATTGGCAATTATGGAGAGTATTATGATAATATTTACCGAGCGGTTGCGTATGGTGAAAAACTTCTTGTAAAACCTGAAGAAAGCGTGGATGTACTACGGATTGTTGAAGCCATACAAAAAAGTAATGAAGAAAAGCGGCGGATAAACCTGAAGATATAAAGAAGTTTTTATTTTATTGGCAATGTAAACTGAAAAAAGGGGATGGAGGATTTGACAGAAAAAGAAGTGATAGATGGATTTCGGGAAGGAGCAGAAGAAAATGCCGAACGTGCTGCGTATGCAAATGAGCTTTTTCAGGAAGCTGTTCGGATTGGCATGGAACTGAATAATCAGTATCATACACCGGAGGAGCTTCGGGAGATCATGGGGCGGCTGACAGGAAAAAAGATTGATGATACCTTTCGTCTGTTTCCTCCGTTTTATACAGACTTTGGGAAAAATATTACAATCGGGAAAGATGTATTCATCAATTCCGGATGCCATTTTCAGGATCAGGGCGGAATTGAAGTCGGGGACGGCGCATTGATAGGCCACAATGTAGTGCTGGCAACCATCAACCATGACCTGAACCCAAAGGAAAACCGGAAAAATCATTATGCGCCGATTAAGATTGGCGCTCATGTATGGATTGGCTCTAACGCAACCATACTGCCGGGAGTCACAATCGGCGATTGGGCAGTGGTTGCGGCGGGAGCAGTCGTGACGCAGGATGTTCCGACAATGACGGTAGTGGGAGGTGTTCCTGCAAAAGTGCTGAAAGTGGTTCGGGAAGAAAAGGAGGAACGGTATGAAACGGCTGTTTAATCTTATGCTCGCTTGTCTGCTTATCGTTTCGCTGTCAGCCTGCGGAAAGCAGACGGGGACGGATTCCCCTGCGGATAAAGTGTCGGAGCAGAACCGGCAGGCAGAAAGTGTTGAAACAACAGGGCAGACAGAACAGGAGCAGTCAGCAGCATCGGAAACCGCACAGACTGAGGCGGAAACGGAACATGATATGACTGGCGGGCAGGAACAGCAGACACAGGGAGGTGGCAATACAATGACAGGAGATATTTCTTTTAACTTTGAAACAAAGACAGTTTTATTGAACAGTGGGTATGAAATGCCCATATATGGGATTGGCACATATAGTCTGACCGGGGATACTTGTGTGGAGTCTGTCACGGCGGCATTAAACAGCGGCGTCCGCCTGATTGATACTGCCTATATGTACCATAACGAGGAAAGTGTGGGGGAGGCTGTGAGGAACTCCGGCATACCGAGGGAGGAAATCTTTGTCATTACAAAGCTGTACCCGAACCAGTTTGACCATCCGAAAGCAGCGATTGAGGAGGCGCTTGCCAAATTAGATATAGACTACATTGACATGATGCTGCTCCACCACCCCGGAACAGGCGATGTGGAGGCTTACCTTGCAATGGAAAAAGCGGTTGCAGACGGCAAAATACGCTCGCTTGGTTTATCAAACTGGTATGTGGAAGAACTGGAGGAATTTTTACCACAGATAAATATTACCCCGGCTCTGGTGCAGAATGAAATACACCCGTATTATCAGGAAAACGATGTAATCCCATATATTCACGATCTTGGGATTGTAATGCAGGGCTGGTATCCGCTTGGCGGCAGGGGACATACGGCAGAGCTGCTTGGGAATGAGGTGATTTCGGAAATTGCTGCGGCGCATGGGAAATCATCGGCGCAGGTGATTCTCCGGTGGAATCTGCAAAAGGGTGTCGTAGTCATTCCCGGCTCCAGCAATCCCGACCATATTCAGGAAAACACGGAATTGTTTGATTTTGAACTGACAGAGGAGGAAATGGGGCGTATCAATGCCATTGACCGTGGCGAGAAACATGATTGGTACTAAAAAATTTTGTAAAGTGGAGGTAGTATATGAAAGTTTTAGCGATTAACGGCAGCGCAAGAAAAGACGGAAACACAGCAATCCTAATCGATACTGTGTTTGAGGAACTGCATAAGGCAGGAATTGAAACGGAGATGGTTCAGCTTTCCGGAAAAATCATTGAACCCTGCAAGGCTTGCTGGGCTTGTGGCGGAAGAAAAAACTGCGTGCATAATAAGGATATGTTTCAGGAAATTTTCGAGAAGATGACACAGGCTGATGGGATCATTCTCGGCTCGCCTGTTTATACGGCAAACATTTCTGCGAATATGCAGGCATTTTTAGAACGGGCATCAGTAGTAACCGATATGAATCGAAATGAAAATCTGTTTTGGCACAAAGTTGGTGCGGCTGTTACAGCTGCACGCAGAGGAGGCGCACTTACTGCCCTTGATGCAATGTATCATTTCTTTATGCTGCAAAATATGTTTGTGGCCGGTTCCTCTTATTGGGCGATTGGCTACGGACAAATGCCGGGAGATGTCCAGAAAGACGGGGAAGGTCTTGATACAATGAGAAATCTTGGTCAGAATATGGCATATTTGTTGAAGGCGTTGGAAGAAAGGCGGAATGGGTAATGAGGAAAATCGTTAGTCTGTTGCTTTCTTTTGGGATGATTTTTGCTTTGGCAGCCTGCGGTCAGTCTGCTGCATCTGAAAAGCAGGAGGAAATACAGTCTGCCGTGCAGAAAACAGAAGAACAGACGGAAACGCCTCAGAATGGAGCAGCGGTGGAACAGTCGAAAACAGAAGAACAGACGGAAATAGAAAAGGAAACAGAGCCGTCTGAATCCGTTTCGACAGAGGAACAGGAGGCGGATGTGAGTACAAAAACATTGGTTGTATATTTTTCGTGTACAGGAACTACAAAGCCTTTGGCGGAATATGCCGCGGAAATTATGGGGGCAGATCTTTATGAGATTGTACCTGAAAATCCATACACAGAGGCTGACCTGGCATATTATACAAATGGCCGGGCAGATCAGGAACAAAATGACCCGAATGCACGCCCGGGAATTTCCGGAAGCGTGGAGAACATAGAGGATTATGATACTGTCATTTTGGGTTATCCTATATGGCATGGGCAGGCCCCGCGTATCATAAGCACCTTTCTGGAAAGCTATGACTTTACCGGCAAGACGATTGTCCCCTTCTGCACATCTCACAGCAGCGGGATTGGCTCCAGTGACAGGGATCTGTACGGTCTCTGCCCTGATTCCACAGAGTGGATACAGGGAAAACGGTTTGCAGCAGGAACAGGCAGGGAGGAAATAGAAGATTGGATCGGGCAGATAAAACGCACAAAATAGGAGGAAATCCAATGAAACAAGACAGAAAATGGCTTTGTATTTTATGCATTTTTGCGGCTTTGTTCCTTGCGGCCGGGGATGCCACAGACATATATGCAAAAGAGGCGTCATCCAAAACAGTGTCGATCAGCACAAAAGAACTGTCCATAGCCAAAGGCCAGACTGCGTCATTGTTCGTAAAAAACACGGAAAAAGAAGCAAAGTGGAAATCCTCGGATAAAAAAGTGGCGACTGTCAGCAAAAAGGGAAAAGTCAAGGCAATGAAAAAAGGAACAGCCGTCATAACGGCAACGGTGGGAAAGAAAAAATACAAATGTAATGTGACCGTTTCAGATAAAAAAGCAAAAACCCTGATTGTGTACTTTTCTGCTACCGGAACTACAAAATCGGCGGCAAAGAAAATCCAAAAACTGACAGGTGGTACGCTTGTATGCCTTCAGCCCGAGAAAGCATATACGAAAAATTATGAAAGGCTGCTTGACGTGGCAATGCAGGAACAGGAAACGGATGCGCGCCCGAAACTGTCAACCGTAATAAAAAACAGGAAACAGTACGACACGGTCATTTTGGGCTATCCCATCTGGCACGGGCAGGCGCCCCGCATCATCAGCACGTTTCTGGAAAGCTATGATTTTTCCGGGAAAACGATCGTCCCATTCTGCACGTCCCACAGCAGCGGGATTGGCTCCAGCGCGTCAAACCTCCATGCCCTCTGCCCGGATTCCGTGAAATGGGCGGAAGGGAAAAGGTTTGGGGCAGGGACGTCGAAAGAGGCAATGGAAGAATGGCTGGCGGAAAACGGCCTGAAAAAACCGGTGGAAGGAACATGCAGCCACAGTTATACGGAAGCGGTTACGAAAGAGCCATCCTGCGTGGAAACAGGTGAGAGAACCTATACCTGCATCCATTGCGGCAGCAGCTATACGGAAGCAACTGCGGCAGCCGGCCATACATTGGCCGTGGACCCTGCTGTCCCGGCAGGATGTAAAACACAGGGAAAAACCGAAGGGAGCCATTGCAGCGTATGCGGCCAGATCATAAAAGCACAGGAGGATATTCCGGCAGACGGGCATAAAACGCAGAAAGAGGTAAAAAAGGCGGACAGATCATCCGATGGGAAAGTGAAAGAAATCTGTACGGTATGCAGCACTGTGGTGAAGGAGCAGACGGTTGCTTCCATAAAATTTATCCGTCTGTCAAAAGAATCTTATACCTATAATGGAAAGGCAAGGAAACCGTCTGTGACGGTAACGGACAGACAGGGCAGGGCATTAAGCGAGGGAACTGATTTTACGGTATCTTATCCTGCGGGCAGGAAAAATACAAGAATTTACACTTTAAAGATCACCTTCCGGGGCAGTTATGGCGGGACGGCAGAAAAGTCGTTCCAGATCATCCCGAAACGCATGGCAATCGCCAAATTGACCCCGAAGAAAAAGGGATTTTCCGTAAATATGATTCCTTCCTTTCTGGTTCTTGATGGTTTTATGGGGGAATATGGCCGGGCATTCCCTTTGGGGGTTTGGTGTTTTTGCTCTGTTTTTGCGGGGGCCAGGGGTTCTCCCCTGTGTTCAAAAATGCGCATTTCCCAGCAGGCGGAAAGGGGCGTTTTTGAAGGTTGCGTATAAACGCAACCAGTGCTTGCTATCTCTGTGGACGCGTCGTCACAAGTTCCGTATCGCTCATTTCCGTGCAGGCACGGAAAATCACTCACTCCACTGCTCCTCCTTCTCCCAAAAAGTCTAGCGACTTTTCGGGAACCATATTTCCTGTGCAGCAGCATTCTTCCATACCTGTCTTACCCTCCGAAAAGAAAATCCTATGTCCCTGCACCTCCGTTCTGGATTCGGTTTTTCTTGAGTTTTGGATAAATGAAAAAGCCGTCACACGACATCACGAATGACAGGAGTGTTTTCTCCTGTTCAGATTCGCAATGCTATGTAACGGCTTTGAAATTCAAAACCATGCTGCCATGCATCAGCCGAAAAGGGCAACATAAATTCGGCGGCGGTCAGCCTTATCCGTCGGCTGACATTCCATTCTTCTAACTATGTGCTTATTTCATTTTCAATCTTCCAATTCCCTTATGGGTATTTCAGAATACCATAGCGGCTGCACCCATGTCAAGATTTTGGGCAAACTTTTTAGTATTCCCTGTGGACGGGAATTTTATTCACCTACTTTGAAAATTGGGCAAGGGAATTTTGTCCCTCACCCAGTAGTCCATAAGGAAACAGAAAATATTAGATGGTTATAAAATCTTCCGCAGTTTTTTCCGCAGATGGTCTAGCCTTGCATAGATAGCCCCTGTTGTCAATCCCACAAGCGGGGCAATTTCCTTTGTGGAATAGCCCTGCATTTTCAGCAGGATGATTTGCAGGGTACGCCTGTCCACCGTAAGCAATGCCCGATACAGAGTTTCGTCCTCAATCTCGTTCAGTAAATCAGCGACAGTCTTTAGCTCGGTATTCTGTTCCCTGTTTGCCATCCCCTCAAGGTATTCTCCAAAGTTGCTTGTCCAATGGTAAAACCTCCTGTTGGAATTGAAGTCTGCCCTGTCGTCCGTGCGGATTTGCGGGGTGGTGGTTTCATCAACTCCATGCTCCCGCAATATTTTTTCCTCGGCTTCTTTCCAGATAAGCCATTTCCTGTTCTCCCGTCCGTTGTTGTATGCCATTCTTTTTTCCTCCAATCTGAAATTTTTGAAATGTTAAAATCCAGATTGGAAAGGCGGCGAACGGCAGCCAACAGCGGAAACAGCCCTGTGGCATAATCTGATAAAAAACGACAAAAGAAAAACCGCAAAAGTTCTGTGACCTCTACGGTTATAGGAGATACATATTCTGTTAAACGGAGATTCTACTTCTGGTTTCATGGTGAGAAGCAGCGTTTCATGAACAGGGATTTTTTAACTGGCTTCCTGCCAATCCCCGATATACTATGTATGGATAAACTCTGCGTTGCATGAGCAGATAGAATACTGCCCAAAAAAAGAACATAAAAAAACCCTCCAAACTCTAAAACAGGTCTGGAGAGTGTCTGTTAAGTTTTTTGGGCATAGCAAAATCGCCCGCCACACGCCGTTTTTTTTATTTGATGGGCGGTTGCCTTAAAGTCTTATAAAACAAAACAGAGCCAGCGAACGGTAATTTCTCACTTGTTCATCAGCTCTGTATCTTTATCCATGTCTTTGCTATATTTCTTCTATGTATGTGAAAATTTTTGTTATAATTTGCTGCGTTTATGCTTATTCGCAGACGTTTTAGTAATCTACTCCTTTAAAGATATATGACCTGCAAAATGATTACTCGTTATTTTTCATTCCCATCATCTTTACTTTTTTCATTCCTAATCAATCCATGATAAAACAGCATAGCACAAACTGCTGATATTGCACCTGTCGCTGTCTGGTCTAAGTGAATGTCATGCATATTACAAAACATATTGATTACTATTAAAGCAACCAATACCACCGCTGCTACAGCAGCTGCTTTTAATAAATGCTTCATATCTTCCTATTTCCTTTCCAAAATAAATTTATGTACTACAAAATAGTATACCAGAGAAAACAGCAATTCTTTCAAAACAGTCATGAAACGCCCTAATTCATGAATAAGTGCGTTTTTCTTTTTACAGAACACGCGCTTATTCGTCATTTTTGCAGGGGGAGTTGATATAAAGAATGGTATAAAGTATAATTAGGGAAGTAAATATCGAAAGAAGGAATATATTGAAATGCTACTATCTTTTTTTCGGCTTTCCCTTGCTATCCGCAATGTATGGCCTCAGCATATGAACTTCAAAGCGTTTAGCGTACTTTATATACTGCTGTTAGTTGCTGGAATGCCTGTAACGCTCCTCGCCTGTGTTCCATACGGTTTGTTCGGTATTCTGGTGGCGGTATGTATTTATGGGTTGCTTGCTTGCCGTGACACTGCGCCGCAGAATGTTTTTATGGGTGTGATTGGATGTATGCTTGCCGTTGTGACAGAGAATTTGCTGGCAAATTTTCTTTATATGCTGATTCCCTCACCTTTATCAAATCAGTGGTATTTTTCTTACGGCATTGATTTGATTTATACTTTGCTGTTTTATTGGATTACGCTGCTTTGCGGCAAACTGCTGAAAAAAATATTCCTGTCTGGCAAAGGCATTTTGCGTCTTCCGCAGACATGGTATGTGATAGATGCTGCACTACTGCTCCTTATAACCATCTATCTGTTTGATAATTTGATTCCAGGACAAAACGGCTCTATCGGCAAAATGATATATAATAATGCCTTACATATTTCGGGGTATCTGCTTGTGATGTGTTGTTTACTTCTGGCTATGCGCCGCTCTTATCTGGAACGGATACAGACCGAAGCAAAGCAGAAAGCTATGCAGGACTTACAGGACTATACAAGGAATTTAGAAGCTATGTATAACGGCCTGCGCTCCTTTAAGCATGATTATGTTAATATTCTGCTCTCTTTATCTGGTTATATTGAAGAGGGTGATTTGGATAGGTTAAAGGATTTTTTTGAAAGCAAAATCTTCCCAACGAAGAATCTGATTACGGGGGAAGATTATAAACTGAACCAGCTTAGCAATATCAGTGTGTTGGAAATCAAAAGCCTGCTCTCAGCAAAAATGATTTACGCCCATGAATCGGGGATTGACGTCACCATTGATATTCCCGACAAAGTGGAAAGTTTTCTGATAGACACGGTAGACCTTGCCAGAATACTGGGAATCTTTTTGGATAATGCGATTGAAAGCACATTGGAGACAGAACAGCCACAAATAGGCTTAAATATCATCCAGAATAAAACTGGCGTATCAATCATCATAAGCAACCGCTTTCGGGATAGCGGTCTAATGCTGCATAAATTAAAGCAAAAAGGCTTTAGCACAAAAATCGGGCATCAAGGAATCGGGCTTGGGAATGCCCAGAAAATCATCAGTTCTTATGACAACGTACTATTAGAAACAACAATGAAATGCGACTATTTTACACAACATATAGAACTTACTGACAGAAAGGAATGACATCATATGTTAGATATCTTTGTATGCGAAGACAATGCCGCACAGCGGCGGACTGTTGTAAATATCATTCAAAATACTGTTCTGATAGAAGAATTGGATATGCAGCTTACTTTAGATACAGGAGACCCTTATATGTTGTTGAAAAAAATCAAGACCAGTCAGAACACAGGCATTTATTTCCTTGACATTGACTTGAACAGCAGCATGAATGGAATGAAGCTGGCACAGCAAATCAGGTTGTATGACCCCCGTGGTTTCATCATATTCATAACCGCACATTCAGAACTGAGCTATATGACTTTTCAGTATCGGGTAGAGGCGATGGACTTTGTATTAAAAGACAACCCTGCCGAAGCGAAAGTGAAACTCAGAGAATGTCTATTAAATGCTATGGAACGACATACGCTCCAAACCAACAAGACACATAAGGTCTATACCCTTGAAATTGGCGGACGAAAAATCAGCGTGGATTATGAGGATATTTTATTTTTTGAAACTTCCAGCAATATCCATAAAGTCATTCTCCATGCAAAAGACCGCCAGATTGAATTTCCCAGCACCTTAAAAGAACTAACAGGTGTATTGGACAGCAATTTTGTGCGTTGCCATCGGGCATTTTTGGTAAACAAAAATAATATAAAAGAAGTTGACACTAAAAATCGAATTATCCATTTTGCCAATGGAGAAACTTGCCTGATGTCCACACGCATGATGAAAGGGCTTTAAAGCAATTTTCAATACTGTCATCTTCACATTGAAATTGTATTGTTTGACGAAAATAAGGGTGAGGTTTTCCCCACCCTTATCTTTTACATTTGAATAATTTCCTCGTTCACAATCTCCCTTGCACACGCCCTTATGTTGTTGAGCCGTCCTGTCCATTCTAAGGCGTTTTCTTCCTTTAGACGTTCCGTTTGCCCTGTGCTTGTTTCATGCCCTCTATGAGCCTTTCAAAGCGTTTCTGTGCCTGCCTGTCGATGTCGGCAAGGTAGGCGTTAAGCCTGCCGCTTGTGAGAAGATTGGTGTATGTAACCTTGCGGTACTGTTTCAGATAGTCCAGATGCTGCTGTCCCCATATGCCTATCGGCAGTTCTTCTTCGGCGGGTAATCGTAAATCTGGAATAAAATATCCATTTTCTTCATGATATGTGCTGTCTAACTGTTCAAATAGCGATTTTATCATTTTGTAATTCCTCCAAACAAGATATTCATTCCACATATTTGTGTCTGCTGTCTTAAACACATTTTTTGAGTTTTATCCTTATCTGGTTTCATTCATGTTTTAACTGAAAGAAAAAACCGGAGGAATTAGTTCTTTTTCAAGGGCATAATTCGGAACTAATTCATCTAGAAAAAATTAGAAAAAATGCTATGATATAAAGTATGGAAGAAGTCGTTCATAATTTGATAAAGGAGACGGCATGATACAGATAAACCAAAGCTTACAGGAAGTAAAAAAAGAATTTTTTTCAACATGCAGGGAAAATCAAATCCCTACACATAATAAAGCAGCCTTATTATATGAATTATCCGCACGGCTGGAGACAGATGAAAAGAACAGTTTATTCCGGCAGATGATTTTACTGGTTCTGGCTGACAATGGCGTATTGTTAAATTATTTTGGGATATTTCAGGAAGGAGAAGAGGAAGAAGAGTTTCAATGTATAAAAGAGAATTATGAAAGGCTGGCAGTGGACGATAAACTGCAGCAGGAAATGTCATTCAAATGGAAAGGAGCCCTGGCATCTTGCATGAACTCCTCTAAGATTGATGCGCAATGTGATGTAAATGAGATGTCTTATGAAGAAAAAACAAGACAGGCAGTGCGCCTGTATCAGAAATTTATGGAGAAAAGCGAAAAGGAAAGTTATGGGTAAGTCTAAAGTACATATGCCGGAAGAATTAAAAAAGAAATGCCATGCTGCCATACATTCAGCGGCTGTGGCAGCTGGAGCGACAGGTGCAATTCCTATACCGATGGCTGATGCAGTGCCCATTGGAGCCGCACAAGTTACAATGGTTGTTGCATTGGGAAAAATCTTTGGACTGTCATTATCTCGGGCGGTAGCAAAGTCCATTGTAGGCGTTGGTATAGCAACTAATGTAGGCCGAACAATTGCCAGCAATATTTTAAAAGTCATTCCGGGAGTAAACGCAACAATTGGCAGTACAGTCGGTGCAGGTACGGCTGTTGCAATTACAGAAACATTGGGTTGGATTGTTGCAGATGATTTTTTCCGAATGGCTAATGGACAAGAACCAGAAAACATCATGGAAGCAGTAGCGGATTTTAAAGACAGTGGAGTGTTTGATGGATTGAGATTGCCGAAATAACAGGAGGATGACAGTGTGGGATATAGTACAAAATATCTTGACGAGAACGGATATGCTGCCTGTGTCGATTGCAGAAGAAAATTTTATATAAGTGATTTGGCAGAATGTGTATTTTGCGAACGGTGGGTGTGTAAAAACTGCGCCACATATCGGCGTCAAGGGACACCGTTTGGTTATGTGTGTAAGCGTTGTAAAAGCAAGATGTAGGTATGATAATTATAAAAAATGAAGGAGGCAGTTGTTATGGGAATTTATAAACCAGGACGCCCCAGAAAATATAATCCGGCTACAGGGAAAGGGGAGAAACCGCCAGCAAAGCCGGGGGAATATCGAATCAGGGATGAGGCTGGAAATATCCTTTACATTGGAGAAGCATGTAATTTGGAACACCGGATGAAACAGCACATAAAATCTGGGAAAATAAAACTTGATTGAGGAGAAGGCAGATATGGCATATATATTTGAGTATCAAGTGGCTGATGGGCGCTCAACAAGCCAAACACGCCGTAAGTATGAAAAAAGAAGATCAAAGAACATGATCCTGTATTAAACAAATCGAAGGGCGGAGAAGGACGGCCGGCGAAAAAGCAGCGTAAATAGACTGATGAAAAATATGGCATGAGAAAATATTTTTATTATTTCATAAAGAGAAATGGCATGTATTAGTATGACATGGTAAATGCAGAACACGCGATTAATTAAACGGAAGCGGCAGGTGAGAAATAATGAGTATGTCAGTTTGTAATAAGGATTACAAATGCTGTGCTTTATGCAAAAATTGGTACGACCCAACAAATTCAGCAATTGAGCCTGTAAATTCAGCGCAGGGGATGTGGAAATTTGATACACAGGCGAAGAAAAAGTGTCTCCTCAATAATGGGATGATACCTGGATTTGCGCAGTGTAACAAATTTGTGAGTAAATTGTAAGGATGGCAGATTGACTTAAAACCATAAAATGTTTTGAGTAAATGACTGAGGAGGATTGCACTATGAATACGAAAGTTACGCATATAGTAGAATATATGTGTTCTTACTAATGAGCAAAGGCAAAATTGGTAAAGGGAGGTGGGCGTCCTTCGTCGGGAAAATGTCCACACAAGAAAAATGGCGGTTCACACAGTTGGAGATTTAATTGGAATTTATGTTAAAGATGCAGGGGAACTGTTGTTAAAGAATAGGACAGAGAGTGGAACATATGACATTTATATATATATTGTTAGGTGTAATCATAGGCGGTTGGCTTATAAAGAGGGCAATCGTGGGGAGTGGGGTTTGGTCAAAAATAATAATTTCATTATTTGTAATAGTGATTGCCGCTTTGCTTTTGAAGCTGATTACAGGGTATGCTGTTTTTATAAGTTTGGCGAAAATATGTGCTAGTTTAGCAGTTCTGTTTACAGTTGTAAATATTATTCGGAGGATGTTTATAGAGGAATGAAGGTAGACGAGAATGATTGATATTTGAATTTTTCTTTATAAAAACTTTAAAAGAGAAATTATAAGAAATAAGGGGGGCGGTAGAGAGAATATATATAAAATACCTATATTATGATATAGGTAAATGATTAGAATTGTGGATGGCTTTGGAGCAATAAAGAACAGGAGGAATGAGATGGGATACAAACAAGTTAAATGCCCTGTTTGTGGGAATAATATTGCAAATATACGCGATGATATATTTATTACTGGACACGAAACGGTGTGTAGCGAGTGTGGGGAGAGGATAGTGTATGCATATGATCATAGAACAGGAAGACTTACGACTAGAAAAAAATAGAGATATTCATTGCAACTATCATGAAATATATTTATGGCCGATGAAATTCCATTAAGAAAAACGGTGATAGGAAGTCTTGTAAATTTGCACATTTTACAAGACTTCTTTTTTAATTTGCAGAAATATATTGAATCAATTCCTTCTTATGTAATCCTCCAAACTTTCCCGCCAACATATTTTACCAGGATAATTCCATTTTTTAACAGTTTATAAAATAAATTATTTCCAATTCCCAAATCTCCATAGTTTTCTGCGGGGTTAGAATGTCTGGATATTCTTCTAACATTTCAAGTATTCTCATTTTCGTGTTTTGGCAGTTTATTTCATGTCTTAACCGGTTGCTTCTGTAAAAAGAAATATATTATTTTTTTGTGGCAAAGCCATAGAACCTGACCGATTCAGAGGTTTTGGAACCAGACAGGCAAATGCCGTGAAACATAATTTTTGGGGATAAACTATGCCCGCAAAGGAAGGAGGCTGGATATATGAGAGGTTTGAGTGTGAGTATTTGGGTTTTGTTAATGAAGCCGATAAGACAGTCCAAGAGCAGGACTATGATACCGATTTCCAAAAAGTAATCAACAGAATACATGAATATCCCACTTGTGAAAATTAATATATTCTGTCATTCTTTATTTAGAGGGGGCACTTACTCTTTACAATGTATCTGAAATTCAGCAATACCGAGAAATGTATGAAACATTTTATAAGCGTTTAGCCACAAGTGAAATTCTAGAAATAAGGGAAACTGCAACCAGTATGTTGATTTCCTATGTACGAAATCGAAGAGATTTTTCAAAGGCAGAGGAGCGAATAAATTCATTGCCATTTTCCACAATAGACAGAGAGGAACAATTAGCTATCCTTTATCAACGGTAGGAACGATACCAAGATGCAGAGAAAATCTGGGAACATCGGGTACTTAAAGGTATAACCAAGATACAAACTGCTTTAACAAATATGCTGGAAATTGCATTACAGGAAAAACGCAAGGATGATGCAGATTTTTTCTCAGATATGTATGAAGCCGTTATACGCCAGTTTTGTTTTCCAGAGAGGATGTGCTACAATACCCATTTGCAGCTTGCTTTAGTAAAATAAGATAAGGGTAGAAGTCTGTCTATTCTTCAAAACAAGTACCGATGAGTTAGCAAATAATGCGGAGGGATCAGTTATCTAATTACAGCAAACGAATCCAAATCGCCGCTATTGAAAACAGGCAAATCGACAGGCATATTGAGGACAGCATAAAACAGCGGCTTGTCGCTGCCCTGTTTAAGTTCCGCTTGGATAAATAGAAAGTATAAGAAATCGCTTTCATTTTTTGAAAAACGGATATATAATAAAGCAATGACAAATCGTAATTGACGGAGGATATTATGATAAAAAAATTGGCTTTGACACTAAGCATAGTATTCATTATTTTAACATTTATTGGAGCTGGATATGTCCTTATTAATGATGGAAAAGTTAATGCAGGATATGCTTGTGTACCTATGGTTTTTGCATTGATTTCGGCTTCTTTTTATCGAAAGCACAAATGATGTGTAACTTCTTGTTTGTAGAATTCTAGCCAGCTAAAAATTTAATAGTAGCCATACATACAGAATGGAACACCAAGGCAGGAAATCAACAAAAGGTTTCCTATTTTTTTGCGTTCATTTTTGGTATTTTCAAAATTTGCCAGTATTATGCTATGCAAAGGGGAATAGAAAGAAATTTCTTCTCCCGTTTGGCAAATTCGCAAGCTGTCCGTGGAGGGCGGGCAAAAAGAAACTTTTAAAAATTTCCACCATTATGGCTTGTGAGGTTTTGTAAGAAATAGGGGGAAATTTCTGCGAATCGCCGTCATTTTTACCTTTTTTGGTTTCGTAGGTATTAGAGGGAGAAATATCGCCGTTATTTTGGCAAAATACAAAATTGGTCTTTATACTTTTTTCATGTTCCGTTAAAAGTTAAAGACTTATTAAGAATTTCTATGCTATGATCAAAACATGAAGAAAATAAAACGTAAGAAAAGAGGTATACACTATGTTCTTAAGGATATTGAAAAAAGACCTGAAACGCAAAAAGACCATGAACATTATTCTGCTGCTGTTTGTCATTTTATGTTCCATGTTTGCAGCGGCGGCAGTGAACAACATTATAGCTGTGACTGGCGGTATTGAGCATTATTTCGATGTGGCGGATGTCCCCGATGTCAACGTGCAGATGCTGACCAGCGAGGATAACGATCTCGGGGAAAAGATTGGGGAGCTTGCTTGTGTCAAGGAGATAAGGACCGAGCATTGGCTGTGTGTATCCAGCTCAAAGTATTTCAGGCATAACGGAAAGGAACTTGATAATTTCACGAATGCTGCCTATTTGCTTTCCGATCGTGAAATGGCGATCAACTATTTCGATGAGAACAATCATATCATCGAAAGCGTGGACAAGGGCTGCTTTTATGCCAACGATCCTTTTTTACAGGGCCTTACTATAAAAGAGGGCGACGAGGTGGAGCTTACTGTCGGTAACAGTCATCTCACGCTTAAGTTTATGGGGCGGTTCAAAGGTGCGCTGTTCAATTCGGGAAACTCGTATTCCCCGTATCTTATCATGAACTCTGCTGACTATGACTATCTTGACAAGGACAAAGCCACTCATATCATGAATGGCGGGAAGTTTTGTGTAAATACATCGGATGTAGATGAAATAAGGGAGCTTGCAAAGAACTATGGCGGTGTATATGTCTACACACGGGAAGAAAGCAAGGGTATTTATCTCTATGATATGCTTTCTGCGTATGTTTTAATGATGATCAGCATCGTGCTGATGTTCACAGCCTTTGTGGTGCTGCGTTTCACGATAGGCTTTACGATCAGTGAGGAATTTCGTGAGATTGGTGTAATGAAGGCGGTGGGTATCGACAACGGCAGTATAAGAAGCCTATATATCGTCAAGTATCTTGCCATTGCTGTGGTCGGTACACTGACAGGATATTTCTGTTCTGTCCCTTTCGGGGATATGATGATGAAAACGGTATCGGAAAATATCGTTCTCGGCAGCGAGAGCGGTACTCTTATGGGGCTTTTAAGCTCTGGGGTGGTAGTTATCATGATCCTGCTGTTCTGCTACAACTGCACACGCAGAGTAAATAAACTCTCGCCGATCGACGCGGTAAGAAATGGGCAGACGGGCGAGCGCTTCCGAAAGAAGAGCCGTTTGCACTTAGGCCGCTCTAAGCTGCCACAGGCTGCATTTCTCTCGGTCAATGATGTGCTCAGCTCACCAAAACAGTTTTCTATCATAACAGTTGTGTTTACGCTCTGTATACTGCTGATGACGATTATGTCGAATTTTGCATTGACATTCAAAAGTGAAAAGCTGCTGCGCTTCTTCGATGTACCCTCAAGTGAAGCGCATATCATGGATACCGGAATATTTGGAGAGGTCTTTGTAGATCAGAGTACGTATAAGCAGATCATCGCAGATACCGAAAAATTCCTTGCCGATAACGGAATGCCCGGCAAATGCACCATGACGATGAGCACACAGTTTGAAACATCACACAAAGACAAAACAGCAAAGATTACTTTTCGCGTCATGAAAGGCGAAACAAATGACACGCTCTATGCAGACAGGGGCAGCGCCCCACAGAAGACGGACGAGATTGCCGTAACGGAAAGTACCCTTGATGCGTTAGGTACAGAGATCGGTGACAGAGTAACGGCAGTAATCAATGAGAAAGAATACGAGTTTATTATCACAGGAACATATTCCACGTTCGTCAACGCCGCTAACGCCGCTTTTCTATATAAAGATTTTGATCTTGGACATCTGCCGACAAGCAATATAATGGGTGTGCAGATACACTTTGACGGCAGTCCTGACAAGGAGCAGATAAACCAAAACATTGAAAAGCTGGGAAGCCTGCTCGAAACCGACAAGGTGTATTCGACCTCGGACTTCATCAATAATTTTACAGAAATGTCCGATACGCTGAATGCAATCAAACAGATGATGATGATCATTACTGTGATTGTAACGGCATTGATCGTCATACTCATGGAGCGTTCGTTCATCTCAAAGGAAAAGAGCGAGATTGCACTGATGAAAGCGGTGGGGATTCCTAACAGCAGCATTGTTGCACAGCATACACTGCGATTTGTGATCGTATCGGTCATTGCCTGCATTGTTTCCTCGGCGGCGCTCATGCCGATCAGCAACGTAATGATGAATTGGGTAGGCAACATGGTCGGCGATGTATCAGGCTTGAAATGCGATTTTGACTCACTGGAAATATTTGTGATCTGCCCGGCAATTCTCATCGGCGTGACCGTCATCGGCTCATTCCTGACAGCGCTTTACACAAAAACAATCAAGGCTTCCGATACGGCAAGCATAGAATAGAATAAGTAGGAGGACAACATAATGAATCATACAGTTTTACAGACAAAGGGACTTTGCAAGACATATATCGTGAACAAACATCAGAACAATGTGTTGAAAAACGTCGATTTGACGATTGGCGAAGGCGAAATGGTAGCAGTCATGGGACCCTCCGGCTCAGGCAAAAGCACGCTGCTCTACTGCGTTTCGGGAATGGACAAAGTGACCGCAGGCGAGGTGTTCTTTAACGGCAGGGAAACGGCAAAGCTTGGTGATAAGGAGCTTGCAAGGCTCAGGCTTGACGAAATGGGTTTTATTTTTCAGCAGATGTACATGATGAAAAATCTTTCGGTACTTGATAATATCATTTTTCCTGCGGTAAAGTCGAAAAAGAATGCAGAGAGCCGCAGGCAGACCGAGGAGCGGGGCAGAGCGCTTATGCGCAGGCTCGGCATTGACAATGTGTGCGGCAACGATATCAACGAGGTGTCGGGCGGACAGCTTCAGAGGGCTTGTATCTGCCGCAGTATGATAAACAATCCCAAGATGATCTTTGCCGATGAGCCGACAGGCGCATTAAACCGTGCAAGCTCTGATGAGGTCATGAACGAGCTGCGCTCCCTCAACCGTGACGGTACGACAATCATGTGCGTGACCCATGATTCAAAGGTTGCCGCCAAGTGCAGCAGAGTACTTTACATTATGGACGGCAGAATTGTCGGTGAAAAAGAAATGGGACATTTTGGCGGCGATGACAAGGAGCTTCGTGACCGTGAAAGGGAACTGAATAACTGGCTTATGGAACAGGGCTGGTAATACTTGCTAAATCTATGCTGATATGGTACAAGACTTGTAGGAGGTGATCTTATGACGGATATTCTGATAGTAGAAGACGATAAAGAACTAGCCGACTTGCTGACTGACTTCCTGCGTGACGAGGGCTATATTACGTCAAGTGTGGACAGTGGAGAGCGTGCCGTGCAGCTCTTTGAACGATATGGTGCAAGGCTTGTGATACTTGACATCAATCTCCCCGATGTGAATGGCTTTGCGGTCTGCTCCAAGCTACGGGAAAATGCGGATACTCCTATACTGATTGTAAGTTCAAGGACGGGCAAGGAGGATAAGCTGAACGGCTTTGGAATTGGTGCTGACGATTATATTGAAAAACCTTATGACATTGATATTCTTATCGCTAAGATCAAGGGAATATTCAAAAGGCGGTATCAGCGTGATACATTGTCGGCGGACGGTGTGACACTCAATCTTGCAGATAAAACAGCGGTCATCGACGGAAAGCCCGTGGAACTGCCCGCAAAGGAATTTGAACTGTTAGCGCTTCTGATCAAGAATCAGGGCAAAACTCTGAAAAAAGAGTACCTTTTTGGCACTGTATGGGGCAGTGACAGTAATTCGGAGCTGCAAACGCTCCATGTGCATATCAACCGCCTTCGCCAGAAACTTGGTGATGATCCTAAGAATGCAAAGCGTTTGCTTACTGTCTGGGGTGTGGGGTATAAGTTTGTATGAAGGCTTTCCGAAGACTGTGTATTGTAGTGATAACAGTATTTTTTTTGCTGACGGCGGTATTTAATCTATTTCTTGTGGGAGTGAAAGACAGAAATGAAGGCATTTATCGCGTGGAAGCCAAGCGGCTTGCGGATGAGATAGCGGAAACAGGCAATTATGAGCTTGAAAAATATCCCCATATTAAGGGCGTGTTCACGGGTGATGAACTCTACCGTTCTGATGAGCATTATCTTATCATAGAAGCAGGTGGAACGCTTTACCGTGTTGAGTATACTGTCGGAAACGGACAGTACAGCATTGCAGTAATAAACTGTGTATTTGGTGCACTGTTTCTGCTGATGATTGGTCTTTTGTATTATATCCGAGGGCATATCATCGTGCCATTCGGCAGGTTAAACAATGTTCCGCAGGAGCTTGCAAGGGGAAATCTTGCTGTTTCGATACCAGAGGAAAAAAGTCGTTTTTTTGGTAAATTCACATGGGGTGTGAATCTCCTGCGTGAAAGTATCGAAGACAGCCGCAAAAAAGAAATCACGATGCAGAGGGACAAAAAACTCTTGCTGCTCTCCCTTTCCCACGACATTAAAACACCTTTGTCGGCGATCAAGCTCAATGCAAGGGCACTTGCCAGGGGATTATACAAGGACGAGGAAAAACGGCGTGCTGCCGCTGAGAGCATCAATACCCGTGCAGATGAGATAGAACGTTTTGTCAGCGAGATCACAAAGGCGGCAAGTGAAGACTTTATGAGCTTTGAAGTCACACAGGGAGAGGCTTTCTTAAGCGTTATTATCACAAGGATAGAGGAAAGATATGTTCCCCAGCTTGCCATGTCGGGAACGGAATTTGCGATTCAAAAATTTGATGACTGTATTCTTTCCTGCGATCCCGACCGCCTTGCAGAGTGCATGCAAAATCTGATTGAAAATGCGATCAAATACGGTGACGGCAGACGAATTGAGATTAGCTTTGATAAAATGGACGGCTGTGAGCTTATCACGGTATTAAATACAGGCTGTACGCTTGAAGTGAAAGAACTGCCGCAGATATTCGAGAGCTTTCATCGTGGAAATAATGCGGATAGGGTGCAGGGCAACGGGCTTGGACTTTTCATATGCAAAAGGCTGATGGGGCTTATGAACGGAGAGGTATATGCTGATATCCGTGAGGAATGCTTCTGTATAACGCTTGTTGTTAAAATGGTGTAAAGTGACAGATGCTTGCTTGGGGGCGAAAATCGTAACCTTCATATAGAACAGAGTAAAGCAGGACGGATTCGACATATTTCAAAAAAGGAGATAAAGTAGCTGTCCGGCAGTGGATGCTGATTGTTGTGTTTGTAATCGAAAGTTTAATTATCTCTGATATGATACCTCTAAAGCAGACAGATTTAGTATAAAAATTTGTTACTTTGGAGGTATCATATCACTATTGCTCAAAGTTTAGGGGCGGTTTTTCGCCTAGCTTTTTGAGCTTTTTCATGATTACGGAAGTCTCCATGCATATATATGCTCATAGGTGTTTGCAAAACTCCAGATCCCGCATGAATATGAGATTCTTTTCGTTAAAAATTAAAACATCTCCTCAATGGTTTATGGTAAAATAGAATTGTTGAGAAACTATTAATCAATTCACCCAAAAGGAGATGCACTTACATAATAATATATTAACAGCTCTCTTTGGCAGATATTTTTACCGATTGTCAAAATTTATTTGATAATGATAAATCTGCGTTCCTTGAACTTATCGATCAAACCATCAACTTTGATGAAATTGTGCTGGTGTCTTTTATTTCTCATTTTTACGCTTCCAACCTCTTACCAGATGAAGATTGCAGGGAAACCAGAGGGTTATTGAATAGTATCGGCTTGCCGGGAAATTCCCAGAATGGAAAAGGGATGTTCCAATACCCTTTATTGTAACATCCCTTGATTATTGTTTTTTCACTTATGGAAGTTTATTTCTTATTCGTAAATCCTAAAATATAATCTGCGGAAACGCCATAGAATTTGCAAAGAATCATCAAACATTCTATGGGCATAGGTCTTTTATATAATTCATATTGGGAATAAGTTGTCTGCGCAACTTTTAATATTTCGGCAACTTCTTTTTGGGTTAAATCATTATCTTGTCGCAACTCTTTTATGCGTTCTGGATATTTTACATTGAAACAATGTTTCATGTTGTCCATATTCTTCACCTCACGCAAAGATTTTAGTATAAGTTGCAACCGAGATTTTGGTTTTAAGTCGTAGCGAGTTATAGTGTTTGTATTTGAGATTTCCTATATTTTTAAAGAGATAAAAATATGATTGGAAAGGAATATTTTATGGAAAAAAACAAGAGACAAAAATTGTTATTTGAGGGGCTAAAGAGCGACGAAATTGAACTGTTAAAATGGTATCGGGAAAATCCGTTGTCTGTGTACATTGAAATCTCTTTAAGAGTACTGGATGACATTGGAATTATTACAGAAGAGCAGCACAGGGCGTATCAGGCACAGGCGGAGGAAAACGCAGGCATATTGAGGAAATATTCACAGAAAAAGGAAGAGGGTTCCATAATAGACAAAGACGCGCTGAAAGACTTCCTTTTTGACATTATGAATGAGCATGATGAAATGTTTGCAGATATATCACTGGACGATGGGACAGACACCATATATGTAAGGACTGTTAATGGGGACAAGTTTATTGTCATGGTAAGCCCTGTGACTGCAGATGAGGCGCTGATAGAACTTTGGACAAAGAAGAACCCAGAATTAATGTCTCTAGCACTTGGCGTGCTAAATATGAGAGATTTAGGGGGATTTACAGAGGAAGAAGCAAATAGTTATCTCTCATCTATTCTTGAAAAGGGCGGATAACTTTGTGATTGATTATGGGAAATCTAGTCAGGAATGGATGAATGAGAAAAAGGAATATGAATGACAAAGGGAATCAGCATGGTTGCTGGTTCTTTTTTGTTATATAGAAAATTTAGAAAAATCTCCTATTATGACAAAATAAATATGTGTAATTGCACAAAAGGTAAATACTATTACAAAATTTACTCGACGCGACAAAGTGTGTAACCCATTCCCCTAAGAATTGTGGTAAGGGGAAAAACTGGTGATTGAACCATAGGAGGGAAGAACATTCCTCCTGTGAATGTAATTTATCCATGACAGAGCAAGAAAATGTGGTGAAATTCAAATTCTACATACGCATTTTGGTGAAAATATGAATCAGTGCAGTCTCAGATTAAACTGAGAAAAAATATTTTTAAAAATGTGTAATTTAGTTAAATTACTTTGAGCTTCCCCGTTTTGCAATTCATAGTACCAAAAGCAGCAAGACCTTTTGGCACTATAAGATCGGCTATTATAAAAAATGGAGAAACTCAAATCAAATATGTATTGACAGATATGGTAAAAAGGACTATTTTTATATTGTAATTTAGATAAATTACCAAGAAAGGAAGGCAAATGGAGTTCAGAACTTTAAATGAGATTGTACAATTTACACTAGGTAAAAACCCCACAAGAATAAGAGAACAGACAGAAGTATTCTATACTCCAGAGGATTTTGAGAAAGATTTACATTGTATTCATTCTGTGAAAGAAGGTTCGGGATGTATTATCAATTTAATCAAGTCAAAATGTGCTCCCATTTCAGAGCAGACAGAAACGAAATGTATTACATCAAACTTTCTTAAATGCGAGTTTGATACCAGAAAAATTTTTCCCTGGTATTTTTGCTATCAGTTTAACGAGGGGAAGGAAGTTGAGCAGCAAATAGAAATGTATCATCAAGGGACAACCTTAAGTGTCAAAAAATTAAATATAAAAACGATTGGAGAACTAAAAATTTTTCTGCCAGAGGTAGAAAAGCAAAAGATCATAGGCAATCTATACAGACAATCAATCATACAGAACGATTTGATGATAAGTCAGGCGGAGAATATAAGAGAATTTACAATGGCGTTAATACGTAAAATGGAGGAAGAATAGTTATGGCGGAAGGAAAAGATCTATTACAGGTACTATGGAGTGGTGCGGATGTACTCAGAGGGAAAATGGATGCAAATGAGTACAAGACGTATCTTTTAGGATTGGTTTTTTATAAATATTTATCGGATTCATATTTAGCTAAGGTCTACGATCTTCTTAAGGATGAAAATCCTGATAGCCTTGAAGAAGCACAGTGTGTATATGAAGAAGTAATGAACTCAGAGGATGCAAAAGATTTGTTGGATGAGATCAAGGAATCAAAGCATTATACACTTGAGCCTGACATGACTTATATCAGCATGTTAAAGGCGGCTAAAAATAATTCCTTTAACAGAGAGAAACTGCAGGCAGCTTTTAACCGTATTGAGGAATCTGACGAGTTGTTCCACGGTTTATTTGCGGATGTGGATTTATACTCCAATCGGCTTGGCGCTGGAGACCAGAAGCAGAGTGTCACGATTGCGGAAGTTATAAAAGTATTAGATGGTGTGGATATTATTCATACCAAGGGGGATGTCCTCGGCAATGCATATGAGTATTTAATCGGTCAATTTGCATCTGAGACAGGGAAAAAGGCGGGAGAATTTTATACGCCGCATGGTCCCGCACAGATTCTTTGCAGGATTGCTATATCTGGACAGGAAGAAAAAAAGGGGTTACAGGTATATGATCCATGTATGGGATCTGGTTCGTTGATGCTTAGCTGCAGGAATTATTCGAAAGAGCCCGATTACATAAAATACTATGGACAGGAACTTATGCCATCCACCTATAATTTGGCACGTATGAATATGTTTCTGCATGGTGTCTTGCCTGAAAATCAGCATTTGCGCAATGCAGATACCCTTGATGCAGACTGGCCCACGGATGAAGAGACAGAATTTGATGTTGTAACAATGAATCCGCCATACTCGGCAAAGTGGTCTGCTGCGGAAGGATTTAAACAAGATGAAAGATTTATGGATTATGGTGGGAAACTCGCCCCAAAATCAAAAGCAGATTATGCATTTTTGTTACATGGATTTTATCACTTAAAGCAGACAGGAACAATGGCAATTGTGCTTCCTCATGGTGTTTTATTTCGGGGCGCTGCAGAAGGAGTGATCCGAGAAACACTCCTTGAGAATGGTTCCATCTATGCAGTTATTGGGCTTCCCTCCAATATGTTTTACAATACTTCAATACCTACCTGCATTGTGGTGTTAAAAAAACATAGAGAAGGGCGAGATGTATTGTTTATTGATGCATCCAAGTTATATGAAAAAGAGAAAAAACAAAATGTCATGCATGAGGAACATATTGATAAAGTGTTAGAATTGTACAACAACAGAAAAACCGTTGAGAAAGTATCTTATTTGGCATCTTTTGAGGATATTAAAGCGAATGATTATAACTTGAATATTCCTAGATATGTAGATACCAGCGAGGAAGAACCAGAAGTAGATCTCAGACAGCTTTCTAAAAATATAAGAGAGACAGACAAAGCCATCAAAGATGGAAATGCTGCATTGCTTGACATGCTTGGAGAATTAACTTTTGCAGATGCTGAGACAAAGGACGCAGTGGAAGAGTTTATTAGCATTCTTAAGGAGGAGGCATGATGGCAGATATACCAAAAGTAAGATTTAAGGGGTTTGGTGAGGTTTGGGAAAGGCGGAAGTTGGGGGAGATTACTGGAAAAATATATGGAGGAGGCACCCCAAAGACCAGTGTCCATGAATATTGGGATGGAAATATACCTTGGATTCAATCTTCAAATTTATTTGAGCATGAATTGTTCAGTTTAAATATTCAAAAACACATTACGAAATTAGGATTACTAAAATCGGCAGCACAGTTGATTCCTAAAAATTCGATTGCAGTTGTGTCACATGTTGGTGTTGGGAAACTTGTGTTTGTACCGTTTGATTACACTACAAGCCAAGATTTTATTTCTTTATCAGAACTGACTTCAAATCCAATATTCACGTGCTATTTAATATATAAAAAATTACAAGAAGATTTGCATATTGTTCAAGGTTCAGCTATTAAAGGAATAACGAAGGATGATCTATTAAGTAAAGAAGTAATGATTCCAAATTTAGCTGAACAAGAAAAAATTGGTGGTGTCTTGCAGAATCTTGACCACCTTATCACTCTTCATCAACATAAATGCGACGAGACAAAAGAACTAAAGAAATATATGCTACAAAAAATGTTTCCTAAAAATGGGAAGAAAATTCCAGAAATCCGATTTTCAGGATTTACCAACGATTGGGAACAACGGAAATTGGGGGAAGTCTTTGTAGAAAGAACAGAAAGAGCAAACGGAGATGAAGAATTACTGTCGGTAACGATAGGAAATGGTGTTATTAGACAAGCAGATTCTGATAAGAGAATTATAGCTTCAGAAGATAAAAGTAATTATAAAATTGTACGTAAAGGTGATGTCCCTTACAACTCTATGAGAATGTGGCAAGGTGCAGTCGGAAACTCAGAATATGATGGAATTGTAAGCCCTGCATACACTGTACTTGTACCAATGAGAGAGGCAAACGGTAAGTTCTTTATGGAGTTATTCAAAAAAGAATCGACATTGAAAATATTCCAAAGATGGTCGCAAGGTTTAACATCCGATACATGGAATTTAAAATTTCCAATATTATCTTCCATAGAATTTTATATGCCATCGCTAGAAGAACAAACAAAGATTGCTGAATATTTCCGCAACCTCGACCACCTCATCACTCTCCACCAACGCAAGTGCGACGAATTAAAAGAAGTAAAGAAGTTTATGTTACAGAACATGTTTCCACAGAAAGGATAATTTATGGCAGAATTAGAATCCGTATTAGAAAAGAGATTGATCGACCAGCTCTGTTGTAAGGAATCTCAATGGACTTACAGATCTGATATCAGAACAGAAGAACAATTATGGGATAATTTTAAATATATTTTAGAACAGAATAACAAGGCAAAACTGAACGATGTTCCTCTCAGTGAATCCGAGTTCGCAAAGATTAAGAATGATTTATCCCATGCTTCCTTCTATGATGCTGGAAAATGGCTGGTTGGAGAAAATGGCAAGGTATATGTCCATGTCCAGCGCGGGAATGAAACATTACATCTTGTCGTAATAAATAATGAGCATGTGACAGGCGGCTCAAGCGTATATGAGGTGATCAACCAATATCAAGCTTTTAAGTCTGAGGATATGGAAGGAGACAGAAATAGGCGTTTTGATGTAACACTCCTGATCAATGGGATTCCCTTGATTCATATCGAACTTAAAAATAAACAACATGCCTATATAGATGGCTACAACCAGATAAAAAAATATATTGCAGAAGGGAAGTTCCACGGCATTTTTTCTAATGTACAGATGTTTGTGGTCAGCAATGCTGTAGATACCAAGTATTTTTCTGCCGCAAGAGATACGGAATTGAACAAAAAATTTATCACAGGTTGGGTGGATAAGGAAAATTATCCTGTCTGCGATTACATAGCGTTTGCCAAGGCAGTTCTTAAGATACCACAAGCGCATGAGATGATTACCAGGTACATGGTGCTTGACAATGAGAAAAAGAAACTTTTAATCCTGCGCCCCTATCAGATTCATGCAATTGAGGCGATGCGAATCGCTTCTAAGCATGGAAAATCTGGGTTTATTTGGCATACCACAGGTTCTGGAAAGACAATGACTTCCTATAAAGCTACCAGAAATCTGCTGATGGACATTCCTTCCATTGAGAAAACCATATTTCTCATTGATAGAAAGGATCTGGATGAACAGACAAAAATGGCTTTCCAATCCTATGCAGATAATGATACGATTGATGTGGATGATACAGACTATGTGGATTCCCTGATAAACAAGATGTTAGATGACAACCGCCAGATGATCGTAACCACTCGACAGAAAATGCAGATTATGGTGAATCGGCGTCTAAAGGAAGGAACTAGGCAATACAATAAAATCAAAGCATTAAAGGTTGCTTTTGTTGTGGATGAATGCCATAGGGCTGTAACGCCTCAGACCAAAAGAGATCTTGAGCACTTCTTTGCCAATTCATTATGGTATGGTTTTACGGGAACGCCTATTTTTGATGAAAACAGTTATGAACAAAAAGGCGACTTGCCCCAGACCACAAAACAGCTCTATGGGGAGTGCCTACATAGCTATACCATAAAAGAGGCGATCCATGATGAGGCAGTTTTGGGGTTTATGGTGGAAAATCTTGGTGCAAAAAATTTAAGCGCTGAGGATGCCAAAAAAGGATATGAAACAGAAATCCATATGCGGCAAGTTCTAAATGTTATCCTAAATCAGTCATATGATAAATTTGGTATGAATTTCGGCAAAGGCAGAACTTATGAGGCGATATTGACAACGAGTTCCATCGCAATGGCACAGAAATATTATGATTTGTTAAAGAAAGTGAAGGAAGGGAACGATGAACTAAAAATCAGTGATAATGTACATAGAGCACTGCCGGATTTCCCCAAGTTTGCGATCACCTATTCCTTGTCAGAAAATGAAGAAGCTTCCAAAATCAATCAAGATAAAATGAAGCAATCCTTAAAAGATTACAATGATATGTTTGGGACCAGATATAAAATAGAAGGCATCAATGCTTATAACAGCAATCTCAATGAACGGCTGGCAAGGAAAGAGAAGAAATATATGGAACGAAGTCAGCAGCTTGACCTAGTAATTGTGGTTGACAGGCTTTTAACTGGATTTGATGCGCCATGCCTTTCTATTTTGTTTATGGACAGGCAGCCTATGAGTCCGCAGAATCTTATCCAGGCATTTTCCCGTACCAACCGGTTGTTTGATCCCAGGAAACAGTATGGGCACATTGTAACATTCCAGTCCCCAAAGGAATATAAAGAAGCAATCAACGAAGCGCTTAGACTATATTCGCGCGGAGGCGATGGGAATCCGATTGCGGAAGATTGGGAGGATGTGAAGACATCTTTTTCGATCTCTCTTCAGGCAATCCGCGATTTAGCACAGACACCCGAAGAAATCGCAGGTCTGTCGCGAAAACAAAAGAAGGCGTTTATTCATCTTTTCAGGGACTTGGATCACGATTTTGCACACCTGAAATCATTTTCTGTATATGAACCGCAGATACTTGACGAGTTTGGATTTTCGGAAAACGAATATGAAACGTATGCGGCAATGTATAAAAACGTGATGGAAGAGCTGAAAAAACCAGACGATGATTCGGATCAGGAAGAAGAACCTATCTGGGATGACTATGATTTAGTGGCTTATAGTAAACTAAGGATTGATTTTGAGTATATTGTAGAATTAATACAGGGAGTTGTGGAATCCTTAGACCAGTCAGAGGATGATTTTGACGAAGTAAAATTTGAAACTGATATAAGAGAATTAAAGGAGATTATCGCAAAATTTGCAAGCGACAATCCCAAACTAAGTGTATTGTTTACACAGGTTGTGGATGATCTTAAAAAAGAAAAAGAGAGATTTTTAGGGCAGGATATTTCTGTGATGCTCAACCAGATGCGTTACACAGTGATGGATGCTGAAATTAAGAAATTTGCTGACAAATGGTATCTGAATTTTGAAGATGTCAAGTATGAAGCCTTTCATTTTAGGGATGGTGCACTTGCAAATGAAAATAAATTAAAGGACAGTGTAGATTATGCTGCCTATCAAGAAGAACAGGAAGAGACCATGCCTAAATTCAAATTTAGGAAACAGATGATTGAAGAGTTTAAAACTGTGCTGATGCCAGAAATTTCCCCATTAATGTAGTGTTTGAATCTGTTGAATATCATGTTATAGTAAGAGCGTTTGAGTGGAAGATATTTGGCGGTTGAAGTGTGGATAAAAAATTTATGTATGGTTCAGTGTAAATGAGATGCACAGGCAAGTGTTGAGGTATAGAATGTATACTGCTTTTAAATATATTGATAAGATTGTGTTTTTACAATTGTTTCATATATAAACACCAATTTACAACTTTTATAAATGATAGCCATTTTGCTGGACAAGGTATTTCAAGACTTTCATAAGAACCGATGATTTTATCATACTTTTGCTCTTTTTCACGAAAGTGGCAAAAAATAGTTCCTTCCTTATCCTCTCGCTGAGCACAAACCGGAAATCCTGCACGCTTCCATTCCGGTATTTTGTAAATCCTGCATCCTGATATGGCAGCAGTTTCATTGCACAGTAAGCTATATTGATCAAATTAACCAGCAGTTCAATCCCTTTTCGGCTGCGCACCATGTAACTGCATAATGACCAGAAAGTTTTCTGCTCATAATAGCTGACTTCAATGTTCCATCTGAAT
>CAJTCL010000018.1 GCA_910575005.1 Lachnospiraceae bacterium | reverse complement strand
TTTGATCAGTAATAACCTTCCATAATACACTGCAAGAGCCCCTGCCACTCCATAAATAATAGGGGATAACCACGACCAGTTATCAGCCAAAAGTCCAACCCCACCAACAAACAGATCAAAAATTTCAAGGGCAATACCTGCAATCATTGAAAGGGCTTCAATCGCATTGTTCACAAACTCCTGAAACCCTTCACTGTTGGCAATCTCATTTATCCGCTCCAACACTGGCTGAAATGCCATCAATGCATTATTTTGGAAAGAAGTCCAAATCTGTTCAAAGGTCATCGGCATACTCTCAAAGCTGGCGTTGGTTTCATCTGCCGCATAAAACATCGCGTTCTTTACCAACTCTGCTGATAGGATTCCCTCGCTGGCAATATCTTTCATATTCCCTTCGACATCCCCCGCCAGATCTTCCACCTTCATCTTCATAGCATCCGCAACTCCAGCAAGCATATCTTCATTTTCCTCTATATATCGGGAAATATTCTGCACAATATTCGGAGCCTGCTCCAAAATACTATTGTATTCCTCCCCACGAAGTACGCCGGAACCCATCGCCTGTGTAAGTTGCAGCATAGCTGCTTCAATTCCTGCCGCATCTGTCCCCGCTATTGTAAACTGCTTGTTGATCTGCTCCATAAAAGCAATGATCTCTTCGGAACTGCTAAAAGCGTTCCCTGCCATCAGCCCAAGTTTGGAAACCGCATCCGCCGTTGCCTGGTAAGAACCTCTGGAACGTTCCGCAGAAAGGAAGATCATGTCCTGCAGCTCCTCGGTACTTTGAAGTCCGTCATTCATCATATTTAACCGAGCTGTTGTGGATGTCATCTGGTCAGACAATTTAATTGCAGATGCAAGGGTCTGCATGGTGGCATATGCCGCAATTGCCCCTTTTATAATCTGCATCAACCCATTTGCATGATTGGTTCCTTGCTGAATCTCACTGTTAAATCTTCCTTGTTCATCCACATTATCCCTAAGATACCGTTCTGTATTTCCGACAGTTTGAGATAACCTCAGATATGCTTCATTGGCGGCGGAAACATCCATATCTTGCATCGCCTGGTTTAACTCATTCTGTTCCCGCAATGCCCGATCTAACTGTGCCCGCAACTGTTCCAGCTCTGCATTGGCCTGCTCTGTCCCCATATTTACGGGATTACTCTCAATCTGCTGTATTCTGTTACGAACATTGTCAATACGCACTGCTAGACTATTCATGTCCTGGAAAGTTTCTGGAGGTAAGATATTGGTGTGCATTGCCTGCCTTGCAATGGCATTTTGCGTGGAACTCAACTGTGTCAACATCTGATTTGCACTCGCTGCTTCCTGTCGGAACCGGTCAATCCCTGTACTGTTAAATACTTCTAAACCGTCTGTCTGCCAATGGACAGGCACTTCCACTGGAGCAGGTGATTCATTCGATGGCGTTGGTGTCCCCGTTGTGGAGTTGCCCAATGTCTCATTCATTTCATGAATCGCTGCTGTTACCTGATTGATCTCATTCCTTGCCCCTTCCAGGCTGCTGGTATCGACATCAGCATTCATGCTCTGCTGCATATCCTGCATTGCAGAAATCGCTAAATTTACAGAACTGACAATGCCATTTAATACCATACTAAAATGGTCATTCAGCTCAATCCCTGTCTGGATAGACACTGCTGTCACCGTCCTTTCCTTCTTGCCTGGCTTTCTACCCTTTTCTTTTCTTTCCGGTCATTTTCGATCTTAATCTTAATGGCTGCAATCACAAAAGCCTTTTCCTGCTCTTCCATCCCCAGAAATACAGACGGCAGAATATGCAGTTTATGGAGGGCATAGTAAGCATAGTTGGCCTCACCATCCCCTCCTTCAATTAGTTTTTTGCTTCTTGGACTTTATCATCCAGGCTTTTGGTAAATCCCTGAAATTTCTGCACCCAGACCGAAAATTCCTGAAATTCTCCAGCATTGTCAACCATAGCATAGATCAGCTCTTCTGGCGTCATCACTCCATAAGAATCCTGCAGTTCCTTATCATACAAATCAGGGAACACGGTAGAGGCAACCATCACTTTTACAAGATACTGGGCTGTATTCACTTTTGGCCTGTAAAGATTTGGTTTTCCTGTAACTTGCACATCCTTGGTACAGGCCTCACGCAGCTCTTCATTTTCTTTGGAAGTAATCTGGCGAAATTCCCATTCCAGGGGATTGCCTTTCTCATCTCGCAAACTATTGGTAGGCGCATAGGTTTCATTTGGTTTCACTACTTTATTGGCTTTCATAAATCTGCTGAATTTTGACATCTCATGTTCCTCTCTTTCTTGTTTTAAACATAAAAAGAGAGCCTATTGCTAAGCTCTCTGAATTACTGTTATACTTATTTTTATCGCACCTTTTCAAAAAAGTAAAAAACTACCCGCCAACATATGCAAGCGGGTATTTATCTTTAATCTATCTTATTTTAAACTTTACTGTATCATTTCCAGCACTAAACTGTATTACTAATTCATCCTCTGCACTTGCAACTGATTCTGGAATTTCAAATGCAATTTCTCCTGTCTGCGAGGACAACGGATTGACATGGGAATCATGTAGATCATTACTATAACCAAGTAAATTTGTTGCTGTAAACTCATATCCATCTGAATACAAAACTTTTGCATTTATATCATCTCCCATGCCAATGCTTGGGAGAAAATTGCCCGCTTTCTTTCCATTATTATTGACCGTTACAAATACTTGTATAAATTTATTTCCTTCTTCATTGGGATTAAAAGAACCATAATCAGCGGCAATGGAGTCAACTATTTGAGCATCCGTGACACTAATTGACCAATCTTTTAATGTTGCGCTATCACCAATATTATAAACTTGTTCTTCCGTCTCTTCTGGCTTAGATTCCTCTGTCTCCTCAGGTTGTGTTTCACCTTCTGACTCAGTATCTTTCGTCTCTTCTGGTTTTTCTTCTGGCTTAGATTCTTCTGATTCACTTTTTTCATCTTTATCTGAAGAATCTTTGTCGCTACTCTGCTCTGTTTTTGCTTCATTGTCTGTTTTCTTTTCAGGCGTACCAGATGTACCACATGCTGTAACTAACAGACACATTGCCATTCCCAACGCTAAAATAACCATTTTTCTTTTCATATTTTACATCCTCCTCTGTATATGCCCATATTTTATCATATGCTACGGAGATTGTCACGATAAATTTATACCGCCCTCCCATACTACTATGGAAAGGGCAGTTATTTTAATTTGTCAGGAATCCGTCAAGATTTTTAAAGGATTCCGGCATGGAAAAGTCCTCAAATGTGAAGTCCATATCTTCATCCAGATAATCTGCATCCGCATCAAACTTTGCCAAAATTCCACCGTCAATATTACAGTCCAGCAACACAATCGTCTGACGGCCTGCTCCACTGGTAGGATCCTCATTGGTGATCTGCATCTCAAAATAGGTGTCTTGCCCCTTCTTCTTATAATCCAGCATCATTTTGCGGAAAATACTGGTATTATAGTGCGCGGTACAAGAGCCTGTTCCCTTCCATCCTGTCGCTTTGTTTCCTTTCCCTGTCTTTCCAAGAATCGGAACCTCTGTCTTGGTCTTTTCAAATTTGGCTTCCACATTGATTGCCTGCATAAAATTATAACGCTTCTTGCCGATTGTTACAAAACATTCTGCTAATGCCGCTGAAAGCGTATCTTTTGCTGTCATTGTTACATTATCTTTCAATTCTTACACCTCCGTTATGCTACTGTCATGGTCATATATAACTTAGACATGGCGTTTACTACCGTTATGCTGCCGCTCACCACCACGGATTTCTTATTGTCTCCCTGGGCAATCGTGACGTCCGCTTCTGTGAAATTTTCAATTGCTCCCATATCCTGCAGCATTTGGCGAATCTTTACCAGATCAGACCAAAGGGAGATTCGGCCAGATTCATTGTTCGGTACCACTCCAAGATATTTTGTTTGAAACAACATCGCATCTTCATTTCCCAACTGGTCGATCACCCGCACCGTCTGGTTATCTTTAAATATATCTCCACAAGTATCAGTCGTGTTTACCAGACTGTTGATATCCTCAAGAACCCTGATATCTGCGTTTACTCTATGTAACACAAATTCTCCTTTTTTTACTGCCTGTTTCAATTGATTCTGTGTAAATGCCGTGTCCACCATAAAAGAACCATCATAAATCTTGTTTTGACAAGATTTATTCACTGCGCAGCCACTCTCTGCCCCTGTCACCCAGTATACCAGACCAGCCTCATTCTCGTTGGCATCTGCAACTCTGTTTTTGACATTGATGACACCCATATAGTCCGCAGCCATATCATAAAGCACCAACTGGAATTTAATTCCCAACTCATCTCGCAGTCGCTTATTATATGCCACATAAAGTTTCTTGGTAATCTCATCTGTCACAGCAACACCCATCGTATTAAATGTATACGATTCAATCTTATCTAAATAGGCTTGATGTGATGTTCCATCCACGGTTGCATTGGTACCTCCAGTCAATGGGGTTGCTGCAGTGGCTGCAAGCTCTGCATCCGCTTGAAACTGCACAAAATCATTTGCTATAAGGTCTTTCGCCTTGTCAACGGTCTGTACATCCATTTCTCTTTCCCCAAGATACGTAATCACATCAAACTTTTCTGGAGCATCTGCATTTACCTGAATGGCAGTTTTCAAATCATTCCCACGTGTCCCACTGTACAACGCAGTTGCCAAACTATTTGTAGCTTTCGTCCCGCCTCCATTCAAACGGTAAGCATACAGCACACTTGCCCCCAAAAACAGATCATTCAGCCCACGCATCTTATCATGGTCAAAATTATATCCAAAAATTTTCAGGCTGTTCTTCCTGAACTCCTCATTAGAGATTTCAAAAATCTCCCCTTCTTTTCCCCAGTCAAGTTCCAGAGGCATTGTCGCAATTCCTCGTTCAGATAAAGTCGCAGAAGCGGACGCCGCCGATACAAAATTGATATACGCACCTGGCAATTCCTTGTTTTGTGTGGTAAAACTACCTCCACCTAAAGCCATATTATTTCACCTGTCCTTTCTTATAATTTTCAATCAGTGTGTCAACCGTTTCAAAGGTGTACTTTTTTCCATCTTCCAGAAGGGCATCCACCAAATCCCTGGCATCATAGTATCTTGCAGAGCCAACCATCTGCCTCTTACTAAACTGCGGTCTGGCATCCTGCACATTTGCTGTACTGACTTCTCGTTTTTTTTCTGCTGCCAAATCAATCACCACCTTCCTTTATACTTGTGCTTGTCTCTAAATCCTCCATAGGTGTCTGCTGTTCCACTTTATAGATGAAACAGTCATAATTGACAAAAAAATTTAAAATGCCATCGACCACTTCATACTTCATATTTGTCCCCCGTATTGGTCTGTCCCCGCCATCTATTGTAAGGTACTCCAGGCACTCATACATCTGTTCCGCCACCTGACTGCATTCTCTTTGCTTTTCATCGGTTGCCGGAAAATACTGGATGCAAAATGGATTTGTCCTAAAATACCGTTTTCCAAGAAATAACTTTTTCGAGGGACTCAGGCAAAAAATAAAAAAACAAGGCTCTTTTAAACCTTGTCGGATTTCCTCCATATGAATCTCATAGTTTTGTCCAAATTGTCCATCCAGCGCCATACTAATTGCTTCTATCATTGCATTTATCATTTTAGGCACCCTCCCAGAAACTTTTTAATTTTATTTTCCAGTACCTTTGGCGCAATCCTTTTAAGCTCCTGTTCTGAAATCGTCATCATAAAGCGGCCTTTCACCCAGCCTTTGTGGTTTGCTGTCCGATGCCCATACTCCACATAAGCGGCATACTCCACTGGATTTACTATCTCAATCACGTAAGTATTGCCAAAGTGATGTATTGGCATATATGCTGCATATGATGAAACTTTCTGTCCTTCTGTCCACCCCCGGCGCAATGTACCGCCTTGCTTTCCACTTGGATTTACCTTCTTTTTATATTCTTCCCCTTTCTTGTGTTTTTTACCATCTCTTTTGGCTACAACAGTGATTTCTTTAGAATAATCTCCTACTGGTGTACGTTTCACAACCTTAGCCAATAATCTTGCAGCAAGCTCCCTGGCACATAATTCCAGAAATTCATTGGTATTATTCTCCAATCTTACCAATTCATCTCGCAGTTTTTCCAGATCACGTGCCTGAAACCTTCCCATTCCTGCCATTATGCCCACCTCTCAAATAATTCCAAAACAATTTCCTGATGTGTCAAATATACTGCTGGAACACCACTGCAAGTGTAGTCCATCGTGATGCCAGCCTGTGTGACAGTGATCTTAGATCCCGCCCGAATTGATATTTCAGGGGAAACAAATAATTTTGTGACCTGTGTAATGGTTGCTGCTGATTCGGACTGTACAGCAGCTTTCAGCGTTTCAAATGACAGTCTACAAGGTTGATTTTCTAAAACAACGATCAGCTGACTTGTGGTTAATTTTGACTTTATATCTTTGACCTTTTTCATTTCTGTGATGGTCATTGTGCCAAAATAAGTCGCTTCCAACGCTTTTCGCGCAGCCGCCTGTGCTGCTTGGACCGCACTCACCACCGAATCCTCCGAAAAGAATCAAATTCGCTTTTTCCATAGGATAAAAGATAACTAATAAAAGCGCTCAGCCTCTGTTCTGGCGTCTGACTGCCTTCTCCGGTTGCAAACACGGTATTGGTATCACCTATCTGAATCTGCTTGACTGCATAATCCAAATCAAATCCTTCCAAATCAGTTGGAGCAAACGTTTTCTTGGAGAGAAGAAATTCACCTGCTGCCATATCAACAGCGATATATTCCAGCCCTTCTGGGACATCCTGACAGTTAATATCATTCTTCATTGTGTTATGAACTTTCTCAACACAAAATCCCAAAACAAATGCATCCTCTGCCTTAACCTCATAACCAAAAGATTTCAGACGTTCTTTTACACTATCCACCTCAAACATATAATCACCTTGTTACTTTCCGCTTCTGATTGACTTAGATACTGCAGATTTCTGCTTTTTATTTGTTGATGCGTCAATCTTATCACCACAATCAGGATTGTCATATTCACTTGTCACTTCAAAACCAAGTGCAATTAGTTTATCAATAATCATCTTGTTATCTGTGTGGAAAATCCCTTTGGTAAATTTGCAGAGAGGTTTGTTTTTTTCAATATCCCAAATTGTATTCGACATTAAAGGATTCTTTTTTACTGTAAACATAATAATCACCAGCCTTTTTTTATTCAACCTTCAAATTCGTAATTGCACCATGTAAAAATGCTGGAGCATGTGCAAGACCGATCTGTCCATAAATTTGAACACGTTCCGAAGCACCTTCCTTTGCAAGTGGTTCTTCAAAGAAATTACCCTTACCTGGAACTGGCTGGAATACAGGGGCAATCTGTGCCACATCAGCAACGAGAAGAGCATCCTTCCTGATGAATGGATCAAAACAAATGCCAACCTTGCAGAAATCACTTTCAATCTGTGTAATATTCATGCCTGCAATATTCTGTGTCATCTGCATCTGTGCCTTAAAGAAATCAGCGTACAGATTTGTGATTGCCTGTTTGATGTATGAATTACAGAAAAGTACCATATTATCAAATGTGGCCCCATGATCTGCCATTTCCCTAAACAATAGGTCAAACATAGCCTTGCTGATTTCACCGCCTGCTGCATCAATAGAAGTGCCTGCATCAGAAGTACAAAGTTCAAGCATACCACGTGTCCTGTTTGCAGTATCACCGTCTTCCGTTTTGTTGTAAGTACCATTCAAAAAAGAATGCTCGACATCACGTGCAATTTTAACCAACTTCTGCCGAATCTGAAATGCTTTTTCATCATTAGGATTAGCAGCCTGTCCGCCAGTATTCAGACCTGAGAGCCTGCCACTGTTTGACATTTTTGCATAAGTCAAATCAATGGTGTCCTGATGAATCTGAACAACATTTGTCTGCTGGCTCCTCACAACATGTGAAGCTGCCGGCGCTTTCACTGAGGCATTTTCAGAAATGTTAGGCTGCTGCGCAACAGGAAGGTCATACACAACGCCTGTTTGAAATTCAAAATTATCTGTCTGCTTCCCTCCCGAAAGACCACCAATCATGGAAAGAAAAGGGGTCTGTGTGGGACTTGCAGTAAATAAGTCACCCGCATAATTCGGTAAATTAAAAGTATTACCAATTCCGTTTACTTGTGTCATAATTTTCACCATTTTAACCTTTCATAAATATTTTTGTGTTTGAATTAGTTCAGCACAATACCACCATCTGCAAATGCTTCCTGTTTGATCTTAATTACCTCTAACTGATTGTTATTCTTCCTCGCATCTGCAAGACGAGCTTCATACCCTGCCTGTTTACTATCAGGAACAATTGTTGAAATTCCTGGCTGAAATCCTTTAAACTGCATCTGGTTTTGCTGTGCCTGTCCAACTACTTTAAACAAAAATTTGGAACTATCGTCTGTTCTCAACTTGTCAATCTGTTCAGCAAGCCCCTTGACTGTACCATCTTTATCTAGTGTTGCATCTTCAAGTTCTAACAATGCCTTAGCTGCTTTGATGTTTTTTGCACCGCCGTCTGCTAGGGCTTTTTCTACTGCTGCATCCATTTTCAACTGAGTAAGCTCTTTGGCATGGGTTTCATCTTTAGCCTGATTATCTGCCTGTAACTGTTCAATCTGCTTCTGCAGTTGTGCATTATCTCCTGCAGATTTCTTTAATCCATCAATCTGTGTATCACGTTCTTTTACCTGTGATATCAGGGTTTTATTTTCTGATATCAGGGTTGCGATCTCCAATGAAGCACTGCTCTTCGCATTTTCAATGTCCTCTCCATTGATTTTCATAATATGATTCACCTGTTCCTTAGATAATCCCATAGCTTCAAGTTCTGTTCTTTTCAATTTTTATCCATCCTTCCAAATACGTTTTTTACAGGGTTACTCCCATATGTCTGATTGGTTCGGTTATATGCTTGACAACCCGCAATAAAAAGCACCCGTTCCAGATGCTTCTGCTGCCATTTGACCCATGACTGGGAGATAAATTCAGGCTATCTCACCCCCTTTCGTACCTCATATAAGCCACATATGACTGTTAAAATTGATACGCTGAGAATTTCATGGTAACGAAAAACACCGCCTAAATGACGGTGTTTCCAATGATATTTTTAATATATCTCATCCCCTGATGATAGATAGCCCAAATCATATACATCTTTCTTTTCAAAAATGCACTTGTCTATAATCTTGATTACTTCATCCTCTCCGACACCGGACATTGCTGCCATAGGAAAAGAATCGTCAAAAGCGTCATAATATCTGTTCAATGCGTTCAATACCTGTTCACTCACTTAACTTCACTCCTTTCAGGATGTTCAACATTGCTTGATAACTGTTGGGAAGATACTTTTTCACATACTTCAAACTTTCACCGCCGCACACTTCTGCACTCATGATGTTAGCCCATGCTTCGGATGCAGCTTCATACTGTCTGCATATCGACTTAGTTTTTAACTGGTTGCTTGCATCCAATCCTAAATCATTATACGCTTGTTGCAACTTCTTTTTCAGAGAACTTTTTAGCACTTTATCCATGTAGTCAACTGATGCATATTTGCGGTTATAATATTTTTCACCATGCCCCCAGCATAATCTTGACTTGGTAAATAAACCATCAATGGCATCTTGTACTCCACTGCTTGCATTATGTGCAATCAGGTCAGCTCTTGCATCTGCTGTCAAGATACTTTTAATATGTGCTTTGTCATTTCGCATTGCAGCAAGAAATTCATCACTGGAACTTGCTACATTCAAAAATGTAGTATCTAAACCAGTAGCTTTCTTTACCGCTTCAATTTCTTTGAAGTGCAGACCATCAAATTCAGCCTTATCATCAAAGAAATGCCCATATTCATGTGCCAGTGTGCTATATTTATTCATATCAGCATACTTTGGATATGTAAAATTCAGAGTAACAGATGTGGGCTGATATGCCCCACCTTTGGCTGTCAGGCTCACTTTCTCAATCTTATCTGCATATTCACTATACAGTTTGACCACATCCTCATTGCCGTGACCGCTGATAAGATTCAAATACTCTTGATACTCTGTTTCAATCATTCCTGATTGTTTCAGTTTGTACAATTCCTTGACTTCTGGCTTTTTCTTTATTGTATCATCAGGGTTTATTTCTTGCAATCCTGAATTATCACCTTCCACAAAGGATTTCTGCCAGTCCTTATATTTCATATTGGCAGGTACATAGTAGGTCTTGCCATCCTTATCCCTTGCAGCACGCTCCCCAATACTATTAAACTCATCTTCAAATATTGGCACTGTGGTTGTCCTGCACCACACATGAAACGGCGGCGCTGTCACCCCAACTTCCCACTGTGATATGGGAAACACCTTACCGTCCATCTCCTGGCAGATTTCAGAAGTATGGGAATCAAGAGTTGCCACGATCTCAAACTGTTCCACATCCAACTCCTGAAAACAGTCTCTTTGCGCAACAGAACTAAAAAATGCACTTTCTGTCATCACTAAGCGCCCAGCAACATTTTTAGAGGTATTCATTTTTTTTGCAATAGCATTGATGGCTTTTTGTGGATCCTGTCCCAATATGATGTTTTGGGTTAATTCTGTATGTAATTCATTAACTAACTTCTGACGATTGCTCCATACCCTTTCAGAAAAATTTTTCCCATCTGCAGCCCAAGGTTTTTGTATCACCTTAGCTATTTTTCTTTCATCCAATGTAGCCAAATTCCAACCCACACCTAACCCTTTTTGCAATTCAAATGCTGTGTGGTAATATTCTGACAAATACATCTTTCGCATTGCCGAATCGATGGTATCAAGCTGGTTCCCAAACATAACTTCCAAGCTCTGTTGTATCTGCAATTTCAAAGATTCCAATCTGCTGATATGATAACGGGCAGAAGCATTCTCAAGCTGTTTCATCCAAACACCATTGACCACATTTTCTTTTCCATAGCGGATATAATCACTCACATCCCATTTCAATTCTTCTAATTCCTTGTTGGTCAACATCCGTCTTGCATCCTGCAATGTTATTCCATTATTGTCCGCAAAACGCTGATACCATGCCCTAATCTGTCCCTCTATTTGCTTCTGTACCTGTCCATATTGCTTTTCTATCTCTACAAAACACTGAAGACCCTTCTGATTCTGCTGTTGCTCAAGCAGCGCAAAACGCTTTTTCCAGTATGTACTATTCCTCATCTATATCACCATCTGAATTCCCTTGGTTTATGTCCTCCTGGTTCTTCTGCTGTTCAAATGGATTATATTGTTTGTCTACCTCTTGCTGTTCCTTCTGCTTTTGCTTCTCCAACCGTTCTATTTCAGTCTTTGGGTCATCCACCCAAGGATGCTGACCAATGATTGTTTCATCAGATAGGATGCCAACAGACTTCTGACAGTTATCAATGATTTCTGATTCATTCATCAAAATATCTCTGTTAAATATGATATTGACTTCTTCCCCCTCAAAATCACCTTGTCCTGTATTGACAAGATGTGCATTTATAAACCAAAGAATATCCTCAAATGCAGCCTGAAATTCGGTTTCCATATCATTAGCATCTAAATCAATATCTGAATACATGGATTGGATATTCATTTGATTTGGATTTCCGGATAATCTGTCGTCCTTGGCATCATAACCCATAGCATTTTCAATTAGAGCTTTCTTGAACATTTCCAGAATAGTCTTATAATTTTCTGAGTTTACGCTTATTTCAAGCGTTTCTACACCACCTTTGGCAGAATCATCATTTCTGACTTTTACTACCCCATAAGTTGCAAGGTTATGCCGAAACTCTCCCAAATTCTGCCCATCATAGTTTTTCAATACCAAAATGGTATTGCGGGCATCCTGCTGCATATTATTTTCAAAGTCAGACAACATTACATTGATGCCATCCTGCAAGGACTTGACCCGTTTCAACAAAGGGGTTTCACTCTCATTGGCCTTCAATGGAATCAGTGGAATTTTTATCCAATTTAAAGGTTTGCTGTTATTCATCACATAAGCACAATCCTGCTCTTTTACAGTCAAATCAGGCATCAACATATTGCCATCAAGAATATAACAATGGATCCCTTGCATATCAAACACCTCTACCTTTTCCATGATAGTTGGCGTAATGCCTTCATAACTGGTAGCCAAATAAAGCCTGATTGCACCCGCTAATATAGTGTGTTCACTATTTTCCCAAATTGGAAATATTTCATATCCTGGAAACATCTGAAAAGAAAATTCTCCATCTTTGGTGTAATATGGATAAAGCCACGAAATACCATGATTCAAAGCTGCTTTACCTCCATGTTTCAATATTTTCATAAACTGTTTATTAAATATCTTCTTGAGTAATTCAGCATACTGTTCATTCTTGCATTCTATTGCAAATGGTTGCCCAAATAAGTAATTTGCCTTTTGGTTGACCATCTTTGCATACTGATTGTCAATCACTCGGTTGTTGGGCAAATTTTCTACTTCTTGCAGCTTGCCGTCTTCCCCGATCATAGTTCTTTTACGGGTAAGTATATCGTGTTCATTCTGATAATACAGTTGCCCCTTGATCTGCATTATTCGTTCTGGAGAACCCTTCCAGCGCATGATTTCCTGCTCAAGAAACTCTTTATTGTTAATCTTTTTGAATCCAAACCGTATCAAATTTGAAATCCGGCTTAATGCATTTTTAATTCCATTCAGCACCTTTTTCCGCCTTTCCTAATCAAAACTAAATGTATCGCCCTTCACAATGTTTTCCACAGCATAGCGCATGGCGTCCATCAAATGATTAAAATCATCCACAGGCCGATTCTGCTTTTTCCCTGTCTTGGTATCTGTGTCCCATGTATAGTTGCCGATCTCCGTCAGAAAATTTACACATCTTGGATGCACTATGATATGATAGTCCTGCAGAAAATCTATGCCATTATTGATACTGTCCTTGCCCTTCCTTGCTTTGCGGATGCCTTTCATCCCTAATTCACACAGACGGTCAATGCTCTTTGGTTCCGCGGAATCTGCGGTAATCTTCTCCTTGCTATAACCCATCTGCGTAATCTCTCTGGCAATGGCTTCATTACTCATACCAGGCCGATACATCTCATCAAATACCCAAATCGTTCTATTGTTTTGGTCAATCAAACCACAGAACAATGCGCTTGGGTCGTTAGTGTAACCAAAATCAAGACCAAATACAGATTGAACTCCTGCAATGGCCTTGACTTCTTCTATACTAAAAAGTTTTTCTTCCCAATTCTCATAAACCAGCCCATCCACAATTCCCCAATCTCCAAGACCTGCGACCTGATAACGCCTTGGATTCTGCTTTTTCATGGTCTCAAACACTTTTAAGTCGGCCGCATCCAACCACTCATTACACTTGTAATTGGTGGTCATGGCAAGCACTTCATCCTCTGGATGGTCAAAAAAACGCTTTTTTATCCAGTGGTGTTCATTCCAAGGATTCAACGTCAATGTAATCTGTTTAAACAGGCCAGAACCTTCTGGAACTGCACCACGAATGGATTCATCCAGCATATTAAAATCATCTTCTAGACCGATTTCATATGCTTCTTCGATCCACATCCAACACAGACATCCCGTTTTCACTGTGATGCTTGTTACTTTCAACGGGTCATCAAGACCCCTGAAATAAATCTTCTGACCAGTTGGCTTATAAGTCATTTCCAGTGGTGATTCCTTGATCTCCCAAAAAGCATCCACCCCAAGTCGGTGAATCGCCCATCTTAGTTCTGTAAAACAGGAATCTTTTAATGTCCGAAACGTTTTTCGAATCACAAGAGCATTTGCATCTGGGTACTTCATGATGTTGGTGATATACCAAAGCGCTGTCGTTTTTGACTTCTTGGATGCCCTGGAGCCTTTACAGACACGATACCTGCCCTTCCAACGCCAAAACGAGCCATATCCCTTGCCGACCACCTCCGGCAGTTCTACCTTCACCCGACCAGAACTAAAACTGTGCATCATGTATTGGGCTGGAAATAAAATTCTTTTCTGATACTCAAATATATGTTGACTGCTAATCTTCAAGATCACCACTTCCTGAAATCACAATAGGCTGTGTCACATTTACATCCAACTTATCATTCCACATCCCTAAATGCTTGCCTAACAATTCCAGTGCTTTTAACTTGGAAGAAATCTTAATCTCTCTTTCTACACTTGCACCAGTATCGCTCTCTGATTTTTTGTATTTTACGGATTCAATACAGGCAAGGTCATCTTCTGCGGCAGAAGTTTTGATCTGCCCCTGATTATCAACAATATCCGTCATTTTTACAAAAGCGATTTTCGCCAACTCCAAAACAACCCTGTCTTGATTTACTCCGGTTCGCTTGCTACGATCTGCCATCTGTTCCGCTATTGCTTGTTGAACTGAAGTTTTCTGAAGTAGTTGATACCCCTGCTCCTGTGCCGTCTTGACTGAATATCCTGCCCTTATTGCAGCTTGTGTTGCGTTCAGGTCAATTAGGTATTCATCAACAAAACGCTGCTGTTTCTCTGTTAATTTCGCCATCCGGCAACACCACCTTCCCAATAAATTTAATATTTTAGTTTTCAGATGCCCTATTTCACAAATCCCCTCTATGTATGATAAAGGACGCCTGTTTCCAAGCGTCCAATGCCATATCTTGCATTAAAATATAAGGGGAGGGTTACATGATTCGTTGACCGTGGTTTTCCTTCCACGGCTTATTAACATATTAGCACATTATATTGGGACATTTGGGACATTCGGGACAAACTTTTATTTCTTTTTCAAAAATCTTTGGAATTCTTTTTTTACACTATCTCCCGTTGCTCTTCCACTGATCTTTGCCGCTGTCTCCTCCCAGGTCATCCCTTCCAAAAACTTATACTTTACAATCCGCTGCATCCGTATTGGCATCATATTCATCCACTCTTCTACCCGCAGTTTTACTTGTTTCGCTCTTGCCTTTCGTTCCTCCAAGATTTGTCTCTGTTTCTGCAATTCTTTTTTATCCTCATCATCAAACAATGAGCCTGATATGGTAAAGCTGCACGCTTGGTAGGGAAACTCTGGGTTACTTCCTTTTACTTTTCCAAGAATTGCAGGTATTTTCTTCCGCTCAAGCTCCTGTATTTCTTTCTCTGTCTCTTTCAACAGTATACATGCATCTATATACTCTTCTAAAAATTTTTTGTCCAATTTCCCCTCCCTTCTCCTGCCAGGGATGCACCCCAGCAGGATTGCTTTGCCTCTTTGCTACTGTGATATATCTTATCCCCATCATGTCTTTCGCATGTCTCAATATTTTCAAGAGAGTGATCTTCACTTTTTCATCCAATCTCAAAAATCGTTATATAAAAATCAAATTTCAATCACCACACAGTCACCTTCTGCATAAACTTGCCTTATCTGGCACACTTGACTATTAAATCCATTATAGACTATACAATCGGGTCTTTCCCGCAGCCCCCCCTTTACTCAATCTCGGCATTAAGCCATTCTTGAAACTCTTTGATCGTTATTTTACTTTATCCCTTCCTGTAACATAATAATCCATTCGTCTATTGTGATCTGCCCTTCTTTGTGATTCTCTTCTACTTCAGCTTTTACATTACCAATTATTTCTCTCAATAGGTTCAAGCCACACCTTATGTCATTATCAGGATATTTTTGATATTTTCTTGCCAATGCCCTCCATGCATTATCAAAACTTTCCACAACTTCTTTATCTGTCATATTTCCCTCCATATTCTTTTAAATCCCCTAATGTCATTGTATAGGATTTAGAGGAGAATTTACCAAATTAACACTCAATAAACTCAGACAACTCCATCTGCCCCTTCACAGCGCTTTCCTTTTTCTTTCGGTATTCTTTGTACTCATTGTATTTTTTGCGATACTCATAACTTTTTCCAAATATGTTCCATGCAGCTTTCACGACATTGGGTTCATAAGGCCGGATCAGCTCCAGATCATCAACCGCCTTATACGAGATCGGACATCCGCAGCAGCCTGTCCTTGTCAAGCCGTAAACCTCGTATGCATCCGAATACCGGATCCCGTACCGCTCCTTGTACCATGCCTTATCACGATCTGAAACGTAATACAAGGGCCGGAGACGGTATTGACCACTGTTCATTTCTGTAAAGCATAACGCTGTGTTGTCTTTGCGTGGGACAGACCTCATGCCGCCCTCGTCCCTGCGTTCTCCAGTAATGATTATATCAAACTCTTTCTGCACGCTGTGCGCTACCTGTTTCTTGCAAAAGTCACAGCATTGTGCACTAATCATAAAATCCGGCGGGTACTCGCTGATAAAGTCCCGCATGTACTTTGATGAATTTATGACCAGCTGGATATTGGGCCTTGGTTCCCCAGCGGAATTACAACAGCAGATAAAATTGATTATACTCTCACATTTGGGAAATCTCTCACTCAACTCACGCCTTTTTGCCGCCTTATCCTCTGCCTGTGCATATTCATCAGCTATTGACAGGGGTATTTCCTTTTTCTGCCATCCCTCCAATCCTGCAGACATGATCTTTGATACAAACGGTATTCCGTATTTCCTAGTTGATTTCACAATATTTACCTTTGGCCGCTGCTCCAAAATTTCCACGCCATATTTTTCCGCAGTCGCTTTTACATGGTCTTTCGTTGCTTTCATTTCCAAGCCGGTATCAAAAAATACATAGTGGACTGGTGGAAGGTTAAATGCAGTTCTCGTTCTTTCGATCAGATCAATTAAAATATCACTGTCTGCCCCACCAGAATAGGAACAGATTGCCTTTGGGTGTTCCCTCAATCTTTTGGCAATAATACTTATGATCGCCTGGAATTTTTCCGGCGAATCAAAATCCGCATAATCTGGCCTGTCCGTATATACTCTACTTTTAAATTGTTCACTCATTTTTTTTCAAGAAGCCCGTGTACACATTACTCCGGCCGGAGGCTGGCTCCTTTCTTTTACTCCAATCTTATTTTTTATCTCTCTTTCTATGACCTACCTAGAAATTTTTCAGCTTTTCTTTCTCTCCTCCTCTGCACGGCCCTCCAGCCATTCTTCAATTGTTATCTGTCCGACAATCTCACTGTCGCTGCTACTGGGTGTAATGGTATCTGTTGTAGACATCGCTAACTGATTTTTATGTGTCAACAGGATAGCCATTCCTCCATAAGCTTGTGCAATAAAACCATACTGCCATGCCAAATCCATGACTTCTTTCCAATGGCTGTCCAATTCTTTCATCTTTTCTTGGTTTACCATATTCTGTTCCTTTCTAAATGATGTTATTACGCAAAATATCTGATCTTACTTTACTGCTACCGGCAGAATAAGTGCCTTATATTCACTGTCACATGCTTCCACAATCATAGGCATTTTCGGACCGCCAAAAGAAATCCTCACCTTATCACAATCAAACGTTTTCAGTGTCTCTGCCACCAACCTGGCATCAAATTTAATGGCCAGTGCCTCTGTCAGCGGTTCTTGAAGTTCTAACGTTTCATGGTAATCTGTCAATTTACCTCTCATACTTAGACTTAAGACATTCCCTTCCAGGTCAAATCTGACTGCACATTTTTCCTCTGCACACATCCTTGCCCTAATCATGGCATCTAGAAGGGCTGTCCTTGATACCACGGTATGTAACGGCAGTTTTTTGAACATAGACTGATATTTAAAATACTTTCCATCGATCAACCGCGTATATATCTCAAATCCTTCTGTAAGAAACACGGCACCTGTCTGGTGATATTTCATTTGTATCTCTCCAGCAATTCCTAGACTTCTCAACCGATCTACCGTATTTTTGGGCACCAGCAATTCAAAATCCCCTTCATAGTCCACTTGGTCCCAGGCTAATACATGGCCATCTGAACCGACAAAATGAAGCTTCCCTCCAGCCGCCTGTAAACAGACAGAAGACATGATGGCATTGACACCCTGTGCAGACACCGCATAAGACACACGTTTCATAGAGTTTAAAAGTACCTCCGCTTGGATTTTCCATTCACTTCCTTCTTCCCAGGCTGCACCCAGTGGAAATAATTCTGGATCCATTGTCTGGTATGTATTCTTGATCTTATCCGCCTGGATGGTAATGGTATTTTTACCTGTAACAGAAATCATTACCTCACCATCTGGAAGATTACTGATCAGGTCAAAGGCTCTCTCTGGAATGATAAAATATTCATTCTCTGCGCCTTCTAACTTCACCTTAACGGTCATTTCTGTGTTGCTGGCGATTAAGAAGCCATCCTGAACCAAAATTCCCTGTAAAGCCGGTATAGTCGTTTTCTTTGGCACAATGCCTTTCATTTTATGGAGCTTTTCTGCAAGCTCTGTTTTCTGTACTCTCATTTCTCAATTCCATTCCTTCTAAAATCAGTATCGTGCATTGTCTTTCTTGCAGTTTATAAGGTTCCAATTCCTGCTCCGTCATAAATTTATGACCATACAATTCCTTCATCTTTTTCCAAACACTCCAGGGCACTCTATAAAACTTCGTCAACCCAATGGACACCATCACATAACAATGGGCGCCAAACCCCTCATAAATATCAAGGTTTTTCCATTGTGTTTCCGTAACTACGTTCTGCTTCATCCGATCTGAATCTGTATGCTTTGCTTCAAACATAATTCCGGTACCATCACATAAAATCCCCTTAAAGTCTGGCTGGCCTTTCTTTTCGTAGTACCCTCGCACCATCCCCCGTTCATCCTTTCCAGTGATGTGAAAAGGTTCTGGCGTCTTCTCGATATGTGCCCATCCTTTTTTCAGATAAAATTCACAGGCATTTGAAAGCCACCGTTCAAAAATCTCTCCAGATACTTTGCTACGCCTACCGATCATCTGTCGTTTTCGATCAGGCATTGGCATCACCTCTCAATCTATGCTCCCTGACAATCCTGGTAAATCCAAATTTAATCATTGCACTTTTCAGAATCAACTTTAACTTTGGCTTCTTCATCCTCTTTTTCACATTCCAGAAGAAATGTGACAAGGGCTTTCTTTACTTCCACATTTTTCTTTGATTTTTGAAAGATCATTCTGATAGATTTTCTCAACTCATCCCAATCAGCATCCGACAATGGTTTTCTCTTCCTGACCTCCTCCCTTAACTGCCCCACTATTTTGTTAATCCATGCTTCCTGCTCCTTTGTCATCAGAAGGGCACCTCCTCACTCCCAATATCTATGAACTGGTCCACACTTTGGTCCCAGCCATAGTCAAACCCTAAATCATCGCCCTGCCCATATATCCGCTTCGATTTCTCGTCATAGTCCAGTATGTAGCCTTTTGTTTCGGTCTTTCCGAACAGGCGGTTTTTTGATACTTTCAGACGCCTTTGCTCTGGCAGCAGCTCCTTGTCTTTCTCATAGGCAATTGTAATGGTGGCTAAGTTTGATATATCTCCGCTGCCGCTAATTTCATCATTTTCATTCGTGGAAAAATTATTTTTCCTTTTATGCGCCACTAGAAGAATCAATACATTGTATTTCAATGCCATACGTGAGAGCTTCTTGACAAAAAGGCTTTGCCTATCATATTTGTCATACGCCTTCCCTGGTTCTAGGTCTAAGGCAGTCATCAAGTTGTCCAACAGTATGACATCTACCCCATACTGCATAATCACATTCTCTGCCAGACTAAGCAGACTTCTAATCTCATCACCAGCCACAATCCTGTTATCATACAAAAAACACTTTTCATGGTACCACTCAGCAATCAGTTTCCGGTTTGTATCAGATACCTTATAGTTCCTGTCGCCCCATTTGTTTTGATACTCTGTGATATGGGAGCCACCAGCAATCTGGAAATCTATCCAGGAACGAAACAGGTAATTCGGCAGCTCTCCACTGTATGCAAAGCATTTATGTCCTTGATGGATGGCATTTACTAAAATCTGGCTTGCCAAAGTGGATTTTCCTTCTCCTGGTTTTCCTGATACCAGAACTACACCGCCAAATGGTAAACCGCCATAAAGCAAGCGGTCTAACTGTTTGATTCCTGACTGCAGCTTTGGAAGTTTAAAAATATCCACATGCTCCACCTCTGACAGATCAATCACGCCTCCGATCGGTGTCATAAGCGCATGCTCCACACACTTTTTTATTTGGTCTGCCCCATGCTTTTGTAATATTTCATTTGCGTCTTTGCATCCCTTGTAATCTTCCTCCCTGACATGCTTTATGGTGCATTTCAGACGTGATGATAATTCATCCAGCAGCGTAATCCGGCCTTTCTCGTAATCCCCAAAAACAACTACTTCCTGAAACCTGTTTATCCAATCCCAACAGTAGGGAATCCAGGTAAACCCTTTGGCTCCATTTGGCACTGACACAGCATTTACTATCCCAGCTTCTGCTACAGAAAGACTATCAATCTGCCCCTCTGTTACTACCAGCCGTTCAAAATCTTTACACTGTGCCATTCCAAACAGGATGGGTTTACAGTCAGATTCACACCACTCTTTGTTTTTGTCTTTCTCTCTGTCAAAGTCTGTCTTACGGTATTTGACAAACTGCATCTTCCCAGTGGCATCCAAAAAGGGGAATACCAGTATGTTTGGGTGTTTGTTTTGGACGGTGATCTGATACCTTTTTATGACCTCCTCAGAAATTCCACGGCCAGCCAAGTACTGGATTGCCTCCGGCTTCGGCTCAATCGGCCTTTCCAACGTTTTCAGCTTGCGGAACTGCCGCCGTGGTTGGTAATACTCATCCACCTCACTTCCAAGGGAAAAATCAAAATCCTTGGAAAGTGTCAGCATGTTCCCAGTTACTCCGCAAGATGCCCGGAGGCAATTAAATTGGCCCGTTGCAAGATTGATCGAGAATGATTTTAAATTGTCCCTGGTAGGCTTCGGATTGCAGTATGGACATAACTTGAACACCAGCTCTCCACCATGCTCATAAGCCTGTGCATGGACATGCCTGGCAAAAGCATAAGCATCCTCCAGCTTAAATTCATACATGATTACCTCCCAAATGGCGTTTCATAATCCCGCCAATCATCACCAATCAACACTTCCACCTGCTCTGGCTGTGGTTCTGCCTTTCCCAACGGGTCTTCCTGTTTTGCCTCCAGATAGTCCGCAAATATGCATTTTTCCAGAAAATTGTTCGGAAGAAACATCCTGTCCCCAGACTCTTTGATATACTCTGCATAGTTCTTTGCTGCCTGAATGAGCTCGTCTTCTGTAACACTTCCAGACAAGATCAGGTCACAGTATGCCGTCTCTGCCAGGTAACGCCGCTGCTTGTTTGGGTACACGGACCAAAAATCATCAAATTTCCTAACGGGGGGTATGGGGGGCATATCTTTTTTTGTTTCTGTTTTGTTTTGTTTTTGTTTATGTTTATTAATGGGTACACTTTGTGGTTCACTTTGTGGTACGGTCTGTGGTACGGGTAGTGGTTCACTTTGTGGTACAGACTGTGGTACATTTTTGATGTCATTTTGTACCACAGTGTTCTGCGGTACGGTCTGTGGTTCACTTTGTGGTACAGACTGTGGTACATTTTTGATGTCATTTTGTACCACAGTGTTCTGCGGTACGGTCTGTGGTTCACTTTGTGGTACAGACTGTGGTACATTTTTGATGTCATTTTGTACCATAAGACTATTCATATGATAGATTGCTGATTGGTTCCCACCACGTGAACGCCATGTAATAAATCCATCTTGCTCAAGACGGTTCCTTGCCCTTTTGATTGCCTGCGCGTTCAATCCCGATTTCAGCACCAGGATTGATACAGCTACCGTAAACTCTTGCTGCCAACCAGTTTTATTCGCTATGGACATAAGCGCATGCCATAAGACGATGGCCGGTGAGGGCAGCGGATTTAGTTCGAGCCGATCGTAGAACGCTTTTATTTCAGCTAAATAGTTCACGTTGTTCCCTCTCTTATCAAAAATACATGAACAAATACTATGGTTAATAATTACCTATTTCTCTTAGTTCCATAAGCCGCCAGCATCCTTTCCAGTTCCTCTGGCGGAAGTGTCTCTATTCCCATTTCCTTGCACTCACTTACCACACCTTCAATCAATTGTGACATCTCAGCGGTATCATATTCGCTGCTCCCCTTGATCTGGAAATACCAGCGGTAGAGCTTGTCCCCTTTCGACAGGGTTTTTTGTGTTGGTTTTAAGTGCGGATAGGGAAACTCCAAGTAATCTATATCATCCCTGATACAAAACGGGATTAAACTGCCATCCGGCATCTGGTCTAGTTCTCCATACCGGTCAAGCATCATGTTATGGATGTGGTTCTTACTTGCTCCTGTATGCTTTCCAATTTTCCCAACCAAGAGCCAATAGTAAGCATTGGCATCCAGACTGCGCTTTTTCTTCCGTTTCTCAATCGTTACCATTAAGTCTCCAAGCTCTGCCAATTCTGCTGCCTTTTTCGGGCTAATTTCATGGCTTTCCAGCGTGATGGTAAGATTTCCTTGCAACGTACGTCCAATGTCCTTTATTTTCGATGTAAATTCCATTACTACTCCTTTTTATCAGGAAGATTTTTCATACGTTTGATCGCATCTTTTAACTGCAGCTTGGTCAATTCCTGAATGTCATCCACCTTATAGGTCCTACGAATGGCAGATGCCCCATACCCACACCGCCTGCACTCTGTTTCCAATTGTTTTCGCAAAGATACCAGCTCTGCATCTTCTGGTTCACTCTGATTTTGGGGTGTTTGGTATTTTGTATGGTCTTTCTCCCAGTAAACATCTGCTCCAATTCCAAGCTGTTTGCAAGCTACGGAGATGGCATCTGTCGTTGCCATCTTAAAACATTCATCTGAGACATGTGGGCCCTTGCTTTCCATCTCCACAAACATACTTCCTCCCGTTCCTTGGATGGGCATGGACCACTCGTCATCTTCCTCTGTTTTGATATACAACTCTATCTTTACAAAGGCAGCCACACAGTCCCCATAGGGTTCTAACCATTCCCGAACCGATTTATAGTACCAGCCAACCCCGCATGGGCCAAACAGCTCCGTGAGCTTCTTAATCCTCCACATGGGATTGATATCCGTCTTTCCGCTTAATCTCCCGCCTCTGATCTCTCTTTTTGCACTTTGTGGGACCTCCCGCCCCATGTTATAAATAGACAAATGTTCCATTAGATCAACTCCCATTCAATGCCAATGCTGTCCATGTACATTTCCAGCTTTTCCTTTGCATCATCCGAAAGGGAAATCCGATACTCGTAAAGCTGTGTTCCACCTTCCATGTCAGGAATGAAGCTCTCAATGGTCTTCTGCGCCGCTTCTGCTTTTGCTCTCTCTATGGCCAGTTCCTGCTCTTCTTTTGCATGTCGCAAGGCCTCTTCCTTTTCCAGCTCCGCCTGACGCGCTGCCTCCAACGCTGCTTTTGCTTTCTGCTCTGCCTGCAGCTTCTTGCGTTCTTCACGCCGAATGCGTGCTTCTTCTTCCCTGCGCTTTCTTTCTTGTTCATGGGCAAGAATTTCCTGCTTCTGCCGTTCATAATTGCTTATGTAAGCCATCGCATCTGCAAGGCTTAAACTACTCTTATACTGTTTCAAAGCCTTCGGAACTGCCTCAGACTCCATCGCCTGAATAGTGGCAAGATCACTTAAGATTTTTTCCGTAATTTCAGAAATATCTTTCTGAATATCTTTCTCTCTATAAGTTGCATTCTCCCACTTAGAATTATAAATACGCGCAAGGGGAATATAGTCCTGCACCTTTTTGGGAACCGACTGATAAATCTCAGAAATCAGTTTCTTTTTCTCTGCAATGCGTTTTTTCTCGAATGCCTGTACTTGTCCATTGATCAAGTTGATTGGTTCATCATACAAACTAATCAACTTTTTTGCTTGTACCTCAAAGTCATTCCAAGAAACCATATACTGCTTCTTTGCCTCTCTCATGTTCTCCTGCAAAGATTTCTTTTCTGCTCGCAGACTTGCAACTTCCTTCTTGGCATAGGTTTTACTGTCCTCTGTAAACACAGCCCCCTTGTATTGGGCTAACTTATCCTGGATTGCTTTCTGTACCTGCTCAAAGTTGCAAGTAATCGTCGCATTCTCCTGTGTAATAATCGCTTGGATATTGCTCATCTTCTTCCCGTCCTTCCCATTCTGTTTCTCCATAGGCATATGCAAGCCGTCTGCGCATCCGCCGGCAGCGTTCCTGCTCTGCTTCCAACTCTTCAAACGCGTCATAATTGTCTGGTACGGTTTCATACATCTCTTTGTCTCCCTCTTACCTTATGATGCAGTCTGCTCCAATGTAAAAATCGCCCACCGCAGCGCTGCCGCGGTTTCTGCATCTTTTTCTTTCTCTGTTCTTTCCAGAAGTTTATAAAGCTTCTCAATCTTCTTTTCATTCATACTTTCTGCTCCTTTCTATTCTGAAACAATCTGCCGCTTTTTGTACGCTGCTTACTGCTGTTTTTCTTCACTGTCAAGGGCATCCAGCAGCTTTATGACCTTTTCAAGCCTGCACTGGTCAATCAACATCAAAGCTTCTTCCTCCACGTTTGTTCTGCGATCAAGCTCTGCCTGCTCTGCTTTGATCTTTTCAATTTTCTGATCTAAATTTTTCATGAACTGCCCCTTAAATGTCAATCCCTTCTACTTCTGCAAAACGTTTCGCGTTGATAAAATATGTCCAGCGCTTTTTCCCCGTTTTGGGATCTTCACTTGTCACTATCCCATATCCCCAGGGAAATACTCCTTGCTGCAGGCCACTGGCAACGGAATCATAACTCATTCCCATCACCCTTGCGGCATCCATTGGCAATAATCTTGGAATTTTTGCTTTCTTGAGTGCGGCATAATTAAATCTTTCGTCACTGAAATAATCTGCTCTAAGCCCTAAAGATACCGCCATTTCTTGCATTCTTTCCTCAGTTGGCACATTTTTGCCAGACAGGTATTGACTGATGCAGCTTTTCGCCAGTCCTGTCATACAAACAACTTGTGTTTGTGTTATGCCCAACTCTTCCATAGCCTTTCTTAATTTTTTACTGAAATCCATATAACCTCTCCTTGCTTATATTCTCCTTTTAGATGGCTTACACAACTGTATCGCCCTGTATTCAGAAATTTACTGCATAAGTTTGTCATCGTTTTCTGATTTAATACAAACAAATGCATCCTCTTCCGGCAATGAACTTAAAATCATTTCCAACACACTGCAAGACATAAACAGAAGGCTGTTATAGCTTTAAAGGCGCATTTCTCAGCATACTTCCGCTTTCTTGCAAAATATACTCAAACACTTCTACCGTATGGGCTTCCTCTGGGAGTCCATTTTTCATTACATCTATTACAGACTGACAAGTCTTCCTTACCACTTCTCTTTGCAAGATAATTTCTGCACTCATATCATGCTCTGTGTTTTCGCCAGCAGTTTCAACAATCGTGATTGCCATTTCATCACCTTCTTTCATACTGTCTGTCTTGGTGGCTTGCGGGGCTGCCTGTTCCTTTTATCCTCTTTCTGCAACAGACAGTGAATCCAACCTTTCAAGTAAAAATAATCTTCTGGACAGTGTACTCTGATTTCATCCAGTTTAAATGCTGTATCTTTTACATCTTCAACTTTTTGTGCATTCATCTGTTTTCCTCCTTTCTTTGATTTCATTGAAATCAATATAACATTCTTCGAAAGCAATGTCAATATTATTTACAATTTTTTTGTTTACTTTGAAATCAAATTGTGTTATAGTGGTTTCATGGAGGTGACAACATGAATATCCATGAAAGACTAAAATATCTAAGACAGCAACTAAATTTAACTACTCGTGCTTTTGGTGCTTCTATCAATATGTCAGGTGGTGCCATCACTAATATGGAAAAAGGAACACGGAATGTTACTGAGCGCACCATTCGTGATGTGTGTCGCGAATACAATGTCAATTCCGACTGGCTTATCAATGGTACAGAACCAATATTTGAAGATATAACCAACGAACTGGATATTGATGATGATGTTAAACAACTTACCAAACAATACAGTCTATTAAGTGATACTGATCAAGAACTCGTCAAAAGAATGATTAACTCATTAGCAGAAAAAATAAATAAAACTTAACCCCACCCAAAACCGACAAGAATCCAGCAGATGCCATATCCGCTGGGTTCTTTTGTTTCTCCCACTCTCTCACCTCCCTACACTTCTGCCATTGACACAATGCCTTAGCCGCTTACACTCTGCTGGTTGTACATAGCCTCATGGATATTAAACTCCTCTTTGCTCTTTGCTTTTTCCTGCTGATTAGACAAAACTCCTGTCATAAACCCGAGAATAAACATTTGTTTATCTCCAGGCAGTTTTTTGTATTCGTCAGCAGAATTTCTAATAATCATTAATTTTTCTTTATTCATACAAAACCTCCTTTATCAACAATTTCCCCTTTCCCATTTCTTGTTGATAAACAAATTATATCAGCTCCATTCTTTTCTGTCAACAATATTTATTGGTTTATTTTTATTATTATCTTGTTGATAAGCAAAATATAATGTGTTATACTGTTCTAAAAGCGAGGTGAACAACATGGAAATATATGAACGGATTGCCCATTTAAGAAAAGAAGAATTACATATGTCAAGGCGTGAATTTGGAGAAAAATTAGGAGTTAGCGAATCTGTTATTGTAAATATCGAATATAATAGATTGCAAAGACCAGATCAAAAAGAACCCTTATACAAGTTGATATGCAAAGAATTTAATATTAGTTATATATGGCTTACGGAAGGAATAGAGCCAATGCATTCCGAGTTAGACGCTGATTCAATGGCTCAAATTGACGATATAATGACTGGTGAGAATGAGTTTGCTAAAAATTTATTTAGAGAATTTGCAAAACTTGACGAATCAGAGTGGAAGGTATTGGAAAAGTTAATTAAGAACATTGCAGAAGAATTAAAGTAGGTCAAGTACCTACTTTAATTCTTTTTATGAATATATAGATATTCTGTTAATTGATAAATTCTTTTCAATGCTACAACATTCTCAATCTTTTGCAACATTTCAATTATGTTTTTTTGATATAGCTCTTTTTCTTTTGTTTTACCTTTTCTCATTTGTATATACACCCCCTATTTTTTATTTTCCCCTTTTACCAAAATATAACATAAAAATCTGAAAATTAAAAGAGTTTTTTTTATTTGTCCAAAAACTTGGACAAGTTTTTTATCCCTTGCTATTTTGATAAAAATATGGCTTATTTCTTCATTTGTATTTTGATTCAAATAGGTCTGTGATTCTTACATCCAACGCGACTGCGATCTTCTCCAGTTGAGTCAATTTTGGCGAAAATTTTTCATTTTCAATTAAATTTAAAGTCGACTTGCTTATTCCGGTCATTTGTTCTAACTGCCTTAAAGTTATCCCTTTTTCTTTCCGCGCTTTATTGATTAAAACTTTCATATGCACACCTCCTTTGGGGATAGTGTGCATGATTTAGATAATTTCTACACATTTAAATACAAAAAAGGATAGAAAAATGTCATATAATCTGGTATGATATGCAAGAACCAATAGTAATATTTATATCAAAACATGGAAAGAGGGGAACTATGGATTTTACTGAAAAAATAACTCAATTCTCCAAAAGAGTAGAAAACATAAAAAACACCTTAACAACAGAAGAGGCAACAAAGACTTCTCTTGTCCTCCCGTTTTTTCACCTGCTTGGTTATGATGTTTTCAATCCTCTTGAATTTGTTCCTGAATATACAGCAGATACAGGTACAAAAAAGGGAGAAAAAGTTGATTATGCAATTATGAGAAATAATGAACCTATTATTATTATAGAGGTTAAACCTGCAAATATAGAATTAAATACAAAACACCTTAACCAATTATTTCGATATTTCACTGTAACAAAAGCAAGATTTGGTATTCTTACTAATGGCATTATTTACAGATTCTTTTCTGATTTGGAAGAGAATAACAAAATGGATTTGATGCCATTTCTCGAAATTAATTTGCTCAATCTTAAATCCCATTCTATTGTAGAGCTGGCAAAATTTAAAAAAGAATCCTTTAATATGAAAGGGATTTTAAATAGTGCTTCTGAGCTTAAATACACATCGCTGTTAAAGAACGCTATTGCAGAGCAATTTAATGAGCCATCAGAACAATTTGTGCGTGCACTAATTAAAAATATCTATACTGGAGTAAAAACACAAACTGTAATTGACAGATTCAAGGAACTCACTCGCGTTGCCATAGATGATTATATTTCCGATTTATTAAATGATAAGATCAAAACTATTATCTCATCAGATACTTCCTTAGAAACTGCAAAAAATCAGAAAACTCTGGAAAGGGAATATTCATTTCTTCCAGAAGAAACTGAAATCCTTGAATTTGTGAAAAACATGTTAAATATAAGTGATGTTTCATACAAAAAAACTTCTCGTTATGCATATATGCATATTTCTGATTCGCAATATAAATGGATATGCAGAATTTCTATTAGACAAGAAGACAGACTCTTTACACTACATAAATTTAATAATTCAAATTACGAAACAGAATATTTGTTTGATGATGTAGAACAATTAGAACAAATCAAAGATTTAATCACAGATACATACCAAAAATGCAAAAACATGTAATTGTAAATCAGAGAAAAACGGTTGTTACTTTGTTATGAATACTCTATGAAAAAACAAGAGGAAAAGGAAGAGGCCAAAAGAATACGGGAAGAACAAAAAGAAGCTCAAAAACTTCAACGGGAAATTGAAGAAGCAAGAAAAACTAACGAAAAAGAACGCAGCCATTACAAAAATGCTATGATGACGAGAGAAGAAAAATACCTAAAACTGGAGTGCATAGATGGGGTAAATGGTACACAAAAGAAGAAGCCAATTGTTTAAATAATGGAACGAAATACAGAGAGTGTTTTGATTGTTATAAATATGAATATAAAACAATTTCACGCAGTTCTAAATTACACGATTGGTCATCTTGGTATAATATAATCAGCCCAACAGCATTAAAGGCTGGAAAAGCAGAAAGAGAATGTTATGTGTGTCATACTGTAGAAATTAAAAAGGCTAAAAAGTTAAAAGCCAAGATTACTCTTTCTACCAAAAAGAAAACTTTGAAAATTGGAAAATCTTTTACACTTAGTTTAAAAAGTTATACATACGGAGATAAAATTTCAAAATTCACTTCCAGCAACAAAAAAGTTGCAACTATAAATAAAAAAGGAAAAGTTACAGCAAAGAAGAAAGGTACAGCAAAAATCACTGTAAAAATGAAAAGTGGATGCAAAGCAATGTGTGTTGTGAAAGTTAAATAAAGGTAAAAATCGCTCCTGCTTCTGTAGGGGCGATAAATAAAATAGCGCTAAAACCGCCCCTGCGCTAACAGGAACGGTTTTTCATAGATACCCAGAATATGATACCTACAACTCATAAATATTGTATCATATTCTGGAGACAGCTTGCAAGCGGAACTCCCGTTCTGCTAGCTGTTATTTTTATACTTTTTTGAGATAGGAGGAAATGCACATGAAAGGTTCTGTAAGAAAAAGAGGGAATACCTGGTCTTACTATTTTGATCTTGGAACTGTTAATGGGAAACGCCAGAAAAAAGAAAAGGGAGGTTTTCATACCAAAAAAGAGGCGGAAGCTGCCCTTGCTAAAGCGATCACTGAGTATAATCGCGCCGGACAAATTTTTGAGCCGTCAGAAATCACGGTAGCAGACTATCTTGATCAATGGTATGATCTTTACTGCAAACCAAACTTGAAATACAATACCCAAATTGGATATTTGCGGATTATGGAAGGACACTTAAAGCCTCGTTTTGGCCATTATCGCCTGAAAGCACTCACTCCTGCCGTACTGCAGGAGTATGCAAATGATCTGAAGATGAATGGCTTTTCTAAAAGCCACTTGAAAGGGATATTATCTGTACTTGGAGCTGCCATGAATTATGCTGTAGAACCACTCCATTACATCACAGATAGTCCAATGCGCTATGTAAAAATTCCCAAAATTGAAAAGAAACCCAGAGAGCGCATTATCCTCACTCTGGATGAATGGCAACAAATCATCAACTGCTTTCCTGCTGGCTCCAGATTTCATATTCCACTAATGATTGGTTTCTACACAGGACTGCGTATCTCAGAAGCCTTTGCGCTTACATGGGATGATATTGACCTGGAAAATCGTACAATCACAGTCTCTAAACAAATCGTAAAACGCAACTTTGGTTCTGATGTGCGTAAAGCTATGGACACACACGGAAAAAAAGAATTAAAATCCTCTTGGTATTTCACCAGCACCAAAACCCCATCTTCCGAAAGAACAATTCCATTTGGTGAAACACTATATAAGGCTTTAAAAGCAGAACACATTACCCAAAAGAAAAATGAGTTGAAGTATAGTGAGTTTTATACCATCCATGTCCTTAAAAAAGAACTGGATGAAAAGGGCGCTGAAATATCTCGTATCATACCTGTCCAAAAATGTGTGTGCTCCGATCTGCCGCGCGTCCATATGGTGTGCATTGCTGAAAATGGAGAATATACCTCAACCGATTCCTTCAAATACTGTTCTCGTGTCATCCACAAAGAACTAATGCTTGCTTTTGATTATCACTCCTTGCGGCACACCCACGCAACGATTCTGATTGAATCTGGGGCAAATATAAAAGATGTTCAAACACGTCTTGGACACAGCAACATCCAAACCACTTTACAGACCTATGTACATGATACAGAGAAAATGGCTTCTGAATCTGTTGACCTATTTGAACAAGCTGTCTCCTTGAAGACTTCTTAAGAAAGTACAGGGCTATGATAAAGTTCAAAGTTTTCAGCCCTGTACCCTGTATTTCATGTAATGTAAAAAATTATGGTGGTAAATTGGTGGCAAATCGGCATTTTCTCTACTTATAAATGCCTAAAATTCTTATTTTACAAGGCTTAGAGCGCATACCGTCTCCACATTCGCTGATTGTGGAAACATATCTACACAACATATTCTCTCTGGCATATAACCTCTTGCCTGCAAAATCTCCAAATCCCTTGCCAGGCTGGTAGGTTTACAGGAGATATAGACCATTTTTTCCACTCCATAGCGGATAATTCGTCCCAATGCCTTAGGATGGATCCCATCCCGTGGTGGATCTAAGACAATAAAATCTGGTTTTTCTTCAATTTGATCCAATACTTTCAACACATCCCCTGCCAAAAACTCACAATTTTTTAGGCCATTGAGCTTTGCATTTTCTTTTGCAGCCTCCACAGCCTCCTCCACAATCTCTACACCAATGACTTTCTTAGCCACAGAAGCTAAGATCTGGGCAATCGTTCCCGTACCACTGTACAAATCAAACACAATCTTATCGTCCCCAGCATCTGCAATATATTCTCGTGCTGTTTCATATAACACTTCTGCCCCCAAAGAATTCGTCTGAAAGAAGGAAAATGGTGTGATTTTAAAACGTAATCCCAGTATTTCCTCATAAAAATAATCTTGTCCCCATAAGACTTCTGTTCCTTGATTCACCACAGCGTCCGCCAAACTATCATTACAAGTATGCAGAATGCCAACCAGCCTGCCCTGCAATTTAAGCTTCTGCAAGGTCTCCTGAAATCCTTGCAGAAGCTTGCTCTGTTCCTCCCCAACAATTTGAGTGGACGTTACCAGATCTACCAAAATCTCTCCTGTCCTTACTGCTTTGCGCACCAAAAGATGGCGAAGATATCCGACATGGCGCATTTTATGATAATAAGCTGTACCCTGTGCATGAAAATACTCCAATACCGCTGCCAAAATATCTGAATAATCCTGATCTACGATCTTACAGCCTGTAACTGTTACAATATCATGAAAACTGCCCCGCTTGTGCATTCCTAGGGAGAGCGGACCATCCTTAAAGCTGTCACCAAAAGAAAATTCCATCTTATTGCGATAAGCAAACTGCCTAGGACTTTCCTTGATTCCCTCAAAAATATCTGCAAAATTCCTTCTATCACTCTGTTCTTGATAGGGTAGACAGACTGGTTCTAACAATTCTCTCACTTGTTGCTCTTTTAACTGTAGTTGTCTTTTGTAATCCAGATTCAAAAATGTGCAGCCTCCGCAAATACCAAAATGATTACAGGGAATATCCTCCAACTCTAAAGGTGATTTTTCTAGAACCTCTAACAGTCTGCCTTCCACCTTTCCCTTCCTTGTCTTATTAACCATAAATGATATCTTCTGTCCTGGTGTCACATTCTTTACTATGGCTTTCTTCCCATCCTCCAAAGCTACAATTCCTTTATTTGGAAATGTTACGCGCTCCACAATTCCTTCCCAAATTTGTCCTTTTTTCTTCATTTTCCTCTACATCCTATATTATATTTAAACACATCTGTGAAAAGTTTCTACGGCCAAGCTGCAAGTTCTAATTCCACAGGACAATGATCAGAACCCAATATATCCCTATGAATTTTAGCATCTGTTAGTTTCTCTTTTAAATCTTCTGAAACTAGAAAATAATCTATCCGCCATCCTGCATTCTTCTCCCGTGCCTTAAAACGATAAGACCACCAAGAATAAATCTGTTCCATATCAGGATAAAAATGCCGAAAAGTATCAACATAACCATGACTTAAAAGCACAGAAAATTTTTCCCGCTCCTCATCGGAAAAACCAGCATTTTTGTGATTGGCCTTGGGATTTTTTAAGTCAATCTCCTGATGTGCTACATTCAAATCCCCACAGCATATCACTGACTTTTTCTGTTTTAAATCATCCAAATACTTTAAAAATGCATCCTCCCATTCCATACGGTAAGATAGCCTAGCCAGTTCACTCTGTGAATTTGGCGTATAACAAGTCACCAAATAAAAACTATCATATTCCAGCGTAAGAACACGCCCTTCCTGATCGTGTTCTGTCACTCCTATCCCACAATTCACCGACAAAGGCTTATGCTTGGTAAAAACTGCTGTTCCAGAATACCCTTTCTTCTGCGCATAATTCCAGTAATCATAATACCCTTCTGGAAGCTCTAAGGAAATTTGTCCTTCCTGTAACTTTGTCTCCTGAATACAGAAAAAATCTGCATCCATCTGCTTAAAAACATCTAAAAAACCTTTTTGTACGCAAGCACGCAGGCCATTTACATTCCACGAAATAAATTTCATATAAAACTGCTCCTTTCATATCAAGAACAAAGAATTCTTCAAAGATCAGATGAAGGATTAAAACCCTTCACCGATACTACCAAATAACTCACCGCCTATCAAGGCGAGAGTTTTCCCCAGCTGATATAGATTTGTTATTCACCACTAAAAAACGAAAATTACCTTTTATTTATTTGATTTAACACCTTATGTGGAACAGCAAAACAATCTATCGCGGATAAAGGATCCCGCTAAGCGAGATCCTTTATTTTGTTAAATCGTAACTATTTAGAACCCTACAAAATCACTGACATGTCCGTGATAAGTTTTTTGAATTGCTACTTGAAATATAACGATTCAAAATCAAACGTATGACAGCTTAACTGGCATGTCCGTGGTATAAATACTTGTGTTTAGTTTAAAATGTTATTGGTCTCTTGTATCACTTCTTGTACACGATCAGCAATCAGAGATACCTTGTCCATAGAGAGCTTGATATGTTCACTGTTCTCAGAAGTCTGTTTTGCCCCGACTATCGCCTCTTCCACTGCTGCCAAAAGCTCTCCGATTGTAGTCTCAAACTTATCTACCACTATATTGATATCATCAAACGCCACCTGAATGGCCTCATCATTCTCCCTAGCACTGCCCACAGAAGATTTAGAACTCTCTGAGAGTTCACGAATATTTGAGGCGACCACGGCAAATCCTCTTCCCGCTTCTCCAGCACGCGCTGCTTCAATAGCCGCATTCAATGACAATAGATTGATTTTTCCTGCAATTTTCTCCACATCATGGGTCATAGCATTATATTTCCCCACACTTTCATTAATATTTCCCATAGCGTCAATTATTTTTTGATTTAATTGTTTCAAATCGTTCATATGATTGGAAACATTCTGCATATCATCAGAACTTCTCGCCCCCACATTTCGGATTGACTCTGCCTCTGATCTTACTATGTCAATATTTTGTGCAAGTTCTCCCACAATTTCAATCAACTCATGATTCATTGATACAACTTCCTGATTTACCTCAGAAACTTTCTGGCGTTCCTCACCAATCATTTTCATCATATATTCATGACAATTTTCCTTCTCATTTATCCCTCTTGCAAGTGCAATTGCCATCTCCCGACAAGATTTATAGCCGCAGGCATGACAGTCAAAGTGACGTTCCACATCTGTAGTTTTCTTCAATGTCTTATATGCCTGTTCAATCTGTGCCTCTGTAATATCAGCGCTCTGCGTTTTCTTAGATTGATAGGTGCGCATGAAATCTTTGACCTGCAAAGTACGGTCAAATTCCTCATATTGTTTATCCACACCCTTTTTTGTCGTATTGGCACGCCGCTGCTTTCTGCTGTAACGTTCTACCTGATGCATAATATCATTCATAATAAAACGCTGACAGTCCTTTCCAGTCGCAGGCCCCCCGTTGCATCCATACTCACAATTGAGCACATCAAATACTGTTGGAAGTGTATCTTGATTCTGCTCCAGATAAGTATCTAATTCCTCATACAATTGTCCTGCTCCTTCTGATGTGGTAATCTCCATCTCTGGCGCATGAACCAAAAGATTTTTCATTAGTCCGCCTGGCCTGGGAAAAATATTTCCCTCCCATCCCTGCGCAGCATCAAATTCAAATTCACTGTATATCTTTTCTCTTGGAAATGTAATCTTCTGCTCCTTAAAATAATTCTTTAAATGTTCCATCGTGACATTATAATCAATCAACTTTGTCTCCCGAAATTCGTCAATCTTGGCAATACAAGGAGAAATAGCTGCTATCTTTCCCTTAAATCCCAATACTTTCCGAATATAAATTGCAATACATGACATCGGACTCTGTATTGGTGAAAGATGCGGAATTAACTCTGGCTTATGGTGAACCACATAATTAACTACCGCAGCACAGGGCTGAGAAATAATCTTTTTATTTGGATGTTCCTGAAGATAGCGCAGATGTGCCCAAGTGCAAATATCTGCTCCATACCCTACGTCATAAATCTTCGCTTTTCCCTGAGCGCGAATCCAATAAAGCACATGGCGCCATTGACCATCAAAAGAAATCTTAATGGAAGGGGCAACAATCACTGCCAATTCCCTTCCTGCCTTCAAATCCTCCAAAAAAGCCTCTGTATCATCCAAAAAAGTCCTCGCTCCATGAGAACATGCCTTGATACAGGCGCCACATTTAATGCATTTGTCATCATTAATCAAGATACGAAGCTGCCCATTCTCATCCATCCGTGCTACATTTGCCTCACCTGCAGGACATGCCCTGACACATGCATTGCATCCTACACACTTTTGTTCATCTACATTGATAATACTCATTATGTATATCCACCTTCCCCGATCACACTTTAGTCCTATTTTTTTGTGCAATTGTCATGTATTTTTTAATAAATAACTAGTAAAATTATAAAATATTACTATATCACTGTCAACTGCTTTCCCATAAAAGTGTAACCTTCTCTCAAGTTTATACCTCAACTGCGGCCATATACATTCATAATTCTAAGTGTGATAGCATCATACCCCCGTCGTACAATCAGAAAAAAACCATATTCCCCTATATTTATCAAATATCTTTAATGCTATGGTATGGGAATGTTCTCTGGAATATTCTCTGGGATCTGATCTTTATACTTCTCATAAAGATCTTGTAATTGTGCCATATCTTCCTCAGATACCTGATCCCCAGCCAGATCCTTCAACCCTTCTACATCCCCGTTGGCCGCCATCCCTGCCGCCTGCTTGATATTTTCCGGTGAAATATATTTCTCTGCTATACCAGTGATTGTCTCCACATCTTCTTGATCCATGTCCTCCACAACCTCTGACACATCAATTTGCTGTCCACCCATATCAATGGTCTTACCAAACTGTTCTGTCAGCAGTTTCTTACCAATTTCTTTTGCAGCTTTCATTTTTACTTGCTGCAAAATCACATCTCTTCCCACAAATAAAATCCCCGCACTAATGACTAAAACTCCTGTCACAACCAATAATCCAATATGCCTTCTTTTTTTCTTCAAAACAAAACACCTCCCAAACAATGTGATTAGCCATGAGCAAAACTCCACACATTCAGTATTTATGCGGATTTGCGAGGCATGGCAACCTCTTTTATCACTCCCAGAACCTTTGGTTCTGTATTTATAGCAACAACCAGCTCCAGATGGTATAATTAAGTTGCCAAAACAAATTCACCGAAAGGAGCTGATTGCTATCTACCGTCAACAAATCATTCAAGACATCCATCTTTTTACCTCTCAACCTGTTGCTAAATTTTATGATTCCCTTTTCCTGAATCTTGATCTGTCTTTCGTTCAGGAATACCCAAAAACGGGACGTAAAGGTTTTTCCAACCACGCCATGATTTGTGCCTTCATTGTCATGAAATGTGAAGGCTTCCCCATGATTACTGACCTTGTCGATTATCTCAATAACAATCTTCTCATTGCCCATTACTGCGGCTTTGATATTTCCCTGCCGCTTCCTTCATACTGGACTTTTGACCGCTCCCTGAAAGATTTTGACCATTCCATTCTTTCCTCCATTATGCAGTCACAGGTTCTTTCCCTTGCTGCAGATGGCATCATAGATACCTCCTTCATAGGACTGGATTCCACCCCTGTTTCTGCCAATACATCACAGAACAATCCCAAGTCTTTCCTCTCCAACAAATTCCAGCCTGACAACCAGCCAAAAGCAGATAAGGACTGTAAACTCGGTGTACACACATCTTCCAACCAGACTAATGAAAAGAAATATGAGTTCTACTGGGGCTACAAAAACCATGCCCTCGTAGACTGCATCTCCGGTCTCCCTATTTATGAAATGACCACTACTGCTGAAGTGGCAGATTCCACAGTCGCTCTTGATATCCTTGCTGGCACTCATGCTTTCTTTCCTGTTACGGAGTGTACCTTTCTTGCTGACAAAGGATATGATGTAAAAAAGATTTACAACCAGGTCAAAGAGCTCTATGACGGGGAATGCATCATACCATTAAACAAACGCAATACGAAAAATCCCAAACTTCTTCCTCAGGGAAATCCCATCTGTGAAGCAGGACTTGTCATGTGGAAGGATGGTAAATTTTCTGATAGAAATCGCACCCGCCAAAAGTTCTGCTGTCCATTAAAGTCATCCAAAGATGCTGACTGCCCATGCCATCACAAAAACTTTTATAATGGCAAAAAGCATCGTGGCTGTACCAGATACATTACAATTCCGGACGACCTGCGGCTTTCCATCGACAGGAACAGCAGGTATTTTAAAAGCAGCTATTCTCTCCGCACGGAATGTGAACGTTACAATTCCCGCTTCAAAAACACGGGGCAGGAACGGATGTGGGTAAGAAACAAATCCTCCGTTGCAAACCTAAACACACTTGCCCATATCAGTCTTTTGGCTGTTGCCATTGCTGCAGTTACTGGCAATTCCGGTCAATCCTACCGCAAGCTAAAATCTTTAAAACGGACTGCCTGACTTTTGTAACTGAATACTCTCTGATTTTCGTAGGTTTTGGACTTACGTTAGCTTTGTTATGCCTAAAAAGCATCTTCCCTCAACATTAAAAGTCTAACAGCCAAATCTCATCTTAAAATCAATGCGTTTTGCTCTTCTCTAATGTGATAGATACATGTTAATACTATGTTATCATAACATATTTTCAGAAGGTGAATATTAATTTTTTTTAAAGATTGCAGATATAAATTTATGTTACAATTCATGGGAGTTTGACAGTTGAATTATAGAAAAAGTTCTTACAAGTTGCATAAAACCTGCTTTTTTTGTCAAATTTTATGCTTTTATATATGTTATTTTCTGTTATTGTATAGTATAATTAGGGGTAGGAGAGATAGCATATGAATCTTCATATAACAAAATCTAAAAATGCAGAGTCATTCTATATCTGCAAATCTTATGTAAAAGCAAATGGAAGTACAACTTCAACGATTGTTCGTAAGCTGGGAACTTTGGAACATCATCTCTTGTCGAGCATGGCCCGACAAGAGATGATGTTGTTGCATGGGCGAAAAATGAAGTGAAAATAGAAACAGAAAAATACAAGAAGGAAAAAGAAGCAAATACCGTATTGATTCCTTTCTATGCAGACAGACAGCTGGATTATGAGAAACAGATTTTCTATCGTGGAGGCTATCTTTTCCTGCAATCCGTTTATTATCAGTTGCAAATGAACAAAACCTGCAGAAAATTAAAACAGAAATATAAGTTCAAGTATGATATCAATGCAATTCTTTCGGACTTGGTTTATTCAAGGATTCTGGAACCCTGCAGTAAACGTTCTTCCTTCAAAGCGGCTTCTGAATTTTTAGAGAAACCGTTCTATAAACTTCATGACGTATACCGTGCATTGGATGTCCTTAGCGCCGAATGCGACCTCATTCAGTCAGAAGTTTATAAAAACAGCCATTTTCTCGGAAAAAGGAATGACAAGGTTCTTTATTATGATTGTTCGAATTATTATTTTGAAATCCAGCAGGAAGATGGCAGTAAAAAGTATGGAAAAAGCAAAGAACACAGGCCAAACCCGATCATTCAAATGGGGTTGTTTATGGACGGTGGCGGGATTCCCCTTGCTTTTTCACTCTTTCCCAGAAATGCCAATGAGCAGACATCCCTGAAGCCATTAGAAAAGAAAGTCCTTGGGGGTTCGGATGTCAGAATGAGACGGTCAAGTTTTTTTGTAACACTTACAAGGAAAAGTTTTGACATAATCATGCCTGCATTCTCTTTTCAAATGGTGTCATATATCCATTTGAGGAATGTGGGCGGATATGATTGTAATACGTATATACATAATCCATAGTTGCATTATTTAGTTCTTCGTCTGTTGAAAAACGGTGTTTGCTGATGAATTCCGCTTTGAACGTCCCATAAAAGCTTTCCATTGGGGAGTTGTCATAGGGGCATCCCGCTTTACTCATGCTCTGCTCAATCCCTTCTTCTTTACAGTAATCTGTAAATGCCCGTGAGGTATACTGTGAACTCTGATCACTGTGCAGCATCAGGTTTTTGGGATGATAATTTCTTTCCAGAGCTGCTTTCAGCGTCTGCACAGCCAGCTCTGCATCGATATGGCTGCTGTTGAGGGTTGCCGCCACAGATCTGTCAAACAAGTCAATAATGCTGCAGTTCTATCGCTTCCTTCCATCTTCCATAAAAATATAGGTAAAATCTGTACACCATTTTTCATTTGGCTTTTCCGCATGGAATTCCCTGTTTAGATGATTTTCAAACTTTTTATGGCAGTCCCCCTTTTTGTATGCAGGCTTTTTTGGCGTCACTGTGGAGCGGAGCCCCAATTCCTGCATATATTTTAATACAGTTGTATTGCTCAAACTGATTTTCGCCCGCTGCAAATAAACCCTCATCATCCGGTATCCTGGATTTCCAGAGTATTCATGGTATATTTGTAGAATCTTATTTTTAAATTTCTCTTTCTGCTCCCTGTAGCCTGCTTTCCTGTTCTTTTTATAATTGTAATAGGCATTTGGACAGATGCCCATCTGGCGCAGAAGCCAGCGGACGCCGTACTCCTGCTTATGTCCGTCAATAAACTGGTATTGTTCTAATCGATTTCCTTTGCGAAGAATGCGGCGGCTTTTTTTTAGAATGCAATTTCCTTTTTCTTTTCCTCCAGCTCTCTGCGCAGTTTACGGTTTTCCTCATAAAGATTCTTTGTGTCATTTAAGTCTGAGTTTGTTTCGCATTCTTCGCGGAATGCCCGCACCCATTTACGGACAGTTCCGTCTCCTAACTGGTATTCTTCGTTTAGACTTTTTATCGTACGTCCTTCTTCTAAATACAGCTGTACGATTTTCTTTTTGAATTCTGGCTCATAAACCTTTGTTTTTGGCATGTGTAACACCTTCCTTCTCATTATATTGAATATATCATTTATTTCCTGTTTGGTGTTACAACTTTATTATACCAGCTCAAGAAGGAAAATTTGTCACAACACCCGCATTCCCAGAATTCGTTTGGAAGGAAATTATCATAAACACCGCCACGCACCGCGACTACAGCATCAAAGGAACCGACATCCAGGTCAAAATGTTCGACAATAGGATTGTTGTGGAAAGCCCCGGCAACCTGCCCGGCATCGTCCGCCTGAACAATATGCGCCAGGGCCACTTTTCCCGCAACCCTAAAATTGCCGCCTTTTTACATGAGTATGATTATTTGCAGGAATTTGGGGAAGGCGTTGGCCGGATGTACCGGGAGATGGAAAAAGCAGGGCTGCCAGCACCAGAATATAAGGATGTCGCCTTTATGCTGAATGCGACAATCCGCAACAGAATAAATGTCGCAGAAAGCGTCGTAGATAATGTCGCAGATGCCATAAAACTGTCCTCTACAGAACAGGCGATTTTAGACCATTTGCAGCTTTCACCGGAGCTTTCAGCCAAAGAGCTTGCCGCCTTGCTCCACAAAACATCAAGAACCATTCAGCGCAATATCAGTTTGCTAAAAGAAAAGGGCATTCTGAAAAGGGAAGGCTCCGACCGGAGAGGCAGATAGATTGTCCTACAGCAAAGGCGGTGAATATAAATGCAAAAACAATTCAAAACAGCAAGACAAATCAATAAATTAAAGGTAATTGAGGCCGCCGAAAAGCTTGGTGTCTCCCAGCCGACGCTCAGCGCCTGGGAGGGCGAGCGGAAATCCCCCTCCATGGACAGCCTTGAAAAGATGGCCGACCTTTATGGAGTTACAACCGATTTCCTGCTCGGCCGATCTGACGCCCAAACACAGGATTACAAACAGCCGATTCCACTCCAGTCATTGCCGGCTTTTCATGGCAGACCGGTATGGTCTGCCACATATGGATGGCTGCTGACAGGCTGTTGACTTTTCCGGATGGACATACTATGCCGTTTACAGATATAATTGGAGAATTATTTATCCTGGCTCCGCCATTTTCTGAAGCAGAGCCGCCACATGAGACGCCACTATCCCGTTCTGAAATCAAAAGGCAAAAAGAAATCTGGCTGGAGCCGATTTCTCCTGACTCAGATTTAAGAAAAGAACTGCAGGGATACTACCATGTAAAAGGCCGATTTGTTGAAAATGAGTATGGCAACCGGTTTTACCTGGATACTTATGGTTCCAAATGGCTGGCATTCCATTCTGAAACTGAACCATAAAAAGAACCGACGCTCAGCATAGTGCAGGCGTCGGTTTTGATTATTCATGCTTTCTGAACAGGCTGCCAAATATTCAGTTTTTATGTTCAGAACACAATAAGGAGAAGAACATTTCTATTTTTTTCCTATATGCATCCCTCCATTCCCAACTGTATTCTTTCATCTCAAAAGTTCACCTCCTCCTCCCGGTTATATGCTGTATAAGAAAAAGCCGCAGGGCTGAGAATCTGCATCATCTGCAAATTCATCGGCTCTGCGGCTTAGCGGCTGGCTCATGAATTACGGTTATTTGAAATTGCTCTACATCTATTAGAATTTCCCGTTTGCACTTTGGGCAGAATACAGGGAAATTTTTCATCTCTGTATCTGCCCTGATTTTGTCACGGGTTTTACTCCCACATACAGGACAACATATCCAATCTTTATCCATCCTTTTTACCATTTACTTTCCTTTAAACATTATCTTCAGGGTCTTTGCAATAACTTTTGACATAATCCATTTCTCCTTCCTGGCTTGATGCTTATTTTTCTAATGCATCTACACATTGCTTCAGATAATCTGTAATTCCAAGATGCTGCGGACAGATACGTTCACATTGCCTGCAGTTTATACACTCCGATGCTTTTCCCGTCAAACTGGTCGCTTTCCAGTAATCCGAAACAGCCCCTGCCATCTGCCCATTGCCAAGCTGTTTATTCATGGCAGAGAAAATCTCCGGGATCGGGATCTTTTTCGGGCAGCCTTCCGTACAGTAGTGACAGGCGGTGCAGGGAATGGTCGATGAATTTCCAAGTATCCGTTGCGCCTCCTGAATGATTTTCTGCTCCGCCTCATTCAATGGCTGGAATTTCTTCATGTAGGAAAGGTTATCTTCCATCTGCTGAATATTTGACATCCCTGACAGAACAGTAATGATTCCATCCAGAGAAGCCACAAAACGGATCGCCCAGGATGCATATGACATGTCCGGATGATATTCATCTAACAGCCTTTTTACTGCTGCAGGCGGATTCGCCAGATTTCCGCCTTTCACCGGTTCCATTACCACAATGGATTTCCCATGCTTTCTGGCAACCTCATAATTTGCTCTTGCCGTCACAGATGGATTCTCCCAGTCTGCATAATTGATCTGCAGCTGCACAAAATCCACTTCCGGATGTTCCTTAAGCAGCCGGTCCAGTAACTGCGGTCCTGCATGGAAGGAAAAACCCATGTGTTTTACAAGCCCTTTTGCTTTCTGTTCGCCCACAAAATCCCAAAGATGGAACTTATCATATTTTTTATAGCCTCCTTCCATCATGGCATGGAGCAGGTAATAGTCGAAATACCCTGCCCCCGTCCGTTCAAGGCTTGTATAAAACTGCTTTTTCGCCGCTTTCTCAGTCGGTGCCATCATCATTGCGTTCAGCTTTGTTGCCAGTGTAAATGACTCCCTGGGATAGCGGTCCACAAGAGCCTTTTTAATGGCAGCCTCAGAGCCCAGATATACATACGCCGTATCAAAATATGTAAAACCGGCCTCCATGAACAGATCCACCATATGCTTTACCTGCTCCATATCTGTATGCAGCCCTTTCTTCGGCAGACGCATCAATCCAAATCCAAGTTTCGGAACTTCTTTTCCAAAATAATCTGACATCTTCTTACCTCCTTGTCATTGATCCTTATTTATTCCTTCCATGAGTCCTTGCTCCACTCAACTTATCATAGATTTTACTTCCACATAATGGGCATACTATCCAGTCAGATTCGTACATATTCCTCCTCTGTTTTTATATTTTTCTCATATTAATCAAGCCAAATAGTACTTATCTTATAACATTCTTAAAATAATATTAACAAATAGAAAGCCCCCATTCCTCATAACTTCTGGCTCCTTCTGCAAGCCGTTTCAGTCCATCTTCCAACCGACTGTGCGAACAGGCGATGTTCATTCTTATAAATGAACTTCCATTTTCTCCATACTGTTTTCCTTCTGACAGATACAGTCCTGTATGCTCTCTCAAATATTGTGTAAACTCAGCAGCATACCCATACATTTCCTGACAGTCCAGCCACAAAAGATAAGTGGCCTGTGAAGGAACCTGTTTCATCTGTGGAACTTCTTTCTTCAAGAAATCCTCTGCAAAGTTTTTATTTTTCTGTATATACTCTCTTAGATCATCCAGCCATGCCTCCCCTTTCGTGAAAGCAGCCACGGCCGCCTCCACCGCAAAGGAATTCGGTTCTGCCACCTCATCCGTATTCAGTCCCCGCCAGACCTTATGCCGCAGGTTTGGATTTGGAACGGCCACTGCTGCTGTCTGCAGCCCTGCCAGATTAAAGGCTTTTGTGGGAGCCATACAGGTGATGCTGGTATTCTTACAGTTTTCTGAAACCGAGGCAAAGGGAATATATTCCTGACCAGGACTGGTCAGATCACAATGGATTTCATCGGAAATCACTATCACATGATATTTCCTGCACAACTCACCAACCTGCTCCAGTTCCTCTCTGCTCCAGATTCTTCCCACCGGATTGTGGGGATTGCATAGGATCATCAGCGTGGTCTGAGGATCAGAAAGTTTTCGTTCCAGATCCTCAAAATCCATCTGATAGGTGTTTCCGTCATATCGTAACGGGCTTTCAGCAATGTTCCTTCCGTTATTTACAATGGAATTGAAGAAAATATTGTAAACCGGCGTCTGAACCAGAACATTTTCTCCCGCTGTCGTCAGCTTACGCACCATACTGGAAATAGCAGGAACCACTCCCGTACAGAAAACAAGCCACTCCTTTTCCATGGAAAAATGATGCCGTCTCTCCCACCAGCCCATATATGCCTGATACCATTCTTCAGGCACAATGGAATAGCCAAATACACCATGGGCTGCCCTTTCCCTGATTGCCTCCTGAATTTCCGGTGCTGTCTGAAAATCCATATCTGCCACCCACATAGGCAGTTCCTGCTCTTTCACATCCCATTTCAGTGAATGGGTATTTCTCCTGTTGACAGGTTCATCAAAATTGTAAGGCATATTGCACCTCCAAACTTTCTATCGTATTTATTCCAAAGAAAATGTCACAGTCACATCCCCGTTTCCAAGGGCCTCTTCCCAACCCGTCAGATCATCAATATGTCCCAGCCTTGTATAGCTCCAGGAATTAGAGCCGTAAAATATAACAATCTGGTTCCTGTTATATAATACAATATCTCCGGCGTGGGTTGTGGTCTGACGGTTGTCTGCAGGAAGACTGGTTCCGAGAGGGCCTACCTTTTCAAAGCCGGAATAGTCGCTCATTTGAAGCACTACCGGACTTTCCCGCATCATTTCCACCAAAGCAGACACCGCCACGTTCTCTTCCAATGTGGCTGAAAATATCGTATCACCAACCTGTACCTTCATATTCATCACTGCATTCTCCTCTCCATCATTTTGGATATCTGTTTCCATTCCACCTGCTTCATTCATTTCTGTTTCCTGTACAGGCTTTGCTTCACTTATATCCGCCGCTGATTCTGCCGTGCTTCCTGTTGAATCAGAAACAGATCTCTCCTGTATGTCTTCTGCCACGGATTCTGTTGAATTTGTATCTGTAGATTGCGCTTCCTGTGCATTGGCGCTCTCCGTTTCCTGATGAACGGCAGACTGTGGCATGCTTTCTATTCTTGATGACTCTGGTGCTGAAATTAAAGCTCCAGCCTGCCCGTTGCCCTCTCCGCACGCAGTCAGAGAAAATAAGATAACCATAACCCACAGCACTATCCATATTTTTTTCATTTTCGTCCACTCCTCTTTTCACTATTCTGTTTATTGATAAGGAATTCATATGGGAATTGCCCGTATAAAAACAAGGATTCCAAACAAGCTTAAAACTGCCCCGAAAATCCGGTTCATTTTCTGGAAACTTTCTGTCCTTTTCTTTCTTCTGGCAAAAGCAACCACAGCGGTCAGCCCTCCCCACCAGAAATAGGTTCCGATAAATACTCCTAAAACCACCAGCCAGCCATTTTTTCCTACACTGCCTCCCGCAATGCCAAACCAGGAAAAAGCAAACAGGAAAGTTAATATTGCCGCCGGGTTCGTAATCCCTACGGCAAAGGACGACAAAAATATTTTAAATCTTCCTGACACTGCCGGAACTTCCGCAGCCTCTCCTTTTCGGAGAAGCAGACGGATTCCCATCAACAGGACAATGCTTCCTCCTGCCAAATGGATAACCGTCTGGTATTCCAGAAGAAAATCTGACACTATGGTCAGCCCAAAAGCCCCAATTCCCGCATAAATGCAATCTGCTGCAGAAGACCCCATTCCTGTAAGAAGTCCGGCTTTTATCCCATGTTCCCAGGTTCTCTGCACGGTCATGGCTCCGACAGCCCCCACAGGTACGCCAAAGAGCAGCCCGATCAGAATTCCCTTCAAAAACAGGCTCATACCGCCTCCTTCAGCTCTCTTCTGCATATGATCTTTGTCTTTGATGGTTCTACCTTATCCGCTTCAACAATCAATTCATCAATGCTGTCTGCCCGGATCACACCGCAGGAAGGGTTCATCACACTGTCAATCTTTCCTGTGATTTCTGCATCCACCGTGGAATACTCAAAAGCCAGGGTGGTGTTGAGAAGCTTACAGTTTTTCATAACCAGATGATCGATGTAGCACATCCCCTGCAGGCTCTCAATGGTGCAGTTAATCAGTGTCAGATTCTTTGCGTTCCAGCCCAGATATTCTCCGGAAATGAAGGAATCATATACCGTCACATTCTCGCTGTTCCAGAAAGCATCCTTGGAAAGCATCCGGGCATTATGAATCTCCATATTCTTTACCCCGTCAAAGGAATAGTTGCCCACCAGCTGGAAATCCCGCAGCACCATATTCTGGCTGTTCATGGCAAAGTAGTCGCCTTTAGCCGTCACATGTTCCATTGTCACATCCTCACAATTCCAGAGTGTTTCAGCTGCATTGGGAAAATTTATATTGTGAAGGTTTACACCTCTACAGCGTCTGAAATTCTTGGGAGCTTCAATCACTGCATCTTCTACCGTGATATTGTCTGTATACCATACCCCTGCACGGGCCATCTCAAACCAGGTACAGTTTCTGGCGGTAATATTCTTCGCATACCAGAAGGGATACTTCCATTTGAACATGCAGCCCTCCAGTTCGATATCATGGCTCTCTTTCAGCGGAGACTCTCCATCTGCAAAAATGCTGTCGTAGATTTTCAAATTCTCTCCCTGGAATAATGCTCTTTCTCCTGTCAAATACTCCTGTCTGATTTCTCTTGTCTTCATGATTTTTCCTCCTGATTATCTAAAATTTCTGAACAGTTCCTTACATTTCTCCGCGTTTTCTCTCCCATCTTGCTGTTCTATCCTGATGTCTATGATAAGGATACCGGACACAGATAACATGGCTCTAACATAAAAATAAACAATTTCTAAATGAATTCTTGCAGATTTCTCAATTATAAAGTCATTCACCGAACAAGTATCTGTCTGTCAGTTAATTTATTGCTATTTTTATTTTGTGCTTCAAGTCTTCTGTTTTCTTCCAATTTTAAGTTCTTTAAAACTTTATCCGACTCTCTTCGCCAAAGAATGATTCCAATCGGTATTACAACGGCCTCTGCCAGTACAAATGCCAGCCAGATCAACGTCAGATTTCCAAAATGAGATAAGGCTGCAATAAATACCACCGGCAAAACCACCTGCCTGCTCAACGTAAGCAGCATGCTCTGTACCCCCAGTCCGAGTCCCTGAAATGCTGCCGAATAAATAAGACATACATTGGAAAGAAGATGGCTTACCGCCAAGATCCGAAGTGCCGTTACACCGATGGAAAGCATTTCCAAAGAAGCATCAAACAATAACAGCACCCATTCCGGAAAAACCTCCATTATCAGGAAAAATATACTGTAAAATATCACAGAATAAAGCATCGCCCATCTGCAGCTCTGGTAAATTCTCTTTGGCTTTTTTGCGCCGTAGTTGTAAGCTACGATTGGGATCAGCCCACTTCCCATGCCGTTTACCCCCACCGTCACAAGCCCCTGTATCTTTACACAGGCGCCGTACACCGCAACTGCTGTTGGAGTAATAACCATAAGAACGGAGTTTACATAGATGGCCAGTACCGAAGAAACAGCCTGCACCAGTGTACTGGGAATTCCTACCTTTAGAATAGCCGCCATGCAGCCTTTATCCGCCTTTGCCGTAAAATGGATAGGTATCTCCCGATTCCACCGACAGTTGATCCCATATCCGGCAAAACACCCGACCCACTGCCCGATTACCGTTGCGAGGGCGGCTCCAGCCGTTCCCATTGCCGGAATGCCAAAATACCCAAAAATAAGAATCGGATCTAAAATCAAATTCGTAATGGATGCAGCTGACAGTGTAAATAAAAACAGGGACGATTTGCCGCTTGCCATGACAAAGCGGTCAAATACCCACTGTCCCATCATTCCCAGGGAACCGAGCATACATATGCGCAGATAGGGAATTCCATAGTCCATAATCGTCTCATTCCCTCCAGACTGCCATCTGAAATATGGCCTCATAGCTGACACTTCCAGAAAAGACACCAGTACCCATGCCAGAAAAGCCAGCACCAGTGCGGCCGATGCCGTCTTTTTCACCTTTTCCTGGTCCCCTTGGCCTAATGCTTTGGAGATGACCGCATTTAGTCCTACAGCAATGCCAAGCCCCATGGCAGACATGAGAATCTGTACTGGAGCCGCCAAGGACAAGGCCGTCAACGCTTCTTCTGATATTCTGGAAACAAATACACTGTCCACAAAATTATAAAGGGAATTGATCAGCAGTGAAATTATCAGTGGAACCCCTGTTTTCAATACTAATCCTGACACCCTTTCTGTTCCCATTGGGTTACCTGCATTAGATTCTTCTGTCATCTTCTTTTCCTCCTATCTCAAGTATATTATAGTAACAGCAAAGTCAAATAACAAATACTTATATTTAATTCGTTTGAATAGCTAAATCCTATATATAAACCAGATTTGAATACATAAGGATATATAAGGAGGCTCTATAGAGCCTCCTCCAACTAACAGTCCATATCTTCTCTTAAATCATCTATAATTGCCGTCTTCTTTTCAACACCTCACAAAGTCCGCTGGGAAATCCATCTCGCAATAAAAAAATGCTTTCTCAGATACAGCTTATGTGCCAGCCGATAATACAAAACCACCCTGAATCAGGGATATAGGATAATTTCCAGATTACTTTTGATTGCAGGATCTCTTTCACGAATTACTTTTGCTTCCGCCTTTATATAAGAAATAATACCCATATCCATCCGTACCTCTCTGTGTTCTTCATTTATGGCTGTGAAATCTGGATAATCTTATTTCCCCATCCTTCCAGCACCGGATTTTCTTCCACTGCCGTTATAAATTCTTCCGTTGCATCAAATGTACCGATCTTTGTATATTCTGCCGAAATCTCTGCATCGTGGTAAAACAATACGATACGGTTAGGATCCGAATAAAATACGTCTCCCGCCTTTGCCTCTGCCACAGTCTCCGGATGATCGGAAGGAATCTCATATCTGCTGGGAATGTCATAATATTGCAGCACACTGTAGTCCGCATCCGCATCCCGTTCATAGATGGGAAGCCTCCAGTCAGAAGTCCCTACATACCTTGCAATCGCTGCCGCAGTTTCATTATCCAGAAGTGTCATCATAAATGCCTCTCCGTTATCCCCAAACCGGACTTCCAGCTGTGTGCTTTTGCTTTCCATCGTTTGATCTTCCTCAGACTGGCTTTCCATACTGGTAATGTTCTCTGGGTCTGCATGGCTTTCAGAAGAGTCCCCTGCTCCAATATTGCTTTCCGCCCTTTGTGCTTCTGTCATGTCAACGCTGCCGGCATTGGTGTCCCTTGCGCTTTCTGTATCTCCATTGTTCTGACCGCACCCCGCCATAAGCAAGGCAGTAAGTACCACGGCTGCCATCATTCCCATTCCCTTATTTACCATACTTGTTCTGTCATTTTTGTTTTTCATATTGTTTTCATCCTTTCTTCTCTTTGCTCATTTTTCAGGGCATATTGATGACCCTTATGGTGTTTTTTGCTTTCCTGCTGTTCCATTTTTCATATTTTAAACTTTCATGTTTCCGCCGTCAGCACATTCATGTCCTCCTTTCCGATCCTGCCTGATAACAGCCAGGCGAATCCAAAGAACAAAAGTATCATCACAATTCCAGGAAGGAGAACACTTCCGGGCGTATTTCCAGATGCGAAATTGCTGATCCCAGCCAGCCGCATGAGGCTGGATACAATGGGGTCTGTAAGCCCCATAGCTGCCAGTGTCCCAATGACTGCCCCCATTCCTGCCACAAGTCCAAAGCGAAAGGCAAAGGAGAGCCTAAGCATCCAGACAGAACATCCGATGGATTTATAGATTCCCATATCCTTCTGCTCTGCATCCAGAATCTTTGTTCCTGTCATTCCCGTTACGATACAGATAAATGCTGCACTCATTCCATACAGGAAAAGAATCAGCATATGCATGGCGGAAATAATTCCCAAAAGCCCCGGCCAGGAATTCTCATGGACATGGACATCCCCGCCCCAGGTCTGTTCCAAAGCCTCTGTGATCGCCTGTTTTTGTGAAGGATCTTCCAGAAAATAATGGTAGCACCACAGGCGACTGTCGTCCTCTCCAATAGAAAGGTACCCTTCCCTGCTCATACCCAGATTTGCCCCCATATCATTGGCGCAATGATAGATACCTGAAACGGTAAACTCTTCACTTCCTTTATTACCCCGGATTGTAACAGTATCCCCCACATCTACTCCCAAATCTGCCGCCAGTACCTCTGTCAGCACTACCTGGTCTGCCTCCCTGCTGGTATTGCCCCTGCTGATATGGAACCGCTCCGGCTCCGTGATCACATTTGCCGTGTAATTCGTCCCATTTACAGAAACGCTTGGCATGGCCAGCAGATAGCTGTCTGTGATATCCGTATAAGAAAGCACCATTGTTTCCATTTCTTCGGCCGAAAGCTTCCCAATGACCTGCACTCCCAGGTCAAGGTCTGCCGGGTTAAACGCATCCATCATCCCTTTTCCGTCCGCCCCCAGCCAGCCGTTCATCCGGCCTGCCAGGGAAGCGAAAAATACCAGAAGTATTGCTACAAGGCAGGCGCTTGTATAGCGTCTCCTCCCTGTCAGGACCTGCCGCAGCGCCAGATGGAAGCTAAGTCCTTCTGCCTGAAGCTTATGGTGGAAAATACCGGCTCCCACATCCTGCGCCTCCCTGGATTCCCTGCGGATGGCTGCCATGGGGCTGGTCCTGTCAACCCGCCGAAGACACAGGGCGCAAAAGCCTCCAGGCACCAGAAGAAGGACGGCCAGAATGCCCAGACAGGGAAGGACAGGAAAATGAATTGGCAGCAAAACCCCCGTAGTAGTCACTGTGATCCGGCTGATGGTCCCTGCTGCCGGAACTGCCAGAAGCATTCCCGAAACCGCGCCAAATCCCACGGCTCCCATATACTGTACCATCAGCTGGCCCGCCAGCTGTTTCCCGGTAAACCCTATGGTTTTTAAAATCCCAAGATTCTTCCATTCCTGCTCCACCAGCCCGGAAATACTGTGTCCCATGACTGCCATGGCCACTCCCAGCAGCACAAATGCAAAAGCCGCTAAAATGGAAGAGAAAGCATCCTGGAGAATGACCATAAAACCAGCAATCGTATCTGCGCTGTGGATAAATTCCGTATACATGGAAAGAGGCGTGTTTTCTGTCAATGTTCTGTTTACTTCCGAAACAGTCATGCCTTCTTCCATATGAATATGGATCATGATGCCATCCCTGGCCAGGGCATCCATTCCCGCCTCTTCTATGACAGAGCAGATTTCCTCATAGGCCTGCTCTGAGATCAGAAACCCCTTCATCCCAATCATGGAACTGCCCATAAAAGGATCTTCATAATACCCTGCCACCGTCAGGCTGATCTTACGTCCGCCTCTGCCTATGGGAAATGTGACTGCATCCCCAGGTTTCAGATCCATCATGGATTTCATGGAAGCAGATACATATACTTCCTCTTCCCCGATTTCTTCCGGAGCTTCGGCATAGCCCGAAAAGTCACTCTGAAAGAAACGGTACCTTCCCCCTGTCCACGGAATCAGCTGCCCCTCGCTGTCAGATTCCATGCCGTTTGCTTCATATTCAGAAAAAATCAGTCTCTGCGTCTCTGCCGCCTCTACTCCTTCCTGCCCCCTGATACTTTCTGTCAGGAAGTCCGCATCCGGCACATTCGATGCCCATGCGGTAAGATCCCCAAACCTTAGTCTCTCCATCTCTTCCCTTATATAACGGCTCCCCTCAAATACTGTCATCAGCACTGCTGTTAGGGAAAGTGCTGTCAGAAACATAAGGATTCCGATTCCCCAAAGACTCCCTTTATGCTTTTTTATTCCTGCCCAGATTAAGATCTGATGCTCCAACATTTAACCATACACCTCCCTACCATCGAAGCCTGGAAAGCCACTGGCTTACATCTCTTTCCCGCTGCTTCTCTTCCATTTCATTGTACGGCTCCAACGCCAGTTCATCACAGACCTTTCCATCCTCCAGATAAAGAACCCTGTTCCCTCTGGCTGCGGCCCGAAGGTCATGTGTCACCATCAGGATACTCTGGCCTTCCCTGTTCAGGTCGGTCAATAGCCCAAGGACTTCACGAGTATTTGCCTGGTTCAATGCCCCCGTAGGCTCATCCGCAAACAGAAGCCCCGGCTTTCCGATCATGGCCCTGGCAATGGCTGCCCTTTGCGCCTCACCCCCGGATACCTGGGAGGGCAGTCTGTCCTTTGCTGCCTCCACATCCATCTGCCGCAGGAGATTCGCTGCCCTCTCCCTTACCTTTTCAGCGCTGTCCTTTTTACTCACATATCCAGCCACCAGCACATTTTCCAAAAGCGTCAGGCTGCTGACCAGATGGGTCTGCTGGAATACAAACCCGAATTCCTCTGCGCGAAGCTTTGCCATCCGGTTTTCGGAAAGGCCGCTGATCTCCTTATCCTTGTAAAACACATGTCCCGCGGTCAACGGATCCATACCGCTTAAGCTGTACAAAAGCGTAGACTTCCCTGCTCCCGAAGGCCCCATAATCACAGTAAAGTCATTTTCATATATTTCAATGTCAATTCCGTCCAGGACTTTTGTCTCTGTCTTTCCCCGGAAAAAAACTCTGGTGATTTTTTCTCCCTGTAAGATTGTGTCTGCCATTCGTTACGCCACCTTTCCCTTCAGGATTAAAGGTTTTTTCCCTGTCCGGATATCCGGCAGGATTTCTTCTACAAAGTTCACATAGAACTGCACATAGTCCAGTCTTTTCTCTGCAAGGATCTTCCTCATCCGAAGCAGCATCTCCTGCCGGATCTGTTCCCTGGAAACGCCATTGCCTGTTTCCGCATACATTTCAAAGGTATCTTTCGTGATCTGCCGGAACTGATAATCTTTCAGCCCTTCGATACAGAATCCTTCGATGGCCAATGGGTGAAGAAATTCCCTGTTTCCGCTTCCGTCTTCAAACCAAAGGACATCTTCGTTTCTTCCCAAAAGCCCCACTGCTTTGGTAAAAGGAAGCTCTTTTTCCTTTGGCGGCTGCAGGGTCAGACGGTCAGAAAGGCGGTACCGGATCAGCGGCTGTGCATAGTTATAAAGGCAGGTAAGGTACATCACTCCATCTTCCACCTCAATGATATTCATATCATCAAAAAGGAGCATCCCTTCCTCCGGGTCTGTTTCCACCCCAAGGGCCAGGGATTCACTGGCTCCATAAAAATTGACAACCTGTGTCCGGAATATGTTTTCCAGATAGGTCCGTAAACTGTTCCCCAATGGTTCGCCACAGGAAATCACCCTTTCAGCATCCAGGCTGACTTCCCCGTTCTCCATCAGCTGTGCCAGGATCTTGATGGCAGATGGATAGCCAATGACAATATTGGGCCGGAACGCTTTTAACTGCCTGATCCATTCTGTGACCGGTGTCTTGATATCCAAATAGAGCTGGCTGGCACCTACTCCACGGGTTCCGTCTCCCACCGCCATAGCACCTCCATATCTTCCGTCTGTGGCCGCAATATAGACGATCCTGGGACGTTTCATCAGAAGCCTCAATATCTGCGGCATGGACATTCCCCAAAGAGCCGCTCGTATGATACCCAAAAGCATCTGGCTCCAGGCATCCTCATCATATACAAAGTATCCGGGTTTCCCGGTGCTGCCAGAGGAATGAACCACATGATACTTTCCCTGATAAGGCTTCCGGTCTGCCGCTCCCCCCGCATCAAATTCCCGCAGTTTTTCCTGTTTTAAATCCGGCACTGTGACCAGTTCATCAAAATGCTCCAAAAGCATTTGTTTGTCGATGGTGGGAAAACAGGAAAGAGGCAGCGTATCCAACTGTTCTTCTGTAATTCCCGCCTTCTCAAAAGCTGCCCGGTAATAAGCCGAATGCTCCCATGCGAACCTGAGAAGCTTCCGCAGTTTTCCATCCTGCAGGAAACGCATCTTTTCCGCACTTAATTTCACATTCTTTTTCAGTCTGTATAAATCTGTTAAAGTCTTTAAGTAGTTCATTTTTTCCTCCTTTTTTCATGTATTTTGACATACAGGTACGGCCCAGGCCGCCTTCTCTTGACACTTTGTGTCAATTCACCTTGTGCCCGAAGGGCACTTCCTCCTCGTCAGGATTGTTGCATGGCTTACCTATTCAACCGAAATGACATATGCCGTTTTATAATCTTCCCTATGGTAATAAATCAGTTCCTTTGTCTCCTGATTCATCACAATGCTCCACTCGGTGGTTTCAATCGGACACTCGGAATCCGTTTCACTGCTTCCTCGTGAACGCACCCCACCCTGCGGGATGCGTTCAAACTCGCCAAAATTGTCCTTGCTCACGCTGTCCAACGCGTCCCGCACTTCTGTTTCTGTCATCGCCCCTCGTTCTTCCAGTGTCTGGGTAAGGATTTCATATCGGGTATGAGACTGGGCGGTTCCGATTCCCTTCTTCTCTCCATCCGCCAGGTAAAAATTGGTAACAACCGGCGTTTCGGTAACAATCATCTCATTATCTACATATTCCACGGCCACGCTCCTTCCGTCCGCGTCCGCCAGGACCAGATGCACCATCATTTCCATGGAGCTGTGAAAATCATATTGCTGCAAAAGCTCCAGTGCTTCTTCCACATCTGCCGCCTTGTCAAGCAGTAACCGGACTGCCGTAGTCGTTGTGAGGTCAGGTTTGGCTGTATCCTGATGGATACTTACAGAGTCCTGAATCATATTCACGGAAACCGCCAGCCCTTTTTCATTCATTCCGTCCAGTGGCGCATATAAGGAAACAAAAGCCTGCATGGAATCCGGTAATTGTGACATGTCAAGCCCGCCGGCACGAATAAAGTCCATATTGACGGTTGAAACGGAAAAGTAGCCTTTTTCCGGTCTGGCGCTGACAATCAATCCATTACAGGTATTCCAGTCAAAATTTCTTCCGAACAGGTATCCTCCATCCTGATTTTCCACTGACAGAGTACTGCATCCAAAAGGAGTTCCTTCCATTTGAATTTCCTGTGCCAGCAGTGAAGTGATATAAGCCGCAACATCCGCGTCAGAGGCGGCTCCTCCCTGCTCTAAGAATGTGTCAAAGCCATACTCCCCTTCATATCGGACCATTGACAATCCTGTTTCCAGTTCCGTGATTTCAGAAGTCGGAGTAACCCGGACTGCGTTTTTATCTCTGCTTTCTTTTTCATTTTCTTCTTCCATTGTTGTTTCTTCCGCTGTCCTGCTTTTCAGCTCTTCTTCACTACGGCTGTTTATCTCAGTTTGATCTCTGGAATCTCTTCCGCATCCTGACAGCAATCCCAATATCCCTAAAGCTAAAAGCAGACCTATATAAAATCTTTTTTTCACTGTTTTTATCCCTTCCTCCCTGTTCCTATGACTATACTATAGCCACCCCAGATAACATCCAACTAACAGAAAAATAAACAATTTCTAAATGAATTCTTGCAGATTTCTCAATTACCTTTTTTTCTATTTTCATGGTTATCTTATCAAGATGACATAAAAATAGCAAATACTTATACTTTATCTGTTTGAATAGGTATTTTCTATAAATAGGAATCCATAACTCAACTAAAATTTCTCTTGCCGAACCACTGGTATTCCATCCGATTTCTGTCTTTTATTATCCATCACATCAAATTTTTGCTTTCGTAAAAAAATACCGTTTTTACACTACCAACAGATTTTTATCTGTCTTTTATGCAAAACCGGTATTTACGAAAAAACTGAATTACAATTTTGATTTCCAGTATCATAAATGCTTATTTTTCCACAAATTGCTGTATATCCAATGTTCCGGTCAATTCGGAAATCCACTCACTGCCAGATACAGCATTTCCAAGGTGATAAAGACCATGATATGAGCCATAGTCGCTATAGTACATCACCACGTTTCCCCATGGTGAAAAATATGCCAGACTGCCATTCAGTTCAAATATAATTGTATGATTGCTGTCCTTTACCTGAATCTGTAAAACCGTATCATTTTTTTCTTCATATTCTGAAACCTGAGATACCTCTTCCTGCGATATACTCGTATTTACGTCTTCTGTCTGTGAATTACTCTCCTGCTCTTCAAGCGATACATCCGTATCAGAACCGGCTGCAGACTCCTGATGGTTTCCGCTGATTCCGCAGGCCGAGAGCAAAACAAAAAACAATGTGCAGACCGATATTTTCAAACCTTTCATCTTAATTTGTCCTCCTGATAAATCCCTGTCCGCCTGTTTTTTACTGTATATTTACTGTAAAGAATTCCGCCAGTCTGTCAAAGGGAATACGGTCTCTCCAATCATACAGATCAATATGCTTTGCATCCTCCACAACCAGCATTTCCTTCGGATCTAAAGCCGCTTCATAAGCTGCGTCACTGAAAAACAGGGAGTGAATACCTTTGTTGTCTATTTCTTCTCTTTACAGTTCTGGCTTTCTCATGGACTGCCTGCTATAAAAGTATAATACTTCTGATAGTTTTCCCTATGATAATAGTGTGCCTCCCCGGTACTCTGGTTATAAACAATGCTCCATTCCGTAGAGGCAAATTCGGAATCAAAATTATGCTTGCTTACACTGTCAAGCGCATCCCGTATCCCATCCATAGTAAATGAGGAACCGCTCTGCAGCATATCCTCCAGCATGGCATACCGGACTTTGGACTCTTCTGTTCCGATACCGTATTTTTCGCTGGGAGTCAAATAATAGTTTGTGACAACCGGTGTTTCTGTTACTGCCATTTCATTGTCAATATATTCAACCACCACGGAATGGCCTTCTGCGTCAGCCAGCGCAAAATGTACCATCATTCCCGCAGATGCGTGCATATCATACCGAGCAAGCAGCTCCACAGCCTCCTCCACATCCGCCGCCTGGTCAAGCAGCAGACGCACCGCCGTTGTGCTTCTTTACGCTTGTCGCTGTCCGTATGTTTCTTTGGAAAAGTATTAAAAAAATGATGAACGCAACTGACAACAAAACCAAAAAAATAGACACTATATATTTCAATCTTACTTTTTTCATTCCATACCCTATCTTCCTACCGTCTCTGATGCATATTCCACAAGGCCTTGCTAGTCATCCCCGTTAAATTCTTTCAACATACTGTCCCTTTTTTCAGCTCAGTAAGAAGCCGCTTCGCCTTCTCCTGCTTTGCCATTCACTTCGTGATGACGCAACCGACTTCTTCCAACCATTCTTTATTCTCCTGCAAATTTCATGGGCACATGCCAGTCTCCTAAAATCAGCTTCAGTCCATCAGATATTTTTCTGCCCATACCCCTCTTCCTCTCGAAGTTATATCGTTATTAAAGGAATGCTCCGTTGCAGACCTGCAAAACCTGCCCTCGCACAGCCCGTCCCATCTTACTTGCAAGATATAAGCAGGCATATGCCTGATCGATTGCCTCGCATTCCGGACAGGGAAAGTACACATAATGCCCGCTGTATTCCAACATCTTTGCTCCACCGGGCTGTTCACCTGCCTTATTAGCCAGATGTGCCGGTGTGATGGTAGCGCCGGGCGCCACCGCATTGCAGCGGATATTCGTGTTCACTAAACGCATTGCAACATTTTTCGTCAACGTGTTTAATGCTCCTTTCGTAGATGTATAAGTGGCTCCGCAGAAAGGCCTGGTTCCATTAACAGAAGAAATATTTATGATCACACCATCATTTTTGGGCATAAAGATTTTCAGCGCCTCCCGGATATAGCGCATCGGACCACCAAGATTGGTATTCATTACATGGAGCATCCATTCGTCTTCTGTTTCATCAATCATTTTTTGCTCTCCAATACCTGCGTTATTGATGAGAATATCAACATCACCAAATTCCTTTATCGTTTCTTTAAACACTCTTTGCGTGTCCTCCACGGAACAAACATCCGCAACAACGCCAATAGCTTTCCCGCCTTTTGCCCGAATCCCTTCAACTACAGCATCCAGTTTATCATAACCTCGTGCCGTCAACACAACCGAAGCCCCTTCTTCGGCAAACAGTTCTGCCATTGTTTGTCCCATGCCATAGCTTGCACCGGTAATAATTGCAACTTTGCCTTCTAACATTTGCTTCTCCATATTGAAAACCTCCTTTAAATTTCTGCCTCATCATTTATATCAATTCACGAGTGCCCCCTGTACGATAAGCCTCATATTATTTTTTTCACCTAAACAGGTTGAAAGTGTCAGTATTTCCTCCGTATTTTCAGGCGCTCCCATCAGATTTGCAAATTCATTAAACTCCAATTCATTTGAAAAATCTAAATTGTATGCCTCATCATTTATATCAGTTACCTTAATTGCAAAAATATTATAATGCTTTACGTTATTATCTTTATAAAGGCAGATTTCTGTATGATTCTGAACAAAATCTTCTTCTAAAAAATACCTTAACTGACCAAACATCAAAAAATTACCATCTAACCCCTGTGCATCATGTCCATAGATGATTGTGTGCGGTAATGCCGAAACATCACATCTATAATCCATAAATATTGCACCCAGTTCACTTTCTTCCCCTGTAACTGCCGTATGTAAATATTTTAAATTATCAGTTCCACGTACAACAGGAAATGCTATATCAGAATCCGGAATAAACAAATCGCAGTAATAATCTTCATTTATCCTTGATATATCACTTGAATCCATTATTTCCGTAGATCTTTTTTCCTCCATATAATAATGAATTATATCTGGAATTAACAATATTGCTACCATGAAAGAAATGATTGCTATGGCTTCAAAAATATATGTATTGTTGTGTTTTCTATATTTTTTTAATTTTCGCAAATAACTCGCTCCTCAAACATTTTGCAATTATCCACATTATTACTGCTACACACCCGGCAAAAATCATAACTCTAAATTTAAATACCCTGCTTTTCACTCCAGTATTAGGGACTGTTCCAAATGAATTTTTTGATAAAGTAAATGTCAAGCCTTTACCAGACAATAACTCTTTAAGCTCATCATTATTCATATTTTGTACCTTACCAATTCTTGTATAACTATAACTGTTGGATCCATAAAATACACAAAGCGTGTTGGAATTATATAAAAGGACATCCCCTGCCTGAGCCGTTATGTGTGTATCCTCTGATGGAAGTGATGTTCCTAAATCTCCATATTGTTCAAACCCATTTTTTGTCATATTGATTATTACATCACCTGCAGCAAGCATTTCGTTAAGTTTTTTTGTTGCCGCATTATCAACCATCTTTACTCTTATTTGTTTTCCACCAGTGCTGATATAAAAAACACTATCATCTGTATCTGCCGCATAAACATTGGTTTCAATACATACTACGACTAACATCAGTATGATTATTAAATTAACTAATTTCTTTCTAGATTTCATTTGAATCCTCCTTTAAAATTCTTGACTTCAGTATATTGTATTCCACGTGAAATATCAAATACCTATATCAAATGCTCATGTATGCTTTACAGTTATAGAAAAATGTATTATATTATATTTCATAGAGGAGGCGATTTTTATGGAACTGAGGGTTTTACAATATTTTCTCGCTGTCACAAGGGAGCAGAGTATATCCGGAGCTGCAGAATCGCTACACCTTTCGCAGCCCACACTTTCCAGGCAGCTTAAAGAGATGGAGGAAGAATTAGGAAAACAGCTTTTGATCCGCGGAAACCGACGTATTACTTTAACTGAGGAAGGAATGATTCTCCGTAAACGGGCGGAAGAAATTATAGCGCTTGTCAAAAAAGCCGAGGACGAAATTTCCTTATCGGATGAAAACATTGCCGGTGACATTACGGTTGGTGCAGGTGAGACAGACGGTGTCCGATTCCTTACGAGGGCAGCACAGGCTATGCAGAAAGATCATCCTTTGGTACATTTTCATATTATCAGCGGGGATAAGGTCACTGTCACAGAATCTATGGATAAAGGACTGATTGATTTTGGTCTTTTTTTCGGTGAAATTGATACTGCCAAATATGAATATATACGTCTCCCTTATAAGGACATTTGGGGCATTTTGATGCGGCGCGATTCTCCGCTTGCAGAAAAGGAAACCATATCACCGGAAGATTTGTGGGATAAGCCGCTAATCATTTCCCGTCAGGCATTTCATAGCTTGGAATTACAGCAATTCCTGCAATGCGAAACTGATAAATTAAACATTGTAGGAACCTATAACCTGCTGTTTAACGGCTCATTGATGGTAGATAGCGGAATGGGTTACGCATTGTGCCTTGATAACATCATCAATGTTTCGGGAGACAGCAGCCTGTGCTTCAAACCATTTTCTCCGAAACTGGAAGCAGAAATGTACATTGCATGGAAAAAGTATCAAGTACTCACAAAAACAGCAGAGAAATTTCTGCAAAAATTGCAGGAAACACTTTAAATGTAGATTCAAAATTATAGGCTTCTGGTCACGCTCAATGTGCCAAAAGCCCTTTACAAGTTTTATTTCGCCATGCCCAAAGTGATACCACAACCTCCGTTTTACTCCATAAGGTGCAGACTATGCCCGCTATAATAATTTTCTCCCCATTTCATAAGCCAGTTTCGGAAATTTTGAATTCTTTGTCATTTCAGGAGTTCCACAGCCCGTACCAAGAATCATTCCCATGTCATTCAAATTTAAATACCGAACCAGCGTTTTATAATGCGTTTCCAGTGCTTCAAATGTCCAATTGTCACTGTTCCAGGCAACGGCAAGCAATGCTGATTTCATTTGCCTGCGATGTATAACTGTTGAACGCACAGAAACGATCAATCAGGGTTTTAAGTTGCGCGGACATTCCATAATAGTAAAGTGGTGTAACAAATACCATCATATCTGCACCAAGAATTTTCTGCCGTATTTCATTGACATCATCTTTCTGCACACAAGGACCTTCGTACCCACAGTGGACACAGCCGGTACACGGACGCACATTTGCATGAGCTGCGTCAATTATATTGATGTTATGCCCAATTTCCTCAGCTCCGCGGGCAAATTCTTTTGCCAGCAGATTTGAGGAACCATTCTTATTTGGACTGCCTTCTAATATAACAATATTCATAATTCTTCCACCCACTTTTTCGGGGCATCGCGGGACAGATTTGCATTAAAAAGCCTGCCTTCCCAGATTGCCACACCGGAGCAGCTTGACGCCAGTTCCTGAACGTTTTTTCCAAATCCGCTGCCACCGGAGGTAGCAAACAGAATAATCGTTTTCCCTGTAAAATCATAACTCTCCAAAAAAGTATTGATAATTTTAGGAGCCACATACCACCAAATTGGATATTCTTCTGTCAAGTATGGACTAAATTTTTTTCTAATAAAGCTGTTATGATTTTTAATATCATAACAGCTTTATTATATTACTGCTACACACTCTAGCAAACTTTTTTATTATTATATGAAAATCCGGCAACCACATAACCCTAGATCTTAACTCTAAAAACATTCAATACGGTCAGCTTTATTCTTTATATTAGTTATAACCTCATACCCAATCGTATTACATAATTCCGCCATATGTTCTATGGTCATATTAATATTATCAAATATGGCAACTTCATCTCCAACCCACACCATAGGATTTATATCTGTCACATCTACCATCGTATAATCCATAGTAATATTACCAACAATTGGAGCCAACTGACCATTAATAACAAATGCCCCTTTATTTGATAAATTACGCATAAGCCCATCTGAATACCCAACTGGTACTTCGGCTAAACGTGTTTTTCTCTTTGTCACAAAATTCCGACCATAACTAATACTTACCCCTATTTCATACTCTTTTATTTGTGTTACTTGTGTAACATATTTTAAAACTGGGCGCAAATCAATCTTTTCTCTAATTTCTTTACATGGGTAATATCCACGAAGTATATAGCCAGGTCTAACCATATTAAACAATTCAGCATTAGGATTAAAAATTGCTGCTCCTGCACAAGCATGCTTCCATTTAATAGTTCCTAATACACTTTCCACAATCAAAATTGCTTTTTTAAAATCATCAGTCTGTTTAGCTGTATATTCCAAATCTTTCTTTGTATACAAATCCGCACTTGAATAATGTGTATAAATACCTTCTACTATCAAATTTGAACATTTCTTCATAACTTTTGAAAATTCTTCACAATCTTTTATCAACACACCCAACCGTCCCATACCTGTATCAATTTCAATATGAACTTTTATTTTTTTATTAGCCTTTATTGCAGCTCTATCTAACTTTTGGGCAAAAGCAGTATCACAAACAGATGTAACTACATAATCATGTTCTACAATCCAATCTACTTCCTGTGAAAAAGGTTGATACAATATAAGAAATTTTGCATTTGGCATTACTATATGAAGTTCTTCTGCCTCACTCAAATCTGCAACTGCAAAAAAATTACAATCATTATATATATTTGCCAACAAATTCGCTCCACTACCATACGCATCCGCTTTTATTACAGGCATAATTTGAACATCATTTCCCACATAATTTTTAATAGCCAAATAATTATATTTAAGCGCATCTACATCGACAAGTAGCCGGGTTTGAGCTGATATAATTGTTCCTCGTTCCAAAAGTTTACGAATAAATTCATATTGTTCCCACATTCTTGCACTATTTGACCCTTTAATGAGTATTATGTCACCATCTTTCCATTCATTATTAAGAATAGCTGATGAAAGGGCAAAATTTAACGCATCTTTTGTTTCAAAGCAGTTGGCATCTGGTCTACCCAAAAGAAAAGAGTCACAATATTTGCCAACATAATAGATTGTATCAATTTTTCCTATTGTATATTCAGCAATCTCACGATGTACCTCTATACTTTTTTCTCCAAGTTCTAATAAATCTCCAAGAACCATTATCCGTGCTCCGATGCACTGTATTTCGGTAATTGTATCAATTGCAGACTTTGTTGAATCTGGGCTTGCATTATAATAGTCTTTAATAAATTTCCTACCACGAATTATGGCATTCTCTAAACGCATAGGACTACATGGGTATATTCTTAATGCATCAATTGCCTTTTCAATATTGATGCTAAACTTGATACCAATCGCTAATGCTAAGAGCGCATTTTGAACATTATGTCGTCCAAGAGTAGGTAGTGTGCACTCATAGCAATATTCATTATAATGAACTATAAATTTCAAACCATAATTATCATCATCCCAAAACTGGACAATATCTGAAGCATAAAGAAAATTACCGTTATTATTTTTCAGCCCACAAAAAATAATTTCATGCTTATCATCCGTGACTCCTCGAAGCATGTCATCATCACTGCATAATACAATGATTCCATTTTCTTTTAATCCTTCAATAATTTCCATCTTAGCGTTAAAAATATCAATACGATTACCATTAAAATTTCCTATATGTGCCATACCTATTTTTGTAATAACTGCAACATCTGGCTTTACTATATTAGTTAACGTACGAATCTCGCCACTATGATTCATCCCCATTTCAACAACTACAACGTCATAACTATTATCAATTTTTAATAATGTTTGTGGAACACCTAACTTACTATTATAATTCTTTTCAGTTGCCAATACTTTATATTTAATTGACAAAACTGAAAGAAGCATATCTTTTACTGTTGTCTTTCCATTACTTCCAGTTATTGCAATTATCGGCATATTAAATTGACTCCGATAAAATGCTGCCACATTTTGATATGCACTCCATGTATCATCAACTAAAATTGTTGGGATAGATGTATTGATATCTTTTGATATAATAGCAGCAACTGCACCTTTACTAGCAGCAACAGAAACATATTTGTGGCCATCATCTTTATCTGTAATAAGTGCAAAAAAAACTGAATTTTCCATATTTTCTCGTGAATCAAATTTTAAATCATACACTAAGAAATCTTCGCCATGGTATTCTGTTTTCCCTCCTGTGCAAGAAACTAAATTGCTAAAAGATAATCTCATACTTCCCCCTCCTCACTACTAATAATATTTTCCAATAGAGCAAGAGGCGAAAGCGAAGGTATTTCTTTAGCCGCTTGTTGAAATAACACAGTTGAAGGAGAAAGTCCTGGCAAGGTATTAATCTCTATTACTACTACTTCCTCTGTTTTCTTATTACCAAATATATCTATACGGCAATAATCTTCAATTCCACATTTTTCTGCAACTCTCTCTGCAAAATATTTTATTTTATTTTTGAATGTAACAGATATGATATTTTCAGGTGGCGGAGTTAAGTTAATTCCTATACCACCTTGAAATTTTTCCTCAACAGACAAAATATTATTTTCAGCAATCGTAATACTTGGATTAAATGCGTGATAATTCCCCTCTTTTTCTAATACCCCTATAGTCATTTCAATCCACCCTGTATTATTTTTATATACTAATTCACCATTATCTATAAAAATAGAATCTGTTTTTATATACTCTTCAAATAGAATTTCTTCACAAATTTCAGGCATAGCAATACTAGTTAATTGATTTTCAAAAGTCCCCGCAGGAATCATTTCACCTCTTCGGCAAAAGCTAATATATTCCAACAATTCTTTTTCATTACAAAGCTTTATCACTCCTGTAGAACATCCATCCATATTAGGTTTAGCAATTATTGGTTCCCCAAGTCTGCTAACCAAATACAACCAAGAAGAATCCAATCCACCCAATTCTTTTTTACAAGTTGATAATTGAGGTATATTTAACTCAGTCACTTTTACCCCTGTTTTATACTTATCCATACACAATACCGAAGCATTTGCTGATGAACCATTATATTCAACACCAGACGCTTCAAGCATAGTTTGAATTCCACCATTTTCCCCAAAGCCACCATGAAGAGCCAAAAAAATATATGCACCTTGTAGCTTTGATTCCTCAATAAATTTTTTTAATGAAATCCACTGCACCTCATTATTAAGTTCAATAGTTTTTAATCCAAGTCTATTCCGTATACTATTAATCAATATATTATTATCTGCACTGCCATTTATTTGTTCAATAATTTCTTCTGTAGTATGTAATAGCGCAAAAGCGTATGAAACTTCACATACTTCCCATCTATCTGTATTTTTATTTTTCGTCAAAATATATGGAATTGGAGCATATTTTTTTGATTGCAATAATTTCATCCAAACATTTATACCACTCAATAATGATACTTGACGTTCAGATGTTATACCTCCTAATAATATATTAACACTGCGTTTAACTAATGTATCAGAGAATTTTTCAGGATAATTCACACCACATCTTTTACAAGCATTTTTAAGAATAAATTCCAAAAGCATACCATGTGTTAATCCAATATTTGCAGCCTGCTGAAATATAAAACTATTTTGTTCCATACCACTAATAGGATTAAAATCAGAAAAATATATTTTCCCATTATTAAGTACCCAGCCATCAATGCGTAAAAAATCTCTTGCTCCGACAAACTTAAAAAGAACCTCTGCCTCAAAACGAATATCATTGATAATATTATCATTAAAACGAGCTGGACAATGATAACGAACTTCCGTCGTTGACATATATTTGCGTCTTCTGTCAAAACTGCCTCCATTTCTTATTTCAATTTCAGTGGGCATAAGAGCAACAGGTATACTACCATTTTCTAAAATAATTATCGTAAACTCTTTTCCTATACATTTTTTTCAATTACAATTTCTTTGTATTCCTTAAATAAATATTTTGTTATACTTACAGCCTCCTCAATTGTTTGAGCAAAATAAACTCCAAATGAAGATCCACCCTCAACAGGTTTGATACAAACTTCTCCAACTAAAGATACAAATTCACAAATACGAGCAAACAATGTTTCTGAATCAGAGGAAACATATATTTTGGGAATATTGTACATATTTCTTTTTTTTAGAATTTGCTCATCAGCATTGTGCTTATTATACATTTTTTTGCATGCTTTAGACGGTGAACCAATAAAATTTATATCCAAATTTTCTAATAAAGTTTGAATTTTACCGTCTTCACCACCAATCCCGTGAATTACCGGGAAAACGAAATCACAGTTAGCCAAACATTTATTATATTCATTTTCATTCATCGCTGTAGCTGAAGATTGAAGCCAAAAACGAAAATCATCGGAAGTATTAGAATATAGATATTCCTCATCAATTAAATATTTTCGGTCGTCAATATCAAAAAAAATGACTGTTGGGATAACAGTTCCTACTCCCTTTAAATGATCATAAACAGAACGCACTGAATTAATAGAGATATCGCGTTCATTTCCTTTCCTGCCCGCATAATAAAACTCTTGTTGTCCGGACAGAACTTTTCCCGCAGTTTCTTAATGTCAACAGAAAATCCTTCCATCACATGGAGCAGCGTATCCTCCGCCTCATCAATATCAAACCCTATCGTCAGACCGTGGTAATGCCGTAATGGGAAAGCAAACTGGGAACAATGCAGCTCACGGGAATTTACCTGCATATCCCCGGCTCCCACATAAATATACCTGTTCCACTCTGTATTCCATTCAATGCGCCCCTCCCTGCAATGGTCAATGCAGAACATCCGGCTTTTTGGGCAGAACCCAGAATGGCACTTTTCCATATGAAAGTCATTATATGCCAGACAGCACCCCTTAAATACAGGGTAACATGTCATAAAGCCCTCCCCGCTGTCATCCTCTACCCGGAATACCGTGCAGACTTCATCCTCACAGACCTTTCTCACATTACTGCCCATCTCCTGCCTCGAAAACCACACATTTTCCACCTGCCTTCCTAAACAGCATACAATCCGCTGCAATAAATTTACAATCCCTGTTACACCAAAAATTTCATACCAATCATCAAAGTAACAAACCATATCGCCATGCTCTCACTCATCAGCCCATTTGTAAACCCAATCCGGAATGGGGAATCGGGAAGTAATGTTTTGATGAAATACATCACTGCATAAATAATCAAGACATTTGTAAACGCCATCATTTTCGGAAATACTGTTTTGTGTGTAAATTGCAGATAGAACCAATAAAAGAGTGGCAGGAGCATCATTGCCTCGCTGATAATAACCACCCATGAAAAATACCCATATAAAGCTTCTGCTGCCGAAATTGCCACTTCTTCATATCCATTCTGATTCATAAAGACAGCCAGGTAATCCTAAAAATAACGCCTTTTTTATTTCCATAATTCTGTCTTTTCTCCTTTTCTTTAAGCTATTTAAAATGCTTATTCAAAAAACTATGATGCCCAAGACTTTTCTTAAGCTCTGCATATGAATAATGATGCCCATATACAGACATAATCCTCACCATTCCCTTATCTTTTCGCAAACCACGGAATACAGCGGTTTACCCTTTTGCAATAATTTGAGTATTCTGTACCGTATAATTTAAGCAGCCATTTCTCCTCCGTACCTTTCATCAGAACAGTCATAAAGGACCAATAAAAAAAGAAAAATAGCAGGAAAAATAAATTACCGGAAATCATCAGCGCACCCGTGCAGAAAAACATAAATGCTGAATAAATAGGATTGCGGCATAGTGAATATACCCCTGTTTTCACAAGCCTGTTTCCCGTAATCCCATCATCAATTTTGGAACGGAATACCGCACCAGACCAAAGATATACTCCAAGAATAATAAGCAGGATTCCCACAGCGAAAAACGGGATTTTCAGAAATTCTATCCTGCCCTTCTCAAAAAAACCACACTGTCCCATAATTACTGCAGCAGCCGTTATCATTATAATTGCTCCAACATAAACAGGTCCTACCCCATACATAGGAAGATGATTTTTATCAGCCATAAATTCCCCCACCTCACTCTCCACCTTTTCTATTATCCGTCAGACGTTTCAATGCCTCATAGCTTGCAGGGCTGACAGCATGTTCCATTTCACAGGCATCTGCTACCGCTGTCTTTTCATCCACGCCAAGCTCTGTCAAGAGCTGGCGGAACGTATTATGGCGTTCGTAAGTGTTTTCTGCGATCTGCCTCCCCTTTTCCGTCAGATGTACTTCATGCACATCATCCAAAAAGAGGTAACCTTCCTCTGCCAATGCTTTCAAGGCGACAGAAACCGTTGGACGGGAAACTTTCAACTCGCCCGCAATATCTGCCCCATGTACACCTTTCCGTTTAGAAAGGATATAAATTATTTTCAGGTAATCTTCTACCGACTTTTTTGTTTCATATCCGCACCGTCCTAAATATTTGCTGCTGTCCCGTCTGTGCTGCTGACAGTTTCCTCCCTATCCCAATGCCACATCCAATGCCAGCATCACCGTAAAACCAAACGCAAAGAAAACAGTTCCCATATCAGAGTGCCGTCCGGCGGACATCTCCGGGATCAGTTCCTCCACCACGACATAAATCATGGCTCCTGCCGCAAAACTTAACAGATAAGGCAGAGCCGGAACGATAAAGCCCGATGCCAGAACGGTAAGCAGCGCTGCAACCGGCTCTACAACTCCTGACAGCACACCATATGTAAATGCTGTCCGTTTTTTCATCCCTTCCGCTTTTAATGGCATGGAAATAATCGCACCTTCGGGGAAGTTCTGGATTGCAATCCCAATAGATAACGCCAATGCCCCTGTCATTGTAACTGCACTGTTCCCGGACAGGCAGCCTGCAAACACTACCCCTACTGCCATCCCCTCCGGGATATTATGCAGTGTCACCGCCAATACCAGCATGGTAGTCTTTTTCAAAGCTACCCGTGGTCCTTCCGGCTCACTGCTGCCCTGATGCAGATGCGGGATTGTCCTGTCCAGAACCAGCAGGAACAGGATTCCCAGCCAGAAGCCTGCCACCGCAGGCACAAATGCCCACTGTCCCATATCCTCTGCTTGTTCCATTGCCGGAACCAGCAGGCTCCAGATAGACGCCGCCACCATGACACCCGCTGCAAACCCGGTCAAAATCCTCTGCAACAGAATATTCAGCGTATTTTTCATAAACAGCACACATGCCGCCCCTAAAGCAGTCCCAAGAAACGGGATCAAAATGCCCTGAATGACTTCTCCCTGCATAGCAATTACCCCCTTAAAGCAGCAAACAGCCCTTTCTTCTCATATGGTTCCCTGTTTACTGACACCGCATGATACCCGCTTTTTGCAATCACATCTTTCAGCTTTTCTTCCTCTATATCACTTTCCGCAATAATAACCGTCTGTTTTTTCGTGTGTGAAGATGATACTTTTTTCACCGGGAACGCATTTCTTACCGCCTCATTGATATGCGCCTCACACATGCCACAGGCCATGCCTTCCACTCCGACTATAAGTTTCACCATAATGTGCCTCCTTGTTTTCCTATTTATGTTTTCCTATTTATGTTTTGCTTTTCAGTTAGCAAAGACTAACGCATACTCATCATAAATGCGGTTACAAGGTGTTAGTAACCGCTAACTATATTAACTATACCTGAATCCCTATCCATTTGTCAATAAAATGCCCCGCAGGATTTTTGTTTTTTATCACATGAAGCCGTACTGCCTGCTAAAGCAGCACGGCTTTTTCTTCATACTCCTCATTACCCCAACACCCAGTTCTGGCTTTCGGTCTGGAGCTTTACCATATGGGAATAAATCCCACCTTTACGGTACAGTTCGTCCGGTGTGCCTTCTTCTGCCACACACCCTTCTGACAATACCACAATCTTATCCGCCCCTGCAACCGTCCGCATCCTGTGTGCAATCACTAAGACCGTCTTATTCTTAATCAGACGGGAAAGCGCTGACTGGATGGCGGTTTCATTCTCCACATCAAGCGATGCAGTTGCTTCATCCAAGAGAATAATCGGCGCATCTTTTAAAAACGCACGGGCAATGGAAATGCGCTGCCGTTCACCGCCGGACAGCTCACAGCCGTTTTCCCCAATGCGGCTGTTCCATTTCTCAGGCAGTTTTTCCGCAAATTCATTTACATTCGCCAGCCTTGCCGCTTCAAGAACTTCTTCATCCGTAGCCCCTTTCCTGCCAATGCGGATATTCTCCATAATCGTGTTGTCAAACAGGGTTACGTCCTGAAACACAATCGAATACAGGGACATCAGCGTTTCCGGATCAACTTTTGACACATCCATGCCGCCTACTGTAATCTTTCCCCTGCTAATATCCCAAAAACGTGCCGCCAGCCTTGATACCGTAGTCTTTCCCCCGCCGGAAGGACCTACCAGAGCCGTAACCTCGCCCTGCTTTGCAGTAAAAGATACATCCCTTAACACCGTCTCCCCGGAATTGTAAGAAAACCCTACATGGTCAAACACAATATCGCACCCCTGATTAGAAAGGGCGTCCACGCCGCCCTGTACCGGATGGTCCAGTATTTCATTCATCCTTTCAATATTGCTGTTCGTTGAAATGATGCCTGCAAGGTTCTGTAATGCCCCTTCCAGCGGATCATATAAACGGGAAACGACTAAAAGGAACAGGAAAAATGTAATGACGTCCAGTGTGCCGTTTACCAGTAAGGCAGAACCCACCAGCGCCACCCCTGCAATGCCAAGCTTTAAAACAAGGCTTGCCGACACTACGAACACTGCCGTCCCAAGCTCGCTGATGACCGCCCTCTTTTCAATTGCCCTTACCTTTTCATCCAGCCCTTCCAGATAGGGTTCGACCGCATTGTTGGAGCGCAGGTCATTCATAGTCTCCATGCATTCCTGTATCCCGTCCTCGCAGGCAATCCTCGCTGACATTGCCTTGCGGGACAGCCCTTTATATACCCCGGCAGCAAAAGCAACAATGGCAAACGAAACGGGCAATACCCATAGCGCCGCCAATGCCATGCGCCAGTCAAAGAAAAAAGCGGACAGGGCAATCAGTGTTGTGGAAATCAACGCCCCAAGCAGCGGAGCCACAAAATGGGACTGGCTGCTCTCCAGCACGGCGCAGTCATTCATAATGGAAGATGTCAAATCCGCCAAATCCTTTTTCCCAAAAAAGGACAGCGGTATTTTCCGCAGCTTTTCCGCAAGCGCAATCCTGCGCACCCCCGTCTCCAGATAGGTGGCAAGGAATGTGCCGTTATACTGGAACCATGTAGCCAGAAGGATCAGCCCTGCACACACAATGCTGCCAAACACATAAAATACTACCCTTCCTCTGTCCACCCCGCCGTCCAGCAGATCTTTCACCAACTGGTATAAAAGACCTACCGGGAACATAAAAGCCGCATTCTGCAAAGCGCTGGCAATGCTGCCTTTTACCGTATCCTTTGCGCCTTTATCAGAAAGCGCAAACCGTCTCTGCAATTTCTTTATCATCTGATTCATGCCTCCTTTGCAACTTTCCACTGCACGGATTCCTGATAATCCTGCCACATCTTTCCAAACAGTCCCCCTGCTTTTAGCAGCGTTTCAAATTTCCCACTTTCCGCAAGCATCCCGTCTTTCAGCACAAAGATATTGTCTGCGCCCGCCACCGTGGAAAGGCGGTGCGCAATCATAATGACCGTCCTGCCTTTTGCAAGTTCCGTAAACGCCGCCTGCACTTTCGCCTCATTATCCGGATCTGCAAATGCAGTTGCTTCATCCAGAATAATGACCGGCGCATTTTTCAGCATTGCCCTTGCAATCGCAATCCGCTGCTGTTCCCCGCCGGAAAGGTACACGCCTTCCCGCCCGATAACGGTATTCTCCCTTTCAGGGAATTTTTCAATACTATCCATGCACTGTGCAGCCTTTAATGCCTGCATCGCTTCTTCCCTCGTGGCATCCTTCCTTCCCATCCGCACATTGTCAAGGATGGAGGCTTTTATGAGCCTGCTGTTCTGGAAAACAAAAGAAACCGTATCCATCAGTTCTTTATTGCCAATGTCTTTTACATCCGCTCCCCCTACCGTGACGCTGCCGCCCTGTGTGTCAAAGAATCTGGCAGCCAGGCTTGCAAGGGTAGTCTTTCCCCCGCCGGAAGGACCTACAAATGCCACCGTTTCCCCTGCACCTATTTTCAGTGAAACATTTTGCAGCGCATTTGTGTTTCCATCGCGGCCCAGGCCGCCTTCCCGCCCTGCGGGGCTCCCCTTGTAACTGAATGTAACGTCTTTTAGCTCTACAGAAAAATCTTTGGGCTGTTTCCGGCGCCTGCTCTCTGCCAGCGGTTCCATAGAAAGCACTGTATCAATCCGCTGCAGGGCGTCTCCCACAATCATTTCATTCTCACTTTGGCGCATCATTTTACCGAGCGTCAGGGAAATGACTGGTGTTAAAATGATATAAAAAAGTAAATTCAGCAAAAACTTTTCTTCCACACCGTTTCCAGTAAAACAGATTCCTGCGGCAATGAGGAATACGAAAACACTGTTAATCGCCAGTGTATAGAGCATCATCGGCAGACGCAGTTCTTTTGTATAGGCAACCGCCCATTTTTCATAATTGTCAATCGTTGCCCTAAATTTTTTGAACGAAAACACGGTCTGCCCAAAGGTTTTTACTACCGGAATGCCCCTTACATACTCCACTGCCTCACCGGACATGTCAGACAGGGCGTTCTGGTATTCCGTCATCTTCTGCTGCATCCCCTTCCCCGTCATCCTTGTCATTGTGGCAAAGCCAAGAACCACAGGTATCAGGCTTAAAAGCCCAAGCCGCCAGTCAAATACCAGAAGCAGTGCAAGCAGCCCCACGATTGTAGCAAATGCTTTTGCCTTGTCCGGAAGCTGGTGGGCAAGGTACGTCTCTGCCGAACCGCTGGTTTCCGAGATAATCCTGCGCAGCTTTCCTGTGCCGAACTGGTCTATCTTACCCAGTGGAAGCGTGGAGATATGGTGTATCAGCGTGATACGGACATTGGTAGCAATACGGAATGCCGATAAGTGCGAACACATCAGCCCCGCAATGTAAACCAGCATGGATAAGACAGCATACAGCATTGCCATCCAGCCATAGTGTGTAATATGTACCGCATTTTCAAAATCCGGCGCCACTTCCAGCACCTCTTTTAAGATTCTCCAAATGTACCAGAACGGCATGAGCGCAATCAGGGCGCTTGCCGCTGAAAAAATCCATGACAGGTAAGTCAGGATTTTATGCTTCCCGGCATAGCTTAAAAGCCTTGCCAGATTTGTTTGTTGTTTCAAGTCAATCCCTCCTTGTGAAATAATAAAATTGAATGGTTCTTATATGATATTGGAAAAGCTGCAGCCGTCTCCTTATATCCGTTTTCATATCGTTGCTTTAGTTAGTTTTTTCTAACCCATATCTAAAAATAATAGAAAGCATACGCTTTCCACTTTGGGAGTGGGGCATTACTGCCCCATGATCTTCACCCATCCCGCCGTATAAAAGTCACACAGCTCCTGAAAATAGAGTTTTGCATCTTCTAATGGCATATCATGTATGATCATTTCAAAATATGCATTCAACAGCCCTGTTGCAAGAATATGTTCCAGCCTCCGGTCAATCTTTGGAGCCGGAGAACCCAGTTTTTCAAGCACTTCATAAAACTTATGTGTGGCTTCTACCTCAATCTCCACCATATCATCAATCATGCGTGAATAACGGGTGCCTTCAGAACATTGCAGGAGCAGGCGGTATTCCTCTTTATGTTCAAAAGCATGTAAGAGTATGCCATTCATGCACCCTTCTGACAGTTTGCCCAGTTGGGCAGGCTGTTCCTCTATTGGCAGTCTGGCAAAGCTCTCATGGGCTTCCTTGTACTGGTTTATCACATATTCATACTGTCCGCCTACGAGGGCGTCAAACAGTTCCTCTTTGCTCTTATAATATCCGTAAAAAGCCCCTGTTGTGACTCCCGCCGTTTTTACAATGTTACGCAGGGATGCGGACTGAAAGCCTTTTGCAAGAAATTCTTCTCTCGCAGCTTCCAGTATTTTTTGTAATGTTACCGATTCATCCATTCTTCAGCCCTCCATATAACACCGTTATATTACAATATGCCTGCCCTTTTTGTCAAGTAGTTTTGACTAACTTTTTCTTATATTTTATTCAGAATGGAGCCCATTTTGACGCCTTGCTTGCGGATATATTGAATGAACTTGACAATAGCTATGTTTCAGATTTTGAAGAGGATCTTCAAAAAACGGATATAATTGGTTATACAGTAGCGCAGAGACTGAATATGTACACTCCCCTTTATTATCTGCTGGAATCTGAGGATGGATACAGAAACAGCACGCCTGCAAAGCATTGGAGAATCCGCACCGGCATTGCGCAGAGTGACACTTCGCTTACCACAGAAGTAAACCTTGCCCTTGCGCTTCGAAATTATGACGGCGTAGAATCTGTTGATTTTGAAACCGTCTGGGGCCAGAAGCATGTCAAGGCAGAACGCACTGGAAACAGCACCACGAATTTCATTGCGTGGGTCAATGAGTGTATGAAGTGACTTTCCTTATATACCAGCGCTTTGGGAGCAACGGACACATTACTCCATTGCTCCCAAATTATAACAGCCGCCGGCATGTACCATCTTATATGGGCATCCTATTCTTTATTTAGCTCCTGCCCATCCGCCCGATATAGCTACAGATCATGTCTGCTGCAGCCTCCTCGCCCACCGATGCGTCAATACACAGTTCATAGCCGTGTGGATTGCCCCACTCCTGCCCGGAAATGCTTTTATAATATGCGCTCCTTGCGGCATCCGATCTTGCAATGCTCTTTTTCGCAGCCTCCGGGCTGTCCCCGTACATCTCCATTACCTTTTTCTCCCGGTAGCTTTCCGGGGCATAGATAAAGATGCGTACCACATTCGGATAATGACGCAGCACATAGTCCGCCGAGCGTCCTATGATGACGCAGGAACCCGCATCCGCAATATGGCGGATAGCTTTTTCCTGTGCCGCGACAGCGCGCTTTACCGGATCGGCTGTGAGATACAGTTCCCTCATAACGGCATTTTCATCGGAATTGATGCCGGAAATAAATCCCTGCGCCAGACTGCTTTCCTGAGCCGCAACTGCCACCAGCTCTTTATAATAGCAGGGAATATCCAGTTTTTCTGCCACGATTTGTCCAATCCGCTTTCCGGCGGAGCCATGTTCTCTGGCAATCGTGATCACCGTTCCCTGACGGGACTGCCGAATCGTCGCTGCAGCAGGCTCCCTCTCTTCCTTCTCCTGTCCCAATTCCTTCCACACTCGTACCATAACTGCCGCCGTAGCTAAAATGGCGAGCACATCGGCAATCGGCGCTGCCCAGAAAATGCCGGTAACACCCATGAAAACAGGGATTAAAAGGGAAAAAACAATTAGCAGCACATCTCGCAGGACGGACAACGGCGCGGCTGCCTTTGCCTTGCCGATAGACTGCAGGAAGATGGCACAGACCTTCTGGGCACATGTCACGAGGATAAGGGAAAGGTAAATCCGCAGGCAGAGCACGGCAAAATCAAAATAAACAGGGTCATCCGCCGAACCGAACATCCGAATGAACACGCCGGGGACAGCCTCAAACAGAACGGTGCAGACCAGCCCCACAATAGCCGTCCACTGAATCATCAGTTTCAGCAGCTTTTGTACCCGTCCATAGTTTTTCGCGCCATAGTTATACCCCACAATCGGCTGCGCGCCCGCAGCGATACCTATGGCAATATTCAGTACAATCTGAAAGAGCTTCATAATGACCACGAATGCCGCCAGCGGGATATCCGCGCCGTAAACGGAGCCTGCACCATACTTCACCAGCAGGATGTTGTTGACAACCGTAATGATTACGATGGAAAGCTGCGTCAGGAGACTGGAAGTCCCCAGAGCCATTACCGGCCTTAAAAGCGCCATGCTCGGCCTGAAGCTGCAGGCGCCCACCCGGAACGTTTTCGGATGCCTTATATAAGCCGCACAGATTAAGAAGCTGACAAACTGCCCCAAAATGGTAGCCCATGCCGCACCCTTGATTCCCATATCAAGCGCAAAGATGGCAACCGGGTCGCCGATGATATTGATGACTGCACCGGTAAGCATGGCCATCATAGCATATTTGGGGCTGCCATCCGCCCTGATGATGGAGGCAAGCGTATTCTGCGTCATGGCAAGAGGCATCATGGCAAAGATGATCACGCCATACTCGTGCGCCATCTGTATGTTTGCATCCGTCGCGCCGATCATGCGCAGCAGACCGTCTCCCCACAGGTAGGCAATGACAATTACCACCACACCGGACAAAAACGATCCAAGAACCGCGCTGCCAACACTCCTGTGAATGTCCTTTGTTTCTCCGCGCCCCAGAGAAACGCTCAGTGCGGCGGCCGCTCCGTCACCAAAGAATAGGCTTAACCCCCACCCTACTACCGTAATCGGAAAGATCACGCCGGTAGCGGCATTGCCCAGATAGCCCACGCCGTTTCCCACAAATATCTGGTCTACAATATTGTAAAGGCATGAAATGATAAGGGAACAGATGCAGGGAATTGCAAACTTCTGCAGCAGCTTCCCCACTTTTTCCGTACCAATATAATTACTGTTTTCCATAATAGTCCTCCTTTTTTGCACAAAAAAACGACACCTGCAGCACCCGTACCGTAATCAGATTTACGCGCGGTGCGCCACATGTGTCGTTGATTTTGCATGATTTAACTTCCAGATAATATTATACCTTTTTCGCCTTTCTAACGCAAAGGACATTTTCCACAAAAAACAACTGCCCGTTATCTGTCAGAAATATACAAAGTTTCCACACGGCAGTCCTGTGCTGTCAACCAGTCCCTTATGTGGCAAATCCGGCATACTGGGTCATGTAAAGTTCATAATATCTGCCTTTTTTCGCAAGCAGCTCCTCATGGCTGCCGCTCTCCGCGATCTCGCCGCGCTCCATGACCACAATCAGATCAGAATCCCTTATGGTGGAAAGGCGGTGGGCAATCACGATACTGGTGCGTCCCTGCATAATGCTGTGCATGGCGTCCTGTATGGCCTTCTCAGTGCGGGTATCCACATTGGACGTGGCTTCATCCAGAATCAGTATTTTGGGATCCGCCACAAAAGCGCGGGCGATGGCTAAAAGCTGGCGCTGCCCCTGGCTGATATTCGCACCGGATCCGGTCAGCACCGTGTCATACCCCTGTGGGAGAAGCCCGATCATATCCCGGCACTGGCTCATCTCCACCGCGGCCACAAGCTGTTCCTCCGCAGCGCTGTCGTTTCCGTATTTCAGATTATTTCGGACCGTATCGGAAAACAGGACAGTGTCCTGAAGGACAATCGCAATGTTCCGCCGCAGGCTCTCCCTGGACACATCGCGTATGTCCTGACCGTTTATACGGATTTCCCCGCTTTCTATGTCATAGAACCGCATGAGCAGGTTGACGATGGTAGTCTTTCCGCTTCCGGTAGCGCCCACCAGCGCGACTTTTCTGCCATTCGGGACAGTCAGTGTAAAATTCCGGATCACGGGAGTTTCCGCTTCATAGGAGAAGCATACATTCTGAAAGGTCACAGCAGCTTTTTCGCCCGTTTCCAGCGTCACACCGCTTTTATCCTCTGTTTCCTCATCCAGCATGGCAAAAACCCTCTCCGCGCCGGCAACCGCTGTCTGCAGCTGCCCGTAAATCTGTGCTATCTCATTAATGGGGCGGCTAAACTGCTTCGCGTATACGATAAACGCGGAAATCACGCCCACCGAAATCAGTCCGTTCATCGAAAAATATCCCCCGAAAACGGCAATAATGACAAAACCGATATTCCCAATACAGTTCATCACCGGCCCCATAACGCCGCTGAAAACATCCGTCTTGATCCCTGCTTTTGTGAGGGAATCCGCCGTGGCGCCAAAATCCGCCGCCGTGATATCCTGATGATTATAAGCCACAACTGTGCGGTACCCTGCAACCATTTCCTCCACGGTCCCGTTCAGCTGTCCCAGAAGCTGCTGGCGTTTCCTAGAAAACCTGCGCACCTTTCCGGAAAGGATTTTTGTCGCAAGAAAGGTCAGCAGTACTGTAACAAAGCTGAGCAGCGCCAGCTGCCAACAGTACCACAGCATGACCGCCATGGTGCCGATGACCGTAAGCACTCCCGAGAACAGCGACGGCAGGGACTGGGAAACGGTGGTGGAGATATTTTCAATGTCGTTGGTCATGCGGCTCATCACATCGCCGTGGGAATGGGTATCCAGATAATGTACCGGCAGCTCCACGATTTTTCCGAACAGCTCCTCCCGCATCCGTTTGACCACATTCTGACTGAGCCTTGTGCTACACAGCCCCTGAAGCAGCCCGCAGATGCTGTAGAGCAGATACACGGAAAGCATCAACGTCAGTGTATGGGAAAGAATGCCCTGTTTTTCCCCCGCGATGATGTCTACAGCCCCACTCTGCAGGCTCGGCGCCAGAATACCGCACACAGTACCGGACAGCACAACCGCCAGCATTCCGGCAACCAGCTTTTTTTCCTTCACAAAATACACCGCAATCCGCCTGACTGTGGCACCGATATTGTCGGCGTGTTCCGGCTCCGCAAAGCGGTCCCGCCGGTTCATCATTCCCGGAATATTGCGTTCGGCAAGTCTGGAATCCTGTTCCTTGCTCATGCTCCCTTCGCCTCCTCTCCCATCTGGGAATGCCAGATATCCTGATAAGCCCGGCAGGTTTCCACCAGTTCCTCATGGGTGCCGCAGGCCAGGATACCGCCGTTTTCCAGTACGATTATCCTGTCTGCCGTACGCACGGAGGCAATCCTCTGGGCTATGATGATTTTGGTGCTGTCAGGGCGGGACTCTTTTAACGCCCGGTATAAATCTGCTTCCGTTTTCAGATCAAGGGCGCTGGTGGAATCGTCAAAAATAAAGATTTCCGCTGGCTTTAAAACTGCCCTGGCAACGGAAATCCGCTGCTTCTGGCCTCCGGACAGGCTCATGCCCCGCTCTGCCACCATTGTATCGTACCCGTTTCCAAGGGAAGAAATAAAACTATCCGCCTGCGCAATGGATGCTGCGGATGCAAGCAACATGCTATCCGCTCCCGGCAGTCCCCATGCAATATTTTCCCCCACCGTCACGCCAAACAGCTCGCTTTTCTGCATAGTTATGGCTATTTTTTCCCGGAGCGCCCGCTGCCGGTATTCCCTGACATCAATTCCGTCCACCAGAACCGCGCCGGAATCCGCATCATAAAACCGCATCATCAGTCCGGCCAGTGTAGTCTTTCCGCATCCGGTAGCCCCGATGACCGCCACGGTTTCTCCCCTGTGTATCTTCAGATTGATATGGGACAGCACGTTTCGGGCGCTTCCCGGATAGGCGAAGGAAACGTCACGGAATTCGATTTCCCCCTGTGTCTGCGCTGACCCGTCAAAAGAGCCGTCTTTCAGTTCCGGCACGCTTTCCAGCACCTCTTTTACGCGTTTCCATGAGGTAAGTCCCCTGGAAATATTCTGAAACAACATGACCAGCATCAGAATACCGTTCAGAAGCTGTGTGGTATAGGTCAGCGCCGCCATGACATTTCCCGGTGTTGTACTGCCGTCTGCTGCTGAAAAGGATCCTGCCAGTAAAACAGCCGCGACAGCCATGTACATAACCGCATTCGTAAGAGGATTCATAAAGGCAAATATCACAAGGGTTTTCAGCTGCGTCCTGACCAGATCATCATTCGCCTTCCCGAAGCGCATTTTTTCATAGGTCTCCCGGACGCAGGCTTTCATAATGCGGATGCCGGACACGTCTTCCTGCATGATTTCATTGATGGCATCCAGATACGCCTGCAGTCTGGAAAACAGTGGATTTGCCCTCCACAGGCAGAACCCGATGATGCCCACCAGAAACGGGAAGGCGCACAGTACAATGAGTCCGAAACCGAAATTCAGCCGGAACATACAATACATGCTTCCAAATGTAAGAAGCGTGGTGCGGATCAGCCCCCTGATAAACAGCGAGACAAAATTCTGCACCTGGGTGATGTCATTGGTCACCCTTGTCACCAGGGAACCTGTGCCGAATCGGTCAATCTGCTGAAAGGAAAAATCCATGATCCTTCTGAAGCAGTCCTTCCGGATCTCATTTCCTATATTCTGGCTGGATATGTGCACGAACACATTATTGAGAGAACCGCAAAGCCCTCCCAGCAGAACAAGACCGATCATCTGCAGCCCCAGCATCCATATCAGATGCAGGTCTGCACTGCCTCCGTTGTTTACGCCAAGGACACCATCATCCACAATCCGGCTCATGAATCCCGGCTGCAGCAGATCCATCATCACCTCGCCGGTCATAAACAGACCTGCGACAATGGCGAAGAACAGATACTTTTTGATATATTTCCACATGGTCAGCGTCCTCCATGCCCATTTGAGCCTCCATGGTGTCCGTGACCGTCGTGGTATCCACCATCATCCCGGTGCCCGTGTCCCTCATGGTGTCCGCCGTCATCCCGGTGCCTATGTCCTTCATGATGTCCGCCGTCATCCCGGCATCCATGCCCGTGCCCATGTTTGAATGTATTCTCGTTTTCTCTGTACCGTTTTTTCCAGTCACAGCGGACTTTTTCCAGAAGTGACAGCAGTTCCTGTTTTTCCTCTCCCGAAAGACAGGAAAACATTTCCTCATGCCGCTTCCTGCGCTGCTTTAGCGCCTCTTCTGCAATTTCCCTGCCGCTGTCTGTCAAGGAGATGTCCGTTGTCCTGCGGTCAGATTCATTCTGTGTCCGGACGATCCAGCCTGAGCCTTCCAGCTTGGACAGGATCTCGCTGGCCGAACCCGGCTGGATTCCCAAACGCTCCGTCAAATCCCTCTGAGTAATTGCTTCCGTCTCGTTCAGGATGATCAGGATGCGCTTCTGGCTCGCTTTCCCCTCATACAGTAAGCGCATGGTATGATGTAGATCCCGCAGACTGATAATCAGCCTGTCATCGATACCTGCTGCTGAATCATTGGCTGTGTGCATTTCCTGATCCCGTTGTTTCCTCTGATGCTCCGGCATTTTCCCGGTGCGGCGGTATTCCTCCCCTCTGCCGCAGTGCGGCCTTTCCAGATCGCAGTGCCGTCCGCAGCCGGGGCAAATGGTATTTTCCTGCATAAATCGCTCCTCCTTTTCTTTAGGTACCTTGATTATATCATTATAAAAAAGAAATTGTCAAGGTACCTAATATTATTTTGTCAGAAAATGCCCGATTCACCCGCTCTCCTTGTTTGGAGTCAATACCATCTTGTAACGGTGCAATTTTTCTAAGTTGCATTTCCTCATACTGCGTCATGTACAATTCCTCATGCGCTTTGCGAAACATCCACCCCTATAAATCCTTTGCAAGCCCTACAATCAGGTCTACACACCGCTCCTCGCCCAGTAAGCCGCTGTCCAGTGACACGTGGTAACTCCCTGCCATACCCCATGTTCTGTCCGTATAATACTTATAATTCATCGCTCTTGTTTTATTTTTTTCCTTGAGTCGTTTTTCCGGTGACGCTCCTGTTTCACCGTATAACTTTACAATCCGCTCCTTTTTCTTTTCCATATCCGCATGGATAAACACATGCAGGCAGTCTGTCCGTTTTCTGAGAATATAATCGGCGCAGCGCCCTACGATTACGCAGTTTCCCTTTTCCGCCAAATCCTCAATGATATCTCTCTGCACCTTCCACAGATAATCCCCAACGGAATTGCCCGTCGCGTCTCTCCCGACAAAGGCATAACCAAAATAAGTCCTGCCCGGTGCGTGTTCCCCATGCGCCTCAATGTACTCCCGCGAAAGCCCTGACTCCTCTGCAATCTTTTCAATCAGATCCTTATCGTAAAATGCATACCCAAGCCTTTGTGCCGCTTCCTTTGCAATCGTTCTTCCGCCGCTGCCAAATTCACGGCTGATCGTTATTATTTTTTTCATGATAATTATCCCACTCCTTGTATAATGTATTTAGGTTGTTCAAGGGATACCTATAAACCCTTAGACCTATTTCTTTACATCTCCAGTCTGATAGGAGATAATGGTTTTATTAGATTGAGAG
>CAJTCL010000017.1:82612-82722 GCA_910575005.1 Lachnospiraceae bacterium | reverse complement strand
AAATCCGCTTACGCAAAGACAAAGGACAAGGCGGAGCAGGGATATTATGCGGAGGAAAATTCCCCCACGGAATATGCCGCCGACAAGGTTTCCCATGCTTCGGGGCGTAT
>CAJTCL010000017.1:0-82536 GCA_910575005.1 Lachnospiraceae bacterium | reverse complement strand
AAGGCAAAGGATAAAATCGCCGATTTTAAGGCAAAGCGGGCGAAGAAAGCCGCAGAGCAGAAAACAATGCGGAACAAGGCGGGACAAAACGCCATGCGTACAATAAGGCAGGACGGCTTGCAGGAAATACAAGGGACTGCAAGCCGTCCCGCTGTTTCCGCTGCTCCTGTCAAGACCGAAACGCCCCAGACGGCGGCAAACTCGCTGATAAAGACCAGACAGCAGGGAAAGCGGACGATAAAGACAACCGCCAGAAATGCGGAAAAAACCGTCAAGACCACAGCAAAAGGCACAGTCAAGGCGACGGAAAAAGGCGTGAAAACCGCAAAGGCGACATCCAAGACAGCGATTAAGACCACCGAGCAGACCGCAAAGGCGGCACAGAAAACGGCGAAAGCATCTGCCAAAGCCGCCCAGAAAGCGGCGCAGACAGCGAAAGCCACCGCAAAGGCGACAGCCGAAGCAACGAAAGGCACGGTCAAGGCGACCATTGCGGCAGTTAAGGCGATTATCGCAGGGACTAAGGCGTTGATTTCTGCCCTTATCGCAGGCGGCTGGATTGCCGTCGTGATAATCCTCATCGTCGTCCTGCTTGGGTGCGCCGTTTCCCTGTTCGGGGGCGGCAGCGACAGCACATCCTATACCCCTGTCAGTGCGGAGGTCGAAGCTTACACGCCATTGATACAGAAGTATGCGAAGCAGTACGGAATCCCCGAATATGTGGAGCTTATCAAGGCGGTGATGATGCAGGAATCTGGCGGTAAAGGCAGCGACCCGATGCAGGCGGCGGAGGGGAGCTTCAACAAAAAGTACCCCCATCAGCCGAACGGCATCAAAGACCCCGAATATTCCATTGAGTGCGGCGTGCAGGAATTAAAAGCCGCCCTCACATCAGCCGAAGTGGAAAGCCCGATTGACATGGAGCGTATCAAGCTCGCCCTGCAGGGATACAACTTCGGCAACGGGTATATCTCATGGGCAAAGACCAACTACGGCGGCTATTCCTATGCAAATGCGGTGGAGTTTTCCGCAATGCAGGCACAGCGGCTCGGTTGGGAGAAATACGGCGACACGCAGTACCCCGCCCATGTGTTACGCTACTACCCATACGGGCGGGCATTCACAAGCGGAGGAAACCAAGCCATTGTAGAAGTTGCCTTAACACAGCTCGGCAACGAGGGCGGGCAGCCTTATTGGAGCTGGTATGGATTTGGCGGGCGTGTGGAATGGTGTGCCTGCTTCGCATCGTGGTGTGCCGACCAGTGCGGCTATCTGGAAAGCGGAATTGTGCCGAAATTCTCCCTCTGCTCGGACGGCGTAAACTGGTTCAAGGGCAAAGGACAATGGCAGGACAAGGACTATGAGCCGCAGGCAGGCGACCTCATTTTCTTTGATTGGGGAAGCGACGGCTCAATCGACCATGTAGGCATTGTAGAGAGATGCGAGAATGGAACGGTCTACACCGTGGAGGGTAACTCTGGGGATGCCTGCAAACAGCAGAGCTATCCAGTTGGGAGCGGCTCAATATACGGCTACGGATGCCCAAACTATTAGTTGGGCGGAGCAAAAGGAAACCAGAGGTCAATCCTCTGGCTCTTTTGCTTTACATAGCCCGTTTACAGTTGCTTCGACAACAGACAGTTCTTTGTCATCCAGTCGGTCAAGCATAGCATCCAAACGTCTTCGGATAGAACTTTTCTTTGCTTTTTCCTCAGTATGTATATGTTCGTCAACTGATACATCAAACATTGTGATAAGTTGAAGAAACAGCTCTATGCTTGGATACTGCCCCTCATTTTCAACAGCTTGAAGATGTCTGGGATTATAATCAATAATCTCCGCAAACTGTTCTCTGGTCACGCCTTGAGCTTTACGGGCTTTTTTGATTGCCAGTCCTAACGGTCTGAAATCAAAGTCAAAATCGTTGTTTCTTTTGTCCATTCGTTCACCACCTGTACTCTGAAAACTTTTACCCTTATATTTTACAGAGGTGTGGTATCCTACTAAACGATGTGAAATCCTATTTGCATAATTGTTGCTATTTATATAAGCGGTTATAATAGATGTAAATTAGCACATAAATGGATGTTCTTTCTAAAATTTCACATTCGCTCCATATTGGAGTGTTAAACTGAAAAAAGAGGTGATTTATATGGCGACATTACTTATTGTTGAAGATGACCGAAAAACAAATGAAGCGATTTGCGAGTATTTGAAATTAGCGGGACACAAATTAATTCCTGCGTATGACGGGGAATCTGCGCTGCAATGTTTTAGCAATAGCAGGATTGACTTAATTGTACTTGACATTATGCTTCCAAAAATATCGGGGCTTTCTGTTTTGCATGAAATCAGAGAAAAAAGTTCTGTCCCGATACTTATGCTAACAGCAATAGGGGACGAATATACACAAGTTTCCAGCTTTGACGGACAGGCAGATGACTATATCGTAAAACCCTTTTCCATGATTTTGTTAGGGCGGCGCATTACTGCACTTTTAAGAAGAAGCGGAAAGGGGATTTTACCAGATACAATCGAATTTGGAAATGTAATTGTAGATTTTTTAGGTTATACAGCAAAAGATGACAATGGAAAAATCGACGTTACTCCAAAAGAGATTGACTTGCTGAAATTGTTTGTGGAGCATAAAGGACTGGTTCTGACCCGTTCTCAGATACTTGACGATTTATGGGGCGACAGCCATCCTATTATTGACAGGACAGTAGATACTTATATAAAAAACCTGCGAAAAAAACTGCATCTTGACTGCATTGTTACTGTAAAAGGAATTGGATATAAATATGAGGTGGACTAATATGGCACGAATAAAAATATTTCCTAAAACATTTTTATATACATTGAGCGTCTTGATATTTATTGTAATAACTGCACATGGCATCATGTATGTTCTTGCCCCGCAAATATCTTTAGGGCTTGTTGGCGAGAAAGGAATGGAACTGGACGGATTTTTCGTCAGTACGGACGTAGATGCCTCACAGTTTGTAACATTTACGATAAAACGTGCCCTGCCTGTTTCTGTTTCCTGTTGTATCGTGATTGCCATTGTCTGTGCTGCACTTTTTTCCAGAAGCATAACACGAAATATTTGTCATTTATCAGAAACAGCGCAGCGCATGACAAAAATGGATAAATCTGCGATATGTTCTGTAACTTCGGGAGATGAAATTGAAGATTTGGCAGAGAATATCAATAGCCTTTATAGGAATTTGCTGAAGGCAATCCATAATCTTGAATCAGAAAAAAAGTATGTGCAGGAAAGCGAGAAATTGAAAATAGATTTTTTACGTGCGGCTTCCCACGAATTAAAAACGCCTGTTACTGCTTTAAACGCCACTCTTGAAAATATGATACTTGGAGTAGGAAAATATCAAGACTATGACGTATATCTGCCAGAGTGCAAAGAAATAACAGAACAGCTTTCCGAGATGATACATGAAATTTTAGAAACATCCAAAATGAATATTACAAATGAAGAAAAACCGACCGAAATAAATTTGCCAGAACTGCTCACAAACCTTTGTGAGCCATATAAACTGATTGCCGCTGCAAACGAGATAAATTTTTCTGTCTGCCTGCCACAACATTTTACAGTCAGTATACCCATTTCCTTATTTGAAAAGGCAGTTTCTAATATTCTTGCAAATGCAGTTGCATATACAGAAAGCGGGAAGCTGATTTCTGTTTCTATGGATGGCAGAAATCTTGTTGTTGAAAATGAATGTGTCCCTGTTCGTCAATCCGAAATCCCCCGGTTGTTTGAGCCATTTTACCGTCTTGATTATGCAAGAAGCAGAGAGCAAGGAGGAAATGGCTTAGGCTTGTATATTGTGGACACTATTTTTTCTGCACTTTCTATTCCATATACATTTCAAGCGAAAGACAATCCGCAAAGAATGTGTTTTACTATATATTTATGATGAAAAACCCTCCGATGTTTCGGAGGATTTTTTTCTTCCGTTTATTTTTCACAGATATTCCATATACGTTCCATATAGGAATGTTATTTTAATATTGTGTTCAAAAAATAAAAAACGGAGGTATCAATATGAATTTTTTAAAACGGGCAATGTTATATGTTACTCGAAAAAAAGGGAAAAGCATAGTGCTTTTTTGTATATTGCTTATTATGGCAACCTTTGTCTTGTCGGGATTGTCTATCGGGAAAGCTACAAAACAGGCACAGCAAAATCTGCGTCAAAGCCTTGGCGGTTCTTTTCATGTCTGGACGGACTACACAGATAATAACCCCTATCTGCATAAAGAATCGGACGAGGATGAAAGTGGAGGGACTGGATATATCATGTATTCCACAGAGCAGTTATCCTCTGATATGGTGAAAAATATCCGTGATATAGCAGGAGTGAAATATTGCGATGCATTTGATGAAACATTACTGGATTTTGAACAGTTGTCTTTTTTCAAGGGGACAATTCCTTTGGAGGAAGAATTAGGGAATAGCACGACTACGGTAAGTCTATGGCGTTCCGAAGAACACAATTTGTTTACAAATGGCGTTGTCAAACTAACGGAAGGCAGGCATATTACAGAAAAAGATACGGGGAAAGCAATTATTTGTAAAGATTTGGCTGATAAAAATGGCTTAGGGATAGGCGATATGCTGAAAACGAGGTCTATGGATGGGCGCAGCATGACACTGGAAATCGTTGGATTGTTTACAGCAATGGAAACAGAAAAAATCGGCAAGAATATAGAGGGCTATAATAAAATACAGAATCGGGTGTTTATAGATATAGCGTCGGCAATTCTTATCGAGAACACCCCTGCAGTTCAGGGATTTTCAGAAGTTTCAATTACCATAAACGACCCAGAAGAAATGGATGAAATTATCGAAAAAGTGAAAAAGACGCCTGGATTTAAAGAGGATGGATTTACGATTGATACGGACAATGAAACTTATGAAAATACGGCTTCCTCTCTGGAAAGTATGGATAAACTGGTGATAGGTCTGCTGATTGCGGCTATCCTTGTCAGCGTTGTAATCTTATCGCTTATTCTTACTCTATGGGGAAAATCACGTGTCCGTGAAACAGGTGTGTTCCTCTCGCTTGGCATAAAAAAGACAGACATTATAGGGCAATATCTGACAGAAGTATTGCTGATTGCAATCGTTGCTTTTGGGATTTCCTTCTTTACAAGTAATATGGTTTCAAACCGTATCGCCGATGTGCTTTTACAGCAGGATATACAGAATAAAATAGAAGAACCGAATGACGTGCAGCAAGATGACATTGTGATAGAATCGTTTGAAAGTACAGCATTAGGAGGTGTAGACAATATAGAATTGAGCGGTGCAGAAAATACAGATTATTTGGAAACGGATATTGAAGTTTCTGTAAGCATAGAAAATTTATTACAGCTATATCTTGTTGGATTTGTAATTATCATTGTATCTGTTATGATATCGTCTATTGCGGTCATGCGTTTGAAGCCGCGTGAAATTTTATCCCGCATGAGTTAGGAGGAGAAAAAGATGACAACGCTAATATGTGAAAACGTAACATATCAATATGAAAAAGGCTCAAAGGTCTTAGAACATATCACAACTCAATTTGAAACAGGAAAAATGTATGCGATACTTGGTGCATCTGGTTCTGGGAAAACGACCCTGTTATCATTGATAGGCGGTCTTGATATTCCACAGGAAGGAAAAATTATGTTTAATGGCAGGGATATATCGGAGATGGGACTTGAATACCATAGGCGCAATCATGTTTCTGTCATATTCCAGAATTACAATCTTATTGATTATATGACTCCGATTGAAAACGTAAAATTGACCGCAAAACAGGACGCCCTGCCAATATTAAAGCAGCTTGGATTGACGGAGGATGAAGCAAAACGAAATGTAATGAAACTGTCGGGAGGACAGCAGCAGCGTGTGGCAATTGCCCGTACACTGGTATCGAATGCCCCTGTTATTTTAGCGGATGAACCAACGGGAAATTTAGACAAAGATACTGCCGCAGAAATTACGGGGATTTTGAAAAATTGCGCCCATCAGATGAATAAATGCGTAATTATTGTTACCCACTCCAACGACCTTGTAAAACAAGCAGATACCGTTTTTAAGTTAAAAAAAGGCAGGTTGCTTCAAATATGAAATACGAGTGGATATATTGCCCGATTTGCAAAAAAAAGACGCATAACAAATTTAGGGAAGATACTGTTTTGAAAAACTATCCGCTTTATTGTCCAAAATGTAAACGGGAAACGATAATTAACGCAAAAAATATGCAAGTATTTATCATCACAGAGCCAGACACATAGATGCAGAGCCGATGAATGTGTGGAATGAATGAAACCACAGTTTATCGGCTCTGCATTTTACTTAATTAAATGCAGATACGTCCACCAAATAAAAAAAACGGCGATTTGGTGGGCGGTATTGCTATGCCCGAAAGACTTAACAAGCACTCTCCAAACCTGTTTTAAGTTTGGAGGGATTTTTATTGCCTGCAAATAGCAATTTCCAGTTATATATATCATATCGGAGATGGGTGGACAGCCTGTTAAAAAAATCCTTGTCAGTTCAAGGGGGCTTTTTATCCAAGAAGTAGAAGTCAAATCTCTACATATAAGAACTAATATATCTATAAACCGTAAAGGCACGACAGCCCTTACGGTTTTTCTTTTGTCGTTTTTTGTCGGAATACGCCGCAGGGCTGTTTCTGGCGTGGGATGCCGTTCTCCGCCTTTCAATCTGGATTTTCAAAAAAATTCAGATTGGAGGTAACGGATTATGGCGTACAACAAAGCCAGAGAAGAAAGAAAATGGCGAATATGGAAAGAAGCCGAGGAAAAGCAGCTTAGGAGCTTGGGTGTCAGCGAGGGCGATATTGAAAAGCTCCGTGTCCATGATTGGGCGATATTCAATTCCGACAGACGGTACTATGAGAAATTGCAGGATGCGGGTACATATCTTGAGGAAGTGGCAGAGGACACAGCACAGCCCGAAGTAAAAACGGTTGAGGAATTTTTGGACAGCATTGAAAATGCAGTGCTGTATCAAGAGCTGCATCAGTTGGACAAGCTCACTCTCCAAGCGTTGCTGATGAGGACGCAGGGCTTTTCAGTCACTGAAATTTCAGTGGAATTGAGTTTAAACAAGGAAGTCATTTACAAGCGTTTGAACAGGTTTAAGAAAAAAATTAAAAAACTTTTGGGATAGTGTCCAAAATCGCACTCTCCCATCGGCTACTGGGTGAGAGGGCAAAAATCTCTTGCCCAGTTTTCTTTTATATCGGAAACGGGATGGCTCTTTGACAACCGAATATCCATTCACCAAATACATTCTCTTTGTGGCTGTAATAAGCGTAAGCGTGTGCAGCGGTACGCCATGACCCGCCGAAAGACGGCAAGCGGAAAATATCGACTGAAAATATCGGGCAGCTCCCGATTTCGCCAAGACCCACAAAGAGGACAATGATACTCCCGTCCAGCCACAGTCCGAGCGGTAACCAATCCGCCGCAGGCAATGGGGGCGGCTCTGTCAGACCGACAGTTGGGGTGCAACTCCCGTGGCGTCAGTTCGCTGCTGACCGTTTGGTGATTTCCCTTGCGTAATCACGCATCAGCATTTTCGGGATGTCGGGGACAAATAGAAAATGCCTTTTATCATAAAGCCAGATGCAGGGCGGTCTATTGGAACAGGGCTTGTTTTATGCTCTCCCGACCTTAAATACTCCCTTGCATTTGGCTGTTACATAGGCAGGGTATTCCTGCCTAAATCCAGATGGAGGTTATAAAAAATATGGAAAGAACAATCAGGCGTGGCGACATCTACTACGCAGAGCTTAATCCCGTTGTCGGTTCGGAGCAGGGCGGCACACGACCCGTACTTATCATTTCCAATAATATAGGCAACAGGCACAGCCCGACAGTCATCATTGCCGCTATCACGGGCAGGACACAGACAAAGGCAAAATTGCCGACACACACCGAAGTAAAGAACTTTGAGGGACTTGACAGAGAATCTATTGTTTTGCTTGAACAAATTCGTACAATAGATAAAAAAAGATTAAAACAGTATATGGGCATGATGCCCGCTGAAGCGATGGCAAGAGTTGACAAGGCTCTTGCCATCAGCGTTTCCATTAAAGGAGGACATCGGAATGGATAAAATTGAGATTGATAAAGAGTATGTTGCTGCCATATTAATTGAGCTTCTCTTTGAAAAAGGGCTTGTAAACAAAGAAACATATATGAATGTCTACAAGCACTACAATTTGCACATTTCACAAGCGGCTTGATTTTTAGTACGATTATAAAAAACAAAACAAGGAGGAATTCATTATGCAAAATATAGCAGCTAGGCATAATCCTTATATTTTTTTAGATAAGAACAGAGAGCGGACGGTTGTATATTATGGGCGAGTTTCAACAGAGCATGAAGCTCAACTTGCAGCTCTTGAAAATCAATTACAGTGGTACGATGACCAGACGGAACGGCACAGTAACTGGAATGTCCTTCAAAAATATATCGACGAGGGAATAACAGGGACACAAGCGAAAAAACGTCCCGCATTTTTAAGGATGCTTGAAGATGCAAGGGCAGGAAAGTTTGACTTGATTGTAACTCGTGAAGTCTGTCGTTTCGCAAGAAACACGGTTGATACTCTGGTAACAACAAGGGAGTTGAAAAATCTTGGAATTGAAGTCTATTTTGTGGAAGATAACATTTGGACAATGGATGGGGACGGGGAACTTAGACTTACGATAATGGCAACATTGGCACAAGAGGAAAGCCGTAAAGTTTCAGAACGTGTTCGGGCGGGGCAGAAAATCAGTCGTGAAAATGGTGTTTTATATGGAAATGGAAATATCATTGGTTATGACCGTGTAGGAAGCACTTATGTAATAAATAAGGAACAGGCAGAAACGGTAAGAATTATTTTTGACTTGTATTTACAAGGCGCAGGGCAGACTAAGATTGCAAAAGAACTCTGCCGTCTTGGGAGAAAGGATGGACATGGGCAGGTGAGCTGGTCTGCATCAAAAATCGGACGCATCCTGCACAACGCCACATATAAAGGATATAATTGTTATCTGAAATCATTCAGCAATAATTATCTGGAACAGAAGCGGATAAAGAATCTTGATGAAGAAACATATATGTATGTTAAAGGGGATTTTGAGCCGATTGTTTCAGAGGAAGTTTGGAATAAATGCAGAGAAATACGCAAGGCACGGACAACAAAGATGGTAGTAAATAAAGGCGAGAGAACATACGGAAAGAAATCAACGCAGGATGTATGGCTTAGAAAGTTACGTTGCAGTTGCGGTTCGACATTCCGAAAAAACAAGTGGAGAACTAATAAGAGGGGAGATGAAGTTTTCGGGTATCAGTGCTATAATCAAGTCAATAATGGCAGCAAGGCTTTCCGAGAGAAGAATGGTCTTGATACAGAGGGCTATTGTGACATCCGTATGGTCGGTGATTGGAAATTGGAAATTATGGCTAAGAAGATTTTCGAGGGCATCTGGTCAGAGCAAGAACGTAAGAATGCAATCTTAGAGGTTTATAGGCTCTTGAATGAACATTATCAATCAGATACCAAGAACAATCAAGCCGCAGCTTCGGCGTTAGAGGGAAAAATAGCAAGGCTAAAAAATAAGATTGATAATCTTATCAGTATGAGGGCTGATGGGGAAATTACAAAAGAAGAATTTAAGTCGCTGAAAGATACGACCGAAGCGGAGCTTAATAAATATATGGAAGAAAAGTCACGGCTGAGTGAGCTATCTGATAGTGAGAGTGGCATGGAATTTGATATTGAGAAAATAAGAGCCGTACTTGAAGAAGCGTTAGACTTTTCCAAACCCAAACTTGATGACAGTGTTATTGAAAAATTTGTTTCGCAAATTATTCCCGTAGATAATTGCAGGTATCGTTGGGATTTGAATTTCCTGCCGAATGAAACGCAATCACTTGTTTGCAAAGTTGAGGGCAGAAAAAACCATGCCAATGCAACTATTGAGGAGGGGAACGAAGATGAGGACGAAAGTCCTCGTACATATGTCCTAAGCATGGATTACAGCAACATAAGTGTGACAGCAAAAAACGCCTATCAAAGTTACGTTCTGCACAGGCAGCTATAAGCAACAAGGGGAAATAAGAAATGCCCTAAAATTCGCAGTTCTGGACTATACTAAAGAAGATGCGATAAGCTATATGAATACTCATAATCATGTTAGGCGGTTGTTAAAATGGCGTGATATGAGAATTGAGTTGTATATTTAAAGAAATAAGAGTGTCTATCTGTGATGGGTAGGCACTCTTTTTAAATTCGGTATCAATAATATTCCATTTTTAATTTATGAGCATACTCTATGCATTCCCTCCTGCTGCATTAAGCAGAAATCAATTCTCAATTCTAAAGCAGAGATTTGTCTACTCTAATCCAGAAATCCCCTCTATCTTCTCTGACATTCAATTTAAACTGTTATCATACACGCAATTCAATAGAAAGAAAACTGCTATAATAAATATCGGTTCGGGATAATGCAACTAAAACGATTTTTTTTATTAGTTATGCAGCAGTCAAAAAGTAAATGATAAAATATGAATTTTAAGCGCGTATATGCCCCTAAAATCCATTTTTAGTACACAGGTATAATTTATAGGGCAAATAGTTTGAAATCGAAATTTGGGCGTTCTGGTGCGATTTAAGCCAAGAAATGGGAGTATAGATAATCGTGTAATGGGTGCAGCAGTTCTAAATGATAGAATCGGGTGCAGAAATAGCATTGTTAAAAAATAATCTTATGATTAAAACCTTGTGCCGGACATACATTTTTGAACCGTTCACTCTTGTATCGGCTGTATTTTGCGATACAACTATATTTATTATCACATCTGATACCGCAGGTGTCAGTATTTAATACTTGTATATATTATTAATACTTGTAAGGAGCGTCAAAATTTGCACGTCCGTTGTGAAAATTCGGAATGATATTTTCCAAATTTGCACGTCCTATATGCAAATTTGGGTTTGTGATGTTGTTAGTATGTAGTTGTATTTACCAGATTTGCATATGCTACGTGTAAATTGTAACTATTAAGAATATAAAAAACTATGCCAACTGCTGTCATAGCTTTTTTACTGGCTTTTGTCGTGATATAGAATGTCTGAAACTTCACAATCAAGAATAAAGCAGAGGGTATCTAAAGTTTTTGTCGTGATTGATTCACCTTTTTTCATTCTGTACAAAGTGTTAGCTGAAATGCCTTCTTTGTAAATCAAATGGTATTCTGTAATATTTTTTCGTAAAAGCGTGTCATAAAATGGTTTGTATGAAATCATGTTTGTTCACCCGACATAAGATTATCATACTTAAACCATTGACTATACTTAATATTTTGAGTATAATGAAGAAATGTTGCAGTTATATGCATAATATTCTTGTATGAGGGGGTGCATGAATGAAGCCAAACAATATAAATAAAAGCAATGCTAATGTAAAGTGGAAAGAGATTCTTGTTCTATGGCTAATTGTTATTGGATGTTTCTGGCTGCTATGGTCATGTGCAGGAAACAAAAATGAAAAGTGTAAAGTATGTGATGGAACAGGATATTATGAGAAGAAAACGTGTGTGTTCTGTGATGGAACAGGAGAATCAGATATTAACCCATATAAAGAAGTTTATGGTGATTAGCAATGATGTTAAAAAATAAAGGTGTGTTAAATGGCTAAATCAATAAAAGAAAAGAATCAGTTAGAATGCAATAAAAGAGCAAGGGAAAAATATTTAAAAGAAAAGACAACATCTATTGCTATTCGCTTTATGCATAATACAGAAGCAGATTTGTTGGAATATCTTAATTCAATGCCAAATAAAGCAGGATATATAAAGAGCTTAATTCGGGCAGATATGGAAAATAATTGATATAAGACAATTAACAGATATAAAATAATGGATGTTTGTACAAAGGCATTTTACCTGTAACAAGGTGATATGCCTTTTTTTTGCAATGGCAGTATATAACCTTATTATACTTTTCGGCAGTCAACTTTTCGACAGATTTCAAAAATCCATTGAGGAATAGATGCACCCCACATAAGGCAATCCGAAAAGTGAAAACAAAATAAATCTGTAATACGCCCCTATGCCCTTTACTGATGCTACTGCCTTTTGTGCTGTTTCTTTTGAACTGCTATAGAAAGAGATAATGGCATTTGCTATTCAGACAGAAACATAAGCAAGTATTATCCGTTCATAATTTAGTGTGTCAAAAACGAATGTTTTTGATACATATTTTAGCAGACTATTGAAATCCCATAAAATAAGGCTTCTTACTTCATAAAAATATGTCAAAAAACGTATCAAAATCTATTTACATTTTGATACGTTTTTGATACAATTCTAACATCATGCAACAGAACAGGTACGAAAGGGGTTTTTAATATGGCTGATATTTTAGGATATGCAAGGGTTAGTACAGAGGGGCAAAATTTAGATAGACAGATAGATGCACTTATGGTAGCAGGAGTGAGCAGAAAGCATCTTTATTGTGAGAAAATGACTGGCACAAAAGCAGATAGACCAGAATTAAACAGGCTGATTAATGATTTAGAAACAGGAGATACAGTTATCATAGCTGATTTAACAAGAATATCACGAAGCACAAAAGATTTGCTTGAAATCGTTGACAAAATCAAAAATAAGGGTGCATACATAAAATGTGATGAACCCTGATCACTGTGCAGCATCAGGGTTTTGGGATGATAATTTCTTTCCAGAGCTGCTTTCAGCGTCTGCACAGCCAGCTCTGCATCGATATGGCTGCTGTTGAGGGTTGCCACCACAGATCTGTCAAACAGGTCAATAATGCTGCAGTTCTATCGCTTCCTTCCATCTTCCATAAAAATATAGGTAAAATCTGTACACCATTTTTCATTTGGCTTTTCCGCATGGAATTTCCTGTTTAGATGATTTTCAAACTTTTTATAGCAGTTCCCCTTTTTGTATGCAGGATTTTTTGGCGTCACTGTGGAGCGGATCCCCAATTCCTGCATATATTTTAATACAGTTGTATTGCTCAAACTGATTTTCGCCCGCTGCAAATAAACCCTCATCATCCGGTATCCTGGATTTCCAGAGTATTCATGGTATATTTGTAGAATCTTATTTTTAAATTTCTCTTTCTTTTCCCTATATCCTGCCTTTCTGTCCTTTCTGTAATTGTAATAGGCATTTGGATAGATATCCATCTGACGCAGAAGTCAGCGGACACCGAATTCCTGTTTATGCCTGTCAATAAACTAGTATGGTTCTAATTGATTTCCTTTGCGAAGAATGCGGCGGCTTTTTTTAAGAATGCAAGTTCCTTTTTCTTTTCCACCAGCTCTTTGCGCAGTTTACGGTTTTCCTCATAAAGATTCTTTGTGTCATTTAAGTCTGGGTTTGTTTCGCATTCTTCGCGGAATGCCCGCACCCATTTACGGGCAGTTCCGTCTCCTAACTGGAATTCTTCGTTTAGACTTTTTATCGTACGTCCTTCTTCTAAATACAGCTGTACGATTTTCTTTTTGAATTCTGGCTCATAAACCTTTGTTTTTGGCATGTGTAACACCTTCCTTTTCATTATATTGAATATATCATTTATTTCCTGTTTGGTGTTACAACTTTATTATACCAACTCAGGGCAGTCCGTCATGGCGGGTGCAGGTGGAGTACACGAACCATACAGAGCAGGATGTTTGCAGCTATGAGGATTACCTGCCAGATCGTCCAGAAGAATTGTATCTTTCTCTGTTGGAATATTTTGAGCCGGAGGATGAAGTCTTTTAATGGGAAAAGTGGAGTATGGTAAAAACTTAATCTAAAAATGTTGAATCGACATGAAGTGGAGGCATTTCATTCAGGCAAATATTTTCCAGATTATTTTAGGTGAAAAAGTTGACAGTATTCTTTAAAACTCTTATAATTAAACCATGAGTTCAATTATAAGGAGGCAGACAATGGCACGGAGAAAAAAAGAGCCGAAAAGTGTACACCGGGAAAAAATTGCTTCCGCTGCGTCAGTATTGTTCATGGAGAGAGGCATAGCAGCAACCTCTATGGACGATATAGCCAAAGCAGCCGGATACAGCAAAGCGACTTTATATGTGTATTTTGAGAACAAAGAGGAAATTGTTGGTATCTTAGTGCTGGACAGCATGAAAAAACTTTATCATTACATCGCTTCTGCACTGGAGCAGCAGGAAACCACAAAACAACAATACAATTTCATTTGTCAAGGGTTGGTTCAGTATCAGGAAGAATTTCCGTTCTACTTCAAAATGGTATTGGATAAAATCAATATTGATTTTGAGCGCCACGATTATCTTCCCGAAGAAAAAGAAACTTATCAAATAGGGGAAGAAATAAACGAAAAGATAAAGGAATTTTTAATATCCGGCATAGATAAAGGCGATCTGCGAAGCGATCTGAAAATCATGCCTACTATTTTTGTTTTCTGGGGTATGTTGTCCGGGCTTATTCAGTTTGCAGAAAATAAAGAAGAATATATTAAAAAAGCAATGGGATTATCAAAAGTCAAATTTTTAGAACATGGTTTTCATATGTTGTATTGTTCTATTGCAGATAGTGGAGAGTGATGAAGTGAGAATATCGAAAAAGAAAACAGTATTATTTGTTATCGCGTTTCTTTTGTTTGTCGGTTTCGTTTTGGGAATCCTCTACCTTAAAAGTGTTGCGGACTATAGACAGGCAGTAAGGGAAACCACCTTTGAAGATATAAATATTTCTGATATTCCTGACGGAGTTTATGTTGGTGAATATGACGTGGATTTTATATATGCCAAAGTGGAAGTTACCGTGCAAAATGGAGAAATCACAAATATTAACATTTTGGAGCACAGGCATGAACGTGGAAAGACAGCAGAAGTTATCACTGACAGTATAGTTGATGAACAGAAAATAGATGTAGACGCAATATCAGGCGCAACAAATTCAAGCACTGTCATAAAAAAAGCGGTTGAGAACGCTCTGAAAAGCAGGAAATTGACCACTTTTTGACTTATTTGCAGTATCATATTCTGGGAGGGAGGTTATTATGGCATACAAAATACTCATTGTTGATGATGAAAAAATGCTGACAGAGTTATTGTCAAGTCACTTACAGAAGTGTGGATATGAGGCTTTTGTAGCGGAAAATGCGGAGCAGACAATATCCATGCTGAATGTCTATCCGGATTTGATTCTGCTTGACATCAATATGCCGGAAATAGACGGATTGGAGTTATGTAAAATGATCCGCCAGAATGTCGTCTGCCCCATTTTGTTTCTGACAGCCCGGATTACGGAACAGGACAAAATAAACGGCTTGCAGGTTGGTGGTGATGATTACATAACCAAGCCGTTCAGCCTGAAAGAGTTGACTGCAAGAGTGGCGGCTCACCTGCGAAGGGATGAACGAAGCAAGTGTACGCCTAAAATCGTTTCTTCTCAGGGCTTGATTGTAAATCTTGCGGAACGTACAATTTTTTATGGGGAAAGTCCGCTGAACTTGTCAAACCGTGAGTTTGATATTGTGGAGTTTCTGATGCGCAACGCCAATCAGATATTCGACAGGGAGCGGATCTATGAAGCCGTGTGGGGGCTGAATGCAGAAGGAGATAGTGGAGTTATAAAAGAGCATATCCGAAAGATCAGGAATAAACTGAAGGAAGCTACGGGCAGGGAATATATCGAAACAGTCTGGGGGATGGGTTACAGATGGAAAAAATGAGGAAACCAGGATCAATGAAAAGAGCTTTTATCTGTGCGGTAGCTGCTACAATGTTTCTTGTTTTTGCGGCATCTGTCCTGACAATTTATGGATGCTACCGTATACAGAAAGTGATACTTCCCGATTCTCAGGAAGTCTGGCTGAATACCCGGACGGTCACAGCGGACGGGAGGGTATTAGAGGGAGGGCAGAGGGTTATCCTTGACGAACCTGCCCAGGTGGGTATGCTTGTTCCTACTGGAGTGGATGTAGCTCTGGAGAATACGGAATTCATAATAGAGAAAATCGAGTCCGGCTTCGCGGCGCTTCGTCCAAAGCAAAAGTTTGTATACAGAATGGCAGGCATTTCTATGGTGATGTTTCCTTTTGTCTATTCCATTATAGGTATCATGCTGTGCGCATGGTGGTTTTACAGGAAAGAACTGTCACCGCCCATTCAGGTTCTTGCCGATGCGACAAAACATATCCGGGAGCAAGACCTTGATTTTATGGTTGATTATAGCAGGAATGATGAATTAGGAAGGCTCTGCACCGCTTTTGAAGAAATGCGGCAGGCGCTCTATGATAACAACCGTCAGCTATGGAACATGATTGAGCAGCGCAGAATCCTGCAGGCATCAGTGGCACATGACCTTAGAAATCCCATTGCGATTGTTGAGGGATATGTGGAATATATGCAGCAATGCCTAGCAGATGGAAATCTGAATGACGAAGAAATGCGGCATACACTGTCTAACCTTGCGGTAACGGCAAAACGGCTTGAACATTATACAGATTATATCCGTGACCTGAATGCGATTGAAGAAACGGAAACAAAGTATTCCGTAGTTCAATTACCGGACTTTTTAAGAAGAGCTACGGAAAGTCTTTCGTTTCTTGCAGAACAACATAGCCTGGAGATTGCATACCATTCCACCATATCCGAATGTCAGGTGAAATTAGACGAGCAGATATTTTACCGTATTGTCGAGAATATCTTTTCTAATGCCATTCGATATGCCAAAAGCAAGGTGAATTTTGGGTACTCCCTTACCGATGGTATGCTTATGATAACCATATCAGACGATGGCAAAGGTTTTTCAAGGGCAATGCTCCGTAAAAAGAACACCTTTCTTTATTCTGAGGATAAAACGGGAGAGCATATGGGCCTGGGATTGGCTACAAGCCGTGTCCTTAGCCAGAAACACGACGGAAGTTTAGAACTTTCAAATATTGCTCCCAGTGGAGCTTGTGTAACAATTAAACTTGCAGTCCACAAAATGAATTGATATTTTTATTTATTAAAAGGTTTGGAGCAAAAAAGTGATTGACAAAGAGGCAAGCCAAGGTTTATTTTGGAAAAATTAAAATGGATAAGAAAAAAATAATGAATTGGGTAATAGCAATCATAATAGCTATCGGATATTTAACAATAAGTATTGTGTTTGATGCGTGGACATATTCTTGGATTATATGGGTAATTTATGCGATTTATAGATTTGTTGCAAAATAGATAAATCGAAATTTTTAGGAGGGATAAAAGAAAATGATTGTTAAAATAAGAAAATGGGAATTATCAGACGCAAAAGATTTAGCATTGGCACTTTCCAATAAAAAAATACAAAATAATCTTCGGGATGGATTACCTTATCCTTACACCGAACAGGACGGAAAGGATTATATCTTTGCAATGCTTTCTGCAAATGAAAACGAAACCTTTGCTTTTGCTGTTACAGCAGACAATAAAGTGATTGGAAGCATTGGCGTTTTTCGCCAGGAAAATATACATAAACGAACTGCTGAATTGGGATATTATATTGCACAAGAATATTGGGGCAAAGGAATTATGACCGAGGCTGTAAAACAGATCTGTGAGTATGTGTTTGACAGTAGCGATATTATCCGCATTTATGCAGAACCGTTTGCACATAATAGTGCGTCTTGCAGAGTGCTTGAAAAAGCAGGTTTCCAGTATGAAGGTACTTTGAGAAGTAATGCCGTAAAGAATGGTAAAGTCATTGATATGATAATGTACTCACTACTAAAAAGAGAAGCATGATTCCCTGTTTGTCGGGAAGGTGTAGGAAGCGAAAAATCGGAATTTATGAGGTGATTAGGTGATGGAAGATAATATCTATATCAAAATAAAAGCAGTATTAAAGCATAGGCTAAAGGAACTGTCAAATTTAGACCAGTGGCTTTTTGTAGCAGTTAATACAGCTAAATCAATCATTGACAATACGAGTAAAAATAATTTAGGCGATGTGGTGAAGTTATCCGAGTGCAACAGTACCAGTCAAATTCAGCATGAGTTTGATATTATACAAGGTAAATTTGGGCGAGAGGGTTTTTCCCAACGGTACAGTCCTGTTTACCTTTATCTTTGCTCTTTAGTGGCTAATTTTCCCGATCAAGAGCTTTCAGATAAGGATCAAGAGTTGATAAGGCAATATAGTATTGTTAAAACCTATTTGTTATACGAAATTTAGAAATAAGGAACTTGACAAATTTTAGTTTTTATGTGAGGAACGCTATGAGAAAGAGGAAAAGGGTTGTGAAAGTAATTTTTATTGTGATTGTTGCAGTGCTTATGTTGCTGCTTATCATATGCATCAATCATCAAATCCATTTAAAGATGGAAAAGGAATTGCGTTTACCATTAGGACAGATGGTTGAAGTTGATGGAAACAATATGAGTATCTATGTTGAAGGAACCGGCGATATAACACTTGTTTTCATGTCAGGTGGGGGGACTTGTTCTCCCATATTGGATTTCAAATCTCTTTACTCTCTATTAAGCAATAAATATCGAATTGTAGTTGTAGAGAAATTCGGATATGGTTTCAGTGATGTCGTTGACAAAAAAAGAGGAATTGAATCCATATTAGCAGACACAAGGGCTGCGCTAAAGGCAGCAGGTATCGAAGCACCCTATATCCTTTGTCCGCATTCTATGTCAGGGATTGAAGCATTATATTGGGCGCAACAATATCCCGAAGAAATATTGGCTATCATAGGTCTTGATATGGCAGTTCCTAAGTCGTATCAAGATTATAATATCAATATGACTATGCTTAAATTAAGTCAATTTGCATCTGCCATTGGAATAACGAGATTACTGCCGAGTGTATCAGATAGTGACGCAATAATAAATGGCACACTCTCTAACAAGGAAAAAGAGATATATAGAGCAGTATTCTACAATCGAACAGCAACAATTACAATGCTTAACGAAGTAAAAAGTATTAAGGAAAATGCAAGCAAAGTTGAATCGGATAATATACCAAAAATTCCAATGCTTCTGTTTGTATCGAATGGCGATGGGACAGGTTGGGACAAAGAAACATGGCGAAGCTATCAAAGAGAATATATCGCAAATATTGAAAATAGTAAAATGATAGAATTAGACTGCCCACATTATGTTCACGATTATGAGTACAAAGCGATAAGTGAAAGCATCATTGCATTCCTATTGGAACGATAAATTGAAGTTTATAGAGAATGTAAGAAAGCAATTTTAGCAATGAAAAATAACCGATTTGCAGTTTTCATAATCTTAGCTTTTTTAATTTATGTAATGTCCAATGGAGAATGGTGTATCCCGTTCTTTGCATGGATTTATCCAATTTTATTTTTACATATGCTTTCTCTCAATCATACCCGAAAAGTATATCTTATAATTGGCTCAATATATGTCATCGGGTTTGTTTTCCAGTTTGAAAAAGCCATCGGAATGGATATAAAAATATGTATAGTGGTAGCTTTTTTGGTAGCTTTTCTGAAAATTTTACCATATATCTATTGGTCTAAATCAAAAATGAGATTTCAAGATACTGTTATTTTTGCAAGTATAATGGTATCAATAGAATATATCATCTATTTGATATATCCTATTTTGGGCGGGTTGTCTGACGCTTATACACAATACCAAAATCTATACCTGCTACAAATAGTAACGGTAACAGGGATTTACGGAATCACCTTTTTAATGTATTGGACGGCGGCAATGGTTATATGGATTTGGAATAATAAAAGCAGAAAAGAATACATCAGAAAATACATAATCGTATAGGGTTCTGTAATTTGCTTGGTATTTGTCTATGGAGTTGTTATGTTTCATTTTGCAGGAAATTCAGATAGAAGTGTTAGAATCGCTGGAGTAACCGTTCCGATTTCAGAGCTGTTAAATAATGATAAAGATGTATATTCTACATTTTATACCAACACATTTACTGATGAAAATATTACAAATACAAGGAAGAAACTATCATCAGTAGCTGATGAACTTTTCCTAAAAACAGAGCTGGAAGCACGAGCAGGTGCAAAGATTGTTTTTTGGTCTGAACTGAATGGAGCGGTTTTAAAACAAGATGAAGATATGCTTCTGCAACGAGCGTCGGATATGGCAAAATTTGATTGTTTCATTACTGGTGAAAACCCCTTACGAGGACTTAAAGGAAAATAAAACAGTAGCATTTAATCCACAAGGAGAACTAATATCAGAATATTTTAAGCATGGACATTCAATCGGAGAATTGTGTCAAAAAGGAGATGGAATGCTAAAAAGTTTTGATACAGAATATGGTAGAATTGCGCCGTTTATATGTTCTGATATGGCATTTTTGTCTAAAATACAGCAGGCAGGTAGAAATAATGTAGATATACTAATTGTTCCAGCTTCGGATTGGAAAGAAATGACATTATTAACTGCAAAGACAGCGATTGTGCGTGGGGTTGAAAATGGAAGTAATATAATCAGACATACAAATAACAGAATGTCGATTGTTTCAAATGTTAAGGGCTGTGTGTTGGCACAGACCAATTACTTTCAGTCTGATACAAAGACATTATCAGCACAGGTTGCTATGAAAGGACGCTTTACTCTTTATTCGTATATTGGAAATCTATTTGTATATCTGTGTAATTTATATTTGTTAGGGAGTTTCATACTTCCCCAAATTAAACGATTAATTAAGAGGTAGTTAAATTCCCATTTGTCGGGAAGTTGCAGAGAACATAAAATGATGATTTGCAGGAGGAAGATATGGTCGGTATGAAAAAATAGCAAATGAGAAAATAGTTGTCCTCTCCGACATACATGGTAATTACATAGCGTTCCAAAAGTGCCTGGAATATGTTTTGGGTATGGGAATCCGCGCATTTATTTTTCTGGGGGATTATTTGGGGGAATTTCCCTACCCGCAAAAAACGATGGAAATCCTATATTCTTTGAAAGAAAAATACACCTGCTTTTTCCTGCGAGGAAATAAAGAAGACTACTGGATCAGCCGGAAATACGATGAAAATTGCGTATGGAAAAACGGAAATTCAACGGTAGGCGCAATGAAGTACTGCTATGAAAACCTGACGGATAAGGATATTGGTTTCTTTGAAAGTCTTCCACTCTGCCGTGAAATCACATTTGACGGGGCAGGCTCAATCCTGGCGTGCCATGGTTCGCCGGATAAGAATAATGAAAAAATATTTCCGGATGGTGAAAATACAAAAGGGATCATGGAAAGGTGTGCAGGGCAGTATATTCTATGCGGGCATACACATGTTCGGGGAAGCTTTTCCCATGAAGGAAAGATTTTGTTAAATCCCGGCTCGGTAGGCGCTTCTTTATATAGCGGGGGAAAAGCCCAGTTTATGATTCTGTAGCAGAACGGGGAAGAATGGGGGGCATCAGTTTATAAGCCTTGATTACGATAAGAAAAAAGTGATAAAGGAAATGGAAGAATCGAGGCTTTGGGATGCGGCACCGTACTGGTGTCGGGTGACAAAATACGGGATGCTTGCAGGGGAGATTTCCCATGGAACGGTATTGGGCAGGGCAATGGAGCTTTGCAGGGAAGAAACCGGGAAATGCGACTGGTACAATATCCCCGAAATATATTGGGAAGAAGCCGTCCAGGAGCTTTTGGGATGCTAAAATTTGTTGCAAAATAGATAAATTGTTATTCGTAGGAGGCAGTTATGAATTACAAAATTAGAAAAATCTTAGAGGGAGAAGTCAGTCTGCTTCAAGATTTTTTGTATGAAGCTATCTTTGTGCCGGAGGGAATGCTCGCACCACCCAAATCAATTATCAATCAGCCGGAATTGCAGGTATATACAACCGACTTTGGTAAGAAAAAAGACGATATAGGTTTGGTTGCGGAAGTTGATAAAAAGATTATTGGTGCTGTTTGGGTGCGTATTATGGATGATTATGGACATATAGACAACGACACTCCGTCCTTTGCCATTTCTTTATATAAAGATTATCGGGGATTTGGAATAGGTACTGATTTGATGAAAAAAATGCTTCGTATTCTGAAAGACAGAGGGTATAAACAAGCATCACTCGCAGTACAAAAAGCCAACTATGCTGTGAGAATGTATCAAAAAACAGGATTTGAAATTGTGGATGAAAACGGGGAAGAGTACATTATGCTTTGTCGTTTGTGACAATACGACTTCCGGTTTGCCTGGCAGAATAACTACGCCAAGAGCCAACAGACTTGTGAGAAATCACAGTTTGTTGGCTCTCTTTAATGTAAATAAAGAACTAAGCTGTTTCTCCGGAAATTTTTTTCTATTCCTTGACCACATTTTGACTTTTGGTTTTTATAATGAAAGTCGAATCTAAAACAAGGAGGATGGACGATGCGAAAGCGATTCTTATCATTAGCTATGATTTTTGTTTTGCCCTTTGCTGTGGCGGCCTGCGGAAATTATAATATTGCGGACGAGAATGCCCCGCCGCAAACTGTAGAAGAAGACCCATTCGCCGGGGCGCAGGAGGACGGAGATTTAGGGTTTCTCAGCCATTGGGAAGCGGATCCCGCCAGAGCGGATGACCAGAGTGTTTTGCCTTATGAGTATAATGGCGGAGAATTTGTCCTGGACTATCAGTTTTCATCAGAGGGGAAATTGGACAGCATTGGCTTCCTGCTTTTTTTGGACGGAAAGCCGCAAGCCTACAAGGTGAACGACACAGGGGCGGAATACGAGTATCTCCACTGCTTCCGGACATCAGAAAAGCACGAAGAGAAATTTTCCTTTGTGTTCACACCGGACACAGGGAAAAAAGGCGATACCCTGAATATGACGGTCGTGAGCGTCACCAGGCCCGATTTCCAGCCTGATATGAAAGAAACATCAAGCTATGGTTGGTATCATCAGAGTTTTGAAAGGGTGCTGAAACTGCATTTTAATGAGGATGCTCCGGAAAATGACAGCATTAATGGAGAAAGTATAACTGCTTTTCGTGATGTCAGCATTTCAGAGGAAAAAGTCACTTCCTCTTTTATTGAGAATGAGCTTGTGAGAGCAGGATGGAATGGCGTTACGATGGATACCCTGGATAACAGTGTCTATTGGACGCTTGTCTATGACGGCGAGGTGGTGTATGACAATATCAACCTTACAGGGAAAGATACGATTACCGTGCGCTACACCCTTTGTGGAACGCCAGGTGCAAGATATGGCATATCATTTTTCTTAAACCATAAGCCTATATTTTTTGATGGAGCGGTTTCCTGTGATGTAACATTAAGCAAAGGAAATGTGTGGATCATTGAAGCAACCATAGATACCGCTAAGCTGGATGGTTTCAATACTTTTTATGCGACAGCCGTTGCAGCGGACGGAAATTCAGTTACAAGTAAAACAGGTTCAATTTTATTATACAAGGAGGACTAAAAATGAAAACAAAATGGATGTGTATGATACTTATGCTTGCTTTGGCGCTTCATCTGTCGGCCTGCGGGGATAGACAAGAGAATGGGAACAGCTCTGAAAATGGAGCCATAAACATGGAACCGCAATCCGTAGAAGATGATTCATCGGAAAATACCGGAAATGAAAGCAGCGAAATGAACATGATTGATCCGCAGGATAACGGTACAGATAAAAATATTATGGCGGTCAGTAGGTTCAAGGATTCCGATTTTTCAGGAAAGGTCAGCGGCTGCTATTATGCCGATGGAAGCCGGATTATCGTTGCGGCGGATCAGCTTTATCTTTACGATACGGGGAAAGGCGAAACGATCGCAAGTGCGGATATTTCCATGGGAGACTTATGCGTACAGACCTTTACAGACGGCTACTTTGTTGTGGGCCAGGGAAAGGCTGGCGGCGACAGCAATGGTTCATTTGCTACATCAGAAAGCGGCGGTATCAATGGATACATACTGAATAAGGACTTTGCTATTCAGGATACCATTTCCTTTAGCGGATTATTAAGTGACGATTTTACCTCGCAGATCACAGGAATCGCTATTTCACAGGACGGAAAACAGGTTGCTTTCGGCGGACTTCAGGGGCTTTACCTTTATGATATTTCTTCCCGGAAGGTTCGTACCATTCTGAACTATTCCGAAGAAGGCACAGCAGGTAATATGCAGATTGTAACTATGGACAGCCTTACCTTTACAGGGAACAACACTTTATTCTATGTAGGCATGGCTACAGATACCTCCATTGGCGGGGATGGGGTCAGTGTTTATGGTACAGTATCCACAGATAGCGCAAATCTCACGATTACCAAAAAGGGGGATTACAAGGTAGATACGGAAGAAGTGCAAAAGGGCGGAAACCTGCTTATTATGCCCCAGAGCTTTGACAAAAATAATGGAACCCTGCTGATGCTTGATATCATATCCAATACAGAAAAAACGATGTCGTTCTCAAGCCGCAGTGAAGGAAAAGACGGTGTTTACTGCTCCGGGCAGGGAAAATATGTGGCTACTGCTATTTTGGAGGAAAGCAGTGTTACAATCAACATTTATGATACGGCATCGGGAAAAAGTATCCATACGGAAACCGTTCAGGACAGCAACAGTACCTATTTCCTGCGTGTTCCACAGATTTTGATTTTGGATGAATCCGGCACCTGTATCGTTGTGCTTGGACGGGGTATTGACGAGGTAAGCACCTTGATAACAACTTTTGGCTTTATGGGGTAATTCTTGATGAAAATATCATTACGAAATGTTTCAAAGCAGTATAAGGGCAAGTATGCCCTGAAGGATTTTACCACGGAACTTACGGAGGGTGTCTATGGGCTTTTGGGCGCTAACGGTGCGGGAAAGACGACACTGATCAATATATTTGTGGGTATTTTGGGAAGCGATGGCGGAACGGTTTTGATTGACGGGCAGGATGCAGGAACTTTGGGTAAGGACTTCTTGTCAAAAATCGGATATATGCCGCAATATCCTATCTTCTACCGAGATTTTACAGTGATGGATTTTCTGCTGTATATGTGTGCGCTGAAAGGAATCCCTGACGAACAGGGAAAAAAACGGGCTTTGGAGCTTCTGGCCATTGTCAATCTTTCAAATGCTAAAGATAAAAAGATTGGTGCTCTTTCCGGTGGTATGCGGCAGAGGGTCGGCATTGTCCAGGCGATGCTGGGCGATCCTGAAATTCTTATTTTGGATGAGCCGACAGCAGGGCTTGATCCCAGTGAACGTATCCGCTTTCGCAACCTGATCTCAAAATTCGCACAGGGGCGGACAATTTTGCTGGCCACCCATATCGTTTCCGATGTGGAGTGTATCGCAAAGGAGATTATGATCTTAAAGGAAGGCTCCTTAATAACCCAGGGAACTACCGACACATTAGAACAGAATATCTATGGGAAAGTGTGGGAGGTGACAGTAAACGGGGAAGACGCTGCCAGACTTGGCAGCCAATATTATGTCAGCAATATGAAACAGCAGGGGGAACGCTTTTTAGTAAGAATCGTAAGCGATATGCTGCCTGCTTCAGACGCAGTAAAGGTTTCCCCTAACCTGGAAGATGTATTTCTGTATTACTTCCGTGGGCAATGAGTTAAGGGAGAGATAATATGACACGCTTAATCAAATATGAATTTTACAAATTATTCTGCAAGCGGTCAATACTTGTTGTACTCATATTGTTCAGTGTAATGAACCTGTTAAAAATAAACAGCGAATTCCACTCGTATTCCTACCTGGCGGACGGAAATGACAGCCGTAGTTGGAACAGCGTGTATTGGCAGCTTTATGAGGATTACAGAGGGGAGATCACTGCTGAAAAAATCAATCATCTTCTTTCCATATATCAGCCGTTGGCAGACGCTACGGCTGATATGACAGCAAGCACAGCCAAAGACAATCCGGATATGATGACGGGGAATATATACAGTGACCGGAATATCCTGGAAAAATACTATGTGGAGCCTATGGAATATTTCTATCATTATCGGACTTATGCGCTTGAAGTGTCAGAGAGGGCAAAGGAAAATGCCGCTGTTTACAAAGAACGGGGGCAGACTTATGAAGCACGTAAAAACAGTGTGATCTATAACCTTTATTCTGGACGGAGCATAAAAGCCTTTGCCTATGAGGAGATGTATAACTATTATCTGAACTATGATTTTTCGGGCATATTGGTTTTATTTCTTTGTCTGTACGGGGTTGTCAGTACCTTTGTCTGCGAAAAGGAAACGCAGATGGATATGCTGCTGCTGACAAATCCGGGCGGCGGTAAAAAGACCACATTTGCTAAAATTGCTGCGGCTTCCTTGTTTGTAATCAGTGTGGCCATATGGTTTTCTGTTGTGGACTATATTGGTTTTGCGTATTTCTTCGGAACGACACAAGGAGGGGATCTTCCGCTGTATGCTGTCAGCAATTTCAGCACGGCTGCGGTAAACTGTAATTTATGGCAATATGCGATTCTGTCCGCAGTGATAAGGGCAGTCGGCGTATGGACGATGAGCATGGTGTTTCTATTGATTTCCTTGTTTGGGCGTAATGCCCTTGTTCCGTTTGTCGCTGATTTCGGAGCAGCTCTGTGTTTCATTATTACAGGTGCGTCACAGAGCTGTTTCAGTAATACCTGGCTCAAAATCATAAACCCGTATTCGCTGCTTGCTAACCGCATACTATTCAGCAAGACCGAGTTTATTGATTTTGCAGGATATCCGGTACAGAGTTTCCAGGCAGCTATTATTTTTGCCATAATCGTAGGGGTGGTTTCCGTAACGGCAATGATGATGCTTTCTAAAAGGAACTCTTATTGTCGGGAAAGGAGGATAAAATGTCTGGATTTATGTACGAAGTAAAAAAGATTATGCTCTGGCAAAGGGGGCTGTTCTATATTGCCCTTGTCCTGCTCTTTGGCACGGTTTGGCTTACCTTGTCCGACAACCCTTATGACAGTGCGATGGAGCGGTATAAAAATGAATATGACTGGTATCTGGAAAAGGTAAACGGATACTGCACCGAGGAATCTTCCCTTTATCTGGAGCAGGAGGCGGAGAGGATTGCAAAAGCGAAGGAGAGGCAGAACAGCCTTTTGGAGAACTACTATGACGGGAAGATCAGTGAAAGTGAATATAAAAAAGAGAGCCGGAAAATAGAGAAGGTTCTGGAGCGTCAAAATGGATTTGAGGTTATCTATCAGCAGTATCTCTATATCTGCCAAAATGCGGGGAACCGCTGTTTTCTCCAGACAAACGGATGGATGGGGCTTCTTGGCAAAGGTACGCTTAATTTCATTCTCTTCCTTGGCATTTTGCTGATTGTTACGCCTGTTTTCTGTTCTGAGTACAGCTGCCAGATGGACACCCTGATCCTGACTGCAAGGGAGGGGCGAAAAAGCGCTCTGTATAAGCTACTCATTATTACCACGGTTGTCCTCTTCCTGTCGCTTTGCATTTCGCTTATTGAATACGGATTTTACAGGTTCAAATACGGACTGCCGGACGGGGATTATCCGATTCAGAGTATCCATTACTTTGCGGACAGCAGCAAGAGTATGTCGCTGTTGGAGGGATATGTATTGATAGGGCTGCTCCGGATGTTTGGCGGTGTGTTTCTTACGATACTACTGATGTTCATTTCCGTTTTGGCAAAAAAGTATGCAGTCACCCTGCTTACAGGTGCGGTGTCCGTGATCATTCCCTATATAGGCTTATCAAAAACCAGCATTTACCGTCTGCCTCTGCCGCTGCCGTTTCTGCTTGGAACAGACTTTTTTGCAGGGAATATTGTTATGAGCGATGCCCTAACGGGTGATGAGAAAATTATTTTTGCGGAGGTTGGCACAGTTACGCTATTGACCTTGCTCTTTGTATCCGTGCTTTTGTGTACTTTGGCTGTTGTCTGGATTTTACGGCGCAATTCTAACAGATGGCTGATGAGATCAGGGCAAAAGAAGCGTGGGGCGGCTTTCGTTGTCATGTTTGGCCTGGCATTGGCAGTGACGGGATGTGCAGGCCGTGGAAAAACGGGAAGCGTTGTCTATAATTCATCGGCAGGCTATGACTGTATGGGATATGAAATCATACGGGATGCAGGGGATTTTGATTATTCTCTCAAAAATACTTCCACGGGGGAAACATATCCTTTAGCACGTTCTCCTATGTTTGGTGTATTTTCTGATGAAGAAGAAATACGTGCGTTTTATGTGTGTCCGCCATATCTGTATTACACCACATCGGTTATGGAAAGCTATGTCAACCGGGTGGGAAACTATAACAGCAATGTAACGAAAGTGTCGGTTGTAGAGTTGAATTTGAATACCTTTGAGGAAAAAACAATCTTTGAGCAGATGACTAATTCTGGGCGTTCTCTTTTGGGCATTGACTATGAAACGGGGGATAAATGGAAGTTCCTGGATTTTCACCACGCTTTTTTCCTGAATGACGATAACCTGTTTTTCATTGGCAATGATGGCATAACAAAAGTAAACCGGTATACCAGAAAAACTGTAAAGCTCGACATTCCTGCAAACGGAAATATTTCATTCGATGGGGAAAGCATCTTTTACAAAAATGAACAGGGGGTTTTAACAAGATATGACGTTTCCAGTAATGAAACTTACACTTATGAAAATATAGTTGCATACGATTTCTGTATGGATGAGCAGTCAATCTATTATGTTTCCAGGACGGACGGCGGATGTCTGTATTCCTGCGGCAAGGATGGGAATAACAAGGAATTGATCAGTCATATACCTGCAATGTCTGTTACCTGTGATATAGGCAATATTTATGTGTTATCAAAAGAAAGTGGTGAGGAAATCGCTTTGCCAAAAAGCCATTGATTTATTCCAGATTGAGGAACAAATGCGGCAATGAACAGGAAACAATACGGAAAGAGGAAAAAACTCAGGAAGAAAAAGATTAAGCGGCTTATGATTGCGTATCTGCTGAGGGCAATCGTCATACTGATACCAATTATAATGATGATACTTATGGTTTGCGGATGTCTTTACATATACGAGAGATTTACAAAGGAAGATGAAAAGGTAAATAAATACACGGATATATACACAGATAGAAACGCAGGCAACGATGTTGCTCCTGTTGCTTCAACAGAGAATAATGCCCCAGGGTTTTGTGTTGTCGTGGATGCAGGGCATGGAGGAAGTGACGGAGGTACTGTCAGCGGCAAGGCAGTAGAAAAGGATATTAACCTTTCGGTTGCATTGAAGCTGAAAGCTATTTTGGAGGATGACAATATAGAAGTTATTCTGACCAGAAGCTCCGATGAAAATATGAGCCTTGCAGAGCGTACTTCCGTTGCAAATGACTCCAATGCAGATTTTTTTATCAGTCTTCATTGCAATTACTATGAGAAGGATGCCCAGATAGCGGGTTTGGAATGTTATTACAACAATTCAAATGCGACAGAAAGCAAAGGGTATGCAGAAAGTATCATCAACGCAGTTTCGCTAAGTGAGGATATTGAAACGAGGTACGCAAAAACAGAGGGCTATTATGTTTTGCGAAACACGCAAATGCCCGCTGTTTTGGTAGAAATGGGATTTCTCTCAAATTATTCTGAGAGTCAAAAGCTGTTGGATGATGATTATCAGGAAAGTTTGGCACAGAGAATTGCAGAAGGAATTTCCAATGAAATAAAGAGAGGAGAGAATCTGTGAAGAACAATAAAAAAGGCGATAGCGCCAAAATTGAGATAGAACTGTTACTCCGAAAAGCGCTTAGAGTACAACAGGAACCCAGTCAGCAATTAAATGATTCGATTATCCGTCAATGCGAAAAAAGAAATGAACAGGGGAGCGGATCAGATTCTGGGTGACGGAAGGATTGTCATAGGAATTGAAAGAGATAATCATAAAGAAATAGAAAACTGTCAGAATCAAAAGAAGGACGAGGAAATAAAAATGGTAGATTATTCACAATTTGAAGCAAGTACAAAATCGGGTATTCACGCAGATGTAAACCGAATACGGCAGAAAGATGAAATCATAAGGGCTGTGGTTAAAAAGAGAAGAAATTCAGCCATAACCTGCGTATGTTTTGTATGTATGGCAGGGATTTCACTGTTAAAAGGCTGGATTCCTGCCCTCATATGTATTCTTATTGCGTTGTTTTTCCTATGGCGGGCGGTGGGAAAATTTTCTGACGAATATTTAAGGGAACTGTACGAAGAAGGGCTTTTGGTTCCCGGAATGATCGTGAAAACAGAGCCGCTGACAATCATGGCTATTGCAAATATGGTTGCGCAGGAAGGGGCGGCAGCTGTAAACGGTTGTTATTGTCTGGAAGTCAAGGAGCTTGACGGGGCAAAGAAAGAATTGTTTGAAAAAATCCCCTGTTCCTGCTTTTTCTGCTATGAAGGAGGCAAGTACCATTCGTCCTTTCAGCCCCACCCTCTTTACTGGGGTACAATGGATCAGCAGGAGATTGGAGAGGCATTAAGACAGGTGGAGGAAGATAACTGGGAAAACTCCAAAGACGAGTGGGAGGTTCTGAAAGAAATCGCACAGAAATTTCCGGATCTCGGAAACGGGAATATGATTCTGCTGGATGAAAATTATGTTCCTTTCGGAAAAAAGAATTATATGGACAGCAACTACCAAGCACTCAATCAGCAGGGAGAGCCTTTTTAAATGTAAGTATATATCTCCGGTTCTCGTCCAGCAACAGAGAGTGAGCATGGAAATAGCGGGAAGGACAGGGCGGTAAAAGGGAATAATCATATCAGGAATAAATAATCAGGGTTTTAGGGCGGTATATCGTTAAGGGGCCATAGAAGACGGAAGGAAAAGAGGGGGGTGTCGCACGAAGCAATTAGTGCGCAGTTCCTTTTTTGTGAAAAAATACAGCCAAACTTCGAAAAATCCGGCTGTTGGTGTAAAATATAAGTATGCAAACCCTTATATCATTACACAAGAATTATACTTTGAATGGGGAAGGATATCAACTAAAACTTCCCTTAAATTTAGAAACAATCATTCCGGTAGATGATTCTGTGCGATTACTGGGTCAGTTTGTGGAGGCCATGGATTTAACTGATTTATATTCTACTTACAAAAGAATAAATACGTTTTCTCCAAGAACTCTCCTGAAGATTGTTTTGTACTCATACATGGATGGTGACTATTCCTCCCGCTCTATGGAACAAATCTGCGCTGCAAAAGAGCATTGAAACACTGGAAGGTTACCTGAAGCGTTTGAAAGGATAGACGCAAAAACTGCATATCTGCGGAAAAAGAAACAGTTTTTCAAAAACAGATCAGGATGCGGCTTTTATGCGCATGAAGGAAGATGCTATGGGCAACGGACAGCTAAAACCGGCATATAACCTGCAGCATGGGGAAGATGCAGAATATATTGTCTGGCTAACGATTGGGCCACAACCTACAGACACCACCACGCTGATTCCATTTTTAAAAGAAGATGGGAAAAAACTATCGTTTGCATATGTACGCCGCTCAAAGTCAAAAACAGGGTATGCCAGCGAAAAAAGTATTTATCAATACAGCGAATGTAAAGGCTGCCCTTACAAAAAGGACTGCATCAAAGGGAATAACTGCAAAACGCCAATGGAAGAACGCAACAAGGTTCTTTCTGTGGCAAAGACATTTCTAAAGTATCGAAAAAAGGATTTGGAGAGGATTGTCTCTGAGGAAGGAATTCTGCTTTGTACAAACAGGAGCATCCAGGCGGAAGGTTCTTTTGGCGAGTTGAAACAGGACATGCAGTTCCGAAGATATTTGAGTCGGAGTACACCAAATGTTCTTGCCGAAAGTGTTTTACTTGCAATGGCAGGAAATGTGAACAAGCTTCATAATAAGATACAAAAAGGAAGAACAGAAAGATATTTATTCCCTATAAAAAGTGCATAAATTTCGAAAAGTCAAAAACTTTTTCCAGATTGTTCCGCCTTGTTTTATAGATGTGTTAAAGTGCGTCCTTTTTTATTTCAGGACAACTTTTCTAATAGAATAGCGTGAATATAGACATAAAAAGTCAAAAAGGAAGATGCCGCTTCACGAATTTTCATTCGTTAAAGCGACACCCCCTTTTCTATTTGTTCTTTTTTACCGACTCACCCGTAAACGGGTCAATATACTCTTTGAGTGTCATCTGGTCATATTCATAATCTTCTTTTAATTGATTTTGAATATATTCCTGGATTTTCTTTGCATTCTTGCCTACTGTATCCACATAGTATTCCCTGCACCAGAAATTCCTGTTCCCAAATTTATATTTCAAAATACAGCGCATGGAGCAAGGCAAAAGTGAGCGGAAAGATTAAGAAGTAAATCCCGATGTACCAGTTAGTAGCTGTTGTTCCATACCCCTTTCTTCACAGACAACAAGCCCATGATAAAACTGTATATGCTTGCGATAGTATCAAGGCTTTCAATATCGTATATCATTCTTGTGATATTACAACGGTATTCACTGGCTTTCTTTTCTTTTGCGGTCTGTTTTGGCTCCGACTTTGCTTTTCTATCCTCACGTTCTGACCGGATTTCAAGAATAGGCTTTGTTATTCTGTTTGGCATAAAATAAAAACAATCTTTCGGCAATAAATAGGACATCATTTCTTTAGATGATGTGATGGCGATAACCAGTGAGAGCCAGGAAGAACTTTTGCAGCGGATAGAGCAATGCAGACAGGAACTGATAGAAGACGGAGAAAGCCCGGGGTTGACCTCCAGTAGCATTAAAGCCTACCTTCACCGGGCAAGTGACAAGGTAGGCTTATTTATTTTCGCTTGTTGTTTCTATCAATATAGGCAAGCAGCGCAATCAGGAAGTTACCGCCCAAAAATAACAGGCTTAAAATCTGGTATGTATCCATCTACACCACCTCCCCTCTATTTCAAGTTTAGGAAGGCTACCACCCTGCAACACGATTGTTCCTCTTTGATATTCTACTATATTCTTTCTTTTGTGACAATTCCCTATTAAATTTTGTCAAGTGGCCTTTGGTGATGTATAAACCGTCAAAATATCTATAGTTTATTTGATATATGAAAGGCGGTATTATTATGTGTAATGTATATAGCTATATGAGAATAAGCACATCAGAGGAAAGAGATTTGCAGAAGTTTACCCGTCAGGAAAGTGCATTACAAAGATATGCGAAAGAAAATGATATTGAATATCTGTTAGAGTTTAGGGAAGATAAAAGCGGAAAGAATTTTACAGAGCGTAAGCAATGGCAAAAGTTAGAGAGCATAGTGCAGCCGGGAGATATGATTATTTTTAAAGATATATGCAGATTTACGAGAGAAGCAGAGCAGGGATATGTGAAATATATGGAGCTGTTGAATAAAGGCGTTGAATTGATTTTTATTGATAATCAGACAGTAAGCACACCATATATCAAGCAGTTACTGAATGTTGCAAAGGCGCAGAATTTAGTGGCGAGGATAAGCCTTGAAAGTACTATAAAGCTATTGCTAATTGTGGAGCTGGACAGAGCAGGAAAGAAAAATAACAGTTCAAAGAATTAAGGACGGAATAGAAGCCAGTAGCAAACGTAGCGGCAGAACAACAGGGAAACTTGATAAAATGTCAGACGAGTTGAAAGAGGATATACAGTTATTTATTAAAGATAGAAGTATAAGGCAAATAGATTTGATGCAGAAACATAATATAAGCAGAAATACGTTAAAGAAATATATTGAAATAGTTAAGAATGGGAAATAAATAATACTTCATTAAGGGTATGTGATCGGTGCGTACCCTTTTATTTTGTTCCAGAATAAACATAGGGTGGGGGTTTTATAGGAAAACGCCGCATAGTGGTAGTAAGTGTGCCAAATTGCCGGGCATTTTCAAAAAGGCTTAGTCCTGCTGCTATCCTGAAATATTTTTGAAATATGCAAAAAGGCGGTTTTATGCAGAAAATGAAATTATTATATAGAAAGGGACATTAATATGAAAAATCAATCGTTATCTGCGAATGTTATGAAAATTTCAATAGAAAATTCCATACATAAAGTTATGGATATTATAGAAAAAGAAGATGGAAGAACTTTTGTGGAAAAAAAGAAAGAAGCAATCCGTTATCTTAAAGATAAAGAGAATACCTTGCTGGCAGAACGTTTAATTGATATTGCTTCAGATGATGAAATGGGAAAAAGATTTATAAGAAGTTTTGGAAGATTAGGGAGTGTATTACTACAGAAAGTAATATTATATTGCAGAAAGTACAGGATTCGGATAAAGATATATTTATTGAATTGCAAAAAGAAAATAATATTGTTAAGTCAATGCTAAAAGAAGAAGCATATCGTAATATGTTATGGAACGAGCATATAGAGTATAAAGCATTGATGTTTTCTATAATAGTGAATAATGAGTATGTTGGATATTGTGGTATAAAGAATACTACACATGAACAATGGGAGATAGCTATAGAAATTTTAAATGAGTGGAAACATAAAGGAATTGGATACAAAGCGATTAGTGTCATGTTGGATGAAATAAAGAATAGACTTAATGTGTCAGAATTTCGTGTGAGAATTGATGTAAAAAATTATCCAAGTCAGAAGCTGTTTGAGAAACTTGGAGCAGAACCGAATGGTATTTCAGAATTTATGTTACATGGAGAATCAGATATTATAAGATGCGAGGAAGAAAATATTTATATGATAGATAATAGGATGCTGGAGTTGGCAAAAAAGTTTAACGTTGAACCAAGAAGGTTGTTGAGCCATGTGTTGGAATACAAATTAGCATAGAATTAAAGAAAGTGTCTGTAAGTGTTCAAAAATAGATATAAATTTCGGTGTGTCACATACAAGTAGCACACAAATAGCCGTTAAAACCCTATAAAATCAAAGCTGACAGTTTCCATCGAGGAAGCAGCTAAGGCTGGGAAATTCTAAGAGGTTGCGTAAACTTTAAGAATTAAAAAGTGTAAAGGAATGTTAAAATGCAGGAATAATGTATGAATTCATATATTATTCCTGCATTACTCATATACATTATTTTTATATTCAGATACAGATGACTGCCGCCTCTAGTTAGTAGTTTACTTGTCAGTATCGGTGATGAGAATCAATCTCCCCTCTGAATAAAAACCGTAGCGGGTGCTGGATATCTGGCGGACATCGGTTTAGCTCCGGCCAAAGAGAGGAGACAGGCGCCTATCGTTGTTATTGTCAACAAAGCTGACTTGCGCGCCGCCGTAAGAACACCTCAGTGTTCTTGAATCTGATTATCTTGATTTTTTTCTAATAAGTGTAATCAAAATAATTTTGGATATAAAATAATAGAAACCCTTGAAAATCAAGGATTTCCACTAATTGAAAAAATGAGACATCGGGGATTCGAACCCCGGACAACTTGATTAAAAGTCAAGTGCTCTACCGACTGAGCTAATATCCCATAAAAGACACACTAATTTAATATTGTTGATAAATCGCTATTTTTAGAACACATCATTATTTACAAATTAAAACCTATAATCTATAGTGTTCAATCACCTTTGATATTATATTAAAAATAAAATAGTTTGTCAATATTTTATTTTTAAGTTTTTCAAAAAACAAAAGTAGTTTATAAAAACAACTAAACAACTTTTGTTTTATTATCTGTTATATATCGCTAAAATCAAATTGAACGCCGTCTTTGACTTCTATATCTTCTGCAACATCTTTTTCCGTTTCTACTTCATTTCACAGCGTCTTGGGGCATTCTTTTTTTGTGTATTCCAAACATCTTTTTTATAGTTGGCATTTAGAAAACGATCAGAGATATAAAAGCACTGTTTAGGTAACAAAAGCAATTTTTGTTGTCGCAACTATAAAAATCCTATAAAATATTGTAAAAATGCTTGCCCTCAGTATATATTTTGTGTAGAATAATATAAGCGCGTAATTTTACGTGAGAGAAAAAGAGAATCCTGATATTCAACAGGAGAGGCAGGAGGAAACAAAATGTTTATTTTAGCCCAGGAAGCAACAGGTATGACGGGATTTTCCCTGATCTGGATAGTTGTCATGCTGGTAGTGCTCTATTTTATGATGATTCGTCCTCAGCAGAAAGAGACAAAGCGTAAGAATGCCATGCTCTCTGAACTTGCCGTGGGAGACACAATTTTGACAACCAGTGGATTTTATGGAATGGTGATTGATATCACAGAGGATACGATTATTGTAGAATTTGGCAATAACAAGAATTGTCGTATTCCCATGCAGAAATCAGCCATTGCATTGGTGGAAAAACCAGAAGATGCAGTGGAAAAAGAAAATAAGTGAGATATTCAAAACACTCTCAGCCTTGGCAGGGGGTGTTTTACTTATATAGATGATACCGTAGAATTTTAGTTACTTTATAATAGACATTCAGTACCTGACATCACAGCTAAACTGTCATACGTTTTCGGCAGCATGACCTTATAGCACTATAAGATTGGTTATTATAAAAAATGGGGAAACTTAAAAGTCACGGATGTTGATAAGACTATAACTTTGAATTATAATAGCCATGAAAAAGAAAAATGTCAATTCTGGTTGAAATTCAGGGGTAAATATAATATAGTAGTACTGATTATAACTCAGGAAGGAAGAGAGCATATGAATTACAAAGTTGGCGTGATTTCTGGAGATGGGATTGGACCAGAAATCGTCAGAGAAGCAAAAAAAATCTTAGATAAAGTAGGGAAAGTGTTTGGCCATACGTTTTCTTATGATGAAATATTGATGGGCGGTGTTTCCATTGACGCAGTGGGAGTACCTTTGACGGATGAGGCAGTGGCACAGGCAAAAGCAGCGGATGCTGTGCTGATGGGGTCGATCGGAGGCAATACCACGACCTCCCCCTGGTACAAGCTTGCGCCAGATTTAAGGCCGGAGGCAGGACTTTTAAAGTTGCGCAAGGCTCTGAATCTGTTTGCAAATCTCAGACCAGCATATTTGTATGAGGAGCTCAAGGAGGCTTGTCCTTTAAGAGATGATATTATTGGCGACGGCTTTGATATGATGATTATGCGGGAGTTGACAGGAGGATTATATTTCGGTAATCGTGTGACCGAAGAGCGAGATGGGGTTTTAACCGCAGAAGATACACTTACTTACAATGAAAATGAGATTCGAAGAATTGCAAAACGGGGTTTTGACATTGCCATGAAGCGCAATAAAAAAGTAACCAGTGTGGATAAGGCAAATGTGTTAGATTCCTCCAGACTGTGGCGAAAAATTGTCGAAGAGGTGGCAGCAGATTATCCAGAGGTTACATTGGAACATATGTTGGTAGATAACTGTGCGATGCAGTTAGTAAAAGACCCAGCACAATTTGACGTAATTTTGACAGAGAATATGTTTGGTGATATATTATCAGATGAGGCCAGTATGGTGACAGGCTCCATAGGGATGTTGTCATCCGCCAGCCTCAATGATACCAAATTTGGCTTATATGAGCCAAGCGGCGGTTCCGCGCCAGATATTGCAGGTAAAGGTATTGCCAATCCGATTGCAACGATTTTAAGTGCAGCGATGATGCTTCGCTATTCATTTGACTTGGACAAAGAAGCAGATGCAGTAGAAGAAGCAGTTAGACAGGTACTGAAGGAAAATTACCGTACGATTGACATTATGCCTCAAGAGGAAGCAAAGAGAGCTTCTGTAACCCAGGTGGGAACCGTGGAGATGGGAGATTTGATTGCAGAACGGATAAGATAGAAAGTGAGGAACAAAACTATGCAGTTGACAGGAGCACAGATTGTTATTGAGTGTTTGAAGGAACAAGGTGTGGATACTGTCTTTGGTTATCCGGGAGGAGCCATTTTAAATGTTTATGATGAACTCTACAAGCACAGTCATGAGATCAAACATGTATTGACTTCCCATGAGCAGGGAGCCAGCCATGCAGCAGATGGTTATGCACGTGCAACTGGAAGAGTAGGTGTCTGTCTTGCCACCTCAGGACCAGGAGCAACCAATCTTGTGACAGGGATTGCGACTGCCTATATGGATTCCGTTCCTATGGTGGCAATCACCTGCAATGTAGGAGTGTCCCTGCTGGGAAAAGACAGTTTTCAGGAAATTGATATCGCAGGAATCACCACCCCCATTACAAAGCATAACTTTATTGTAAAGGATGTGGCGAAATTGGCTGAGACCATTCGGCGCGCCTTTCGTATTGCCAGGAAGGGCAGGCCTGGTCCTGTACTGGTGGATATTCCCAAGGATGTGACTGCAAATAAGACAGAATATACATCAATATCCATTCAAAAAGAAGAATGTTGTAATGGGCATATCACAGAGGAAGCTCTGACGAATGCCATAAAAATGATTCAGAAGGCAAAGAAACCGTATCTCTTTGTGGGAGGAGGAGCTGTGATTTCAGAAGCCAGCCATGAGCTCTTGGAATTTGTAGAAAAAGTGCAGGCTCCAGTTTCTGATTCCTTGATGGGAAAGGGTGCTTTTGATGGAAATCATAGATTATATACTGGAATGTTGGGAATGCATGGAACCAAGACGTCAAATTATGGCGTCAGTGAATGTGATCTGTTGATTGCTGTGGGTGTGCGATTTAGCGACCGTGTAACTGGAAATGCGAAAAAATTTGCAAAAAATGCCAAGATTCTACAATTTGATATTGACCCAGCGGAGATCAATAAAAATATTGTCACAGATGCGCATATTATTGGTGATATCAAGGAAATCTTGCTATCTTTGAATCAGAGGCTTGAGCAGCAGGATCACAGTGAATGGATTGAGAAGGTTATGACATATAAAGAAAAATATCCTTTGAGATATCCAGAGAGTGGATTGAGTGGACCGTTTATGATAGAAGAGATCTACAAGCAGACCCAAGGTGATGCCATTATGGTGACAGAGGTTGGACAGCATCAGATGTGGGCGGCGCAGTTTTATAAATACAGTAAACCACGTACCTTGATTACTTCTGGCGGTTTGGGTACTATGGGATATGGTCTTGGTGCCGCGATTGGGGCGCAGATGGCAAATCCTGATAAACAAGTCATTAACATTGCCGGAGATGGCTGTTTTCGCATGAATATGAATGAGATGGCCACAGCAGTGCGCCAGAAGCTGCCATTGATTCAAGTAGTTGTCAATAATCATGTCTTGGGAATGGTGCGCCAGTGGCAGACCTTGTTCTATGAACAGCACTATTCTGCAACGATCTTAAATGACAGAGTGGATTTTGTAAAAGTAGCAGAGGCAATGGGAGCGATTGGCATACGAGCTACAACCAGAGAAGAATTTCAAGAAGCTTTAGCCAAAGCACTTGTCAGTCAAATGCCAGTATTGATTGATTGTATCATTGACAGTGATGATAAGGTATGGCCGATGGTAGCGCCAGGAGCCGATATTGCAGAGGCATTTGACGAGAATGATATAAAAGAGTAAAATAACACAGATAGTTGTATAGAGGAAGAAAGGGTGAAAGAAAAATAGAAGAAAGGATAAAATGCAAACACACAACTTTCGCCCTTTGTGTTTGCGCCTCAAATGAAAATGTAGGCATTTTCGTTTGAGACTTGGTTAAAAATAATGAGTAGAGTTTATAATTTTTCCGCAGGGCCGGCCGTTTTACCGGAAGAGGTTTTGCGTGAAACAGCAGAGGAAATGTTGGATTATAAGGGCAGCGGTATGTCCGTGATGGAGATGAGCCACCGCTCTAAGGTTTATGACAATATCATCAAGACGGCGGAATCTGATTTGAGAGAGCTTATGAATATCCCAGATAATTACAAGGTATTATTTTTACAGGGTGGAGCCTCTCAGCAGTTTGCGATGATTCCTATGAATTTGATGAAAAATAAGAAGGCAGCCTATATTGTTACAGGACAATGGGCAAAGAAGGCATATCAGGAAGCACAGCTTTTTGGGGAGGCTGTAAAGGTAGCTTCTTCTGAAGATGAGACATTCTCCTATATTCCAGATTGTTCTGATTTGGATATCCCAGAGGATGCAGATTATGTCTATATCTGTGAGAATAATACGATTTATGGAACAAAATACAAAGAACTGCCCAATACCAAAGGACATACATTGGTAGCTGATGTTTCTTCCTGCTTTTTATCTGAGCCAGTAGATGTGACGAAATATGGTATCATCTATGGAGGTGTACAGAAGAATATCGGGCCGGCAGGCGTGGTAATTGTCATTATTCGTGAGGATTTGATTACAGAGGACACTTTGCCGGGGACACCAACCATGTTAAAATACAAGACTCATGCAGATGCAGAGTCCCTCTATAATACACCGCCTGCTTATGGTATCTATGTCTGTGGCAAGGTATTTCAATGGATTAAGAAGATGGGCGGCTTAGAGGTAATGAAACAGCGCAATGAGGAGAAAGCGAAAATCTTATATGATTTCCTTGATCAGAGCAAGCTCTTCCAAGGAACGGTGAAAAAGGAAGATCGTTCTCTGATGAATGTACCTTTTGTGACAGGAGATAAGGAACTGGACGCAAAATTTGTCAAAGAGGCAGAGGCAGCTGGCTTTGTAAATCTGAAAGGACATCGAAGTGTCGGTGGTATGCGCGCCAGCATTTATAATGCAATGCCCAAAGAAGGCGTGGAAAAATTAGTTGCATTTATGAAAAAGTTTGAAGAGGAGAATTAAGATGTTTCAGTATCATTGCTTAAATCCAATTGCCAATGTAGGCTTAGACCTATTTGGTGAAAACTATACAAAAACAGAAGAAATCAAAGAAGCACAGGCAGTTTTAGTGAGAAGCGCAGCTATGCATGAGATGGAACTGCCAGAAGGATTGGATGCTGTTGCCAGAGCGGGTGCAGGTGTCAATAATATCCCGCTTGACAAATGTGCAGAGCAGGGAATTGTGGTGTTCAATACTCCAGGAGCGAATGCCAATGGAGTAAAAGAGCTGGTATTTGCTGGAATGCTGCTTGCTTCCCGTGATATTAGCGGAGGAATTAATTGGGTATTGGAGAATAAAGACAGTGAGACAGTTGGCAAAGATGCAGAGAAGGCAAAGAAAGCATTTGCAGGCTGTGAGATTTGTGGGAAAAAGTTAGGTGTGATTGGTCTTGGTGCCATTGGTGTGAAGGTGGCAAATGCTGCCACGCATCTTGGTATGGAAGTGTATGGTTACGATCCATATATTTCTGTCAATGCTGCATGGAATCTGTCTCGAAGTGTCAAACACATCAGTAATTTGGAAGACATCTATCGTGAATGTGATTATATTACCGTTCATGTGCCGCTTTTAGATGGCACAAAGAAAATGTTAAATCAGGATGCCTTTGCAATGATGAAGGAGGGTGTAGTGATCCTTAATTTTGCCAGAGATTTATTGGTAGATGAGGAAGCAATTCTTGATGCAATAAAAGCAGGTAAGGTAAAGAAATATGTCTCCGATTTCCCAAACAGCACTACAGCAGGTAAAGAAGGCTGTATTGTAATTCCGCATTTGGGGGCTTCCACAGAAGAATCTGAGGATAACTGTGCAGTGATGGCAGTTGAAGAATTGATGGATTATTTGGAGCAGGGCAATATCCGCAATTCAGTAAACTTCCCGAATTGTGATATGGGTGTCTGCGCTGCTGAAGGTCGTGTGGCGATTCTCCATAAGAATGTCAAAGGCTTGATTGGCAAATACACAGCAGTCATGGGAAATAATAATATTAATATTTCTGATATGACCAATAAAAGCCGTGGCGATTATGCTTATTCCTTGCTGGATATTGATTCCCCTGTGACAGAGGCAGCAGTAGAACAGCTTAAGGGAATTGAAGGTGTACTTAAGGTTAGAATAATTAAATAGTTTGTAACTATTCACAACCCCATAAAAATGGGAAATCAGGATCTTCAAATTAATTTGTAAGAGCCTGAATTTCCATTTTTATGAGGATGATCATCCCCAGGACATAGATGAAAGTATCTTTTAAGGCGTTTGACAGCTCTTTGGCTTGGGGGCTGAATAGTTACCATAGTTCTAGGTATATTTTATGTCAGTGAATTTGACATAAATGGATTAGTGTTACTGGTACAGTGTTGGCTGCACCGATTAACAACGGAGTGTAACTAATATGGCAACATTAAGAGAATTATCAGAGATTACAGGATATTCGATTGCTACTATTTCCAGGGTACTGAATGAAGATGAGACCTTGAAAGTGACAGAGAGTACCCGTAAGATGATCCTGGAAGCAGCAGGAAGAGCAGAGTATTCAAATAAACATCTTGCAAACAAGAAAATTAGTCCAGAGGGGTATTTGAAGGTTGGGATAGTGGAAATGGACGCCACTCAGGATTCGGGAAAGGATCCTTATTATCTCTATTTAAAAAGTGATGTGGAAAAATGTTGTTTTTCCAATGGAATGGAAACATTTGTCATGCAATTTGATCCAGAGGAAAGGTGTTATCGGAGTGCAGTGTCTAGAGAGCTGGATGGAATTTTGGCAATCGGGCAATTTCGGGAGGATCAGATTGCCGCAATGAGAAAATGTTCTTCTAGAATTGTGTTTGTGGATTCTTCTCCTTATCCTGAACGATTTTGTTCTGTAATACCAGATTATGAAGTGGGCATTCGTCAGGGAATGGAGTATCTAATGGATGAGGGACATCGAAAAATTGTATTTGTGGGACCAGAATTTTCCACAGATTCTACCAGTAGACAAGCATTGGAGCTGCGAAGAAAATTTTTTATGGATTATTTGGAGCAATGTGAAGAAATAGAACTGCAAGGTTTCTTATTGGAGACAGAGAAACAAGGAGAGGATGCGGCCGAACGGGTGATGGAGTATGTGAAAAACATAAAGGATGCAGAGCACAGGCCGACTGCATTTTTTGCATTTAACGAGACAGCCGCTATGGGTGTATTGCGGGCAATTCAGATCATGGGTTATCAAGTGCCAGAGGATTTTAGTGTTTTAAGTTATAATGACACCGTTTTGGCAACTATGACACAGCCGCAGATGTCTGGGATAGGTATTCATATTGAGGAGATGGCAGAAAATGCGGTATGGCTTTTAGAGAGAGCTACCCGCTCCGAACATATGCTTCCGTTAAAAATAGTTGTGCCTTCTACCTTGAAGATAAGAGGAAGTGTGAAACCGGTTTATCCATTTTAGAGCGTGTCTGGAAGGAATTTCCAAACACGCTCTAAAGATTATTTCTGAAAAGGAGATATAGAATGTATAAAATAATGACTCCTGGACCTACCCAGGTAAAAAAGAATGTTCGCCTGGCACGGGCGCAGGAATGTACCAATCCAGATCTGGATGAGGCGTTTGTAGAGTTTTACAGAGAGACATGTCAATTGATCAGCTCTCTTGTACATACATACAATGAAACTTTGATTTTAGGCGGAGAGGGAATATTAGGTCTGGAAGCGGCATGTGCATCTCTGACAGAACCTGGTGATCGGGTGCTGGTACTTGACAATGGCGTTTTTGGAAAAGGATTTGCAGACTTGGTATCAATATATGGCGGGGTGCCGAGACTTTATACTGTGGATGACAAGAATCCCATTGCTCCTTTAGCCTTGGAAGGCTTTTTGGAAAAAGATCATAATTACAAATATGCCACCTTGATTCACTGTGATACGCCAAGTGGTATTTTAAATGATATTGGGACAATCTGTCCACTGTTGAACAGATATGGGATTATGACAGTGGTGGATTCTGTTTCTGCTATGTTTGGCGAGAATGTGCGCGTGGATGATTATCGGATTGACATTCTCTGCGGTGGTTCCCAGAAAGTCGTGTCTGCGCCTCCAGGGTTGGCATTTGTGACAATCAGCGACAGAGCCAAAGAAGCAATGACAGCTAGGAAAACACCGATTGCCTCTTTTTATGCCAATTTAAAGGCGTTTGAGGGGTATTATGAGTCGAAATGGTTTCCATATACCATGCCCATTAGTGATATATACGGATTGCGTGCTGCACTGGATAATATTGCAGGGGATATGGGAATACTTGCACGACATGCCCGTATTGGTGAGGCATGTCGCAAGGCGCTGTCAGAAGCAGGATTAAAGCTGCACCTGGAAACCGGATTTTCCAATACAGTGACCGTGTTTGATGTGCCGCAGGGAACAACTGCCAAGGATATTTTACGAGTAATGCGTGAGGAGCATAATATTTTGCTGGCAGGGTCGTTTGACAGCTTATCGGGCCAGGTAATCCGCATTGGCCATATGGGAAGCAACGCCAATGTCAGTGATATGACAAAGACAATGGAAGCCTTGGATCTGACAATGGACAAACTGGGGATAAAGCTGAGATGTTCATTGAAAGAGAAGTTTTGTGAATGGGTTTAGTGACTGTCATAAGAGTGGTTTTATGTGATAGTAAATAAATAGGAAAATGTTGTTGGATTTTCCATCTAAAAAAGAAAGCGGGAACAAATATGTCAACAATAGATAAAATCAAAGAATTGAAAAAAGAACGGAATGCAGTGATTTTAGCACATTATTATGTCAATGATGAGGTACAGGCGATTGCCGACTATGTGGGAGATTCCTTTTATCTGAGCAAAATTGCGGCGAAGGCAGAGGCAGATACCATTTTATTTTGCGGAGTATCATTTATGGGAGAAAGCGCTAAAATTCTCAATCCCGCGAAAACAGTATTGATGCCAGATATGCAGGCAGATTGTCCGATGGCGCATATGGCCGATTTCAATAAGATTGAAGAAATGCGCAATCAATATACAGATCTTGCCGTGGTCTGTTATATCAATTCTACCGCAGAGTTAAAGACGCATTCAGATGTCTGTGTCACCTCCTCCAATGCCTTAAAGATTGTAAAAGCATTGCCAAACCAGCATATTTATTTTATCCCAGATGAGAATCTGGGACGCTATGTGGCCTCTCAAGTCCCAGACAAACATTTTATTTTTAACGATGGTTACTGTCATGTACATACAAGTATTTCAGCAGAGCATGTCAAAAAGGCTAAGGAAGATCACCCTGGTGCAGAGATCCTGGTACATCCAGAGTGCACAATGGGTGTGCTTGCATTTGCCGATTATATAGGAAGCACATCAGGAATTATTGATTATGCCACAGCCAGCAAGACAAACGAATTTATTATTTGTACAGAACTGGGTGTTTTATATGAATTGAAGGTCAAGAATCCAGACAAACATTTTTATGCGGCAGGACATCAGCAATTCTGCCCTAATATGAAGCGAATCACCTTAGAGAAAGTGGCTGAGGCATTGGAACAAATGACAAATACCATTGAAATGGAAGAAGATATGCGCATTCGGGCTAAGAAACCATTAGAGCGGATGCTGGAATTAGGATAAGATTTATGAATTGATAGGGCTTGTCTGAAAGCAGTTTTCAGACAAGCCCGAATTGTTGAGTTTTATTTTTTGGCATATGTATCGTTTTTCTCTTTGAGATACCGTGCCAGATATACGAAAGGCGTATCTGCCAGACTAGTGACTATAAAAATAAGGTAACTGGCAAATGCGATGGAAATCAGCGTTTCTGTGTTGTGTGTGCCGACAAAAGCCCCCCAAGTAAATAGTATGGTATTTAAGAGTTGAGAGATTAAGGTAGAGCCATTGTTGCGCAGCCACAAAAATTTCTTGCGGTCGCCAAATTTTTGGCTGGTAAATTCCCACCATTTATGGTAAGCCCATACATCAAAGAGCTGCACAATCACATACACTACAATCCCAACAATCATCAGCCGCGGCGTATTGGAGAATACTGTGCGGATGGCAGGGGAGGCAAAATCATTTTCATTGGGCAGATACAGCATCCAGGATTGACTGATGAAAATAAATACTATTGAGGTAGCAATACCCATCCATACAGCATGTTGGGCTTCCTTTTTGCCGTAAAGTTCACTGAGGATATCTGTCACCAGGAAGGTCGAGGCGAAGAGAATATTTCCAAGCGTCATCTCCATGCCAAAGGCATTGATAACGATCAGCACTTCAATATTTGCGGCGATCGTTGCCACAATGGTCCACAGATACAGCCCTTGTTCCTTGAATAATTTAAATAAAAACAGTACAGCAGCGTAAGTGAGAAAGAGAGATAAGATCAAAAGTATTTCATTCTGCATGTTCTACCACACCTCCTACGCCAAAGGCAGTATTTTCCATCAAAATATCCACACGGCAGTTTTCTATGTATTTGGGGTACAATTCTTTGGCAAAGGCAGCGATCACCTTTGGATCTGGTTTAATCGGTTTTCGATTTTCCTGCATGATATTGATGCAGATTCGTTCAAAATGGGCAAGTCCGATCTGAATATCCTGCTCCATATGATCTACCGTCTGACCAGGGATTCCCATCAAAAGACATACTTCGTCAAAGTATTTTGCAATCTCCTCAGGATTGTCAACATCAAAGCCTTTATCCAGATAACTTTCCCGAAACAGTGAATCAAATGTTTCTACCCCCGTCTTGATTTTTAATTCGATTCCCAAATCAGCAAAACGTTTTCGGAAATCTTTAATTGATTCCCGGTGCCGCCAATGGCATTCAAAATGTACCTGAGAAATCTGTTTCTTCTGACTAACTTCGCCAATCAGATTTAAAGTTTGTTCATCCAAATCTACAAAACTGCCAGAGTTAATTACCTCAAGTTTTCCATGTACTCCAGTTACTTTTAAAAGCTGTTCTCTGTTTAATGTAAAATTTGCAGTTTCATCTGTGGAGGAATCCAGATGATAGTCACAAAAACGGCAGCGCCTCCAACTGCATCCATGTCCGCGTAACATAACGATCTCGCGGGGGTTTTTCTCTGTGATTACCGCATAGCGGTTGGGGTTAAAATCTTTCATAAATTATCCTTTCTGACAGTTAAAAAACAAATGTCGTGAAAGCGACCCTTTGCAGGCAAAGACTCCTGCTTGCTGCTGTAAACGGCAGCACAAAAACGGCATATCCCAGTGCAAAGCACAGAAAAAGGCCGTTTTCTCAAATCCCTAGTTTTGTTTAGAGACAGGATGGTCACGAACTGTCTTATAAAATTTTCGTGTTTAATTATACTATGTCTGTACAAAAATTGCAAGAGCAATTATTCTTTTGCCACGCCAAACGCATGAATGGTCCCAGGAGTTTGACAGTTGAATTATAGAAAAAGTACTTGCAGGTCGCATAAAACCTGTATTTTTTTGTCAAATTTTTTGTTCTGTTCTATGGTGCTTTATTGTAATGTATAGTAAAATAAGGAAAATGATGTGTCTTCTGTGAGAGTTACCACATCCAAATCGAAGAATGCCGTCGGTGATATTTTAAAAGTCAGCGAAGGTAGATGGCAGATCGAAGAATGTTTTCGTATCATGAAAATGGATTTTTCAGCCAGACCGGTTTATCTGCATGATGAAACCCGCATTAAGGCACATTTTCTGATTTGTTTCTTTGCATTGACGATCTACCGATTTCTTGAGAAAAAACTGGATTCAAAATACACCTGTGAAGAATTGTTAGATACCTTGAAAGCAATGAATTTTGTTGAAGTTCAAGAACAGGGATTTATCCCAACATACAAACAAACGGGAAATGATTACGGATGCCCTTCATGATGCCTGCGGCTTTCGAACAGATTATCAGTTCATAACAAAAAGTAAGATGAAAACCATTCAAAAAAAGTAAAGGGCGGGAATAAATTACCAAAGTCCGTGGCAAAGTAAAAAACTGCTATACTCCAGTAAATATAAGGGGTATAGTGGTTTTTTCTTTTTTTAACTGTCAAAGACGGGATTGTATCGCAAAATATGTGCAGGGGGAGACTACCTTTGTCAACAATGACTATACGCCAACAGTTACATAGCGAGATATGAGGATGCAATCTATGAGCCTCTTCAGATGATTGCGGACACATTAGCGACAGACGATGCGAGAACATCTGCTGGTGTCGGTGCCGCCCCATTTGTCTGCGAGCAAATTAGTGCAGTATATAAAAGGAAATACATCCAGAAAGTTGCAGATGGAATATAAAGAATTGAACAAACGAAACACTTGTAAAAATGATTGAGGATTATATAGATTACTACCACAATAAACGCTTGCAAAAAGGTCTTAGGGTTTTAACGCCTATGGAAAAACATGAAATTTACTTGCAAGCTGCATAAAAACTCCCAGCAGATAATCTACTGGCAGGAAAAATTTATATTTTTTCAATTGTCTACTTGACAGGGAGCAGTTCAATTTGTGCAGGACGCCACCAAAGGATATGGAATATTTATTGAAAATATGTTAAAGCATTGAGCCAGGTAAAGACAAAAACTCCATGTGATTCTGCTACTGGCAGCAAGAATCACATGGAGTTTTTGAATTTATGTGGCGAAAGCCTATTAACACGGAATAATTAAAATACATTTCACGGCATCAGAAAAACATTTTACAGCAAATAGTTTGTCTTTATGTATCAGAAAGATTATAATAAAACACATAGGCTGTTGTACAGACTGCGATTTGAAGGGAATACTATGAAGTATGAAACAGAACAAAATATTGGAAGTTGAGGAAAAATGAGTAAGAAAAAATGGATAAATATTGTATCAATTTATTCGGTTATATATACAGTAATTACATTATTAAATAGTGTTTTATATCTTGGCAATGGCGTCTATGAGGATCCGAGCGGTAATTGGCATGAATTAGACAGGGCTATTATTCTCTTGATTGGTATGGTAGCATTTATTTTATGTACAGCTTTGCCTGTAAAACCATTGATTTTTAGATATTTGATTGCATATGTGCCATCTCAATTATTAGCATTTGTATATGTCTGGTTTAGCGGATTAAGGGAAGAGTTAGCGAAAACAGCTTATAGAGATATTTGGATTAACTTTACAGGCCTCTTTATACTATTATGTATTGTCAACACCATTATCAGTATTTATAATAAAAAAAGAAATACGGAATAAAGATTTTAAGATGTTTAGAGAATTATAGGGAGAAAACGAACCATGAAACTTATTTTGCTATGTTTATATTGTTTATTAAAGAATCAGCATGGTGAGGCTTTCTGCTTAAAAGGGAAAATACAATGAGTAAATATGATCCATTATGGGAATATGTGAACCATAACAGAAGTAAATCTTTTAAGTTGACATTTTCAGAAATACAGGATATAGTTGGAATCCCAATAGACCACTCTTTTCTAAAATACAAAAAAGAACTTTTGAAATATGGTTATCAGGTTGAAAAAATATCAATGAAAGAACAAGTGGTTGTCTTTGGAATACTCAAAAATTGTTAAGTAGGAAAGATTGGAGTTGACTACGGATATTTATAATACCGAAAACAGAATAATATTTTATTGATAGAATAGGAGAGATTACATTGAACGATTTAAAAGAATTAGGAAAACTGATGAAGGAAAACCCAATAATCATTGTTACAACATGGACAGCAATGGTAATCGGTGCAATTTTAGGAGTAATTGCTTATTATAATGAATGGTTAGGTTGATTATCGCTTCAAATTGGAGGGAATGAATCGTGGAACTTGTCAAATTAACACATGAAAATATTGAACAGGAACATATCTGTTGTGCAATATCGAACAACAAAGATATCCAGGTTATGTCTAAAAAGAATTGGCTTGAAAATAGGCTGGACGAGGGACTTGTTTTTTTAAAAGGGAATGTTCGGGGGAAATGTTTTATTGAGTACATACCTGCATAATATGCCTGGGCACCCATTGAGGCAAAAGGATATATGTATATTGGATGCGCAGAATGCGCCCTCGCCATTTACCACCTTTTCCCTTTTTTATGACGGTCAGTTTGTGACCCATGAAATCCTCTCAGAAAAGAAGTTTGACAAAATTTTAGTCAGCAAAGGACTGTGAACTTGAATGGCAGGAGACAATAAACTTTAGGGGTGTTGTTTTGAAAAAGGAGCTGCGACTTATTATAATAGGATCGTATTGATTGGAATCGTATGTGTTTGGTTCTTGATACAAAATAAGCCTGCTGAGCAAGTGATTGTTGATCACTTAAATGAAGCAGTATCTAATTATACAGACATGAATATAAAAGATGACCAGACATATTCTTTTAAAGATAGAAAATTATTTGAAGGGTAATTGAGTTGCAATTTAGGTAAGGGACTGCGGACAGTAAGGAAGGAGGTAAATGTTAATGCGTCATATATATATTCGTGGAATAATAGGTTTGATTTGGCTGGTCACAGCCATTATATGTGGTGTATCTGGGAGCTTTCAGATGACAATTCTTTATCTTATTTTAGCAGGTGCGTTTCTGTATTCCGCTTACGCAGTATGGAAAAAAGAAAAAGGCAACAGAGGGGGCAGGTAAAATGAGTGCAGCGCTTTTGACGATTAAAAATTTAAGCGCGTGGTACAATGACGAGAAAATAATACTTTCGGATTTTTCTTTGGAATTGGCTGAACATGAAGTAGCAGGGCTGATCGGGTTGAACGGAGCTGGCAAAACGACATTTTTAAAAGTGTTGTCTGGTCTGCATCCTACTTTCCATGCGGATCGTATCTGTTTTTGTGGTTCCACCGTAAATTTTAGGAAACAGGATTTTAAGCTTTGCCGTTATACTGTGTTTGCCGAGGACAATTCTTTTTCATATTTTACATTTCGAGAATATCTGTCCTATGTATGTTCTGCTTATAGAAAAGAAGTGCCCAATTTAACTGAATTGATACAGGGATTTCATTTTGAAGCGTATACAGACACTTTATTAAAAGATTTATCTACCGGAAACAAGAAAAAAGCATTTTTGATTACAGCCTTTGCGCTAAAGCCCAAATTGCTGTTTCTGGATGAGCCAGTCAATGGACTAGACTTCCAAAGCACAGAATACTTGTATCAGAAGATTTTGGGATATAAGGAGTATGGGACTATCCTGTTTTCTTCCCATATTTTGGAGAGTATTACGCTGACTTCTGATCGAGTATTTGTTCTGGAGCATGGGAGAATCCAGCAGACTTTTGGGCATGGGCAGATCAGTGCCACAGATATTCGGGAGGCTCTGCATGATGAAAATGACGGGTAAGGCGTTCGCCAAAAAATTATTTGGAGCAAAATATGAGCGGCTGTTTCAGACGCTTTTGGTTGATCTAATTGTATTTTTGGGACTGTATATTGCTGGTTGGAAAGTGCAGATTGCCCCAGCTATCCGAATCTTAATGGTAAGCACTTTTACGGCTGGTGTAATGTGTCAGGCTCTTTCTTCCAAAGATATCTTTGTCGAAATGCAGCATATGCTGATGCTTCCTTCCCTGCACCAAGAATTTGTCTTTTCCTATGTTGCCATTTTGGGAGTCTATACTATTTTTACCAAGACCGCGGCGCTTTTATCTATTTTACTAGCTGTTTCTATTTGGAAACCTATAGAAATTCTCGGAATTTTCGTCTGTGTGATACATGCTGTTCTCATGGCAGCAGCAGTATATTCTCTGAAAAAAAGGTATGTGGCAGTTTTTTGGGCCGCTTCTATAATCACGGCCATCGTTCTTTTGGGAAATAAAACTTGGCTGATACTGTTATTGGTTATGAATGGTATTTTTACTGTCCTGATTTTGCGAAGGGCAGATGGATATGATTTTTATAGGCAGGAGAGTGAGAAAAGTTATATTGCAAAGCGACAGAAGAGTGGTTCTTTATGGAGATATTTTTTCAGATATCTTGGTTTCCACAAAAATTATTTGATCAATACTTTTGTTATGTGGTGTGTAGCCCTGGTTTTGCCCTATTTTTTGGGGGAAATCGGAGGTCTGACTGTGGTTCCGGTAGGATTTGCGGTTTTATCCTTAAATACACCTGTCTGTATCTTGCTGTCTTGTGACAGGGATTTAGAGCAGGCAGTTCGTTTCCTGCCTGGCCAAAAACAAGCGTTTTTTATTCCATATGGTTTGTTTTTATTTTTATGCAATATGGCTGCCGATGTGATATTTCTTTGCAGCTTACAGATACAAAATAACAGTGTCACTGTTTCTATGATATTTGCCGCTGTTTTCTTTGCTCTGCAAAGCGCAGTTTTGTCGGTACTTTTAGAATGGTTTTTTCCTATCCGAGCCTGGAAAATTGAGAGTGACTTGTGGCATCATCCGCGGAAATATATTGTTCCAGTGACGATGCTGTTACTGGCGGGGGCTGTCTTAGCTTGGCCAGCGTTGCTGCCTGTTCTAATGATTTTACTGGTTATTGAAGTAGTGGTGTTATTTTTTATCTTATGGAAAATTTAATAGAATTTCCCATAAGATAAAAAATCTCAGAGAAGAATATACAAGTATAAACAGATGAAACATCAACTTTGTAGATAGTTCACCAATTCTTTTGCATATCTTTCACTATGCTCATGTAAAAACTGTCCATGTCCCATATTTTCAATCTCAACATCCATGAAATTAGGCAGATATCTTTTTAATAGAATAGCACTTTTCCTTGGATAATGCTCATTAGAACCTCGCCAGAATAGTACGGTTCCTTTGTAATCGCCTATTTTATCAGGAATGCTATAAGTGTATACGAATTTACAGGCTGTTTTTATAGTCCCAGAAGAAATATCCGAATATAGCATCTCAGTAATACTATTGTTATCTTTTCCCATAGCAGAGTCCAGAAGAAATTTGGGAATGGTTTGTTGATTTTTAATCCGTTTGATAACCTTGCAAAAAATATTTGTAAATGGTTTCGCCAGCAATCCCATTTTTACCAAAAATGCCGCGTCTAGATGCGTTTTTTCCACATTGACCTTACCTCTGCCAATGATTTCAACTGCCATTGTTGCCCCCATAGAAAAACCAGATAAACAATATAAATTACCGGACAAATGAGTTCGTATGAAGTTTTCTATCTCATCACAATTTTTCTCAAGACTGATAAGTTCACCCAATTGCTTGCTGTGACCGTCCACTTCCGCCAAGATTACATAATAATCTGATAAATAATTTAAGATCGGTTCGTAACATAGCATTGCGGTAGAAGCCATTCCATGTATAAATAGGATTGATTTATTGCTTTTATCTCCAAAATATATAAAATTCATGGCAATCTCTCCTTGGTATCAGATCTTTTTTTTCCAAAATATCTTAGAGTCTGTTTTGTATACTGCACATATTCATCCCCAAACATATGATACATATGAGTTTCCTCCTGTAATATTTGAAGATGTAACATTACAGCCGCCCAGACAGAGACACATACTAACAAAATATTAAAATACATAAGGCATATAGAAAGAAATAATAAATCAAATCCGACAAACGCAGGATTTCTACTCCAGTTGTAAATACCATTTGTAATTAGGGATGTTTTCTCTTCTGGGATTCCAACTCTCCAGCTAGTTTTCATTGTAATTGTTGCTAACACAAAAAACATTACGCCTATAATCCCTAGCACTATCCCTATAATCCTAAATCCATTTGCAGGAAATTGTTTTACCAGAAAGATGCTGCCTATATCAAAGATAGCGGTAAGTACTGTTGCAAATCCCATAATGCGTTCAATGTGCAATACCTCCTTGGGTTTCTTTCCAATTCCCATCTGATTTGTTTTAATGGATTGTTGCTTGAGAATGATAATTTTTGCAAAATAGAAGGTATAAAATATTGCTAAAATCAACATTGCTAATATCTGATACATCATATGAGCCTCCTATTCTAAAGGACATTTGATCTCAAAAATTTCTTCGCAGATTTGATGAATATATTTTGCCACTTGTGTGTCTGCAAGTTTATAATATATCTCTTTTCCCTCACGCCTGCTGACGATCAATCCTGTATTTTTTAAGGTTTTTAGATGATGGGAAACCGCCGGATCACTCATTTCCATTGCCGCAGATATGTTACTGACACATTCTTCGCAATGACATAACAACCATAATATTCGTAACCTAGTTCCATTACTGAGTTGTTTAAATATTTCTGCAACCATCTCACAATCTTCCACAGTAGGTAATTGTGCAAGGGCGATTGTTATATTTTGTCCGTGGTTATGTGGTAAATCAAGTTTTTTCATTTTTTTACCTAGTCTCCAGTGAAAATATTTGTATTTTCATTTGAGGTGCAAACACAAAGTGTGAAAGATGTGTGTTTGCATGTTATCCTTTCTGTTTTCTGCTTTCACCTATAAACATTTTTTAATAATTAAACAATTGTTTAAATGTTTAATTATATTTAAACACATGTTACGTTGTCTGTCAATATTTTATTATTGTAGAATAAAGATTGCAGGAATGAGGAGAAATGAAAGACAGTATTTTCATACTATTTCAGTGGCAGTCTTACCGTAAAGGTACTGCCGCCACCTTTCGTATTACTAACAGAAATCTTTCCGCCATGTGCATTGCAAATTTCCTTGGCAATGGAAAGCCCCAGTCCAAAATGTTCTTTCTGATTATGGGAGCGGTCAGACTGGTAAAATCTATCAAAAATTTTCGCTTTTTCTATGTCGGGAATACCTGTTCCAGTATCAATTACCTGTATATAATATTTCGAGCGCGAACGAAAGAGAGTTAGAGTAACTGTCTGCCCAGCAGGAGTATAACACAGAGCATTGTCTAATAAGATGGTAATCATTTGTTCAATTCTCTGTGAATCACAAACATAGTTATAATTACAGGTTTCTGCTATAGATAAAGTGAGTGTGAGATGCTTATTTTTGGCAAGCTCATGATATTTCTCATAAATGTCTTTCAATAGATCATTAAGGTTAATAGACTCATATTGGAAGTTTAAGACAGCTTGCTGAGTCTTGGTTAGGCAGAGAAGATCGCCGATTAATCGTTCCATTCTAGACATTTCGCTGTCCATCAATTGACAGATACGTGCCTCTTTATCTGTGTCGGCGTTCTTTTTCAAAATAGAGAGGCCAGTTTTAAAAACGGCTAAGGGAGAGCGCAGTTCATGTGAGGCGACAGCAATAAAATGTTTTTGTTTGGTGTCATTTTCTATCACTGGCTTGAGAACATGGGTAGTAAATATATAGGAGAATAAATATAAGAACAAGATGGAGACAAGCCAGATTAGCAAAAAACGAATGCGCTGTGTGTGCACATTTTGAAAAAAATCGTTTAAGTTGTATAGATAGATGAAATTAATCTCGTTTTCTTTTTTCTTATCATAGAATTTTGTATTCATGACCAAAAAACGATTGTCATTTTCTGTATATTGGAAGTACTGTTGTTGGGTTTCCGAGAGCATTTGCTCTGCATGTGAAAGGTTTTTGTTATCTTTTTGATATTTTTTTATCTCATCTATCAGAGAATATTCAAAATCAGATAGTATGATATCAGAGAGTAAAGAGGGAGATCCGTTTGCTTCTATATAAAGGATGTTTTCAGGGAAGCCAGAAACTCTATGATACCAAGAGGTACTGATATTTTCAGCTGTCTGCAGGTCATAGGCAATGGTATTGCTTTTCAGGAAAAAGAGTGCTTTTTCTTGTTGGTACATATTTTTTTCTGAAACCTTTAGACAACAAAAAATAATGATTAGCACAATAATTGCCGCAAAGAAACAGCAAATCAAAGAGAGTTTTCTGCGGATATTGCGGAACATGGGAAATCCTCCTGTTTTTCCTTTAGAGCGTAACCTTGTCTGTGAATGGTTACAATCTTTAAATTTGTATGTATAGTATGCAGTTTTTTTCTCAGCAAATAGATATAATTATCCAAATTTCCATCTTCAATTTCTGCATATGGCCCCCATACATTTCCTATAATTTGTCTGCGTGTCAATACTTGCTCTGGATGTCGAAGAAAGTAGGACAACAGCTCTGCTTCTTTTTTGGATAAAAGGGCAGTATGTTCTTTATGGATTATTTTCAATTCTTTTTCTGAAAAGCTGATATCACCAAATGTAAGTAAAAAAGGATTGCTGCGGTCTAGCGTTCTGCGCATAACACTGCGGATGCGCGCCGACAGCTCACCGATATCAAAAGGTTTTACCAGATAATCGTCTGCGCCGAGATCCAATCCGTTGATTTTTTCGGAGGATTCACCAAGCGCTGTGATAAAAATTACAGGTGTCTTAACAGTTTCTAAGCGAATTCGTTTTAATATTTGTTCCCCAGGAATACCAGGGAGCATCCGATCCAGCAGAATAATATCATGCAGGCTTTGCAATGCCAAGCGTAACCCTTCCTGCCCGTCATGGCAGACATCAATAGAAAATCCTTCTTCTTCCAAACCGTAAATGAGGAGTTCAGTTAGACTGATGTCGTCTTCAATAATCAAAATTCTCATAACATCCTCCACACAAATTTTCTATTTTTAGTATAGCACAGAAGTTCTCTAAAAGTCCTCTATTTGTATGGAATTTTTATTACTTTTCACACAAATAATAGTAAACGGAATGAGCAGCAACGAACTTTTAGAGGACAAATAGAGATTTTTTAGAGTATGATGTAACAAATAAAATCAACAAGGAGGAAGAGATATGAAGAAAGTGTTAGGTCTGTTGATCTGTTTGGTGATTTTTTCTGTTACAGCCATATCCTGCACTGTTCCAGAAAATAAAAAACAGCAAAGAGATTCCATTGGAGAATACCATGAAAAGACGGTGGCTCAGGAGAATATAAAAGGCAGATACCGAGAAGAAAAAATTGATTTTCCGATGACAATCAAAAAGATATTTGATGTAATTTCTATGGAGGATGGAAGTATACAAATCTTATTTGAAAATGATCCTGGCAGCTTTTATCTATATGAAAGTAAGGATTTTGGCGCTTCTTGGAAGCAAAGGGAGTTAAAAACAGATTGGCTTTTAGAAGAGCAACGTGTCGCTTCTGCATGTTTTGATGAACATGGGGATATTATTGCTGTAGTGGGAAAGATGGCAGAAGATCCCATGAAATTGCAGCATCCAATTGGGGAATATAGTTATTTTAAAATAGAACTGACAAAAGAAGGGTGGCAGACAGATCAAATAATCATAGAGCTGCCGCAAGCGACAGAAGAGTTGGCAGAAGGATACGGTTTGACACAGATAGCTGTCTCAAAAGATGGCAATCTCTATGGCATACTACAATTGGGAACAGAAGAATTAATGACATACCAATTATATTGTTGTGATCTCAATGATGGTTCTGTGTTATGGAACAGAGAAATTAATCCTGCAAAGATGGCAGTATATGGAGATAAGCTTTATATTGGTGAAAATGGTCAGGCGATTCAGGTGATAGATTCAAAGTCTGGGAAAAAAATATCTGATTTGGAAATTTTATCTCATAACCCTGCATGTATGGATGTAAATCTGAAAAATAATACCTTATTTTACTGCAATAAATCGGGAATTTATGGGACAGACGAGAAGGGAGCTCTCACAGAACTACTAGTAGATGGGGAATTGAGCAGTTTTTCAAATTATATTGATTATTATATAGAAAAACTTTGTTATGTAAATAAAAATATATTCTTGGTTTTTATGGAAAATTCTGTTTCCTCCCAAAAAGAATTATTTCGCTATGAATATGATGAAGAGTTGGCAGCATATCCACAAAAAGAATTGACCATCTATTCTCTAAAGAAAAATAATATAATTCAAAAAATAGTATCAGACTTCAAATTAAAATATCCAGATGTATTGGTAAAATATGAAGTAGGGATGGAGGAATCCAGTGCTGAGATGGAATCAGATGTAATGAATCGTTTAAATACAGAAATTATGGCAGGCAATGGGCCGGATATTTTAATTTTGAATAATCTTCCCTGGAAATCTTATCAGGAGAAAGAAATTCTTTTGGATTTGAGTAGTGATTTGGAATCCGATCTAAAAGAAGGAAAGGTATTTGAAAATATTTTTACTGCCTTTCAAAAAGATAATCATCAATATGTAATTCCAATTTCCTTTAAAATTCCAGCGTTGGTTCAAAAACAAGCACAGAAAACAGAGGTTTCTTCTGTGGAAGATTTATGGAAAACAGTACAAAATACAGAAAAGATGCCCCCAATGTATCGCAATGGCCAAGATCTTTTGCGTTATATTATCAGTGTATACTGGCAAAAAATCCAAAGAGAAGATGGGACGATTGACCAAGAAGAATTGAAATTGATTTTACAGCAAACAAAAAGTATCAATGATGAATTAATAGCAAAAGCAGGGTGGGCTTTCGATTTTTATTTTCAGGATGATCAGAATACAGAGATTGACAGAGATGTATTCTTAGATGATACTGAATTGATGGAAAGTGATATTCAATATGGCAATACAGCGATGAATTTAGGATATCTTTCTTCTTTCAGAACATTGATCAATATTGTGAATTTTAATCAGGACTATCAAATTGTTTCTAGACAGGTGTTTAGTTCTTTGCTGGCAGGGATAAACAGCAAAGCTGCACATTTAGAAACTGCAAAAGATTTTATTAAATTTATGCTCAGTAGGGAAGAACAGCAAATATTTACAGGAAAAATAATTTCTGTTCCCGGTTTTCCGGTGAATCAAGATGTCTTTAAAAATATGGCGAAAGAACCTCCTCAAGCTGAGCTTCAGGAGCAATATAAAAAGACATTTGATAATTTGGGAATATCATTTGCCTGGCCAAAACAAGAAATATTTGAAAAATTAAAACAAGAAATTACAAATCTGTCCATACCTGCAATGGAAGATCCTATTGTGATAGAAACTATGTTGGAGAGTGGGGAACCATATCTGTCAGGTGAAAAGGAGATTGATGATACAGTTGCTGAGATGATAAAAAAGCTGCAATTATATCAGATGGAAGATGCCTCACATATTTCGTATCATAGATAGCAAATCTATATCAGTAAGAGAAATGATTTTCTATCTGAATACAGCCTAAAACAATTAACAGAAGAATCCTGTGCAACAGGATTCTTTTTATTGACAATCTGAAAAGACTATAGTAGTCTTGGATTAGATAGAGGCTGCGTAAATCATGTAAAAGGAGTGGAGGTATGGACAATAAACTGTTTGATTCAGAACTGAAGGTGATGGATGTACTTTGGCGAGAAGGCGATTCCACTGCAAAACAAATTTCTGTTATTCTTGGCGAAGAGGTCGGTTGGAACAAAAATACAACTTACACGCTGATTAAAAGATGTATTAAAAAAGGGGCGATTGAGCGCTCAGAACCTAATTTCATGTGTCATGCACTTATTCCAAAAGAGGAGATCCAAAAAGCGGAGACGGATGAGCTCATCAATAAAGTCTATGATGGTTCCGCGGATAAGCTATTTGTGGCTTTGTTGGGCAGAAAACAGCTCTCAACAGACCAAATTGAAAAGCTCAGACAAATCATTGGAAATTTGGAGTAAAATAGCCACATAGTATGATAGAAATGTCGTTCAAGCATAAAATAATGGGATTAGTTGAAAAAAGTAAGTGCCAAAGTTTTCAAATGATACGACAATGTTCGACAGAAAATACAATTATACAATCGTTATTATAGTAGAGGTGTCAGAAAGGGGGTTCGCAAATGACATGGTTCGTGTTATTATGAGAGCAGCCGTATTGTGATGTCGAAAACCGGAGAAATCTTTTCCTTGAAGGTACGTCCAAATATGTTATAATGTCGAAAGACGATAAGGCAGGTTATGGCATTTTGTCGGGGCGTCTTTTTTTGAAGGAAAAACAGGAAAAATAACAGGAGGATGTAACGTGGAAAAATTAAATGTGGCAATTGCAGACGATAACGAGAAAATGTTGCAGGCATTGGGGGATATTGTAAGGAGTGATGAAGAACTGCAAGTTGTGGGGACCGCAAAAGATGGAGAAGAAGCATACGAAATGATAAAGCGGAAGGAACCAGATGTAGTATTGTTGGATATTGTTATGCCGAAATTAGATGGTTTGACAGTGATGGACAAGATCAGAAATGACAAGAATATGAAAAAATATCCAGCATTTATCATGATTTCTGCAATTGGACAGGAAAAAATTACAGAAGACGCGTTTTCTATGGGGGCTGATTATTATATTATGAAGCCGTTTGACAACAATGTGGTGATCAACCGAATCAAGCATGTAAGAAATTTAGAACTGCGCAAGGTAAATGAAATGCGCAAGGTAAATGCCTATGAGAAAAAGCAGGATCTGGAAGGTCGGAATCTGGAAAGTGATGTCACAAACATTATCCATGAAATCGGAGTACCTGCTCATATCAAAGGTTATCAGTATCTCAGAGAAGCCATTATTATGTCAGTCAAAGATATGGAAATGCTTAATTCCATAACCAAAATCCTTTATCCTGGAATTGCAAAGAAATACCAAACAACACCTAGCCGAGTGGAGCGTGCCATTCGTCATGCTATTGAGGTGGCATGGAGCAGAGGTAAAATGGACACAATTGACGAATTATTTGGATATACGATTCATAATGGCAAAGGAAAACCTACAAATTCTGAATTTATTGCTTTAATTGCGGACAAAATTCGGTTAGAATATAAGTTAAGAGATTAGCGTGTTCTTGAATCTACATTTCAGCAAAGAGGAATGTAACATTCAAGATAATTGCAATGCACGCAGGAAGTTGGAGGTTTTCATATGAAAAAGATACTCTTTGCAGCATCCGAGGGGAATCCCTTTATTAAAACTGGAGGTCTGGCAGATGTAGTGGGTGCTCTGCCGAAATATTTAGACAGCAAAAAATTTGATGTGAGAGTGATTTTGCCAAAATATTTATGTATCCCAGAAACCGACAGGAAAAAACTGTCAAAAGTGACAGAGTTTTATGCGGATATGCCGAGAGGAAAAGAGTACATAGGAATTTATAAAGCAAAGGAAGACGAGATAACCTATTATTTTATTGACAATGAGTATTATTTTGCGGGGGATAATCCCTATCATGAAATTTTTGAGGATGTAAATAAATTTGCATTTTACTCTAGGGCAGTGCTGGCGGCATTGCCAGAGATGGATTTTTGTCCAGATATTATTCACTGTCATGATTGGCAGACGGCGTTAATTCCAGTATTTTTAAAGGAATTTTACAAAAATAATCCGTTTTACCAGAATATGAGGACTATTATTACCATCCACAATCAAAAATTTCAGGGAAGGTGGCGCATTGATGATATAGAGAATTGTCGAGATCTGCCAGAAAATTGCCGTTATAAAGCTATGGAAGCTTATCATGAGACAAACTTTTTAAAGGCTGGTATTTTATATGCAGATCAAGTGACAACGGTTAGTGAGACGTATGCGCAGGAAATCCAATTTCCGGCAGGCGGTGAGGGATTAGAAGGCGTTATGAGACAGGCTTCGGATAAGTTGTCAGGAATTGTCAATGGCATTGATTATCAAGAATATAATCCAATGACAGATACTAAGCTGGCAGTTCCCTTTGGTCTTAGGAATATCACACAGAAGAAGAAAAACAAGGAAGCCCTGCAGAAAGAACTTGGATTGAGACAGGATCATTCTGTCATGCTGATTGGGATGGTTTCACGAATGACAGAGCAGAAAGGATTTGATCTGGTTAATTATGTGATGGAGGAGATGCTCAATACCATGAATATTCAGGTGGCGGTATTGGGAACTGGAGAAAATCGTTTTGAGGAATCTTTTCGCTATTTTGCGAGTAAATATCCAGATCAGATTTCTGCAACTGTTGGTTATAGTGAAGAGCGGGCACATAGGATTTACGGCGGGGTGGATGCTTTTCTGATGCCCTCTCAATTTGAGCCATGTGGTTTGAGTCAATTGATCAGTATGCGCTATGGAACGGTACCGATTGTTCGGGAAACTGGCGGATTAAAGGACACTGTGGAAGCATATAACGAGATCTGGCAGACTGGAACAGGATTTAGCTTTGCTAATTATGATGCTAAGGAAATGCTGATGATTATCCGTTACGCTTATGATGTATTTCAGAATCATCCCAAAGAATGGCGGGCAATGATGAAGCGCTGCATGAAAGCAGACCATTCTTGGCAAAATTCAGCGAAAAAGTATGAAAAAATGTATTTAAAGCTTGCCTGAGATCACAGAAATCTCCTCTGTATTTTGGTTATAATAATAGACAGTGTCGGAGAGGATTTCATCTTGTGCCACCTCAGAGATATTTACTTCCTGGACGATTTCTGAGAGTTCGTTTGCATCATCGGCAAACGAAGCGGGAATTAGGATCACTTCATGAATACTGCTAGGCAGAATATAGAGATTGTCATTTAACCTTTGTGATATCTCTTTTAATGCTTGGGGATAAAGCATACAGGAAGCACCAAAATAGCGTTGTTCATTGGAGAGGACATACATGGGAATCGTCTCAGCGTTCAGCAGATCTTCTGCACAAGGCTGTTCCTTGACTAAAAGAGCATCGAGAGCTGGTAATATCAGTTCTGCCAGGGAATCGCAGCGCCAGGGAAGCAGCAGAGGTGTATTTTTACGGGCAAGGTTTAGAAGAGCTTCTGGTTGGATTTCCCAGTATGTCAGATGTTGATTGTAAATCAAGATGGATGCATTTTCGTAAGGTCCTTCTGGTACAAGACAGTAGAATATTATGGCCAGATCCAGATAGGGAAAATGGGGAATTTCTTTCAGAAATTCCCTGTTTTTTTCATAGTGAACCAGTTTGTATACGATTCGGGAATATACATAATCAAAATTGGTAAAAAAAGATGTGTCGATATGTGTAATTGGACAATGACGATGATAATACTGCAGAATATGTTGCTGAATGGAAGAGAGTTCTGTTCCATTTTGATATTTTTCAAAATAAAAATTCAGATAAATGGTCGGGGAAATATTACTGCCTGGTTCCAAAATAGTCAATCCGTCCAGTACTAATTGGTTATTATGAAAAAACGGACGAATGACAATCTGGGTATCAATAGGAAAGAATTCCCTGAGAGAATCCACTAAATGTTGTTTAAATAAATCGTATGTCATAAATACCTCCTGAGCTGTGCTGGCAACGGGAAGTATGGCATAAGTTGGAACTCAATGTAACATGTCAGACAAAAAAATGCAAGACATTCCAGAAAAATAGGAGTTTCGCGTATTTTTTTAATGAGTGGGCTGTAATTCTTTCTGGAATGCCTGGTGAGATAGCTTATTCAGCCGATTTGATTTCTTTCCAGTAGAGATTATATTTCATAGTGGTTTCATCATCCAGAGGCTTTAAAACCTCACAGTTGTCTAGGATTTCCTTGGGTGGGAAAATAGTAGGATTTTCCTGAAGTGCGGGGTCTAAGACCGCTTTTACTTTTGTATTTGGCGTGGCATAATATACATAATCAAAATTTAGCATTGCAATATCCTCGCGACACAGGAAATTGAGAAATTTTTCTGCATTTTCAGTATGCTTGGCGCTTTTGGGAATAAACCATGAGTCAATCCACATATTAGAACCATCTTTTGGCACAGAAAATGCCAATTTGTCATTATATTCCAGGGCATATCCCGCTTCCCCAGAGTAGACTACAGCCATAGCCGCATTTTCAGCAATCATTTCATCTTGGGCTTCATCCACCAGATAGGAATAGACCATTGGTTTTTGTTCAATCAGCAATTTTTGTGCTTCCCTTAATTTATCTTCCTCGGCAGTGTTTAAGGAATAGCCCAGGCGTTTTAGAGCTACCATGAAAGAGTCTCTGACAGAATCTGCCATAATAATTTGTCCAGAGTATTCCTGATCCCATAAAATATCCCAGGAATCGACCTTTGTTTCGTCTACCATATCCTTATTGTAGAGAATGCCCACTGTTCCAAAAAAGTAGGGGAGTGTATATTTATTTTCAGGATCGAAGGATTTGGAAAACTCAAAGTAAGTCTGTTCCAGATTTTCTGTAAGGGGAATCTTGTCATAATTTATTTCCAAAACTTCACCTTCTTGAATTAGCTTTTCAATCATATAGTCAGAGGTACAGATCAAATCATAATCAATGGCACCAGCCTTATATTTGGTATACATATTTTCAGGAGTAATATATTCCTCATATTCCACCTTAATTCCAGTCTCTTCCTCAAACATATCTAAAATTTTTGGTTCCATATATTTTCCGTAATTTAAGACTGTCAAAGTGTTGGGATCGTCTTTTTTGCCGCATCCGGCTAATAGGCCAAAAACAGACACAACAACCAACAAAAACAATCGTGTTTTTTTCATCAGCGCGTCTCCTTTTCTAATTGTAACATTCAATAAGTAATTACCTTATTCTTTAATGATGAGGCTCTTTGCGCGCTGCTGGACCATAATTTAAAAACAGCAGCAATATCAAAGCAATCAAAAATAGTATTGTGGACAGCGCATACATTTCTGGACGAATGCCTTTGCGCATTTCCGTGTAAATCATAGTTGATAAGGTATTGATACCAGCACCCTTAGTGAAATAAGTAACAGAAAAATCATCCAGTGACATGGTCATGGACATTAAAAAGCCAGAGAGTACACCAGGAAGAATTTGGGGCCATATAATTTTATAAAAGGCATATGAGGGTGTGGCGCCCAGATCTAGTGCGGCTTCATAAGCAGTACGGCTGCTTTGTTTTAATTTGGGCAATACATTTAAGATCACATAGGGAATATTAAATGTAATATGTGCAATCAATACTGTGTTCATACCAAGCCTGGTAAAACGAACAAATAAAAGCATCATTGATATGCCAGTGACAATATCTGCGTTTAGCAGCGGAATGTTGGTAGCACCTAACATTATTGCCTGTCCACGTTTTTTCATAGCATCAATTCCAAGTGCTGCCATAGTTCCCAGCAAAGTAGCGATCAGGGCGGAGGCAAGAGTGATCAATATGGTGGTATAGAAGGCCTCCATAATAGAACTGCTGGAAAATAGTCTTTTGTACCAATTGAGAGTAAAACCCCCCCAATGTACCTTGGATTTGGAGTTATTAAAAGAAAGTACAATCAATACCCCAATGGGCAGATATAAAAACAGGAAAATCAGAAACAGATAAATCCGTTCTGCAGATTTTCTGATCATATGAATTTACCTCCTTTTTGGGTTTAGATACTTATCAATAATATCAGTGTTATTATAGTTTTAAATCGTTAAACTGGTTGAGTTATTTGGTATCTCAGGTTATTTTGAATCAGGGAGTGTTACCATACACCAGTACTTCCTTCCTCTCCCCGTGAATTCATGAAAGCCATGCTGACGATTACAAAAATCATCAACACAAAAGAAAGCCCAGAACCGAGGTTCCAGTTATATTCCTGCATAAAAGCCTGTTCAATTACATTTCCGATCAGCAATACCTTGCCGCCGCCCAAGAGATCTGAGACTGCAAAAGAAGTCAGGGCAGGGACAAAGACCATAATGATGCCACTGACCACACCAGACATAGTAAGCGGTAAAATAATCTTAAAAAATATGGTGATAGTTCCGGCGCCCAAATCTCTGGCGGCTTCAATCGTATCTGCCTGAATCCGTGCCATTGCATTGTAGATTGGCAAAATCATAAACGGCAGAAAATCATATACCATACAAAAAACGACCGCGGCCGGAGTATTCAAGATATCCAATTTTGGCAATCCCAGTGTGCCAAATAGTGAATTGATCACCCCATTGTTGGATAACAGCATTTTCCAGGCCAGAATGCGCAGCATAAAATTCATCCACATTGGCAGGATAAAAATGAATACTACAAATCCTTGGCTTTTGGTTTTCATGCCGTTTAAAATCATAGCCAAAGGATAGGACAAAATCAAACAGATTATTGTACAAATCAAAGCCAGTTTCAGAGATAAAAGCAAAGCTTTCAGGTGTACAGAAAATGTAATGGAGGAAACATTTAAAAAAGTAAAGCTGCCTGAAGTAGTGGTAAATGCATAATATAGAATGACTGCCACAGGAAGCAGGATAAAACCTGTCATCCATAAAAGATAAGGTCCAGCCAAAAGCTGACGTTTTAAATTACGCATCTGATTCCACCGCCTTTTCATCATTAGATTCTGGTTTGTTCATGATCTGGATGTTAAAAGGATCTACCCATATTCCGACATGAGAGCCTACTGGGTGCATTTGAGTAGTCTGTACCAGCCATTCATAGCCATTTGCCAGAACCTCAATTTCCCAATGCACACCTTTAAAAATTAGTGAGGTGACATCGCCTTCCAACATGCCCTTTTCGGGGGAAACAAGTACTACATCCTCCGGTCTGATTACCACATCTACTGGAGTATTCGTTCCAAAGCCTTCATCTACACAGGGAAATTTAACGTCAAGAATCTTTACCAAGCGATCTTCGATCATGGTACCGTTAATAATATTGCTTTCTCCGATAAAGTCAGCAACAAAGGCATTGATTGGTTCATTGTAGATATCTTGAGGTGTGCCCACTTGCTGAATATAGCCCTGATTCATGACCACAATCGTATCGGACATAGTTAATGCTTCTTCCTGGTCATGGGTGACATACACAAAGGTAATACCAAGTTCATTTTTCAATCGAATCAATTCATATTGCATGTCCTGCCGCAGTTTTAAATCCAGAGCGCCGAGCGGTTCATCTAAAAGCAATACCTTTGGTTCGTTGACAATGGCGCGGGCGATGGCAATTCTCTGTTGCTGGCCGCCGCTTAGGGAGTTGATACTGCGCTTTTCAAATCCGTCCAGATTGACTAATTTCAGTGCATATTTAATTTTATCTTCAATATAGGCCTTACTTTTTTTGCGTATTTTTAAGCCAAAGGCAATATTTTCGGCAATAGACATATGTGGAAATAACGCATATTTTTGAAATACAGTGTTAAGCTGCCGGTCGTTGGGGGCAAGTTTTGTGATGTCTTTGCCGTCAAAGATGACTGTACCCTGGTCTGGTGTCTCAAAACCTCCAATAATCCGCAAGGTTGTGGTTTTGCCACATCCAGAAGGTCCTAATAATGTCAGAAATTCATTTTCCCGAATATATAAATTTAAATCGTCCAGCACCATCTGTCCATCAAAAGATTTGGTGATATGCTGTAAATCAATCAGTCGTTTGCTCATGGCGTCCTCCTAAAAGCTTGGGGGAGTGGAAACCCAGAGTATGACCGCCTCCCTGCTGCTGCAATTTTCTAAATAATGCTTTTTTTCTGCTTTCAAATAAAAGGATTCTCCCTGCTTTACCGCATAAGAGCGCGAACCATAAAATAGTTTTATGCTGCCCTTAAGCACATAGCCAAATTCTTCTGCCTCGCGCGGAAGCAGGGTATCAGAAGTCCCATGTGGCGCTAATGTCATTAGTACTGGCTCCATAGCATTTTTCTGTGCGTTTGGAATCAGCCATTTGACTTGGTGGTGCAGATCTTCCTTTTCTTTGATAAAATAATCGTCCTGCCGGAATACAAGCTGTTCCGGTTCCTGGTCGGTAAAAAATTCTGCTGGAGTAGTGCCCAGGCATTGGATAATGTCCAGCAGAGTGCCCACAGAGGGAGAAGTCAAGTTTCGCTCCAACTGGGAAATAAATCCTTTGGATAGCTCGCTGCGGTCGGCAAGCTCTTGTTGGGTCAGCCCATACTGGATGCGCAACTCTTTCATACGATGTCCAATGTCCATAGTCAGCCTCCTAGAGTAAAGTAATAATGACTTTTAAGTTTAATAATAATAAAATAAAAGTAATAATGATTTTTGAGTTTAATAATAATAAACAAAACATATTATAAAGAGAAAATAAGAAATGTCAATAGGGTATGGAAATTTTTGCGAATAATACGCGATGTAATATGAAAGATAAGAAATGTGATACGCGCCAGCGGGCTACAAAACAGAGAAGTCTTTTTGCCAGCGCGTATCATCTTTTAGATGAGAGGATTATTTAAAAATTCTTGAATATAAGGAAGTGCAGCTCCGATTGAAATATTATGTCTGGGTATTTTGCTGATCAAAAGAAAATCTTGAGCTTCGGCAAATGGTGTCATCGCTTGAATTTTATTGTGAAGAAAAATAAGGTCTTCTTCACACAGATATGGGGCAAGATAACCCCCAAGTATAAAATCCGTATCATAAATTAAATGGAGCATATTGACAGCCTTTGCTAAGTTAGTCAGAAAAATTTCCCATCGATTGACAGTGGAAGGATTTTTATCACGCACTTTTTTAAAAAATTCTTCTGCAGTTTCGGTTTCCATAAGAAGTGATGTCATGGATAATAATGTTTCCATACAGCCTTGTTTCCCGCAGTAACATTGAGGACCATCTGACTGCATTTGGATGTGTTCTATCGTGGAACTGTGTCCATGCTTTCCTGATAATATTTCACCTTTGGAAATAAGAGCAGCTCCAAGGTGCTTGCTTAAAGAGAGATAAAATGCGTCTGTCAGTTCTGGTGAAATCCATAATTCTGCAATAGCTGCACTGTCGGCATCGTGGATAAAAGTGCAGGAATAAGGAAGATGTCTTGAAAATTCCTGAATTGAGAGACCAGTACATGATAAGATTTTTCCGTACAATATGTTTTGTTTATCTGGTGTCACTAGCCCCTGCATGGCAAAACCAATGCCAAGAATTGCATCATCATCTATATAACATGAATTTTTGAACTTGACTATTTGAGCGCATACTGTTTTGTAATAAGAGTCTTTGTTTTCGTATTTAATTTCGTATACTGTGCGATTAATTTTTTCACCATAAAGATTGACTGCAATTATCTTCACTTCTTTTTTCAATATTTCTACTCCAATACTGATGCGGTAATCATCAATGATAGAATATGCAAAGGCTTTTCTACCAACAAATTCCGTATCAATTAAACCATTTTTTTGAATCAGGCCATCATGTTCCAATGCAGTGAGATTTGATGTAACAGTAGGGCGGCTCAGGTGTAAATCATAGGAGATATCCTGTTGAGAGACTTTTTTGTTTTTATAAATATAGTGATAAATGAGACTGCGGTTATTTTGTTTAATCTGGTTTGGAGTAATACTTTTTTCCATAATATCCCTTCCTATTTTGTAAAATTATTTTATAAAATAATATTATATCACAGAAAAGTGAAAAAAATCTATCATGCATTTTATATGATTTTTTGCCTGCGAATCTAGGAAACCTTTGGTACTATGAATTGCAAAATTGGGAAACTCAAAATTGTTGCATATTGACAAAAGTATTATTCCTTGCTATTATGTAAAAATAATTTGATAAAACATTTTACAAAATTAGATTAAAAAAGGAGAAGAAAATGAAAGGTGCAATTTTTGATATGGATGGGGTTCTTTTTGACACAGAACGCATTTATCAGCAGGTATGGCAAGAACTTGCCACAGAGAGAGGGATAGAACTTGATCAGGATTTTCCAAAGGCAATATCTGGCACAAATGGGCGATATATGTGTCAGGTGATTGAGAGATATTATCATGTTTTGGATGGAAGAATCATTATGGAAGAATGTATGGCAAGGATCAAAAGAACGTTGTCTTTGAGTGTTCCAGTAAAAAAAGGTGTGTCCGAATTATTGGCTCTTTTACAGGAAAAAGGCATACCAGTCGCAGTGGCAAGTAGCAGTAGTATACAACAGATAACAAGTAATCTAAAAACAGCAGGATTGTCTGATTATTTTTCTGCAATCGTCAGCGGAACAGAAGTAGAGCATGGCAAACCGGCTCCAGATATCTTTTTGTATGCTGCAGAAAAAATTGGTGTTAAGCCACAAGAGTGTGTAGTATTTGAAGATAGTGAAAATGGGATCAAAGCTGGACATGCCGCGGGCTGTATAACAATAATGGTACCAGATTTGATAGAACCATCTATCGACATACAACCATATTGTACGAAAATTTGTGCGGATCTTTTACAGGCAAGACAGGAAATATTAGAGCTATGATGAAAGGAAGACATGATATGTCTGAATTTCTCAATTAAATTGAACTTTTAAACAAGAAAGCCTTTCAAATATCATAAATGAAAGGCTTTCTTGTTAATATTAATTCTTATCTCATCTCAACATAGAATCTGAAATCTCTGTCAGCAGTCAGTAAGATAAATATGCCAAAAGTATTTTTGAATAGATTATTTCTTAATCTTTACTTTCTTGACCTTACTCCATGCGGAATAACATTTTGTCTTACTAGATATTTTTTTGTAGCTGCGAATCCGTACCCAATAATTTTTACCCTTTTTCAATTTTGTGAGGGTGATACTGGATTTCTTACCGCCAGTAACCAGCTTAGATTTTGCCTTGCTGAATTTGCTGTTTGTAGCATATTGAATCTGATAACCACTTGCTTTGGTATTCTTAGCCCATTTCAGACTTAATTTTTTGCCTTTGAGATTCTTAGCGGAAGTAAGATTCTTTGTCACCAGACGGTAAATGGTCTTAGCAGCAGAAGCAGTACTCTTGACACTTCCTTTGTGAGCATAGATCCGATATTGATATTTGGTGCCATTCTTTGTCTTTGTATCTGTCCAGGAAAGCCCTTTTACTGTCTTTACCTTACTCCATTTTCCACTGCCTGTCTTGCGGTAAACTTGATAGTCTGCTGCATTTGTTACTTTTTTCCACTTTATGGTAATGCCTTTTGCGGTGTTGGTGATGCTGGAAAGTGTAGGCTTTTTCAAAGTAATTGTTGTAGTGGACTCTTTTGCACCACACAAGGTACATACTTTATTTTTGAAAGTATGTTTTTCTGTGAAGGTGTGATCTTTTGCAGTACAGGTACCAGTGTGAGTACCATTTTTATTGTCCTTATAAGTGTATGTATGTGTATGTTCTGGCTTTTTCGCATCGCATTTTTCACATACATTATTTTTGTAGGAATGTTCTTCTGTAAAGCTGTCATCCCCTGCGGTACAAGAAGCGGTATGAGTACCGTCTTTGTTATCCTTATAAGTGTATGTATGAGTGTGCTCTTCTGGCTTTTTCGCGCCGCATTTTTCACAGCTATCATTTTTATAGGAATGTTCCTCTGTTATGGTGTCGTCCCCTGCGGTACAAGTAGCAGTATGGGTACCGTCTTTGTTGTCTTGATAAGTATAGATATGGGTATGTCCTGCTCCTTCCAAAGAAACTATTGCAAGCCAGCTTATCACAGGCGCCTGACCTGCTTGGGAAGTAATTGTGTAAGTTACAAGCTGCTGACTGTCAAGCGTAAATTCTTTTGAGTTGATTAAATTGTTGGTGTTCGTTGTTAAGCTGATAGTTCCAGCATCTATTTTCTTACCATCATAGTTCAGGCTGGCTGCCATCGGACGATCTTTGCTCCACCAGTCCCGATGGGCAGAGATCACTTTGTAACTTCCCTTGGGAAGTGTAAATGCATAGGATAAGGTTTCACCTGTTTCATTGTTTTTGCCATAAATACCAGTAGCTGTCATATCAGTGGTATCATTATTATATCCTTTGGTTTGGGCGTCTGTGTCAACTAATCCCCACATATTGTTGTCAGTTTTGAGCTGGTCAGAAGCATTGTTTAATAGCTGACTGCCTAAAAGTTTTTTAACTGCAGCATAGGGTTCTGTAGTGGCATTCGCGCTGGGAGTTCCCTCCACACTGTCGATAAAATATAAGGTACCAGAAGGTACAACCATACCAACGGGAAGACTGACTGTCAAAGGCAGCCCCATTGCATTGACACCGTCTTGTACTGTTCCAGTGATAAATGCTGACACAAATTCTTTTCCTGCAAATTGATCTGCAGAAGTATTCCAAATAATTGATTTGGTAACGGTAGATCCTCCTTGAGTAAGTACTTCTACCTTGGAAGGCAGATTTTCTATTTTTCCATCGCTTAAGATTTCAGATATGGAAGGCAAATTATCTGTTTTTACTGATACCAGAGCATCTTCCTGTCCTGCCAGGCGAGCGCCAAGTGTATAGAGAGCGTCAATATTGAGTTTACCAGATTTTACCACTACCTTTATCGTATGTTCGCCGGATTCCAGTCCTGAGAGCATATATGTCTCTCCGCGGGTAGGTGCGTTGACCGTGGCTGCATTTTCTGCTACACGGTTATCATCCACATAGATATCCAGTTTTGCAGTGCCATCATTGCTGCCAAGGATAGAAAAACCACATCCATTAATTGGGAAACTAAAGGAGGAATTGGCAGTTTCTGTTGTGGAAATCGTACGGTACCAGTTATCAGCGCTTCCAGAACCAGGATTGTCAATTTTCCAGGTTCCCTCATAAGTAACACAATCATCCTGGCCGTCTACCATACTGATGGCATAAGGAATGCCGCCAGGTGCAGTTTCTACCAGAAGATTATCAAAATATACCTGATTCCAGGTAGAACTTAACTTAATTCTTCCAGAAAGCATTGGTTTGTCATCTGTCCAGGAAGTAACACTTTCACCGTTGATGGCAGCGCTGATTACCTCACCCAAGGCCATGAATTGTACCTTGTATTTTCCAGCGGGATCTGCTTTTACAGAACCTTCTGCAACTTTTGTGCCAATGCGGTGTAGCGTCCAGTTTCCAGCGCCGTTTACACTTAAGGTGTAGCCGCTGTTATCCCAATTCATGCCAGATTGGGAACGGATCGTCAGTCTTGCCCAGGTGTCAGCGGATGCGTTTGGAATTTCAATATCCACAGAAGTGATATAATCCATCCAGCGGAAATCGCCAGTCACTGTGGAGGGATCGCCAGGATTCCACTGTGCAACAGAAGCATTTAATTCGTGTTTGAGCTTTCCATTTTCTACCACCCAAGCGCCGTGGGTATCAAGCATATAGCGCGGCTCGTTTCCACGGGAGGAAAGGAAATCAGCAGCTTCTTCTTTGTACTCAAAATTATCAGCATAGAGTACTTTATCTGTAGTGACACCGTTAGTACCGCCAGTAGCATCGGTATCTAAGACAGCACGGTCCTCGTTATGGATATCTTCTTTTGGAGTCCGTTCTGGCGTGGTAGCAAGGGTTGTGGCAGTGGCAACACTGTAGGCAGGGATGGTAAGCTTCCAGCCGCCGTCCACACGGTCTGCGAATCCTTTGTTCTGCAGATAACTGTCAGTCTCTGTCACCCAGAGATTTAAATTTTTGGCAGCAGCAGTCTCCATGCCTTCTGTGGTTAGATAGAAGGTCTTTGGATTCTGCGTATTGTTGACAAATACGACAGAAAAATCACTTTTATCTGGAGCAGCCAAGGTCATATAGCCGGCATTTCCATTGATTCCAGCAGTAGCATGTTCATTGTCGCTTCCAGCAAAAGAGCCATTTGTAGAGGCAGAGATTACACGCCAAATTTCATTTACAGAAGGATCGCTGCCTTCCCAGCCAGTCTTGGCAAATTTTGCAAAATGCTCCAACATGTAGAGTGCTGGATCGTAGTGAATATAGCCGCTCCAAGGATCACGGGCGCTTAAAAGTTCTTTGTGTCCATACTGAATACCCTCATAGAAAGAGCCAATTGCTGGCTGGAACATGTAATGGGTACGTCTGGAAGAGTCAAAGGCGGTGATAAAGCTGTCCATCAAAGCCAGAGGACTTTGATAGCCGCCGATCGTTTTATTGCCATATTCAATGGTTTTATTTTCTTGTAATTCTGTGTAGCCAAAGGTTGCGCAGCCCTCGCTGTACCATACTTCTTTGTCATCTACATCTGCCATAGTTACATAATCGTCTGTAGCATTGGTACGGTAATGGAAGCCGATAATATCTACTGCTTCATATAATTCTGCATCGTCACGCATGTAGGGCACAATTTTTAAGCCTTTATTCTCATCTGAGGCGATAATGCGGATATTTTTGTAAGCAGTCTTTGCCGCTTCGTCCATGTAAGAGGGAAATTCTGTCTCATTAGCGATGCGGTTTGCAAACCATTTGATAAATTTCGTATCGGGATCTCCCGTTTCATTTTTGTCAGGGTTTACAAAATCAACGACATAATGATATTTCTCATAGGCATCAAAAATGGTTTCCTTGTACCATTTGTACATAGCCTCATAGCCTTGGTTGTTGGTATTATCTTTCCATTTGTCAGCCACCCAGGTGGGCATTTCCCAGCGCAGGATGCTGATCTTTACCTTGGGATTGATTTCCTTGGCGTCAGCCGCCATCACAAAACCTGGGGAACGGGAAGCGTCTGCCTCTTCGTTCTCGTAGCGCATGGTGCAGGCCTCTGCGCCAGTGGAGTTATTGCCATCGTTGCCCATCTCCATTTTAATATGGGTAAACAGAGGGTAATCGCCGCCAAAGAGATACTGCATCATTTCATTGTAGGAATCAGGCGCTTTTGCCTTATAGTCCAGCAAGAGATTGCTGGTACTGTTGCCGTTTAACATACCAAATCCCTTGTAGGTAAGTCCATTGCGGTTTTCTGCCGCAGCGTCCACATCACTGCCTTTAATTGTCACCAGACTGGCATCGACTAGATTGTCTTTGACCTGTTTGCGGGCTGCTGTCACAGCTTTTATTTTCTCTTCGTCCAAGACAGAATTGCCAATTACCAAATTGTCATAACGTCCTTGTTGAAGATAGCTGGTACCAAAAGTACGCGCAAGTGTAGCGCTTAAATCATTCATTGTGCTGAGTTTAAAGCCGATATCGGCTACTTCTCCAGCTTTTTGGCCGTTGATATAGATCACAACATGCCCATTGCCGCCGTTTTCTTCATAAGTCATAGCGACAGCGTTCCATTTTCCTTGCTCGGCGCCAGTAAGATCGATATGGTTTGCGCTGACACCAGAAGTTGCACTGCCATAGCCAAATTTACCGGAATAAGTTAAAATATGCAGACTATTTGTGGTATTGCCGATAGACATAGCTACTCGGTTGTCTACTTTATCTTTGTCGTCGGTTGGAGCGTCCTGACGTACATCAAAGAACACAGTAAATGCTGTGGTCTTAAAATAAGAGGCTGCATTGTTGACAGAGGCATGGAATTTGTTTTCGTTATTCCAGTGAGTAGTGACATCTAAAACAGTATCACATCCATATACTTGTGAGGTAGATGCACCTTCTGCAAACGTGACGCCGTTAGTGTCTTCCAGGGGTTTAGAAAAATTTTCTGGAAGGCCGTCATCTGGTGATGTTATCTTTGCTTCTGTAGTGTTTACAGCGGCTTGCGTTGTCATTCCAGGTACAGGGAAAGAAACAGCCATTGTAAATGCCATAGCCAGGCAGAGAAGCCGTTTTACACGATTTTTCATAAAATTCCTCCTGTTTTATATTGTTGGATTAGGATATCAATAACGTTTGAATCCTTTTGCATAACTTCAAGAAGCAATCATATTTTTAATGATGCGTTTTCAATTGTACGTTTTATATTGCATGGCAGGGTTTGGCGTTTTTGATTCCCTTCCGTTTGCCGAATAGTATTCGACTAATCATATCCGCCTCCTTTTTTTAAATATTCGCCTGTTTTAAGAACGGTTTGGCGTTCTTGCGGCAGCACGCAAGCCAGCTTTGTTAAAAACTACATGCGTCTGCCATCCGCCAGAGGCATAGATTGATGGAGGAGTAATTCAGACACTGATAGCGATAAGCAATTCATTGCCGAAAGGTGTTACTCACATCTGATCTATGCCATATTCAATTTAAAACGCAATTGACTCTTTGACAGCAGTGCAGGTCTGTTTTTACAATAGTTATAACTCTGTACCTATGCCGTCTGAAAATATACCGCAGACTAATCTAGTTAAATATGTTTACTAAAATTAATACTGCAGGGTGAAACAATTTACATTACTATTGTAATGGGTAAATACTACAAAAATCAATAGGAATCTGATATTTTTTTGTATATTTTACGTTATAGTGTTACCATTCACTCATCAAATAGTGTGGGTGTGAACTTTAACTTATAGTTTACTTACAGTTTCTTTAAGGAGGGGGGATGAGTGTACTGTAATATTTTAGTAAAATTTTGCAGTATACAAAAATAGTGGAAATTAATTTTAATACATGTTAAAATAGTAACAATAGTATAAATGGTGATGACTGGGAAACAGGTATCATGGTTTAGGAGGAATGATATGAAACAGAAGAAAATAAAAAAATATACATGGAGTATGTTTTTGTCATTGGTCGTATGTATGACATTTGTTTTCAGTGGATGCGGCAATAAAAAAGCATCTGAAAGTATGTTAGGGGAAAGTGGACAAGCAACAGAATTGTCGCAGGGAGATCAAGCGCCGGATTTCACAGCGGAAGTAAATGATGGAAGTACATTTTCTTTATCAGAACAAAAAGATAAAGTGATTCTTTTAAATTTTTGGGCAACCTGGTGTGGTCCTTGTGTGGAAGAAATGCCGGCATTTGAAAAACTTTATCAAGAGTATGGAGATCAAGTTGCGATTTTGGCAGTGAACTCGATGGAAGATAAAGGTACTGTAGATCGGTTTATAGAAGAACAGGGTTATACATTTCCAATTGCTTATGATGAAAAGGGAGAGATTATCAGCAAATATCCCACAGATGGGATCCCCTACACTTTGGTGATTGGTAAGGATGGAACAGTAAAAAAGATTTATATCGGTGCAAAAGGAGCAGAGCAGCAGTATGAAGAATACAAAAGTGCGATTGACTCTGAGTTGTAGGAAGTAAGATATGAAAAGACAAAAGATACAATATTTCAGGAAAGGAATACTGATAGCAGCCATTGTGCTGATTTTGGCTGGGCTTTGTGAAAATGGTTTTCGCGATATCAGGAATAAGGCAATTCGCATCTGCTATGAGTGTATTGGAATTGGCTGATGAAAGAGAAAACAGATAAAAAATTAAGATGGTTTCACAGAACTGAGAGTAAGCGGAGATTTGTGCAGGTAATATGTGCCCTGTTGTATAACTGTAATTTGACGGGATTTGCAGAGGGAAAGATTTATCAGGGTGATTTCAAGGGGTTCTGTGTGCCTGGCCTAAATTGTTATTCCTGTCCAGGAGCTGTCGCTGCCTGTCCTCTGGGCAGCCTGCAGACCGCACTAATTTCTTCAAAATATAGATTTCCATATTACATATTGGGGGTATTGCTGTTATTTGGCGTGGTTCTTGGACGTGTGATTTGCGGATTTTTATGTCCATTTGGGCTGATTCAAGAGTTACTATATAAAATACCCAGCAGGAAGATAAAGAAAAATCGCTGGACAAGCAGACTATCTCTATTAAAATATATAATTCTTATTGTATTTGTGATTGGAATACCATTGATTCTTTTGGTTCCTGGGTTTTGTAAGTTTATCTGTCCAGCAGGTACCTTGGAAGCAGGAATTATTTTAGTGTCAATGAATCAGAGCTTACAGGCGCTTGCTGGCTGGTTGTTTTCATGGAAAATACTTATATTGTTGTTGCTATTGATTTCAGCGGTCTTTATTTTTAGAAGTTTTTGCCGGTTTATCTGTCCTTTGGGTGCATTCTATTCTCTATTTCATAAAACTGCTGTGATTGGGATGTGTATCGATGAAGACAAATGTACGGGATGTAATATTTGTCTGAAGCGTTGTCAGATGGATATTAAAAAAGTGGGAGACCGCGAATGTGTACAGTGTGGTGACTGTATCAATCATTGTCCGGCCAACGCCTTGCGTTTTGGCAGGAAATAAATTATTACGGTTCACTTCTATGCCATTCGCAAAGGCGCTTACAGCATTTTCTCACTGCGTTGCAGCTAACTTTGCTTATAAATTGGCGGATAAGTGAACTGTTAAAAAATTTATAAAAAAGGACTTGCAAATTTAAGATAAAGTGTATATAATAGATAGAGATTTGTTAATGTCCATGCCAAAGTGGCGCAGTTGGTAGCGCGTCGCATTCGTAATGCGTAGGTCGAGGGTTCGAGTCCCTTCTTTGGCTGATTAAGAAAATACCTTTCCACTTTTGTGGAAGGGTATTTTTTATCTTTAGGAAATTCTTTCGGATTTTCTAAAGATAAAAAACAATGATCGCATAATATTATGAAAGTGATAGAGGTAGCAAAATGGAATCTCAAACAGTGGTTTATTATACGTTTTGTCTCAAAAGAGGCAAAACGCCAAAGGATTATAAAAAATATCAACGGGAACTGGCAGATAAAATTTTAACCTATGGTTTTCAAGAGCAATTTGGTATATCGTATGTGAAAGAACATGTGATGTTAGGAGAGCATGGAAAACCAATTTGGAAAACACAAAATAATATTTGTTTTAATGTCAGTAACACGGCAGGACTGGTAGTTTGTGCCTTATCTAATCTGGAAGTGGGTGTGGATGCAGAACGAATATGTATGGCTCGTTTTCCGGTTGTAAAGCATTGTTGTCAACCTAGTGAGATATCTTATATTATGGGGCAGTCTCAGAAAATTTCTATAGAGCACGAGAGTAAGAAAGCCGCACAGGAATATCATAAACTTGAGCTTAATGCAAATCAGCGGCAGCGATTTTTTCAGCTTTGGACATTAAAAGAGAGTTATATTAAAATGACAGGAGATGGAATGTATTTTCCAATGCGTGAGGTATCTTTTACTGTTGAGAACGAAGATGGGGGGCAGGAAATTAGCAGCAGTCAACAAGGGTTTTTTGTGCAGAGGCGGATTGGAAAATATTGGATTTCTCTGTGTGTTGAGGAACAGACAGCGATTGAGTGGCAGGAATTATCCTTGTTGTGAAAACTGGAGTTCATTATGTTTATGATCTTCATAAATTAGCTAGTTTGGCAGTTGGTGTATTTTACTTTGTACATTAAAATATATGCGATGCGTTTCCATCACTTTAATACTATGAATTGCAAAATGGAGAAACTCAAAATTTGGTATTGACAATAATCTGAATTCGGACTATAATATGTTTTATCCGAATTCGGATTATTTTTATCTAATCAGAAATGAAATATGTCGCAAAAGCGACCCGCCGCAGGCAGAGAATCCTGCTTTGCAGAATTATTTTTATATTTGAGGAGGAATGTAAGATGAAGGAAATTTTAGTTTCTGAGATGGCAGAATATAATCAGTTACAGAAAAATTATGAAGGACTTTACCATAAATTTGCCAGACAGTGCGGCTTATCGGACAGTGCATTTTGGATTATATATTCTGTAAAAGAACGTGAGGAAGCCTTTACACAGAAGGAACTCTGTAAGGAGTGGTTTTATAGTAAACAAACAGTTAATTCTGCATTAAAACAATTGCAGACACAGGGAATTATTAAGCTTATGCCATTACCAGGAAATAAGAAAAATAAACAGATATATCTCACAGAAGAAGGAGAGCTGCTTGCGAAACAGACGATTATTCCCTTGATGGAGGCAGAACACCGCGCCTTTGGTTCATTGAGTGGAAAAGAGCGACGGGAGTTTTTAAATTTGACTAAAAAATATATACTTGAGCTTCAAACAAAAGTTAATGAGATTATTTCAGTAAATGTAAGGAGGGATTGATGTTATGAGAATACAATTATCGGATCATTTTACCTATAAACGGTTAATACATTTTGTACTGCCATCCATTTTTATGATTATCTGTATTTCTGTGTATGGAATTATTGATGGTTTTTTTGTCTCAAATTATGTCGGAAAAAATCCCTTTGCAGCGATAAACCTGATTATGCCATTGCTTATGGGGATGGGAACAATTGGATTTATGGTGGGAACAGGCGGAAGTGCGATTGTATCTAAGACAATGGGAGAGGGCAAGAAAGAACTGGCAAATAAATATTTTTCTATGTTAGTCTGGTTTGCACTTCTTTTAGGGATTGTACTTTCTGTAATTGTCTTTCTATTTATTCGTCCGATTGCCATTGCTTTTGGCGCCAAGGGAGAACTCTTGGAAAATTGTGTTTTGTATGCCCGTATTTTATTATGCTCCATGCCGGCATTTATTTTACAGTTTGTGTTCCAAAGTTTCTTTATCACAGCTGAAAAACCGAGTCTCAGTCTAAAAATACAAATTGTTGCCGGGGTGACAAATGCAGTGTTGGATTATCTGTTTATTGCAGTTTTTTCTTGGGGACTTGTAGGAGCGGCAATGGCCACAGCAGTGGGACAAGTGATTGGAGGAGTTATCCCAGTTATTTATTTTACAAGGAAAAATAACAGTTTGCTTCATCTGACAAGAACTTCTTTTGATGGCAGTATTTTATTAAAAACACTTGTCAATGGTTCTTCGGAGATGGTGACAAATCTTTCCACTAGTATTGTCAGTATCTTATATAACCTTCAGCTTATGAAACTTGCAGGAGCGGATGGGGTGGCTGCTTATGGCGTGATTATGTATGTGGATATTATTTTCGCGGCTGTCTTTTTGGGATATGCCATTGGCAGTGCACCAGTAATCGGCTTTCATTATGGTGCTGGAAATCGCAGTGAGTTAAAGAACCTATTTCAAAAAAGCCTTTTTTTGATGTCTGGCGCTGGAATTGTGATGACCATATTGGCAGAACTTGCCGCTGTGCCCTTAGTTATGATTTTTGCAAGTTATGATGCAAATTTATTTGCATTGACAGTACATGGTTTTCGGATCTATGTTCTTTCTTTTTTGGTGATGGGAGTTAATGTTTGGGGTTCCGCATTTTTTACCGCCTTGGGCAATGGAGCTGTCTCCGCATTGATTTCTTTCTTTCGAACACTTGTTTTTAAGATCCTTGTGATATATTCCTTGCCGCTCTTATTCGGCATTGATGGGATTTGGTTTGGTGTGGGAACAGCAGAATTATTGGCATTGGGTGTCACTGTCCTGTTTCTTGTAAGAAAAAGAGAATACTATCATTATGTGTAACTGTTGAGACCCCTCATTCACAGACATGTTTATTCATAACTGTTTTCAGCTCATCCAGCAAAAGTTGTGAGACAGGTGTGAAGACTTGATATTTTTTCCAAATCACATACATTTTGGTGTGCAATTCTGGGATGATGGGGCGGAAACAGAGAATACTGTCTGCCGTTGTCTCAATTAAGCGGTTAAATGTAAGGCAGATCCCCAACCCTTCTTTGACAAAGATTGCCCCATTATTTGACAAATTAAAGGTTGCCATGATATTTAACTGGTCAACCTTTTCCCCGCACCATCTGGGAAGATCTACTTTTGCAGATTGTTCCGAACAAAAAATAGGATATGGCAGCAGATCATTTATACCAAGGGATATTTTGACGCAGAGGACAGCGAAGAAGCTCGGTTTGAGAAACGCAAAGCATTGAATACACAGAGAATAGAGGATTATAAAAATGGCACTTATAAGCTTGCAGGAGGTGTTGTGGATCCTCTGCCAGAAGACGCTCCATTTTTTGTAAAAGATTATTATGATTATTATAAGACAGAACGTGGCTATCACAAAAGGTCTTTAAACTCCAATCATGGTTGGAATGTAACATCTTCGTTATCATTTTTAAATATGCCAATTTTACAGTATAGCAGTGAGATTCGCAGTGCAGTACTTATTATTCATGGTGAGAAAGCACATTCCTGTTATTTTAGTAAGGATGCTTACCAGAATTTGAAAGGTGATAATAAAGAGCTATTAATTCTTCCTGATACTGTACACACAGATTTGTATGATCGGACAGAAGTGATACCATTTGATAAGATGACAGAGTTTTTTGTAAGAAATTTAAATGATACTGTATAAGAATACCACTTTACAACTTTATAAATAATACCCATGTTGCTGAAACACCTGTTTTAAGGCTTTTATTAAGGCTTTTGATTTTATACGGATTTCGATATTTTCCACCAAAATGGCATAAACTACCTGCCAGCGGATCTGTTCAATTAGCACAAACCAAAATTCCTGTACGCTTTCTGACTGATATTTATTAAATGACGCATCCTGATACGGCAGTATTTTCATGACACAGTATGAGATATTGATTAGATTGACCAGTATTTCAATCCCTTTTCGGCTCCTTACCATGTAACTACACAACAACCAGAATGTTTTTTGTTCATAATAACTAACTTCTATGTTCCATCTGAAAGCATACAGCATCAGAGGGATATACTGCATGTGGCGGCTGTCAGTCTGGTTCAGCGGCGATTTTTCCTGCCATGCACAGAATATCTGGAGCTGTTCTGGAAAAACGGTACTGAAAAACAGGCGTCTGCCGCCATTTTCCTTATCCGCAGATGTAACATATGCAAGGACTGTCCTTCTTCCAAAAATGTTTGTAAGGACGCGGCGCGCAGCCACATAGTAATCACCGATTTTTTCATCAGACAGCGTAAAATCATTCTGGATGGACAGTTTTTTTCCTCGCAGTGCGGGTCTGCCTCTTTTTTTGGTTCGCTTCTGCGGCAGATCATACATAACAGAATCAGATCTCGCATTTCCTATAAGGTCAAGGTTTTCATATTCATCCACAATGGAAACAAACTGTTCAGATAATTAGAGCCATTGTGTGCGGCATGGTCAAAAATGGTAAAGATATCCTCAAATGTTTTACCGAACTTTGAGACCACCGTATCGTCAATACATAGAAAAACAGGCTGTGACTGTAGTTTTTCTGGTATCAGTTTTAAAGCTATAGAAGCAGTGGCGTTCATAAAGTTAGAATAATCCGCCTTAGCATAGGAACATGCATAATAAAAAGCATTGAGGGACTTTCTGGTAATGCCTAATAAAAAATGCCTGTACAGGGAACGGATCGAATCCGCAGATTCCAACGCCAAAATAGATAAAACCAGTAGAAACAGTGTTTCAACCGTGGGCATAAAAAAGTATAAAAATAAATAAAAAAATAACGATACAGTCTACCAATGAGGTTATTTTCGTTGTATAATAAGTTATACGTACAAGGTCACTCTCTTGTATAATGTATTTAGGTTGTTCAAGGGATACCTATAAACCCTTAGACCTATTTCTTTACATCTCCAGTCTGATAGGAGATAATGGTTTTATTAGATTGAGAGGGTGA
>CAJTCL010000016.1 GCA_910575005.1 Lachnospiraceae bacterium | reverse complement strand
TCCTCTCCGAAGAAATTCCTTTTATATGCTTCGTTCGACTTGCATGTGTTAAGCACGCCGCCAGCGTTCATCCTGAGCCAGGATCAAACTCTCATAATAAGTGTTTTCCCGACTTCCAGTCCTTTTCTTTTGAAAAGTCCCTTACGTCTGGCTTACTGTTTTTAGGTCGCATCTTTATATGCTGTTCTTGAATATTCCGCCAACTCTCATTGGCTTTGCCGTTATTTCTAACGGAAACTCTTTTGAATCTTTCAAGGTTATTTCACTGTTCAGTTATCAAGGTTGTTTTTGTTGTCTCACGCGACAACTTCTATATCTTAACACAGTTATTTGCGTTTGTCAACAACTTTTTTTATTTTTTCGTAAATCCATAACTGTAATCTCGTGTTCTTTCTTACAGCAATAACTTACAATTTTCGACCGCCGTTCCCGACGACGAATGTTATCTTATCATGTTTATATTCTTCTGTCAACAATTTTTGCCCAAAAAATTAAAGTAAGTTTTTTATCCTAATTCTCTTAAATATTTTGAATTTTCTGGATCTTTTATTTTACTATATTTTGACCAGATATGGAAAACATATACTCAAACTGCATCATATTAATTAAAACTTTCACTACAAACTAATTATTACTATTATATAGATGATAAGTCTTCTGTTTGCTGTATCAACTATATTACCAAAAATAGACTTACTAAAAAATTGTAACTCAATTATTTTTGATTGATACCAGATAAGGATAAATTTTTGTTTTGTGAAAAGGGCAGCTTCTTTCCGAAAAAAATAGAATCACAGCAGCTAAATTTGTTTGAGCACTTTAAAATAGCGGACGCTGGAGCGTTTGTCTTTAAAAATGGGGAAACTCAAAGGAAATGTATCTTGCAATTAAAATTTGCATATGCTATAATGCCAGTAAGCAAAAAGAGATTACAAGTCCATTTGGACGAAAGAACAAATCCCCAGACCGTGTTGCAGCACAGTTTGGGGATTTTTCTTGTCTTTTATACCAGCTAAGCATCCGGTAGGCTATTTGTTGTCTTTTGGGTCACTATCAAGCCATTTGACAATGAGATGGCAAAGCAAACCGCCCATGACAGTAACGAAAAAAGAGATTACAACTTCCATTCAGACACCTCCTCCCTGTTGCGGATTTTGGTGAGCAACACGAAAATTATTACATACTATTTGACATATTTCTATTTTTTACCAAAAAGAATTTAGATTGGGATTGCGACTGGCAAAATCGGATGCTCGCTATTCCTTTAAACACTGTTTTCAGGCAATTCTCTCATGAAGCCAATATTCATTTTTACTATCCGATAAAGCACACTATATCTTTTTCCATTTTACATTATCTGCTTTTAACATCGTTTTAAGTGTTATTCTCATCTGGTTTCATCCTTCTATATTATAGAATAATTCATTTTACTATTGACAAATCTATAGGTATATGATTTAATATTCATATGAATATTTGTTCATATGTGCAAATATAAAACATTGTCCATGATATAAAAGGGAGGAATTGTTATGGGACAAAAAGATAAATATCACAATCTTTCTCATAATCATCACAATAACCAAGCCTGTGAATATGAGCATTCAGAACACCAACATACCGAAACTTGTGCATGTGGTCACGATCATCACCATGAGCACAATCATGACGAATCTTGTACATGTGGTCACGATCATCATCACGAACACAATCATGAGGATGCCTGTAGCTGTGGTCATGATCATCACCAGCAACAAGAACATCCCCATTCAGATGCATTTCTCGCAGAGGGCATCAAATTTACCTGCCTTGTAGAGCACTTAGGCTGTGCCAACTGTGCAGCAAAAATGGAAAGCCGAATCAACAATCTGCCAGAGGTCAATGCTGCCACCTTAACCTTTGCCACCAAACAACTGCGCGTCTCAGTAACCCCTGAGGCAGCCAAAAGAGAAGCAGAACTAATCCAAAAATTTCAAGAAATCTGCTCTTCTATTGAATCTGAGGTGGTAGTGACAAAACAACAGCGCAGTCAAAAAGGAAAAAAGACCTTGCAAAATGCCCAGCATGATTCTGACAGCAAACATAAATTCAAGGAACAACAAATAGATTTGTTTTCTATCATAGTAGGAGCACTTTTGTTTGCTGCTGGAGAATTATTGGAACATTTTCCTCTCGGAATCTCCTTACTTCCCTCTGTACTTTATGTTCTGGCTTATTTGATTTTGGGAGGGCAAATTGTGCTCACTGCACTCAAAAATCTCACCAAAGGACAGATTTTTGATGAAAACTTTTTGATGAGCCTGGCAACGATTGGCGCCTTTGCCATTGGAGAATTTGCAGAAGCGGTAGGCGTAATGCTTTTTTACCGCATTGGAGAATATTTTGAAGAAGTGGCAGTTTCCCGCAGCCGCTCACAAATTATGGAGGCGGTGGACTTGCGGCCAGAAGTGGTAAATCTTGTGACTGCAGATTCCACAACAATAATTCCTGCTGAAGAAGCACAGGTTGGTGATCTGCTTATGGTTCGCCCTGGTGATCGAATTCCTCTGGATGGTATCATAGTAGAAGGAGAGAGCCGTCTTGATACCTCTCCCATCACAGGAGAACCTGTTCCTATCAAAGCTATGACTGGCGATGCTGTTACCTCTGGCTGCATCAATACTTCTGGCCAATTAAAAATTCAGGTAACACAGACACTGGAAAATTCTATGGTCACAAGAATTCTGGATTCCGTCGAAAATGCTGCCGCCAGCAAGCCCAAAATTGACCGCTTTATCACTCGCTTTTCCAGAATCTACACACCGTTTGTCGTGATTGCGGCACTTGCCACCGCCATTCTTCCTTCTCTGTTTACTGGAGATTGGAATCATTGGATTTACACAGCCCTGACCTTCTTAGTGATTAGTTGTCCCTGTGCTCTGGTGTTAAGTGTTCCGCTTGCCTTTTTCTCAGGCATTGGAGCTGGATCCAAACGAGGCATTTTATTTAAGGGAGGAGTTTCCATTGAGGCTTTGAACCATATTTCCACAGTCGTAATGGATAAAACTGGAACTATCACCAAAGGAAATTTTGCTGTACAAAAAATCATCCCGTTTGGAACTTACACAGAGGAGGAAATTTTGACTCTCTGCGCAAGCTGTGAACAAAATTCCAGTCATCCTATTGGGGTAAGCATTACTGCTGCCGCCCTAGAACGGCATTATCCTTTGGAAAAACCTTCCTCACTCACTGAAATTTCAGGACATGGAATCCAGGCCAAACTTACTGCTGGTGAAATACTTGTGGGCAACCAGAAACTGATGGAAAAATATCAGATCAATCTAACAGAACATTCACAGTCTTCTCATGGCACAGAAGTTTTTTTAGCAGTCAATGGTATCTTTGCAGGCCATATCTTAATTGCAGACACGATTAAACCAGAAGCAAAAAACGCGATTGCCTCTCTAAAACGGCTGCATATCACTACTGCCATGCTCACGGGTGATGCTTTAGAAAGCGCCCAGGCTGTCGCCAAAGAAACTGGCATTGATCAAGTTCATGCCCGTCTGCTGCCTGAAGAAAAATTATCAAAACTCCAGATAATCCGCAGTAAAAATGGTGCTGTGATGTTTGTTGGAGATGGGATTAATGATGCCCCAGTGCTTGCTGGAGCCGATGTGGGTGCCGCTATGGGCAGCGGCGCTGACGCCGCCATTGAAGCTGCTGATGTGGTATTTATGACTTCCAACATGCAGGCTGTTCCCCAGTCTATCTCTATCGCCCAGTCAACGACCAAAATCGCCTGGCAGAATGTAGTATTTGCATTGGCCATTAAAGCTTTGGTCATGGTTCTAGGACTATCTGGCTATGCCTCTATGTGGATGGCAGTATTTGCAGACAGCGGTGTTGCCATGTTATGTGTACTTAATTCTGTGCGGATTTTATATCAGAAGCGTAAATAAAAAAGCAAGGGTACAGAGCTGCTTTCATCATAAGAAATCTGTACCCCCTGAAAAACACCAAGACATTCTTGTGGCAGTTCGCAGGCCAGCTTTACTGACAGCAACTCTCGCACCTGACAATTACCAAAGACTCAGATTAGATGGGTGATTAAATCCCACTACTGATATTAACAAGTAACTCAGTGCTTAGCGGTGGGAATCACCCACATCTAATCTAGTAGCCTTTGGCATTTTCCCCCTTTGCCAGTTTTACAATTCGGCTGGTTCCCAGGCGCTCTGCCCCCAGCCGGATAAATTCTTCTGCATCCGCAAAGCTGGCAATACCTCCGGCTGCTTTAATTTTTACGTCCTCTCCGACATGCTCTGCAAACAATTTTACATCTGCAAATGTAGCCCCAGAAGTAGAAAATCCGGTGGAAGTTTTGATAAAATCTACACCTGCTTTTGTGACGATTTCGCACATTTTGATTTTTTCTTCTTCTGTTAGCAGGCAAGTTTCAATAATCACTTTTAAGATATATTCTCCACATGCCTTTTTTAAAACACAGATTTCCTCCTCAATCAAATCAAAACGCTTGTCCTTAAGCCATCCCAAATTGATGACCATATCAATTTCCTGTGCACCATTTGCAATGGCATCTTTGGTCTCAAACTCTTTCACTGCTGTGGTATTGTAACCATTGGGAAAGCCAATTACAGTACATACTTTTACTTTTCCCTGTAAATATTCCTCTGCCTGTTTGACATAAGAAGGCGGAATACACACAGATGCTGTCTCATAAGTAATTGCATCCTCACAGATTTGACGAATCTCTTCCCAAGATGCTGTCTGTGTCAATAATGTATGATCTACCTTTGCAAAAATTTCTCTCTTGTCCATCTTTTATTCTCCTTAACCTTTGATCCATCTGATTGCTTCTCTGATGTTTTCCACACCAATTACTTTAATTCCTTTGGTATCTGTCAATCCAGGAATACTAACCTTGGGCAGAATACAAACCGTAAATCCCAGTTTCCTCGCCTCTGATACGCGCTGCTGTGCCATATTCACTGCCCGCACCTCGCCGCTTAAACCTACCTCCCCAAAACAAATTACTTTCCCATCAATGGCCTGATCACGAAAACTTGAAGCCAAAGCCATAATAATTCCCAAATCAATGGCTGGCTCATTCATGCGGATTCCTCCTGCAATATTGACATAGGCATCGCAGTTGGATAGGGACAGCCCGCCCCGCTTTTCTAATACAGCCATCAAAAGATTCATACGGGTAAGATCTGTACCTGCCGCCGTTCTTCTGGGAATACCAAAATTACTCTGGCATACCAGCGCCTGTATTTCCAGTAAAATCGGGCGTGTTCCCTCCATCGAACAGGCCACAATGGAACCTGACGCTCCCTCTGGCTTTCCATTTAACATAAATTCCGAAGGATTTACAACCTCCTGCAAACCTTCTTCCCGCATCTCAAAGACACCGATTTCATTGGTGGAACCAAAACGGTTTTTTACTCCACGCAATATTCGATAGGAAGCATGACGCTCTCCCTCAAAATAAAGCACAGTATCTACCATATGTTCCAACACTCTGGGACCAGCCACCACTCCTTCTTTGGTAACATGTCCCACGATAAATATTGTAATATCCATACCTTTGGCAATCTGTAGCAAACGCGCTGTCGTCTCCCTTACCTGAGATACACTTCCTGGAGCAGAGCTGACTTGCTCACTGTACATGGTTTGTATAGAGTCAATAATCACCACTTGAGGCTTTTCCCGCTCCACCACCTGCTCAATACGCTCTAAACTGGTATCACAAAATAACTGTAGGCGATCAGAAAATTGACCTATCCGCTGTGCACGCATTTTGATCTGCTGCAAAGATTCCTCCCCTGAAATATATAAAACATCCCTTTCCTCTGCCAAATTTCTGCACACCTGCAGCAGCAAGGTAGATTTTCCAATTCCTGGATCACCGCCTACTAATACAAGAGACCCTGGAACGATACCACCACCCAGCACCCGATCCAATTCCTCAAATCCGGTCAACATGCGTTCCTTATCCTGCATATCAATCTCAGAAATTTTTGTCGGCTTTAAGTCTGCATTTCCTCCTGGAGCACTTTTTATTTTCCCTGCAGATTTCTTTTCCACCAGCTCCTCCACAAGTGTATTCCATTCTCTGCATCCTGGACATTGCCCCATCCACTTGGAAGATTCATAGCCACAGGATTGACAAAAATAAATGGAAACCTTCTTGCCTTTTGCCATGCGAAGCTCCTTTCTTTTAGCAATTCGATTTCATAATCAAACATACATATTCGTGTAGTGACACACATATTTGAATATATGCGTTATTGCATTAATACCGTTTTATTAATTTTATCTATATTTACCAGCTTTATTATACACAATCTCTTTTGGGTTTTCAATTACAGCCTGATGGCAATTTGAGTCAAGCAGACCTCATGAGATTATCTCTATATTGACTGACAAGTGAACTGTAATGGCATCATATATAATAAGCTGCTGTGCGAACTTAAAATCCGCACAGCAGCTCATTTTTATTTGACTGTAATCACAATCTTAGCTTTCTTCTTATTAAAGGTTGTCACCGTTATGGTTGCTTTTCCTTTTTTCTTGGCTGTTACCTTACCGCTTGTAGATACTGTTGCCACTTTCTTATTGTTGGTCTTGTAAGTAATCTTGTAGCTTGCAGTATTCTTGGGCAGTTTCACCTTGATCTTGAATGTCTTACCTTTCTTCAATATCTTCTTCTTTGCATTCAAGGTAATCTTTTTAGGCGCTTTCTTAACTGTGATCGTACATTTCTTGGTAATACCGTCAACTTTTGCTGAGATTACGGCCTTGCCAGTCTTCTTTGCCGTCACCACACCTTTTTGAGACACAGTTGCCACACTCTTCTTACCAGTAGACCATTTCACTGTCTTATTTGTTGCATTCTTTGGTGTGATCGTTGCCTTTAAAGTAAATTTCTCCTTTGCACCAAGTGTCAGTTTTGTCTTATTCAGTTTCACCTTACTTACTGGAATCTTTACTGTCACTTTACAGGTTGCTTTAAAGCCGCCATCTTTTGTTTTTACAATGATATCCGCTGTTCCTGCCTTCTTAGCAGTTACTTTACCATCTTTTACAGTCGCAACACTGGTCTTCTTGGACTCCCATTCAACGCCTTTATTTGTGGCATCGGCAGGCAGTACAGTTGCCTTCAGTGTGAAACTTTCTCCTGGTTTCAGCGTCAGTTTCGTCTTGTTGAGGCTGACACTCTTCACTTTAACAGCAACAGAGATTTTTTTCTTTAAAACATACTTTCCGCCTTTGGCAACTGAAATAGAAACATTTCCATTCTGATCTACTGTACAGGTAACATTCTGCTCCTCTAAAATGCCTTTTTGGGCATTATAATAGCAAAGTGTTACTTTATCTCCAGCTTTCCATCCCATTGCAGAAACATCAACGGTAACTTTGCTTCCTGGAAGCGCACCCTGCTCGGCAAATGCAAGAACCATTGCCTGCTCATCAGACTTAATCAATGGTTTCACTTGTGCATCTTTATCGGCACTTTTCTGCTGTATCATCAGATTGACGTCAGAAAGTCCTGTGGAAGCCAAGTCTTTTCCAGTAAAGGTCCACTGATAAGAACTGCCGCCATTGATACTTACAACAAGATTCTTTTCTCCTGCTTTTACTGCTTCCAAAACCTCTTTCGGCAAGGTAACAGCATCCACCGCCACATTTCCATCCACAACCAATGAACTTGGCACTTTTACATTAACAGAAATTTCTTTTTCCTGACTGTCTTTAATACTGTCAGCCAATTGATCTGGAAGAACAATTGTCGCAGGTTTATCTGGATTCGGTGTAAACTCAGGTACGGTCAGATCAAACTTACCATTTCCCTGATCTGTTACATCTGGATTCAGCTCAACGCTGCCATCCTCTTTTGGCATAATTACCGCTGGTACTCCCTCTAAAGTAGGAGTGATCACCATCTCACCATTTTCAAAGAAAATTTCATCAATACAAGTCTCACGATGTACACCAAAAGCATCTGTAAAGATTCCAATCGGTGTATAGAATCTATGATATGCCATAAAGTAACGCTCTTTGCCGCTGGCATCCTTTACATGAAGCACAGACTGATGCGCAGAACCAAGAATCCCCAACTCTTCTTTCTTTTCCAAAAGTCCTTCTTTCTTAAATGTGACATTAACTTTGCCGTCATCCTGAATCAGCTTGTCACTAACGCCATAATTAACATGGTAATTGGGGCTGTTGGCATCATCACAAGACCAAGTCCAATGATACTTACCATCTACCTTGGTGACAATCACGGATTCACGGAAATCTGTCACACCATTGATCTGTTTCAGTGTTCCTTCTTTGATACTTACCATATCTTCATTTAACTGAGCAAGCGCTGCCTTGCCATTTCCAAAGAGGATATAAGAAGTTCCATCATCATCCGTGAATATAGATGGATCAATGGCCTGGCCCATCTCAACATTTGCAGCCTTACACATATCTGTAGTTAAAAGTGGATCACCTATATCTTTATAAGGGCCTGCCGGATGGTCTGCAACTGCGACACCGATCGCAGAGGCTCCATCTGATTTCTTGCCGCAATAATAGAAATAATATTTTCCATTCTTTTTCTCAATCGTGGGCGCCCAAGCACTGCCCTTTACTGCCCAAGGAGATTTTGCAATCTGCACGCCATTTTCATTTTTCCCTGGATTTTCATTTGCCAGCTCCATAATCACGCCTTCATCTACCCAGTTGACCATATCCACAGAAGAAAATACATGGAACAGCGTGCCACTCCAGCCAGGATAACCATCTGTGGTCGGATAAATCCAGAATTTCCCATCAAAGTAATCAATGTCTGGATCTGCATATTGTCCTGGAAGTACCGGATTGCCAGCAATCTTTGGCGTCTTTATGGTATAAGTCTCTGTCTTATCTGAAAGGGTAATCTTTACCTGTACATCTTTACTCAAATCAAGGGTACCCTCTGTAAATGCTTTTCCATCTACTGTTACTGTAGCATCCTTTGTCAAAAGACTGAGTGTCACAGGAACTGCCTTCAGATTTGTTCCCCGGCGTACATAGGAGTTAATCTCCTTTTTCTCTCGGTCAATCACAGAAGTAACTGCCGTATGATCATCCGTACCTCTCAAATCCAAAGGATTGTCTGGGATTGTGCCAATCACTGTGTTCTTTAACAGTGGAACCTTATCAACCACTGCAGCAACAATTTCTTCTTCTGTCAGCGCACGGTTATAGACCTTGAAATTATCAAAACATCCCTTAAAATAACTATCTTGATAAAAAGATTTTCCCAAATAAGCTAACAGATCAGTTCCCAGAGCAGCAGTGATTACTTCTGTATTCTCATTTTCATCCACAAGACTACCATCCAGATAGAGCTTCATATTAACTCCCTCTATCACAATCACTACATTTTGCCATTTTCCGGTGAGAGCTCCGCTTGCCTTGACATCCTTCTCAGCAGTATAACTGCCTGTGGTAATGGCATTACGCACCTCTGTTCCGCGTACCCGCAGGAAATTATACTTAGTACTGTCTTTGCCATAGGCAAAGGTAAAGAAATTGCCGCTGTCCTTCTCTGATTTTACATCCATAGAAATACTCATGAAATTGCGATTATCAAAAAATCCCTGGGGAATCTCTGCATAAGCGCCCTCAGAACCGTCCAGCTTTAACACATTGCTCTTCGTTTCTTCATCAAAGACAACTTGTGCTTTGCCATACAACTTTCCATTATCCTTAGAAGCATCTCCAGTAGCTGTATCAGTCATCTGTGTTTTTCCCAGATCTTGCTCAAAATCATAAGTCAGGACTGGTTCCTGAATTGGCTCGTCTGGCACAATCGTAGTTCTGTCTTTAAATGCCTCTAAAATTCGTGCTTCCTCTGTTTTTGACAGGCGCACTACAGTTCCATGACGGAATTTGCCATCCACAAAATTGGCAGTTTCTGTCGTAAATTTACCACTGCTCAAATCATCTGTCACAAAGGCTTTATATCCCTGGTTATCTCCCATCACACAGAAACGTCCGTCAGGAAGCTGATAAACGGTCAATCCTTCTCTTCCGTCAAATCCCGCTGCCTCACTGCCGCTTCTTGTTACCAGACGTGTCCAGGAACCCTTAGGCGTACTCTTCTGTTCCCCATTTCTGACATCCAGTACATCTTCCGTATCCAAAGTATCACTGACATCTATTACAGTATTCCAGTCAGAGGTAGAGAAACGGTAAAACTTTCCATTGTCTTTTACAATGGTGCTGTCAATAATATTAACTTCTTTACCGGTGTCCTGATCCTCACTCAGCCATACTTGAGGCTCGGAAAACGTATTAAAATCTCTAGTGCGGCACACATAGACACGGAGGGCATTTTCCTCTGTGTCTTTCTTAGTATAGTCCCTGGCCGACCAATAAACTACATAATCACCAGTAGTATCGTCATAAATAGCCTCTGGCGCCCAGACACAGCCTGCATGTTCAAAACCAGCATAGACAAGGCGCGGTTCACTCCAAGTTACCAAATCCTTAGATTCCCAAACTACAATATTCTGGCTGGCACCATACTGATCCCAACCGGAACCGCCAGTGCCGCCGCCCTCTGCATGAAGATCGGTACCGATAATCCAATATTTATCTCCTTCTGCGGAACGAATCAGATGCGGATCACGAACACCAAGATCACTGCCTGGTGCATTATTCTTTAAAATTGGCTGGGAAACCCCATCCACTTTATTGATCTTTTTCCACTCCAATCCATCTTTACTATAGCCAAAGAAAATTTTCTCATATCCGCCATTGGTACCAAAGTTTGCCCACAAATAGCCTCCTGTATAATCTGTATCAAGATTTGCCTCTTTGGGCTGTACTGTCACATCAAATGTCTTTGTCTTAGTCTGCGCACCCTGCGACGGTGATACAGGATCCACTTCCGTCAAACGAGCGGTCAATGTCACCTCCTGCGGCTGGCTGCCTGCATTGGGGCGGGTGACAATTCCGCCATCGTACAGTCCACCCTCTGCGGAATCTGTGATTACTTCTGGTTTGCTGGAGGTCCACTCAATCTTTGAGCCATATTTTCCCTCTCGAATTAATGGCAGATTTCCACGCACATCATCCATATTGAGCAACTCTAACGCCTCATAATCTTTCTGGATTGCCGTCATATTTTCAATAGAGTCTATCGTATCACGAAATTCCTGATATTGAGCCTGAATTGCTTCCTCAGACAAAATACCATCATAAATTCTGTAATTATCAATCAAGCCTTTGTAATACTCTCCAGACTCCCAGTTTGCCTTTCCAACCTGGAGTACTCCCTGTGTTCCGATAATATCGCTGAGCTTGTAATTACTGTTTGACTTCTTTACCATAACACCATCAACATACAGTTTTGTTTCTGTCTCGGAAACGACTAGATCCACATGGGTCCATGCTCCACCTACCGTAGTTTCCAATGTGTCATCGGGTCTTTTTCCTGAATTGTTATATCGTTCTACCCTTAGATTCGATTTCGTATGCAATACTCCTAAATAATGCTCTTCATTATATTTCTGCTGATTTGCATTGGGCGCTGCAAAGAATGTCCAGCTCTTGCTGCCATTTTCTGGCTTGGCATCATAAGAAATTGTAATGTTTTCTTTTCCTGCAAGAAGGCTCTTGCCGTCTGCTGTAGTGATGTTTAAAAAGCTATCGACGCCATTGAGATACAAGGCCTTATCCTTGCTTACTTTCACCTGGGTCTGACAATCGCCATTTGTCACCCCTAGTGCGTTCCCTCCTTGATATTTTCCATCTACCGCCCCAACATCAAAATTAAAATCTGCTAGTTTTGCCGGTTCTGTTGTCTCTGCATAGGCTGAGATCGCTGGGAAACCAGAAAATACCGTTGTGCCCGCGAGCACCCAGGCAAGGCATCTGCTTTTCCAATTTTTTTTCATACTCTCTTCTCCTTTCCCTTCTTGAATAATTTATTAGATAATTACAAAACTACGAAATCCTCAGGATTTTATATACTGTTTCGGAAACTATTTTTATATTGTATATTAAATTCCTGAAATTATTGAGTTTCATAATTGCCTACTTAGGATTATTTCTTAACCTTTACACAAACCTCCTTAAAATAAGATCTATATATTTTCTGACGCTTTTCGGTATCATAAGGGCACACTTTCAAATACAACTTTTTCCAGCTCTCTTTTTCTGAATGGTCATTTTTACTGTTTTCGCTTTACGATAGTCTTAATGCTTTGATATGAAACAGTAAAAAATTTTTATTATTTTAGTAATATTTTACCGAAAAGCGTACTTACTGTCAATCTTTTTAGACCAGAAAGCACTTAAACATATATATATATTTGAAAAGTGAAAAAATAAAAAACTGCCGCAGAGTGATCACTCAACTCTGCAGCAGTCTTATTCATTCCCATTATAACAGCCACATACCGCCAAGCGGCTGGTATAAAACTGTGACTGTGTAGCATCATTTTAAATTATCTCTAACCAATCTTCTCAATTGTAACAGAGACTGGTGTATCTTCATTTAATTCCACACTGAGACTTAATTTTCCCCCAAGATTCGTCTTCATCTGTCCCGCATCCACATTATCCACCAATACCTTATATTCTGTCTGTTCTTCCAGCTCCAGGGTAATCTGCGCATCCTCCGGCCCCTCCACCTGAAATGCAACTTTACTGTCTGTCACCATAAGCTGATTCACTGTGGTTCCTGGAACAGATTCATATACAAACATGCCATTTCGCTCCAGCTTGGTAATCTCCTTAAACGTCTTTACCTTATACAAATCTCCACCAAATGCAAAATTATCCAGCTTTGACTTGGAATCCAGCTTATAATTTCCAAAGCTAAGAGTGTCATTATTCTCCGTACGAATCAGTTCTTCTACTACAGCCATTTTACTATCCTCCTGTTGACATCTTGTCCTGTGTTATTATTCTATTATACTATACATTTCTTCTCTTTGCCAGTCTAATTTTTCTTCTTGACAATAAATGCAACTTCTTTTTTGCGCATGGTCACATCCACTTGATCCCCAGTTTTTACCCTGCCGGCAAGAACCTCCTCCGCAAGTCCATCCTCAATCTCATTTTGAATTTTTCTGCGCAGAGGACGTGCGCCATATTTTGGCTCATATGCTGTTTCCACAATATGGCTCTTGACACTGCCATTGATCTGCAGTGTAATCCCCATCTGCTTTTTACAGCGTTCTACTAGTGTCTTAACCATCAGAGTGACAATCTGTTTCATGTCCTCCTTGGTCAAGGCATGGAAGACAATCGTCTCATCAATTCGATTTAAAAATTCAGGTTTGAAGATTCTGCGAACCTCCTCCATAACACTTCCTTTCATGCGGTCATAATCCAGCTTTGCATCTTCCACAGAGGCAAATCCTAAAGCTTTGGGCTCAATAATAGATTGCGCTCCGGCATTAGAAGTCATAATAATCACTGTATTCTTAAAGTCTACCTTTCTGCCCTGGGCATCGGTAATATGTCCATCATCCAGCACCTGCAGCAAAATATTAAATACATCGGGATGGGCTTTCTCAATCTCATCAAACAAAATTACAGAATATGGATTGCGTCTTACTTTTTCACTGAGCTGTCCTCCCTCGTCATATCCCACATATCCGGGCGGGGAGCCAATCATCTTAGAGACACTATGTTTTTCCATATATTCTGACATATCTACTCGTATCATAGATTCTTCACTGCCAAACATTGCCTCCGCCAAAGCCTTAGAAATCTCTGTCTTACCCACACCAGTCGGCCCTAAAAACAGAAAAGAACCAATTGGGCGCCCTGGATCTTTTAATCCCACTCTGCCCCGACGTACAGCCCTGGCAACCGCACTGACTGCATCTTCCTGGCCAATCACACGCTTATGCAGTACACTCTCTAACTTTCGCAGCCTAGCTGTTTCCTCCTCAGCGAGCTTTTTCACAGGGATCTTGGTCCATTGTGCTACTACTTCTGCAATTTCATTCTCTCCCACTTCTGTACGCTTCTGTTTTAAAGATTTTTTGGCTTTTTTCTGTAATTTGTTATAATCCTGCTGCAGCTCCTCCTTCTCTTGGCGAAGCTTGGAGGCCAGTTCCAGATCCATATTTTGAATTGCCTCTTCCATCTCCTGTGAGACACGATTGATTTCAATGGAAATATCTTGTAACTCTACGGAAGATTTAACGCCCTCAATGCGGACGCGAGCCGATGCCTCATCCATTAAGTCAATTGCCTTGTCTGGCAGAAAACGATCGGAAATATAGCGCTCGGAAAGCTTGGCAGCGGCCTCTAACCCTTCATCTGTAATCACTACCTGATGATGCTTTTCATAAAATTTGCGCAGACCTTTTAAAATCTCGATCGTTCGCTCCACAGAAGGCTCTTCCACCATAACTGGCTGAAAACGCCGCTCTAAAGCTGCATCCTTCTCAATATATTTTCGGTATTCTTCCACTGTAGTGGCGCCGATCATCTGCAGCTCTCCTCTGGCCAGATAAGGTTTTAAAATATTGGAGGCATCCATAGCTCCTTCTGCTCCTCCGGCACCGATAATCGTGTGCAGTTCATCCATAAACAGTAAAATATTTCCGGCACTGATTACTTCTCGGATTACTTTTTTAATGCGTTCCTCAAACTCTCCCCGATACTTGGAACCGGCAATCATACTGGACAAATCCAAGGTAATTACCCGCTTGCCAGCTACCGATTCTGGCACCAATCCCATAGAAATCTGCTGTGCAAGCCCCTCAGCAATGGCCGTTTTTCCTACCCCTGGTTCTCCAATCAGACAGGGATTATTTTTACCGCGGCGGCTTAAAATCTGAATCACCCGCCGAATCTCTTCCTCCCTGCCAATCACAGGGTCAAGCTGGCCTTCCAGCGCCAGCCGTGTCAAATCTCTGGAATACTGGTCTAACACAGGTGTTGCATCAAGATTTCTCTTTCTGCCCTTTGCCGATTTTAGTTCCTCCCTGGAAAAACTTCCTTCGGCTCCCATCGCTACCAAAAGATCCACATACAATTTCTGCAAATTAATATTCATTGTATTTAAGAGCCGAACAGCCGCAGACTCATTTTCCTTTAACATTGATAATAATAAATGTTCTGTCCCTATTTCTTCGCTTCCAAAATGAGCAGCTTCTTTTCGTGCCGTTTCCAGCATTTTTTGGGTTCTGGGAGAATAGCCGTCTGTCTCCGCCAGTATCATTCCCTCACCAGGTGCAATCAGCTCCTCAATCATTTCCAAAAGCTTGCTCGCATCCACCTGATTATCTGACAGCACCTGCGCTGCCACTCCATTTTTCTGCTGGAGCAAACCGGCAAGGATATGTTCTGTTCCCACATAGTTATGTTTTAATTTTCTGGATATTTTTTCGGCAAGCTCCAGCGCTTTTTTTGCCTGCTCTGTATACTGCTTATGCATTTTTCCCTCCTGTCAACCTGTCATATACCTCATCTATCAATTGATGCACTTCTACCCTGGAAATATTTTTGCATACTGCCTTCGCCAAAACCACCTGCATAATATCCTTCATTTCCTGTATCGTGCGGCTCTTGTCTTCCTCCAGGAAAATGACCGCGCCATTTCTGCGGTCCAGGCGAATAAATCCTTCCTGCCGCAATACACGATATGCTTTATTTACCGTATGCATGTTAATTCCAATACTTTCTGCAAGCTGACGCACCGAGGGAAGAGATTCCCCTTCCTGGTACTGGTTGGTGGCAATTCCCCACACAATCTGATTGCGCAGCTGCATATAAATTGCCTCATTGCTATTAAAATCTATTTCAATATACATCATTCACCTGACTGCCTTTTTATAAGTCTTCCAGATCAATTACCTCAAACTCATCATCCAGCTCCTCAGACAATATGGATGGATTTCCATGAGGTTCTGCTGTTATTGTTGTTGGTGGTGACGGTTTCCTCTGTGGATCTGACACCGCCTCCGGCGGTCTTCTCTGCGAATTTGGCGCTGCTGCTTCAGAAGCTCTTCTCTGCGGATTTGGCGCTGCTGCCTCAGAAGCTCTTCTCTGCGAATTTGGCGCTGCTGCCTCAGAAGCTCTTCTCTGCGGATTTGGCGCCGCTGCCTCAGAAGCTCTTCTCTGCGGATTTGGTGCCGCTGCTTCAGAAGCTCTTCTCTGCGGATTAGACACAGGCCCTGTGGATGTTCCTTTCTGGGAAGATAATGCCGCCTCAGATGGTCTTCTCTGAGGGTTAGAAACTGCCCCAGCCTGCGATCTTCTCTGGCCGCCTGGTGCTGCTGCCTCGGATGGTCTTCTCTGACTGCCTGGTACTGCTGCTTCAGATGATCTTCTCTGGCTGCTTGGCACCGCCGCCTCGGATGGTCTTCTCTGGCCGCTGGGTACAGATCCTGCCTGTGGCCTTTTTTGAGCACCAAACAATACCTCCTCTGGCATTCTTCTCTGGGAATTTGGTGCTGCTGCCTTGGACGATTTTCTCTGAGCATTTGGTATTGGCTCAGTGGATGGCCTATTTTGAGTATTTGATGCCATTGCTTCCGATAATTTCTTGCGTGAACTGGAAGCTGACCCTTTCGACAAGCCCCCTTGTGTAGCATGTGTTTTGTCATGTTTAAACATAGGGCGTGTTTCCTGACCAATAGTCTTTGCAGAAGCGGTTCCCTCTCCCCACAAATCTTCCTGTGCATCTATTCTCATCTGCGCACGTTTTTTTGCTCTGGGTTTCTTCTCCTCCTCATCTGGTTGCCCTGACTTTTTATTTCTTCTGCGAGATTTTGGTTCATCATCGTCAAAATCCCCTGTCTTCTGGGAGCGCTTTCTCAGCCTAAGTTTCGGTTCCCTATCATCAGGATCATCCAAATCTTCCCCTTCATCCTTCCGGTTGCGAATAATCAAATTTATGATCACCACCACCAAAACTGCAATAATAAAAATCATTACCGCAGTAGTTTTTCTGGAAGAGTCTTTTTTCTTATTATACTGTTCTTCCAAATCCTTATACGCATTTTGTAACCCCTTCATCTCCACACTGGGTTCTTCCTCCTGCTCCTCTCCTTGTTCCCCCTCAGATTCACCTGTAAATCTTAAACGCTGAAAACTAGATTCCACCGTATCATACTGATACCAGCCTATATTTCCAAAACTACTCATCCCATAAACCAGAGAAAAATCTGTACTGTCTGCTATTCCTTTGTCTTTCTCTTTCTTTTGATCTGCCTCGCCCACACTATGGACAAATACCGGCACATTCTCAAAACCTTCCATTGTCTGTGTAGCTTGTGTATACTCCTGGGACAATCCTGTCTCTGCCGGAGGATCCAGGAGTATTAAATAATTAGTTTCCCCGAATTGTACTTTACGAAACGGATAGAGTTTATTGCTAGTCTCCTCATACACTGCCAAAGTATTTTTCACCTCTGTACTGGGCGTAGTCAGATAAACCAACGTCAAGGCTCCCTTATCATACTTCAATCCTTCTACCTGCTGCCCCTGACAATCTACGGTAATTTTTATAAAATCCTGCGGTACTGCATCCTCTGGAATTACTGGTGCAAGATTAAAAGGATGTCCATTTATGGTAATCCCAGACGCATCATTTCCATTTGCTTCAGGCGTCTGTGGGGCATCTTCCCCATTTTGTTCGGGTTCCTGTGAAGGTTCCTGCCCATTCTCTTGTGTTCCTTGTGGTGCCTCCTCGGGGGCGGCCGCGCCCCCTCGTGTGACAACAATCTTATAAGTGGCAACCACTCCATTTTCTGCCTTCACAATAATACTAATGGTATTTTCCCCCACTTTTAAATCCGCATTCCCTGATATGGATTCCACCACTGCATTTTCATTGGAAGTTTTTGCATTGACCTCTACACTGGTGACTTCCTCCCCCACAGAAGCAGTATAATTGGTATTGTTATATTGAAATGCCGGAGACAATGTCCCTGGCGAAATGCTCAAGGTAGACAAACTATTGTCCCCGGACTTAGCAGCATTGTCTTGCGCTCCCTGTGCTCCTGTCTCTGGCTGTGTGCCCTCCGTGGCATATACCTGTGCTGACATTACCATTCCAATCAGCAAAATCAGCAACCATAATTTACCTGTTGCCTGAATTGTTTTTCTCATAGTATTTACCTTTCTTCTTTCTGTAAATTGTTTTTTGCTTATCATCCAATATATTACTTAGATTCATTAATCTTCCAAATATTCAGTACCATTATAATTTTCCTACTCCCCTATTGTCAAGCCTTGGAAAAAACTTGATTAAGTTGAGATTGTATGCAAGCATGTGATTGTCTTCCTATTGACTGTCAAGTGAGCTGTAACCTAAAATATAATAAAAACAGAAATTTCTATCCCAGAGCTACATCCAAAACCATCATAATTAGAAACCCTGCCATTACGCCAATTGTACCTACATTGCTGCGCTCATCAGGCTGTGCCTGAGGAATCAGCTCATCAGCCACCACATAAATCATCGCCCCCGCAGCAAATGCTAATAGCCAAGGCATAAAAGGAACTGCCACAGATGCGGTAAGAAATACTAATACACCTGCAATCGGTTCAACAATCCCAGACAGACAGCCTGTAAAGAAAGATTGAAAGACACTGGCACCGCTTTGACGAACCGGCAGGGAAATAGCCGCCCCCTCTGGAAAATTCTGAATACCAATCCCCAGCGCCAGCCCCATTGCAGCCGCCAAATAGCCTGCTTCCCCTGAATGCTGTCCTGCCAGCACAAAAGCCAGCCCTACCGCCATTCCTTCTGGAATATTGTGGACAGTCACTGCCAATACTAGAAGCTTCGTTCCTGCTTCCCTTTCCTTGTAATTGGCATGAAACCAAGGCAGCATTTTATCCACTAAATATAAAAATACTCCACCCAGAGCAAATCCCGCAGATGAAGGCAACCAGGGCAACATTCCCTGTTCCTGGCTCTGTTCTATGGCGGGAATCAGCAAAGACCAAACCGCAGCCGCCATCATTACCCCAGAGGCGAACCCCAAAAAAGCGCGGTTTAATCGTTCGCCGATCGCTCCTCGAAAAAAAAATACCACAGCTGCCCCCAAAGCAGTCATGGAAAATGTAAATCCAGTACCACAAAGCACCTGAAATAAGACAGGAATCATAAAAAACTCCTCATTGCATTTGTTACTAAACTATGCAATGAGGTTCTAAATCGTTATATGATCTTTAATTTTTTCCTGTTACTGCCTCAAAATACCGGCCAATCTCTTTCCAGGCCCGTTTCGATTCCGGCATCATCATCATACCCATCTGAAATACATGAAACATTCCTTTATAGATACTGAGACGCACTTTAACTCCTTGCTGTTTTGCCTTATATGCCACACCGATGGAATCACTTAATAACATCTCCACAGAACCAGCCTGAATCAATATTGGCGGAAAACCCCAATATTCTCCAAACAATGGTGAGATATAGGGATCTTTGACATCATGCCAGCCCATATAATCCCGATTGTAAATCAGACTGTCCCTGCTATTTCCAAACAATGGATCACGCTCATAATTGTCCTCGTAAGAAGGACCGCTTGCTGTCATATCTGTCCAGGGAGACATCAAAACCAAACCACCTGGCAACCGTCTATTATGGTCTTTGAGATACAGACAGAGTGCCAGAGCCAGCCCTCCTCCCGCAGAATCTCCAACTACCATAATCTGTCTGCTGTGCCAGCCCATGTCTTTTAGCCAATTGTAGGACTCCAATGCATCCTCAAGGGCGGCTGGATAAGGATTTTCTGGAGCTACCCGATAATCAATTGTCAGCACATCCATTCCCTTACTGACCTTAGAGTACAAGCCTGCAAAAGAACGGTAAGCATTACGCATTGCTCCAATATAACCTCCGCCGTGCAGCTGCAAAATGACATAATCCTTTCTGGGATTTTCCTTCCTGCGCAAGTATTCCATCTGAAAACAGGACATTTCTATCTGCTGCATCGTAAAACAATCTGGACATTTCCACTTTGGTTCCACCAAATTTTTACGCAGCTCCCCAGTTTTTATCTTTTTTCCAATCAAATTGTCATTTGTGACATGGGCGATCATATCTCGGATTACTCTTCCCCGTATGCTTGGCTCTTGCATGGTTTCCTCCTTTATGTGCTATACATGAAATCTTCGCTTTAACTCCGCTTTTGCTTTGCGGTCTCCAAAAATTAAGGTTCCCAACAACATAGAGACTGCAATTGCTGCTGCTAGAAACGTCAGGAACGGATTGGTAATCCATCCCAATTTCCACAATAGCATACAGCCGCCAGACACCAGCACCATAAAAATCTGCATTAAAATATAACTCTGCCAATTAGAAACATTGACTAGCATTAAAATGGCAATTGTGGCTTCCAGCAATAGGACAGCACTTGGCAGAACAAAATTGACGGACCACCCTCGATAACCAACAATATTATCTACCGCAATCACTAACAATACTGCTCCGATGACTTGTACCAAAATCACTGTCTTATAACCATTGTTTCTTTGCAGCGAATATTTCAGGGTGATATAAAAATATAAGATACTAACCCCGCTGATTGCTGACCACCATATCCCATGATAATACAGATAATTCATTACAATCAGCCCTGCCTCAATAATGATCGCCAAAAAACTATACAGACGCACAATAAAATTTAATTTGCGGGAAACAGCCTTTACATCTGGATATCCAGTACACTCTCGCTGTTCTCCTAATTCTTCCAGTACATTACTGCAAAGTGGACAGACACAGGTATCGTCCAACACCTCCACTTTACATTTCTTACACATTCTCATTCTTCATATACTCCATTCGTCTCAATTTGCACTGGAATCCCATCTGCGGAAAGCCTGCGGAAAAATCCCCGCTGCACCGCTGTATCTGCGAGGTTGCTGCTGATGGTAAATACCAGTGTGTCCTGATAAGAACAGATTGTTCCCTTAATATTTTGACCTTCCGACATCGAGAGAAATGCATAAAAACTTTTGATATATTTCTGGTATTCTTCCCGCACCTGAATATTTCCAATATTTGTAACCGTAGTAGTATTGGCCAGAGCGCTGCTGTGATATACATAGCGAATGGCAATATTCTTGATAAACAGCGGCACAGCCCGCAAAATAAAATTCTTCTCATTGGACACGTTATATGCAAAAAGATTTTCCAAATGTTCTCGGTTGATCTGACTGCGCAGACTCTCTGCCACAATCTGTACTACCTCCTCAAACGTATAGCTCTCTTTCTTCGGATGAAACACCGCAGATACAATCACAAAGAAATTTTTCAAGGTAATAGAATCAAAATAAGGTCTCAAATTTACTGGTACACAGGAACTAATTGGGCGCTCACTTGGCGCCCCGTGCAGACACTCCTGATAGATACTCCACAAAAAAGATACCACCAGATATTCATTGATGGAAACACCATATTGTTTACAAGCAGTTTTCAAAGCCTGTATTGGCATATATCCATGCATCACTCCAAGCTCTGCCGGCGGCAGTTTTTCTCCCTTGACATGAAAGGCCCGTTCTGTCTTATAACCCTTTTTATGACTCTTTTTATAATTTTTCAGATAACTGTCCTCGCGGCTTAAGGAAGTATCGCTGCACAGGCCATCTCCCAACTTTCGCTGTAGATGCGGATGTGCAAGGCGCAGATACTGATAGGTCAGTTCTCTCAAAAAAGTAATTCCGCCCATGCCGTCAGTCAAGACATGGAACACTTCTAAATTGATGCGATTTTTATAATAATTGACCCGAAATAGATAATTGCGATTGCGGTTAGGAGAAATAAAACGGCAGGGATAACGATATTCTTTTTTCACTTCTGGCGCTGGCTTCTGGTTTGTCTCAAAATAATACCAAAATACGCCATAGCGGATCCGCACCCGAAATACTTCAAACCAGGGAAGTACCCGCTCCAATGCCTCCTGCAGTAATTCCTGTTTGATCTCCTCCTGTAAGGTGACAGAGATACGATATACATTACTCATACTCTCTCCAGCAATCACTGGAAAAATATGCGCTGTATTATCCAATTTATCCCATTTAATTTCTTTTTTACTATTTTTCTGTGCCATAATAACCTACAGGCTCCTGTCCTTTTCCTTCTTTTGCGACAATTCCTATGTAAACTAACTTAACCACTTTGTCAATACTTTTTCCAATTTATCAAGCTCAATCGGCTTTGCAACATGATCATTCATCCCCGCATGCATTGCTTTTTGCACATCCTCTGAAAAAGCATTGGCTGTCATCGCTGCAATTGGAATTTGACTAGAATCCGCTTTGTCACTGTTTCGAATCTTTCCTGCCGCAGTATAACCATCCATAACTGGCATCTGAATATCCATAAAAATCATATCAAAATACCCAGCTTCCTTTTCCTGATAAATCTGCACTGCTTCCTGCCCATTATAGGCTACAGCTATCTCCAAACCATAATTTTTCAATATCTCCTGGGCGATTTCCACATTCAATTCATTATCCTCGGCCAAAAGAACCCGCTTTTCCTCAAAGAAAATCTTCTTTTGTGGTTCTTGGCTCTCTTCTTGGATGTTTTCTTTGTTTTGTAGTGGAAAGAATAAAGTAATTGTAAACTTGGAACCTTGCTCCAGCTCGCTTTCCACTTGAATTTCTCCCTGCATCAATTGAATCAGATTATACACAATCGGCATTCCAAGTCCTGTGCCCTCTATTTGTTCTATTTTTGAATCACTGGCTCGTTCAAACGGCACAAACAATCTATCCAGATACTCTTTTGACATACCATACCCATTGTCTTCAAAAATAAAACGATAATGTCCATAGTCGAGATGTGGTGAGGGTAATTCCTCAGCCAGAACATGGATCTGTCCGCCTTCCTGCGTATATTTAACAGCATTTCCAACCAGATTGTTAAATACTTTTTGCAGGCTTAGCTCATCCCCTATTACTGCTGTATGTTGAAGATTTTTAAGCTCCAACGTCAATCGTTGCTGTTTCTCTTGGGCACGTGGTTTTAAGATGCAAATTACACCTTCCAACAGCTCACGTAAATCAAACTCTCCCTTGGAAAGACTCATTTTACCACTTTCAATTCTGCTCATATCCAGAACTTCATTGACCAGGCTCAACAGATGCTCATTAGCTACTTTCACCTTGTCCAAACAGTCAAGTACCCGTTCCCTGTCATCAATATTAGCCTTTGCAATTGCTGTCATACCCACAATGGCATTCATTGGTGTACGAATGTCATGGCTCATCTTACTGATAAACTCACTTTTCGCCTCATTTGCATGCTTTGCTGCTTCAAACGCCTTCTGTAATGCCTCCTTACTCTCCCGTTCTGTCCGAATCTGCTGTTCAATATCGCGAATACAGACAAATAACTTTGTCCTGTCCTCATTAAAATAGCGAATCGCACAATCCTTGTGCCGTTTTTCATTGTTTTTTTCACTGATAAAATAGAAATGTACTACTTCTTCACGCTCTAATTGAGAAAGAATGCTTAAAATATCAAATTCCTTTCGAAAGCGTTCCTGATCTTCTGGGCACATCAACTCTTCAATAAACTTCTTTTTAATAAAAGATAAATTCTCCCGCTTTGCTTTATTGTCAGCGCTGACGCTTTCCGCAAGTTTTGCAATCACTTCCCCAGTTTTTAAATCCATAATACAGATTCCATCATATTCCAATTCTACCGTATTACGGTAAATAGACTGATATTGCTCATTTTCCCACTCTATGATTCTTTGTCGGGTCAAATCTTCAATCATACCCACTGCAAATTCTGTATGTCCATCCTCGTTAAAAATCACACTGGAAATACTGCATTTACACCAAAATTTTCCTTGGTTGCAGCTATAATAAAAATAATCATTTTTTCCGCCATTTTTGATATAAGAATGCACACGATAAAACAAATCTTGATAACTTTTATCCACGATCTTTGCAGCATTTTCTTGATTGATACCCCGCAGTTCTGCTGGATAGTCAAAATACTGTGCTGTCATCTCAGGTATTACCAAGCGTTCTTCCGTTGGATAATAGAAAAATTCAAATATATTTGAATTTTTCAGGGACATCCGCAACAGCTCCATATTTCCCATATAGCTGTTTTTTAAATATTCCTGATATTCTTTTTCATGGCGTTTCTGATCATCAATATCCTGAATGGCAATCAGTACCTTGCGGTTGCAACTCGACTGACGCATAAAATAACAAGTGATAGAGACCCAGCGATATTTTCCCTGGATCTTTCTGCGGAATTCTCGGATTAGTTTCTCCACTCCCTGATCTAAGCAATGTTCCAGATTGACCAGGCTGATATCCTCCTGCATCTGCTCTTGGTCTTCTGGATGGTAAAATTTTACCATCTGCTCCATCATATATGCAGTGGAAGCTTTTATCCCAAAAGATTTGCTCCCTTCTTGTGACGCATAAAGCGGGTAAATAATATCTCTGTCAATCTCAAGCAGCAACACTGAAAAATACAACTCTTTTAAAGATTCCAGCATTTTCTGCTGAAAGCTTTTAAGCTGCTCCGCCTCCTGTTTCAAAGATACTAACTCTGAAATATTCTGGTGATAGCCTTTTAAACGCAGGCCTTTGGTATAGCTGGGATCACAATTTCCGCCGCACCGTATATAAATTGTCCCCCATTTTGGATGCTCCCATGCATAGCTTACTTCTCCATGCTGCCTCGCCGCCATAACCTGTATCACTTCATCTACCATTCCCAGATAAGAATGTTCAATTCTTTCATACCAATGACGATAACATTCCTCTGGCGTCGGAAGCCCCTCAATCCCCAATAATTCCAGCATAGCACAGTCTCCATACATGCGCGGAGTGCTCCCCTCTTCAAGCTCAATATACCACAGTCCAATATTTGCCTCATTTAGAATATTACCCAGCCTGAAATTTTCATCAAACATTCCTCTTTCCATTCTGTTTCCTCACGATCTGAATATGCTCTGGTCTCTGATAATCTTTTGTATAACCATCATCCTGATATAACTCGTATTCTGCTGTTCCTGTCACAAAATCCAGAAGTTTGATCTCCTGCTGCTCAGCTTCCTCCATAGATTGGCCGCCGCTGCAATAAGGTACTATTTTTTCTGGACGAATAAAAAATACCACTTCATCCAAAGGAATATCTACATAAAAATGTCCTTGTTCCAACACTTCTGTCTCTATTTCTTCCATCCCTTTTAGGCGCACCAGTTTCATTGGTTCTGGAAGATAAACATACCTTCCTGTGGCATTTTGAGTATACACTGGCGCAATCATAATACTCTCACCCACCAAAAGCTGATCTTCCACCTCTCTTGCATGTGGATCCTCTGTGTAAACAAAAGATAATGGGAGGAAAAGCATCTCATCGCGCAAAGCCGCTTTCATATACTCACTGTAGAGATAAGGCATCAGGCCATAGCGAATATTAATTAACTTTTGGAATGTCTCTGTCTGGGTGAACTGATAGCTTTCCTGCACTCTAGTACCCAATGCAGAATGATTGCGCATCAGAGGAGTAAAAATACCCAGTGCCAGCCACCGAAGTAAAAGATCTTCTGTGGCATCCCCGCCAAAACCTCCCAAATCTGCACCTGTATACAAAAAACCACACATATTTAAAGAAGGAAGCATTTTCAAATTCATCAATAAATGGGACCACCAGGACTGATTATCTCCCATCCAAATACCGCCGTAACGATGCATCCCAATATAGGAAGCACGTGAAAACAACAACAGACGTTTGTCTGGCTCAATTTCCTCAAATGCTTCACCTGCGGCCCTTGTCATATGATAGCCATATAGATTGTGTACCTTGTCATGACAGACTTGCTTCCCGTTTATATTATGGTAAAAGCTTGCATAATCTTCTGGACTGTTTGCAAGTCCGGCAACCAGATCCTTAAATGCAAAGACTTCCCACATATCCATATTTTTGTTTTTTATGGATCGTAATTTCTTTAATACCTGCTCCAGACGTTTTTCAGAATAGAAGATTGCCGGCTCATTCATATCATTCCAAAATCCTTCAATCCCCTGTTCTATCAAAAATTGATATTTCGCTCCAAACCATTTTCTAGCCTTTTTATTGAGCATATCTGGAAAATGCACTTTGCCAGGCCATACAGCCCCCACAAAATCATTTCCCTGTTCGTCTTTACAAAAATATCCTTTTTCTACGCCTTCCTCATAGACAGAGTAACCCTCCTCAATCTTTACACCTGCATCAATAATCGGCACCAAATGAATTCTTTCGCGCTTCATCTCCTCCACAAACTCTCTAAAATCTGGAAAACGCTCTTCATTGACCGTAAAGTCTTTAAAATCCTCCATATAATCAATATCCAGATACACACTGTCTAAGGGGATATGATTTTCCCGATACCCTTTTACTACTGCACGGATATCCTCTGCACTCTGATATCCCCAACGGCTCTGTCCAAACCCAAATGCCCATTTGGGAGGAATATAACTCCTGCCAGTCAATTGTCGAAACTGCTTTACGATATCCAAAATATCGTCTCCCAAAATCAAATACAGCTCCAGATCCCAAGTTTTAGGGATAATACGCAGCTCATCCATGCATTGGTAGCCCATATCAAAAACCAGTTTACCAGGATAATCCAAAAACAAACCGAACGTTTTTTCTCCATCCACCACAAAAAAATTATGTGCTCCATACAGAGAATGCTTGGTCTCTGTATGGATTGGATCATCTGTACAATTACTCTCATAAATCCAGCCACGTTTATTGATTCCACGGACATTCTCTCCCAGCCCATAGATCCTGTCTTCCTGCGTGAGCGGATATCTCCAGTAATCTCTTTGAAGCAGACATTCCTGCCCATCTGCCTTCTCTTTCGCCAAATCTAATTTCTGTACACGCTCCAAATAAAGGACATCCCCTTTTTCTATCGGTAATTCTTGTACTACAGCTTCCGTCTGGAGCGGTTTTCCAATACGATATCTATAAATTTTCCCCATAGCTTCTCCTTTACTTTTTTATGATTTGTTTGTTCCTGTCACTGTTTTATAAAAAATTACCTGATAAATATTAAATTTGTGTTTCCACAAAGATATCATATATGGCCCGAATCGCGGTCTCAAAATCACAATTCTTTACTCCGATGATAATATTCAGCTCGCTAGAACCCTGATCAATCATCTTTACGTTGACATTTGCATGGGCAAGTGCAGAAAAAATCCTTCCAGCCGTTCCTCTTGTTGAACGCATACCGCGTCCCACCACTGCAATCAAGGCAATATCGCCTTCTAAGTCAATACTGTCTGGCTGGGCTAATCTGTGAATAGCTGACAATACCTGCTGCTCTTTGCCCTCAAATTCCTCCTGATGCACAAAAACAGTCATAGTGTCAATTCCAGAAGGCAGATGCTCAAAGGAAATTCCATGTTCTTCAAAGGCTGCCAGCACCTTACGGCCAAAGCCAACCTCAGAATTCATCATGTCTTTATCAATATTCACTGCCACAAAGCCCTTTTTGCCGGCTATTCCTGTAATTGTATAATAGGGTTGACGGCAAGTGCTCTCTACAATCAATGTGCCCTCATCCTCTGGTGCATTGGTATTGCGGATGTTGATCGGAATCCCCGCCTTGCGCACTGGAAAGACGGCATCCTCATGCAATACTGTAGCTCCCATATAGGAAAGCTCCCGCAGCTCTCTGTAAGTGATCACCTTAATTACCTCTGGATTTTTAATAATACGAGGATCTGCAATCAAAAATCCAGAAACATCCGTCCAATTCTCATAGATATCTGCCCGCACCGCTTTTGCGACAATGGAACCTGTGATATCCGAACCGCCTCTAGAAAAGGTTTTTACCATTCCATCTTCTCTGGCACCATAAAAACCGGGGATAACTGCATGTTCACAGTCCTTAAGTCGTTTGGATAATCGTTCATTGGTCTTGTCAGCATCAAATTCTCCATTTGTATCAAATACAATCACCTCTGCGGCATCTATAAATTCAAATCCCAGATAATTTGCCATGACAATGCCATTTAAGTACTCTCCCCTGGAAGCAGCATAATCTGCCCCTACCTTCTTTTTAAAATTCTCTGCAATCATCTCAAATTCTTTATTTAAAGACAATGTTAAGTTTAACCCATTGATAATAGAATCATAACGTTCCTGAATCTTTTTGAGTGCAGAACTAAAATTTTCCTCCGCCTCTGCCAAAGCATAACACTGATACAGCATATCTGTTACTTTTGTGTCCTTGGAATTGCGTTTTCCTGGTGCACTGGGAACAACATATCTGCGGCTTTCATCCGCACGTACAATCTTACCAACCTTTGAGAATTGTCCGGCGCTTGCCAGGGAACTTCCTCCAAACTTTACTACTTTTAACATAATTTCCTCCATTCTGTTTGCCTTTTGGCTCACAGGATCATCTTAATCAGATCGTATTTTACCACAAAATCAGTTACATTGGAACTGATTTTTCAATTTTTCTCCCCCAATTATGGCAACTAAAAGTTCTGTCAGAGGAAATGTCAGCCATAGCCCTGTCATTCCAAACAGCCACGACAGCAAAAAGGCCAAGGGAACAATCAGCACAAAACCCCTGAGCAGAGAAATCAGATTGGCTGGCGTAGCCTGGTCTGTGGAAGTAAAATAAATTGCTGACACCATATTAAATCCTGCAAATGCCACCCCAGTAAAATAGAGCCGAATCCCCTTCACCGCAATGGCCTGTAACTCCTGATTGCCTTCACTGTTAAAGACCGCTGTCACCTGCTCTGCTCCTACCGACATCCCCAAATAGATCAAAATAGACACGGCTGCCACGGTAAACACCGCATAGCGAAATATGGTCTGTCTCTTTTTGGGTTCCCCCATTCCATAATACTTACTGACAATTGGTTGTATTCCTTGCGCGATTCCAGTAAACACCGAAATTACCACCAATGATAAATTTGCAACCACCCCATAAGCCGCCACTCCAGTATTTCCCAGTAAAGAAAGTATAATGACATTGAATACAATAATCACAATTCCAGAGGAAAGTTCCGCCACCAATGATGGTATTCCTCCAGCCAAGATCTGTGCCGCCATATGCCATTGCATTCTAAATTTTTCTACTGATGTGCTTTTTAACAGATGAAAACTGTTTTTTTGACACCAAAAAAAAGGAGAGAGAATCGCAAGACTGATGATCGGCGCAAGCCCTGTGGCAAACACCGCCCCAAAAATTCCCATCTGAAACAAAAAAATAAACACATAGTCAAGAATAATATTAGAAAAACTTCCTCCAAGCATTGCTGCCATTGCAAGCTGCGGCGCACCATCATTCCTCACAAAACACAATAGTAAATCATTGGCTAGAAATGCTGGTGCGAACAATAATAACGTTTTTAGATAAGTCTGTGTCATCTCAAACACCATTTTGTCTGCCCCCAGAAGATCTGTAAGCCCATATGATGCTGTAAGCCCTGCCGCCACAAATAACACCGCAAAGCTGCACGCTAGTACCACAGTGTGGGAAAACACCTGATCTTTGCGCTCCTTGGCTCCCTGGCTCTTAAAAATAGAAAACCAGGTGGCACCTCCCATTCCCAACATCAATCCTGTACCATGAATAAAACTGTATACCGGAATTGCCAGATTTAAGGCAGCAAGCCCACTGCTGCCCAATCCCTTTGCCACAAAATAAGTATCTGCTAAAATATAACAAGACAATCCCAACATTCCCAGCACATTTAAACTGGTATATTTTACATACTCTCTCAACATAACCAACCTTCTCCTTTCCACAAATGCACACAATTATTTTTATCCTATAAGTTCAAGAACGCCATAAAAAAACACCAGAACTTCATATCTTCTAGTACAACAAATAATATATTTGTTACACTTGGGCCTAACGATATGAAGCCTGGTGCAAAACCCCTACCCGGCGGCAGAGATAACACATTCTCAAGTAAATCTATCACACATTTCACAAAAACACAAGATAAAATGGCACTCTTCGATTAGAAAAATGCTCTCACATACCGAAACCAAAGTTTCTGCCGCCATTTCATCTGTTGATAGATTATTTTTGCGGTTTTAAAATAAAAAATTCTCACATAATTTTCTTCCTCCCAAGTGGGCTGCTTGCGGCTGTAAGCTGCTCTGGACACAATATCAAGCATCCGCCAAGCTTCCTCCTTAGACAAAGCTGGCAATTCTTCACACAGCCTATCGATAAAATCTTCTTCTGTGCCATCACAACCCAACAAATACTTTGCCTCATGCAGCATCACAAGATATCTGGCAAATACCTGACGGCAATTCATAACATCCATTTTTTTCAGGCGGCGCAATCTATGGTAATCTAAGAAAAATGGCAATAACAACACCGAATACACAAGCAGGATTCCAAGAATCCATAACTGTTTTTGATATTTTTTTAAATCTATTTCTAAAATAGTTTGATCTGTAACCTTTGCAACTTTAGCATCCAACTTGCTGCCTAAAAATTCTGTAATATTTCTGTCCCACTTGTGTTCACCAAGCAATTGATGGAATTTTACACTGTCAAATCCTGGATAATTGACTGCTATAGAACCATCTTTAGCTGGTGTCACTTCCACTGGCGTCCAGCCATAATCCTCAAGAAAAATCTCTGTCCAAGCATGTGCAGATTGATCTGTGAGAAGAGCGTGATAACTTCCATCCTCCTGTTGCTCAAACTCAGAAGGCAAAACCACATATCCCGCAGCATACCTCGCAGGAATCCCATATAAGCGATACATTAAGGTTGCAGTAGCCGCAAAATGCTGACAATATCCACGTCCGTTCTCAAACAAAAAATATTCCACAAGATCACGATTTCTCGGAGCCTGGCCCGGCATGACAGAATACGTGGCATTATTTTGTAATGTATATAAAATAAAAGCTGTGATCTCATCCAAATCCTCCAATGGATGCTCCGCTGTATATTGTACAAGACTGGGCACACGCTCCTTGGGCACCTTGGTGTAAGTTTTCTGTGCTTCTTTTATATATGCCTGCTGCAGCCTTTGATAATAATTTCTCATCCCCTCAAACTCTGTCGGCACATTTTCCCATACGATATTCATATCCTGCTGCTCATAAAAATAAAACAGGTAGCCATCCGATCCATAACCATTTTTATCATAATTCCGATTCAGACGACTGTAATAGGGCACGTAGGTATTATTAGATCTTTTATCAAAATGTTCTACCGTCATCATCATCGGTTCTGGAGATTGGACTCCCTCCATTTTACTATTCATCACAAAATACATGCTGTGGTACATACTGCGGATCATGTATTCCCATCCTGACCACTGCAATTCACTCTCCATATTGATAAATAAATTCTCGTCCTTGGAACTTGCCCATTCATTGCCCAGATAATCCCCACCGCTAAATCCACGCAGATATAATTTTTCTTTTGGCTGACCGGAAGTTTTTACCTTCAAATATCTAGCTCCTGTATGATAGAGATTTCCCTTGTTCATTTTTCCGCCAGTTTCTAATGGATTGTCTTTACCAGATATCTGCTGCCAAGAACGATATGCATACCCTTCCACCTCATAGACAAATTGAAACAAACTCTGTCCGCCAAAAATTGTCACGATACATGCAGCTAAAAGACAGACTGTCATCATTACTGCTGTAATGCAAATACTCTTTTGTGACAAATTACCCCTTACTTGATCGGATAAAATACTTTTTCTAAGAAAAAATGATTCTTCTGCGCCAGATACTGACATCGATTCATTTGCACTTCCCGTCTTATGAAGTACTCTAGAAAAAATAATAAAGATCAACAGAAGTACAATGCCTCCAATCCCTGCTCGTATTCCATACCACGGCGACAGAAATAATGTCACTGTAACTAAAAGATATAACATAAAATGCTCTGATAGCATAAATTCCATCAAAAACAGAAACATACAAAACACAATCATAATGAGCAGCGCTGTCTCTGTAATTTCCATATCCTCCACGGCAACAGTTCCTAAAAATCGATTCACAATGTAGCGCAATTGCAGCTCTATAGTACTATACAGCAACGCACCAGCTAGAATGCACAGACATAATATGGAGAGATAAACTATATAAAACCAGCGTCTTTGATAAAAGTGAAAATACCACAATAAACCACATAAAGCAGCCGCGACAAGATATACCAGCCAGCTATAAGTGGATATTCCTGCAAGAGATTGAAAATAAAACAAACCGCCGTAAACCCCCGCCATAAGATATAAGATCGAAACAATTGGATGGACAATCCTCGCGTTATCTAAGTTTGCATTCCCCTTATGTTTTAGGAAATCCACGACGGCACACCTCCAATTTGATAAATCTGATCATCAATCTCACTCTCCAGATTCGATTCCGAAAACTGATGAATCAAAGTTTCTCCAGAATACCAGCACAATCCAGAATTCAAACGCAGCAAATATTCCTGTTCTGCTGCCCAATCACAAACCAATTGTTTCGCCTCTTCTGGTTCCTGATCTAAAAAATCAACCTCAAAAAGTCTATGCAGCAGTTTTCTGCATTCTGCGGTATCTTTTACCTTGGCAGAGACTAACCCCGCTTCTTCCCCGTCATACCAATAGACACACACCTCAGAGACATGTTGTAAGAGTCCTAAAATCAATGCTGATAACAATTCATAAAATGCATCCATCCGCTCCACAATATCTGGAATCGAAAGATCAAATAAATCCAGTTCTAACAACAGACTGACTGGAAAATCTGCCTCCTGTCCATACTCCCGCACCCAAATCTGATCTGTCCTGGCACTTAAATTCCAGTGAATATACCGTGTGGGATCACCAGGGTGGTATTCTCGGCTCTGACTAAATTCTCCATAAATGTTCTTGGTATTCTGCATGGTCTGATGTTCCATCTGCATTGTTCCATTTTCTCCTAATACTTCAAATACCAAATGCAGTGCTCTCTCCCTGGGAAAAACAGCCAACATCATTTCCTGTCCTAAATATTTTTTCATCGAACACAAAGACAAATAATCATATACCTTAAGCCATTTGATCTTTGTCTCTATCAATCCACAATATTTCGCATAAATTTGAAATTGAATGCTGCTGTCGCCACAATCACTTCCCGCAAATAAGTTCCCCTTAAAACTGCCAATCTTGTGCCCATATGAAAAAGAAACCCGCAGGCCAAACCTGCTCACTGGCAGCTTTCCTGTATTATGTACTTTACAGATACATTCATAATTCGTTCCCTTTTCCGTGGCATCATGCCGTCTCAATAATGATAGTGACAAATTTCTTTTAAAATAATGTACTTGAAACAGCATCACCACCAAATATACACATTCTAACACAAACAAAAACATCAGCGGCTGGTATTGAAACATCCCAGCCGCATAAAATGTAATCAAAATGAAAATGAGAAATGCAAAATTCTTCATCTCTCCCCCTCCCCAATTAGTGGTTTGGAAATTTCCTCTGCGATTTCTTCAATCAGTCGTTCTCTCTCTTGGTGTCCACTCCCCGAAATCCCATGAAACAGCACCCGATGAGAAACCACATAGGGGAATTGTGTTCTGACATCATGCGGCACCACATAATCCCGCCCTTCAAACCATGCTGCCGCTTTTGCCATTTTTACCAAAGCGATCGTTGCTCTGGGGCTTGCACCTCTCTTAACCCCAGGATGCACACGGGTAGCCGTCACCAATTCCAGAAGATAACGATATACCTCTGGCTTCATATATACGTTGTGGATCTCTTTTTGCATATCCAGCAGCGCTTCCCGTCCCAACTTACTGTCAATCAAATCCAAATGGCTTGCTTCTCCCACAGACATTGCCATTGAAAGCTCATGTTCAAAATCTGGATATCCCAGCGTCATGGAGATCATAAAACGATCTACCTGTGCCTCAGGCAGAAGCTGTGTCCCAGAACTTCCATAAGGATTTTGTGTGGCAATCACAAAAAATGGTTTGGGAACTTCCCTGGTCACTCCCTCCACCGTCACCTTATATTCTTCCATTACCTCCAACAAAGCTGACTGCGTTTTGGGCGATGTGCGGTTGATCTCATCCGCCAACAGCAGATTACAAAATACGCTCCCCTGCTGATAGACAAACCGCTCCTCTTCTCGACGATAAATTGAAAATCCTGTTAAATCCGAGGGCATCACATCCGGTGTAAACTGCACCCTCTTGTACTCCAAATCTAAAGCCTTGGAAAATGCCAGCGCCAATGTAGTCTTCCCTACACCTGGAATATCCTCCAAGAGAATATGGCCGTTTGATAAAATAGCCAGCATCAATTCTTTGATTTCTTGTTCTTTGCCAAGAATCACTTGACTTACCTGTGCCACAACCTCCCCTGCTCTTTTATAATCAGGCCGCACCATTCCACCTCCTGATCTTAACTACTTAAATTGTTTTACAAGCCATTTGCCCCAGGGTGATAAATCTTTTTCTTTCCAACCAAAGCTCTTTTTGCAGGAGGACTTAAGAATCGCTGAACTTTCCTCTTTGTTCGAGAGATTCCATCCCACATAGCCAATCTTTTTACTTTTTAAAAATTTCATCCACTTTGCGCCTTCTTTTTTGTTCAAGACTCCATTGCCAGAAGCGTCTGAGATGCCAAATTCTGTGACAAACAAAGGCAATCCCTTCTCTAATGCTGTTTTCGCTTTCGTGCGCAAATCTTCTCCATGTGTTCCTGCATAAAAATGCAGCGTATACATTAAATTTTTATAACCTTTGATGGGGCTGTCCGCCACAATATCTACATCTTGAGACCAATTTGGTGTACCAATAATAATCACTGCCTTTTTATCCTTACTGCGAATCGCCTTCACTACTTTTTTGGCATAAGATTTAATAGTTTCCCAGGAAGTTCCGCCATTTGGTTCATTGCAGATTTCATAGAGCACATTGGTGTGCTTCTTATATTTGGAGGCCATTTTCTTAAAAAAGGCAATAGCTTCTTTCTCATATATCTTGGGATTATTATCGTTCAAGATATGCCAGTCTATGATCACATACATGCCTGCCTTTGTCGCATACTGTACGCCTTTATCAATCCGTTTCTCCAATGCCTTGCGGTTCGCAGCATCTCCTGTACAGTATCCATTATAATCACTGGTATAAAGAGCCAAACGCACCGTATTAGCTTTCCATTTTTTCTTCATATGGTCAAATGATTTCTGATTGACATATTCTGGAAACCAAGACAATCCATGTGTACTAACTCCCTTTAACTGCACAGTTTTCCCTTTGGCATTGACAAGTTTTGTTCCCTTGACCTTCAATGCTGGAAGTTTACCTGCCGCATGGACAGATGTGCTGCCCGCTGTTAGAACAACAAACATCACCAGCAGACAACTGAGATAAAGCCATTTTCTACTTTTTTTCATAACTTTTCCTCCTGTTTTTTAATGGATGGTTATTCATTTATAACTATTTCCTTTTTCCATTATAACCCCTTCCTTGCAACCATTCAACTTTAAATTGACTTTGCAGTTTATAAACTTTTAATAATTCTGGAAACCCTTGATTTTTCAGGTTTTTCTCTTCTTTGTTAGCACTCTTCTCTAAAGAGTGCTAATTTTCTATTGACTTTTTTTTCGATGGGTATTACAATCTTCCTTAGTAAACAAACAGATATGCCCAATTATTAATATTTCAGTATGCAAAAACAGATCGGTGTTTGCGAAACCCAAGCGATTTATCATTTTTTATTTCGCAGTGATCTATGCAAAAACAGAAAAGCAAAGGAGTGTAATCATATGAGTAATAAACATGGAAATCTTTCTATCAACAGTGACAATATTTTCCCTATTATAAAGAAATGGCTGTATTCTGACCATGATATTTTCTATCGTGAGTTGATTTCTAATGGTTGTGACGCGATCACAAAATTAAAAAAATTAGATCTGATGGGCGAATATGATCTGCCCGAAGATTACGAGCCAAAGATTCAGATTCTGGTCAACCCAGAAGAAAAAACCTTGAAATTTATTGACAATGGCTTAGGAATGACAGCGGATGAAGTGGAGGAATATATCAATCAGATTGCCTTCTCTGGCGCTGCAGATTTTCTGGAGAAATACAAGGACAAGGCCAGTGAAGAACAGATTATCGGCCATTTTGGTCTGGGATTCTATTCTGCCTTTATGGTGGCTGATACAGTTCAAATTGATTCCCTTTCCTATCAGGATGGCGCTGTCCCTGTACATTGGGAATGTGACGGCGGCACTGAATTTGATATGTCCGACGGCTCCAAAACTTCTGTCGGTACAGAGATCACCTTATTCTTAAATGAAGACTGTCTGGAATTTGCTAACGAATATCGCGCCAAAGAAGTGATTGAAAAATATTGTTCTTTTATGCCCACAGCCATCTATCTGGCAAAAGAAAATGCAGAGGAAGAATATGAGACTATTCCTGCTGATGAAGTGACTGAGAAGGACAAGGTGATTGAGACCATTGTCGAAGAGGCAAAATTTGAGGAAAAAGAGAACGAAGACGGCACCAAGGAGCAAGTAGAAGTCTCTCCACGCACAGAAAAGGCAAAAATTGTCAAGCGTCCCGTAGCCTTAAATGACACTCATCCGCTGTGGACCAAACATCCCAATGACTGCACGGATGAGGAATACAAGACATTTTACCGCAAGGTTTTCCAGGATTACAAGGAACCATTGTTCTGGATTCATTTAAATATGGACTATCCGTTTAACCTAAAAGGTATTCTGTATTTCCCCAAGATCAATACAGAGTATGATTCCATTGAAGGTACCATCAAGCTGTATAACAATCAAGTATTTATCGCCGATAACATCAAAGAAGTCATTCCAGAATTTTTGATGCTCTTAAAGGGCGTCATCGACTGTCCAGATCTGCCTTTGAATGTCTCCAGAAGCGCACTGCAGAATGATGGTTTTGTCAAGAAAATTTCTGACTATATCACCAAGAAAGTTGCTGACAAGCTCAGTGGTATGTGTAAGACAGACAAAGAATCTTATGAAAAATATTGGGATGATATCAGCCCCTTTATTAAATTCGGCTGCTTAAAAGATGAAAAATTCTGCGATAAGATGAACGATTACATTTTGTTCAAGAATTTAGATGACAAATATTTAACTTTGCCAGAATGTCTCAAGGTGGAGGAAGCTGAATCCGAACAAGACAATCCTTCTGAGAGCACAGAGACAGACTCTGAGAATACCGATTCTACTTCTGACACAACTGAAACCGCTGACGAGGAAAAGGACATGCGCAAACCGGTTTATTATGTGACGGACGTACAACAACAGGGACAGTATATCAATATGTTTAAGGAACAAGGCATGGACGCAGTGATCTTAGATCACAATATTGATACTTCCTTTATCACTCAGTTGGAGCGCCGCAATGAAAAAATCCGCTTTGTCCGCATTGACGCTGATGTGACAGATTCTCTGAAGGAAGAGATTTCTGAGGAAGAATTAAAAGAGACAACAGATACACTGACAGATACATTCCGCAAGGCACTGAACAATGAAAGCTTAAATGTATCTGTACAGAAACTGAAAAATGCAGATATCGCTTCTGTGATCACACGCTCTGAGCAGGGACGCAGAATGCAGGATATGATGAAAATGTATGGTATGGCTGGCATGGATCCCTCCATGTTTGGCGGCGACCAAACCTTAGTGTTAAATGCAAACAACGAACTGGTAACTTATATTTTGGAGCATAAAGATTCCGAACATGTTCCAGTATTCTGTGAACAGCTCTATGACCTGGCACTTCTTGCCAATTGTCCGCTGACACCGGAGGCCATGAGCAAATTTATTAAGAGAAGCAACCAAATCATGCTTTTGCTGGCAAAATAAATGCAGAAATCCTAAAAGTAAAAATATTACAGTTTTACTTTTAGGATTTTCCATTTTTTCAAGGGCTGCTGCACTAATATATTTATTTATTCATTCAAAACTATGGCTGGTAATTATATTAGTGCAGCAACCGTATCTTATTCAACTCAAACTCATATTATATTATTCAAATACCAGTCCTGTATCCTCCAACAATTCCTGCATCTGTTTTTTATCCAGTTCCTGCAGGCTCTTAATCCTATTCTTGGAATCGCGATGCACCTTTAGATAGACAGCCCTTTTGGATGACGCCTCAGTTGTGAACAAGTGATATCCTTTATCATAGAGAACTGCAACCTCTTTGCCATCATAGCGCCAGCCTCCCGTGTGATCATCTGCGGTAATTCCATATGCAGCATATTCTGGCGGAACACTGACTGCAACACCTTTCGTCTGCTCCTGCGCACTACTACTAGAATCATAACTTGCATCATATACTGCTGTAGTCGCCTCTTGTTGTTCCGGTCGTTCCCAGCTTTTTGTGGTCTCTGCTACATCCTCTGTCTCTGAGGCAAATGCCTCCACATTCTGATTGGGCATCCCATTTTCCACAATTTCATCTGCTTCTATATAAGAGTACTCTCTTGCTCTGTCTCTGACAGATATGGCAGATGTAGTAAATGCCAGCACCAATCCCGCAGACAATACACCTGACAACACACCAATTATTAGCGAATCCTTTTTCCCTCTCATTATGGCCACAATCCTTTCTTCCATTGCATTTTTAGTGAAATTGTTTCCCCAAGTTATCCTCACATTCCTCTGCTCTTCCATATGAATCAAAGTAAGCGCATAGGCAGAACGCTTTTCCTGTCCTAAATACTTTACAACATTTTGATCACAAGCCAGCTCTATATCTCTGTTTGCAAGCATACTCATCACCCACACCAGCGGATTAAACCAATGTATACAGCACACAACTACTAAAATCAGCTTTTTCAAAGCATCCAGACAACGTATATGCATATATTCATGTATCAATACAAAATTGATCTGCTCCTGATTTTCCTGTATCAATGTTTTGGGAAGTAAAATCACTGGATGGAAAATCCCATAGGTCAAGGGAGCTGCCGCCAAATCCCATTGGCGGACTGCAATCTTACGTCTAATTGAAAGGGCGTTGATCTTCTCTTGCAATACCGTTTTTTCCACTGGCAGAGAAGTTTGAAATTCTCTGAGGCAGCGAATATAAGTAAACAGATAATACAAACCGCATATCCCTGCTCCGCCCCAATATAGACAGAGCCAGATTGAAAAAACATCTCTCTCCTGTCTTAAGGGTTCTTCCTGCTCTGCCATATTCTCTGTCTCTGCCTGCTGATCATAAGATTTATATTCCTCTGCAATCTGGCCAAAACCATTCTCCCCCTCCGCTAACTGTCCATAACTAGTCCCTTCTTCTGTCTCCTCCTGGCTATCTGTCTGTCCCTGTTTTAGAAAAGGCAAAATATCAAATACGCTTTTCTCTGCATGGCTGTATGAAATTGGTATATAGTCTGCCATCAAAGAATAGATGCTAAATGCTGAGGGAATTGAAAATGGAAGTAACAGCCGCAGAACCGCAGCAAACCATAATACTTGAAATACTTTGCCTGGCAGCTTATCCGCAAATAAACTGCGAATAAGCACAATTGCCAGAATAAAAATCCCGCCAGAAACGCTCATGCTCCAAAAACTCATACTTGTCACCTCATGAAACTACTGCAGTAGTTTTATATTTTTATACTACCATAGTAGTTTATACCTGTCAAGGGCATTCTTATTTAAAAAAGGAGAAAATCTCCACGATTTTAGAGACTTTCTCCTTTCATGCTGACAGCATCTGCTATTCTTTTATCATGTCAATTAGATTTATGTCTATCACATTTAACAATGCTTTTAACGATAGATACTCTTCCTTTCATTCACTATATGTCTCCACAACGTTCTCTTTTCGTGCTTTCAACATATATCCCTGATTCTTGCGAAACTGTTCAATAGCATCCCTTGCAATTTCTGCATTCGTTAGCGTACCATCACCTCTTTCTATTTACCAATCACAGAACTTCTCATATACCTGGAAGAAATTATCTGTCTTGACCTTATCATTGACCTCCACGCTTACCCCTGCCCAGACCTTCTCATTTAACTCTGAGGACAGACCACTTAAGAACTCCTGATATACATCATCAAAGGCCTCCTTGCGGCGTTTTTCCAAAATCACCGATTTATTGTCATCTGTTTTTTCCTGGTCATAATGATTGATGCATTTGATAAAATAAAATCCTTTTTCTGTCTTAATCTTGCCGCTCAACTGTTCATTTTCCAATTCAAATGCCTTTTGCGCTACTTCTTGGTCCACATCATTTTTTCCAAAAAATACATCTGTCTCCGCCGCTTCATTATAGAGATTGGCCACAGTCAGAAAATCTGCTCCCTCTTTTAACTGTTTGGCCACTTCCTTTGCCTTGTCCTTATCTGTCACAAAAATCTGCTGTGCTTCCATAACCCTGGCTTCCTCGTCGCTGACCTCATCATCTACGCCATGCGTCAAAAAAGTATACAGCTTATTGGCAAGCCCATAACGTGTATAGAGCTTTTCAATATCTCCCTGTTTGACCTGCATATATTCCTTTTCAGCATCATTCAATGATTTAAAATATTGCTCCGCCGCCTTTTTTACCTTGGCCTTCTCCTCCTCTGAGAGAACGATTTCTTTTTCTTGCGCCAGATAATCCATTGCCATGATTTGTGCTAACCTGGAAATGGTTAAATCCTTTACATATGACTCTAAGTCATTACCCTCAAAATCATGCTCCCATAAATCAATATCGTACATTGTGGAATACATATTTTGATAATTGGTCAAAATTACCCGCGCCTGAGGCAAAGTACAGACTTCATCCCGAATCTTAAATACCTCGCTGTCGGTAAACCCTGAACTGACAACAACCTTTGCATTTCCCAATTTACATCCGCTTAAGTTTACCAGGAGCAATGCACAAATTCCTATTGTTTTTAACTTCATGCTCGTTTTCATTTGTAACCTCGCTTATCTCATCTGTATTTTAATATACTAAAGCGCCATACGTTTTATAATACTGCGCGCTACGCTAAGGCCATTGGCCGACGCCTGCTGTAATCCTCTGGTGACAGAAGCCCCGTCTCCCACGGCGCGCAAGCCTGGCAGATTGGTCTCAAAATCCTTGTTTACCACCACCTTATTGGAATAGAACTTGACTTCCACGCCATAGAGTAACGTTTCATCACTGGCAATACCAGGCGTTACTTTATCCAAGGCAAATATCATCTCCTCAATATCTACCATGATCCGGTGTGGGAAAACCAGCGATAAATCTCCTGGTACCGCATCCTTCAATGTTGGGATCAAATTATTGCGGCATAATCGCTCTTCTGTGGTCCGCCTGCCTCTGCGGAAATCTCCAAAAGTCTGTACCAAAATTCTGCCGTCACATAACATATTAGACAACTGCGCGATCTGTTTGCCGTAAGCAATCGGCGTCTTAAATGGCTTGGTAAAATTCTTTGATACCAAGAGGGCAAAATTTGTGTTGTTGGTCTTAAGATCACTGGATTTATAGGCATGTCCATTGACCACTGCAAGCCCATTGTCATAATATTCTGCAGCCACCTCGCCGGATGGATTGGTACAGAATGTCCTCACTTTATCATCAAAGGTAGGCGTGTGATATACAAGCTTTGCCTCATACAGATTTTGATTCAAAAACTCCATCACCTCATCCCGCACTTCAACCCGCACACCAATATCCACCGTCCCTACTTTCGTCTCAATCTCATGTTCCCCACAGATCCGGCGAAACCATTCTGCACCTTCTCTACCGATGGCGCAGACAATTTCCTTGCCATAAAAAGTTTCCCCATCTTTGGTAACAACTCCCACAGCCCGACCATCTTTTATCAGCAAATCCTCCACCATCTTCTGAAATCTAATCTCAATGCCCTCAGACAAAAGGTGTTCCTGCAGACGGCTGTAAATCTTATATCCCTCCTCGGTTCCCAGATGCCGAATCGGACATTCCACCAGCTTTAGATTGGCGTTAATGGCCTTTCTGCGTATCTCTCGAATCTCCTTTTCTTTTCCCACACCATAGACACTGGTGTCTGCACCAAACTTTAGGTAAATCTGATCGGATTCCTGAATCAGCGCAACCGCCTCCTCGTAGCCCAGAATCTCTGGTAAATTGCCGCCTACATCTGGCGATAATGACAATTTCCCATCGGAAAAAGCCCCCGCTCCAGCAAATCCTGTAGTAATGGAACAAGGCTGACACCCCACACAGACCTTTGTCTTACGTTTCGGACATTGCCTATTCTCAATTCTTCTTCCCTTTTCCAACATCAATACCCGCAAATCTGGTTTTTGTCTGGCAAGCTCATAGGCACAGAAAATTCCCGATGGGCCAGCACCCACAATAATTACATCATATTCTGTCATCATAATCTCCATTTCTAATTCATTCCAGTATCTTACTTGTACTTATATCATATGCTCAATGCTCCAAAAGATCAATGCCCAATTTTCTAAGCTCCTGATATATTCTGGCCACCGGAAGCCCCACTACATTGTTATAATCTCCATCAATTTTCTCAATATAGACTGCAAATTTCCCTTGAATACCGTAGGCGCCTGCCTTATCCATCGGTTCCCCTGTGTTAATATAAGATGAAATCTGTCTCTCTGTCATTGGGTACATCGTCACTTTGGTCTCTTCATAAAAAGAATGAAGCTGCTGTTTTTCCCCTTCTATGATAATCACTGTCACACCAGTATATACACTGTGTGTGTTGCCGCAAAGCATCTGCAGCATCCTTGCTGCGTCTTCCTCATTTTTAGGTTTGCCTAAAATTTCTCTCTGAAACGCTACCACGGTATCAGCGCCCAAAACAATAGTATTTGCTTCACCCGCTGGCAAACTTTCTGCTATTTCCGAAGCTTTCTGGGCAGATAATTCCAATACTAACTGCTCAGGCTTATCACTCACGGCTGTCTCCTCTCCTTTGGCCGCAAGAATTTTAAATTCTGCCCCGATCTGCTCTAACAATTCTTTTCTCCGTGGAGAGGCGGAAGCTAAAATCAATTTATGTCCCATGTCTCTATCTGCCCTCTCAGTCTTTTCACTTACTCATTTACTGCATATCAAAACGGTCTACACCGTTACTACCTCCCCCAAACGGAAGGAATACAATAACTTTTCCTTTACTGGTTTTCCCAACGCACGCGCAAGCGCCTCCTGGTACAGCTCCATCTGCGCCTGATAACGGTCTGCAAGTTCTTGCCCACAGCTTACCTTGTCTGTCTTATAGTCCAGCAGCACAATCCCATCTGCTTCCTCAAAAAATACATCTATAATTCCCTGAATCAGCATCATTTCCTGACTGCTGCTCTCCTCCAAGACCTCCTTGGCAGGTTTTCCCATCACAAATGGTTTTTCCTTGTACAGCTTCCCTGCACAAGCGGCCGCTTGCAGACGCTGCCCCAACGCAGATTTTAGAAATTTCCGCAGAGAAGGAACATAGATCAGTTCTAATAAACTTTTCTCAACTCTGTTCTGCTGCTCCATCTCCTCCAATTGTTCCGCCAAAGTATCTGGCCCTCTGGTAAAATCAAAGCATTCCAAAACTCTATGCATGGCGGTTCCCCGTTTGGCTCCCGCATTCTCCTTTTGAACCTCTTCCATAAATGCAGGGATATAGCGATTCTCTGTACATACAGAAGTTGGCGGTTCTTCCTCTCTTTTATTCCCATCGGCCTGCTTTTCTAACTCAGTCTGCTGCTTGTTCTCAACCCTTAGACCTCCCCATATCATTTGTTCTGTCTGCTCTTCTAAGAGACTGCGCTCTATCGCACGGTTCTTTAGCTCTGACACAGATATCTTGGTGCGCATGGCCGTCTCTTCCTCATAGGGATAAATATATGACATTCTCTCTGCAATCTTCTGTTCCCACTGCAGATCTGTGTCCTGCAGTCTTGCCAGAAGCTCTATCTTGCCAAGCTCCTCCGCCGCTATATGAGTTTCCTCTAAAGCTTCAATCTCTGCCTGTCGAACCAATGCCGCCTGATATCTTCCCGGATATTCGGCATATGCCATAAGAATAAACTGCAAAAATGTATTGGCATTTAAACGCCTTAAAAAAGATAGAAATTCTTGGTTTTTACTCTCTGCTGCACTCTTTTGACCTGCTGCATGTGCCATCTCCACGCCAAGTTGATCAAGCTTCTCCTCCGCTTTCTTTAAAACGCCAGTGAGAATTAATTTCTCCTTTGCACGAGTCAGCGCCACATACAATACCCGCAGCTCCTCCCCAGTATTCTCCAAAGTCAGCTTGCGCGCCAAGAGCTGTCTGGTAAGCCCCGGCGTTTTTAGGCGTCGTTTTAGATCTGTGACGTCAAGGCCAATACCAAGCCCTGGGTGCAGCACCACTTTCTCTCTTACATCCTGATTATTAAACATTTTTCCCAGACCAGAGACAAAGACAATCGGAAATTCCAGACCCTTACTCTTATGGATGCTCATAATCCGCACTGCCTCCTCCACCTGTTCGCCCTCTGCCAAAGGAAAATCCACTTCATATTTCTGAAGCTGATCCATATAGCGGATAAAATGAAATAATCCCCGATAACTGGTACTCTCATAGACAATCGCCTTCTCCACCAGCATATCCAGATTTGCCTTCTTTACCTCGCCGCCCGGCAGCGCATACACATAGGCCTGATAACCTGTTTCTTCCAAAACCTGATACAATAATTCATGAATTGGCGTATAGCTGACTTTTTTCCTGAATTTCTGTAAAAGTCCCAAAAACTTCTGCAGTTTCTTTCTTGCCGATGAGGATAATTCTATTTTCTGATTATTTTCCATGCTATTGTGCTGTTCCATTTCCGAAAGCACTTCCACACTTGTGGAATCTTCCAGCTCCTGACAAGCTTCTGGTTCTGCGTCCTCTGGCATATAATGCATCACAGCTTGATAAAATCTCTCTTCAGGAAATTGTGTGCGCAAGATTGCCAGTTCCTCCCCTGTCAGCCCGCCAATGGGAGAAGCAAGCACTGCAGCCATTGGAATGTCTTGTCTGGGATTATCCAAAAGTCTGAGAAGATTTAGAACAGTCTGTACCTCCAATGCTGAAAAATATCCGGTTCCTGACGCTGCACGCACAGGGATGCCCATTTCTCCCAACACCTTGACAAAAATATCTGCCCATCCGCTCAGAGAACGAAGTAAAATCACAATGTCAGAATAATGTATCGGACGCAGGCTCCCAGGATCCTCTTTTTCTGGCATCCGATCTGTGACTTTTTGATTTTTCATTAGATTGCGGATCTCTATTCCCACCGCCCGCGCTTCCAACTCTGGAGTTTTTAGATCCTTATCTCCCTCCCTTGGCTCAATGACCAGCAATTTCGTATCAAACAGGCCTTTCTCTCCCTGTGGAAATGCAGCGCCCGCATACAATGCAGCATCATCATTATAAGTAATATTCCCAATATCTTCCTTCATAATCTTACGAAAGATGTCATTGACCGTTTCCAACACTTCAGATCTGCTGCGAAAATTCCGGTGCAGATCAATACGCTGCTTTTGGCTCTCCTCTTTGGTGTAGGTATTGTATTTTTCCATAAAAAGCTCTGGACGTGCCATGCGAAAACGGTAAATACTCTGCTTGACATCGCCAACCATAAAAATATTATAACCGCCCTCTGCCTCCTTTGACACTGCACGCAAAATAGTTTCCTGTACATTGTTGGAATCCTGATACTCATCAATCATAATTTCCTGGTAATTTTTCCGAAGCTCTGCCGCTGTCTGGCTCGGTTTATGGGTTTTATCATCCACTAAAATCTGCAGTGCAAAATGCTCCAAATCATTAAAATCCAGAATATTTTTATCTCTCTTTTTTTCTGAAAAAGCATGGATAAATGCAAGCGTTACATCAAGAAGCATGTCCGCCACTGGCCGGCTCTTTGCCAAATCCACCATCATTTCCTCTGGACTTTGATAAAAAAATTGTTTTGTGATCTTTTTAACTGAATCCTTTACCTCATTGCGCAGTTTTTGCACTTGTTCTTTTTTGGCCATATCTCCGGCAAACTTGCGCAGTGTGGGCAGACGGCTAAAGGATAGTCCAAGAATGCCCTGAAAATATTCCTGATATGTTTTACTCTGCCCAATCTGTTCCATTGCCGCTGCTTCAAGTTCCATCAGTTCTGCATATGCATTAGGACCATCTGCTGCTAGACTAATCTCTCTGCACTGTTTCATCTGAATGGCCCATTGTGCAGTGATATTTCCCAGATAGGCAAGCAATTCCCTAGTCATAGGAAGCTGGTCAAACTGTTCTTTCCCTGTGACATGAAATGGCTCCCTGCAGCCCTCCAGCCATTCTTCTACCCAAGGATAACTCATTGCAAAACCAAAGAGCTTTAAAATCGTCTCCTTTAAAGGAAGATCTGTTTTTCCTGTAGCGATTGTCTCAGAAAGTGCCAAAAAATCTGGATTTGCTTCCTGATAATACTGTTCTAACACTTGGTCAAGCACATCGCTCTTTAAGAGTTTTAACTCTCCCTCCTCCGCTATACGAAAATCTGGATCTAAGTCAATGCGATGAAAGTAATTCCGTATCACATACAGACAGAAGCTATGTATTGTAGTAATCTGTGCGTTATGCAATAAAGTTTGTTGACGCTGTAAATGGGCATTTCCAGGGTCTTTTTCTAACGCTGCCCCCAGCGCTAACCCGATTCGTTCGCGCATTTCTGCCGCCGCTGCATTGGTAAAAGTGACAATCAAGAGCCGGTCAATATCCACTGGATGGCTGATATCTGTAATTTTCTTGATAATACGCTCCACTAAAACTGCAGTTTTTCCGCTTCCCGCTGCCGCTGAGACTAGCAGATTGCGATTTCTAAGATCAATCACCTGTTGCTGCTGTGGCGTCCATTTCTTTTCCATGCTGCCATTTCTCCTTCTACACTTTTTTCGATCGTGCTACAATTCCTCCTGCATTTTGCGCAGAATTTCCGCATCATCTTTGATATTTTCCAGCTTTCGATAATTTTGGCCTGGGACACTAGGGTCAAAACCGCAGATCCCATGATAAGGACAATAATCACATCCGGTCTCATCCCCAAGCTGGTATGGCTTTGCCGCTATCTCACCGTCAAAAATCTTTTGCCCAATCTCTCGGATCTTGTGGTTTACATAGCCAGACAAAATCTGAAACTCCTCTTTCCCTGCCCGTTTTGTCTTCTTGCTGATACTTGGATCCTCTGCTTCTGAGGCAACTCCCTTTAATTTTAATTCCTCCAAAATTTCTTCTCGAATCTGCGCATCTGATTTTCCAGCTTCCCCCTCAATCATTGGATCATCTAGATGATAATAATACATACCGCCTGGCACTACATTTTTATCTGGGTACTTGCGTTTAAAAATCTCCACTGCAGAATTTAGATATACTACAAGCTGCAATTGCAAACCATGATAGAGGGACAATAATTGAAACTCTCGGTTGCCCGATTTGTAATCCACTACCTTTACATAGACAGTGTCCTCTGTCTTATGCGTATCAACCCGATCAATCCGCCCCCGAAGCCGCATCTTCTCCTGCTCGCTCAGTGTAAAATTGACCGATTCTAGATCTTCTGCAAAAGAAAAGGAAATCTCATAGCCCTCCGGTGAAAAATGGCTGGTCTTCACCTGCTCCGCAATTGTCTCTACTGTTCGTCTTAAAATTCGCTTCATCCGCTCTACCAGATAGGTACTTCTGGCATCCCCTAGCAGTAAACTGTCCAACCCACTGCCCAGTGCTGCCTCCACTGCCTGGTCAATCAGTCGCTCCTGTATCTCCTTTGGCACATCAAACCAATGATATCCTTCCTGCTCCATCGCATTGGCATAGCGCTCTAACACCTCATGAAACATTGTTCCCATATCCACTGGAGCAAACTCACCGAGGCTGCGCTCTTGGAGCTTAAGACCATACTGCAGAAAATGGCTGCATGCACAAGCACTGAACTGTTCCAACCTGGTGACACTATTTTCCAATACACTTCCATAGAGAGCACGTGTCACCCGTTCTCCCATATTGCGGCCCTGATACTGATAAAATGCGGCCTCCAGAAAAGGCAGAATCTGATCACGCCATTGCTCTTGTCCCATATACCACTGATATAGTCCCATCCATTCTGGGGAAAAATCTCCTTTTTTGGCTCTCTTCAATCCTTCTGCAAAATATTTGCGGCTGCTTTTGGGCGTGACAATCTGTGATAGTTCTGCCTGATCTTGCATTAGGCTTTCCCCTCCACTATCCTGTAACTGCTCTGGTAGAAACTCTGGAAATATATGACGTATACTCTCTACCAGATAGGACTTGCGGCTTTCCTTGCCCTCCTGATTCACTCGAAACCAGGTAAGAAAGAGCTTCTGGGAAGGCTTAGTCAAATTTAGATAGAGATAGAATTTCTGAATAAAACTTCGCTGCCGGTCTGTGGGAGCAAGTTCCATCTGATAAGAAGCAAATAACTCTCTCTCTGCCTGGGAGATAATCCCGCCGTGCTCCACTGCCTTTGGAATCAGGCCATCATTTACCCCTGCAAAAAATAGTACTTTAATCTCAGAAAGTCGGGTTCTCTCGATATCCCCAAACACTACACGGTCATAACCTGGCGGGATAATGCCGATCGCTGCTGCTTCCATACCAGCCTCCAAAATCTCCCGATATTCCCGAATACTAAGCTGTTCTTCCCCCAACAACTCCACCATCTTGTCCATCAAATCCATAGCCACCTTATAAATCTGAGCATATTCCCTGGCAAGCGCTGATTCTCCCTCCTGTTGGAAACGAGTTTCATATTCCTTTAATTGATCTTCCACCCCAAGCGCATAGATTAATTGATAAAACACACGCGATTCCTGTAATACTGTGGCATGTTCCTGGCTGCGAAATATCTCACGTAAAGGGGTGAACTGGCCTATTAACTTTTCCCGCAGCTCATTGATTAGCTCTAACTCCTGTTGATCATGAATTTTGCCACGGCGTACCCATTTTTTCTGCCATCTGCGATAGCCCCGAATATTTTCTGCAAGCAGATAATTTTCCAGCAGATCAATCTCCTCCATCAAAAAACCGCTCAACCCACAACGCAGATAGCCCAAAACCGCCTCATAGGAAAAATCCTGTTCCACTACCAAAAGCGCCCGCTTGAGAAATTCTGTCATCGGATGAAATAAAATATCTCTTGTGATATCTAAAAACAATGGAATCTCGTAAGTGGCAAATATCTCCTCTGCATAATTTCCATACAGTTTTACATCTCCGCAGACAATCGCAATATCCTTGTAGCGATACCCCTGCTTTTGCACTAGTTCCTTGATTTTCCTGGCAATAAAATGTAATTCCTGTCTGGGATTTGGCAAAGAATAAAGAAAAATATCCTGATATGCATCCAACTGTGCAGAATTCTCTTTGGCCTGCACTGCGTATGAAATGGAGTTCTCTTCAGCCTTTGACTGTGTGGATTCTTTCTTCTGCCTGTGATAAACTGCAGGCTTTTGGCGAAACAAATTCTGCTCTAGCCACAACAGTGATGGGGACTGGGCAAAACGGCTTCTGTCGCTGTGCTGCACCCAGATTGGCTCCTCAATCATTACATGCTGCCTAGCGGCAATTGCCGTCAATGTCTCTACTGTTTTCTTGCTCATATAAAATAATTCCTGGATCCCTCTGCTGTTATAAGGATCCTCTCTGGAATCCAGCGTCACTGTCACCAATATTTCCTTGGTCAGCTTTAAAAGAACCTCCAACAAGTGATACTGTATCGGTGTAAATCCAGTAAATCCATCCAATACAAGCACAGAATGCTTTAAAAGCTCCGATTGGCTGGCAACCTGCGAAAAGACCTCCAGCAATTCTTCCGCTGTAATAAATCTTCCCTGAAGATAATCCTGAAATCCTTGATACATCGTCTGGATATCCTGAATCTTATAGCGAAACAACGGTGACTGATTTTCCTGATCAATCAACACATCCAACTGCGATGGAGCAATGCGGTATTGCGTGAGCTCAGAAATAATGGATTTCACTTCACTGATATATCCAGTTTTCTTCATGCTGGCTTTCAGCAACCTCAAATTATTCTGCTGTTCCTCCGCTACCCGACGTAGCACCAGATTTTTTCCTGTCTCCTCCAGGATATTTAAATGGCTCATGCCAAGCTCATCAAAAATCCGATAGGCTAGTCGATTGAAGCTTACCACATCCACATTCATAATGCTGTGGTGTTCCTGCCTTGCCACCAACTCCCGCTGTGTCTGCATGGTAAACTGCTCTGGCACCAGCACAAAAAAAGTCCGTTCTGGCTCTGACTTGGACTGTTCTAAAATTTTTTGGTAGACAAAATCAGATTTTCCACTGCCGGAACCCCCAAAAATCAATTGTAATGACATTTTTTCACTCCTGTCGCATCCATACATTATCGTACAAAAACCCCTTCTGCCAGAACTATACTCTGGCAAAAGGGGGTTTACACATGTTATTACTCTGACAGTCAACTATCGGAATGTATACTACATAAAAACATTGATATTTAACCGTTGAAGTAATCATTACGCTTCCTCCACCAAATGATAGCGGTCTGCAAATTTATCCGCTCCGCAGACGTGACGCTCCATATCATTTTCCGTAATAATATAATCTCCTTCCCGCAAAAAGATCATTCCTCTGCGGTTCTGGATAAAGGGACACACAACTGTGCCGTCTGGCTTTGTTACCTTCACTAATTTGTCTGTGGAAACCCATCCATTGATTACAATAGAAGTCCAGGGCAAAAATCCATCTTCCATCCCTTTTCCAACCTCATATGCCTCTGCCTCCACCTCAAATGTATTTCTTTGATATTTTTTCATACAGTTTACCTGCCCCTTTCTTTGGTTTATACTACATCTGCAGTTCTAAATTGCTGCAAATCAACCTTAAATCTATACTTAATAATATACTGCAAAATAGACAAAAAAACAACCTGTTTCCCAATAATTTTGATTCTATCTATCAACTGCAATCTAACAAAACCATCCGAAATATATTGCTGATATACTATTTTTTACAAAAGCATCCTGTTACCCGACGACATAGTTTTTTACATCTTGTGCCAAAGCTCTGTTTTGCTACCCGAAAGATTCCCCACATACCAGATTCTAAATCCCATTTCAACACACCAGAGCGATATAGATAATCTCCTGGACAAGATGCTCCTCCCAAAAGCTCCATATCAAAGCGATTTCCGATACTAATTCCACCTTGCAGCGGAATTACTCTAGAATGAAAATCCTTGAGCTGCTCTTTCCACATATGTCCATGAATCGCAAAAGCTATATTTCTAGGCCTATCAGCAGCCATTACAGTACGGAAAATCACCCGCTCTCCAGAATGAATTTGTCAGTCGAATCTCAATACAATCTCCTGCATTTGCCCGAATTACCAAGAGCTCTGCCTGAATCTGCCCACATTCCACTTTACAGATATAATTTTCTAGTCCTCCATGTTTTTCTAACTCTTCTTTGCGTACAAAAAACCGTCCCTGAGGGTCACGCCAGCCATAACTGTAATAGGTAACTTTCGCCTGAATTAAGGCAAGTTCAAACACTTTGACTTGTGTCTGGCAGTTGTCGGTATGACATGGACAAATATTCTTTGGATGGCGGACAAATTCGGTCTTTGAGCGGTATCAATCTTGGGATCGGGGTTCCGTTTGGCAATTTCCCCTTTCCATCCTGTAATCTGTCAAACACGCAAGGCAAAGACCACATGCCTTCATGAAAATGGGGATAGAAATGACAGTGAAAAATAGCATCCCCAATCATCCTGGATCTCCATATGTCCAGGAACTCATAGAGACATCCTCTCCTGAATCTGCAGGATTGTCTGTCAGAGGGTGATAGTTACGCATCGGCTCTGAACGATAGCTGATAGCATAGGAATAGAAATCGCTTCAATCTCGAAATTTCTCACTCTTTCCGGTTTGGGCTACTCGCATAATTGCATGTCATCACCCCTCATTTTCTGTCTTGTGAGTTTCTCTCTGACATTCTGCATTTTCAGTTTCACAAACTTCTATGTGACATCCCCTGTCTTCCATTTCACAGTTTTCTCTTACACATCCCCGGTCTTCCATTTCACAGTTTTCTCTTGCACATTCCCGGTCTTCCATTTCACAGTTTTCTCTTACACATCCCCGGTCTTCCATTTCACAGTTTTCTCTTGCACATCCCTGATTCTCCATTTCACAGTTTTCTCTTACACATCCCCGGTTTTCCATTTCACAGTTTTCTCTTGCACATCCCCGATTTTCCATTTCACAGTTTTCTCTTTGGCGTCTCCTGTTTTCTGTTTCAAAAATTCTGCTCTGCTGGCGTTCAGAACCTTCTTGTAAAATTCTGAGATAATGATTTGCTTCTCGCAATACATGATCGGCCAAAAGCGGCAGAATCATAGATTGAATTTCACATTTTAAAATCCCTTTTGTTCCCGCTTCTTTAAACTCCTGAATCCTCTTTGTCTGTTCTATCGTTCTTGGCGTAAGTACACCAATCTGTGCACATTCTTTTTCCTTAGCCTCCTCCAAAAGACAACTGAACTGTTCCCCTAATTTGTCTGCAGCGGCAAACAAATCTTTTTCACAAGGATCCAGCAGGCCACGGATAAACCAAGCATGTTCCATCATAATCTGATTCCAGAAAATCTCTGTATTGCGCATACAAGTTCTAGATATCGTTCCCCGCCGTTCCAATTCCATCAAAAAACTGCCATACAATCTAGCTTCTCTAAGAATATGTTCCACCAAAAGAGGATATTGAAAAGCGAAGATTGCGCAACTTCTGATCGCACACAGTACATCCGCCTTCAGTTCAATCAATCCTCTTACCAAGCGAAACGCCCTCTGATTAATCCTCTTTACTGCCATCTGCATCGGACGGCTGAAACGTACGCCACAGCCACTTTGCAGCTCCGTTTGCGCTATTGTAATTTTGCTGTCAATCGGTATTCCTGTCAATCTGCTGGTCTTTTCTTCTGCAGATTTTGTATAGCAAGTGACAATCTCATGGGAATCCAATACAGACTGACCCACTGCCCCGCCACTGATTCTAGTAGTTTCCTCCAATAGATCCTCAAACTGTTCCCGAAACCACTGGGATCTTTTGATCAAAGATTCCTCCTTGACCAGAAAACCAGATTCCAAAAACAACGAATGTTCCTTCATAATTCTTAAAAAGAACAAATTTAATTCCAATGATACTACAATATAATTTCCCATATAAAAACTCCTGTCTGCTTTCTATTATTTTAACGAAAGTCTATCCCCCCGCCACACGGCTGAGCTACGACTTTACAGGGATATTTTTACCCTTAAAAATAATATATGCAGACAGAAGTTTTACGTCATTTAATCGTCATATTTATGCTAATTTATGTTTTAAATCTCTGACATCAGATTCCAGTTGCCGCACTTTGATCGCCAGCATTTCAACTTCAGAACTTGGTTTCATGGCTTCATGCAGATTCCTTGACAGGTCAAGATGCCCTTCCGCCACACGCTGAATATTGACACGAATCTCATTTTCAATCGTCAAATCAATTTTTGTTACTTTTTGCTTTACTTCCTGAATCTCAGATTTCATACTCTGCATTTCTGATTTCATACTCTGAATCTCAGATTTCATACTCTGCATTTCTGATTTCATCCCCTGCATTTCTGACAAAAGAAGATCCAATTTTTCGCTGTCTGTCATACACCCACACTCCTTTTCTTACTCTGGTCAATAAGAACCCTATTACATTACCAACATATTTTTACTTACACCTGTGCTTCCAGAGCGGTTTTTGCCTCTTCAATGGCGTCTGCAATTCCTGCCGGATTCTTGCCGCCTGCCTGAGCCATATTGGGACGTCCGCCACCGCCGCCACCAACTTTGCCGGCAATCGCTTTGATCAGATTTCCTGCATGTGCCCCCTGATCCATCGCTTCCTGGGTAGCCATCGTAATCAAATTGACCCTGCCATCCTTCTCAGAGGCAAGCACCACTACTCCCTGACCCAGTTTATCCTTGAGCTGGTCTCCAAGATCACGCAGTCCATTCATGTCTACGCCTGGTACACTCGCTGCAAGCAACTTCACTCCTTTCACTTCTGTGACCTGATCCATCACATCACCGAGAGCATCTTTTGCCGCCTGGCTCTTTAAAGATTCATTTTCGGCCTGCAGTACCTTTAAATCTGCCATAAGATGCTGTAATTTCTCCACCAGCCCTGCCGGATTTGTCTTCACGGTCTTGGCCGCTGCTGCAAGTGTCTCTTCCAGTCTGTCATAATATTCAAACACTGCCTTGGAGGTCAACGCTTCAATTCTGCGCACACCTGCTGCCACACCAGATTCGGAGACAATCTTAAAAGCGCTGATACTGCTGGTGTTGCCCACATGTGTTCCACCGCAAAGCTCAATTGAAAAATCACCCATCTTTACCACACGTACAGCATCCCCATATTTCTCACCAAACAAGGCCATTGCCCCTGTCTTTTTTGCCTCCTCTAAACTCATTACCTCTGTCACCACTGGCAGCGCTGCCGCTATCTTCTGATTTACAATATTCTCCACTTTTGCAATCTCTTCTGCTGTCATTGCCGCAAAATGAGAGAAGTCAAAACGCAGCCTGTCTGCATTGACATCTGAACCATGCTGCTGTACATGACTGCCGAGCACATCCCGCAGCGCCTTCTGTAATAAATGTGTAGCGCTGTGATTTCTGCCAATCAGGGCACGCTTCTCTTGATCTACCACCAGTTCTACAGTATCGCCTCTCTTAAACATTCCATTGGTGACAACCCCGACATGGCCAATCCGTCCTCCTCTGAGATGAATGGTATCTTCCACGGTAAACACATTTTCACCGGCACGAATCACGCCAGTATCTGCATTTTGTCCACCCATCGTCGCATAGAAAGGCGTCTCATTGACAATGATCGTTCCACGCTCTCCATCCGACAATGCCTCTGTGAGTTCTGTCTCGGTGGTTAAAACCGTAATCTCTGCATGGTGCTCCAAACGGTCGTAACCCACAAATTCTGTGGTCACTGTCACATCAATTTGATCATAGACTGTGGCGTCTGCACCTATATAATTGGTCTCTTTTCTGGCATTTCTGGCCTTTTTACGCTGTTCTTCCATACATGCCGCAAAACCAGCTTCATCAATGGCAAAACCTTTTTCTTCCAAAATTTCCTCTGTCAAATCTAACGGAAATCCATAGGTATCATATAATTTAAACGCATTCTCGCCAGACAAAATCTTTTCCCCTGCCGCTGCCATCTGCTCTTGCATCTCAGAAAGAATACTTAATCCCTGGTCAATGGTCTTGTCGAACTTTTCCTCTTCCTGTGTCAGTACCTTAAAGATAAATTCCTTCTTTTCCTCCAATTCTGGATAACCATCTTTGCTCTCTGCAATCACAGTGGCACTTAAATCAGCAAGAAATTTTCCCTGAATCCCCAGCAGTCTGCCATGACGTGCTGCACGGCGAATCAAGCGCCGCAGTACATAGCCTCTGCCCTCATTGGAAGGCATAATACCATCTGAGATCATAAAAGTAGCAGAACGCATATGGTCAGTAATGAGGCGAATCGAGACATCATCCAACTCATCCTTCTGATATGTTTTGCCGGACACTTGACATACTTTGTCGCGGATTGCCTTCATAGTATCTACATCAAATACAGAATCCACGTCCTGCACTACCACCGCCAGACGCTCCAATCCCATTCCAGTATCTATATTTTTTGTAGAAAGCTCTTCATAATTGCCGTGTCCATCTCCGTCAAACTGAGTAAACACATTGTTCCACACTTCCATAAACCGGTCGCAATCACAGCCCACTTTGCAGTCAGGACGGCCGCAGCCGTATTTCTCCCCACGATCATAATAGATCTCAGAACAAGGCCCGCAGGGACCCGCGCCATGTTCCCAGAAATTATCACATTTTCCGTTTTCATCCCGATAAAAACGAGTGATTTTCTCCGCTGGAACTCCTACTTCTTTTGTCCAAATTTCAAAAGCTTCCTCATCCTCTCCATAAATAGAGGGATAGAGACGTTCTGGTTCCATACCGATTACTTCTGTCAAAAATTCCCAGCTCCAGGCAATCGCCTCATGTTTAAAATAATCTCCAAAGGAAAAATTACCGAGCATCTCAAAAAAAGTAAGATGTCTTGCCGTCTTGCCTACATTTTCAATATCTCCAGTACGAATACATTTCTGACAGGTAGTGACACGCTTTTTGGGTGGAATCTCCTGTCCGGTAAAATATGGCTTCAAGGGAGCCATTCCTGCATTGATCAACAACAAACTATTATCATTGTGGGGCACCAGTGAAAAACTCTTCATTGCCAGATGTTCCTTGCCCTCAAAAAAATTCAGATACATCCTGCGCAGCTCATTTACTCCATACTTCTTCACAATCTATTTCCTCCAACTGTCTATTTCGATTCTGCTGTATTAAGCATCTTTTCTATCACGCAGCTTCTTTCCCAGGAAAATTCCTGCTCCTGCCACTGCCACCATAATGACAGCCTTTACCGCATACTGTATAAAACTAGCTAAAAATGCCATAACGCACCTCCTTTTCATCAAACCATTGTCTCATTCTTTCGAGAACATTTTTTAAATGTCTGTATCTTCCATTTCATCTTCCAATAAATGATCTCCATCGGCCGCGGTCGTTGCAAGCTGGTCACAGCGCTCATTCATCACATGTCCATCATGGCCCTTAACCCAGATAAACCGTACCTGATGCGGCTTCATTGCCTCTAAGAGTTCCTTCCAAAGCTTGCTGTTTTTTACAGGTTTTCCATCTGCTTTTCTCCAACCCCGTTTCACCCAATTCTCAATCCATTTCTGGTTAAAGGCATCCACCACATATTTGGAATCCGAATATAATTCCACGGAACATGGCCGATTCAATTCCTGGAGACTGCGGATTACCGCCATCAATTCCATTCGATTATTGGTAGTCTTTTTGTACCCTGCTGAAATCTCTTTTTTATATATTTTGCCCTCTGGGTCCATATAAAGCAAAACGGCGCCATAACCTCCTGGCCCGTCTGGATTGCCGCGGGCTGCCCCATCTGTAAAAATTTTTACATCCATATCGTCCTCCGCTATACTACAATTTCCTGATTTTCTCGATCAACTGTCAAAATTCGCTCACGCCATCCGCTGTTTTCTGGCTTCTGGCGGTACTGCTCGATCAACTCATAATGCTTCCACAAATGCATCGGCAGCACATAGCCAGTCTTCACCTGCTGCATAAAAAAATCAATTCCCAGGAACTGATTATTACCCAGCCTGGGATCTACTGTCACAAAAGAAAGATCAATCTTTCTGCCATTTAAAAGCTTGATCTGCTGCTTATAGGTTTCTTCCTGCCAGCGGTTAAATTCCTCTGATTCCTCTTCCCAATGCCACCAGTTTAAGTCCCCTGCATGGTAAATGACCTTACCGCAAACTGACACCAGATAGGCAACACCGCTGTCTGTGGAGAGCAGTGTCTCCACTTTAAGATCCGCAATCTCATAGGTCTCTCCAGGTTTTACATAAGTAATCTTTGTCTTATCCTCCTCTGTAACCCCTAATCGCTTGAGCACGGAATTTCCAAGCTTCTTCTTAATTTCCTTTGCAAAAATATAATGAATATTTGGATAGCGCTCTCTCCATTTCAATACTTCCATATCAAAATGATCCCGATGGCTATGGCTGGAAAACACATAGATTGGCGTTTCCCTGGGGTATTCTGGCATCTTCCCATGATACGTAAAAGAAGGAACACCCACCCCATTATAATAGTCAAATACCAGCACTCTATCCTCTATTTCCACACAAAAAGTACTGTGATGGATATATATAATCTTCATATTGTCTGTTCCTCTGCTTGATATCCAAGAATGGAATCTATTCCATAAATTCTTTCTTAAACATACTATCATATATTATTTTATTTTTCAATGTCTATCCCGTTTTTCAGAAAGCTGTAACCTGAAAAGACTGCCAAGTGACAATGGCATTTGTTAGACAACAACTGAAAGGAAATGTAGAAAGACCCTGCAATTCTTAGTGGAAGCCATTTTATTTTATAGAAAATCCGAAAGAACTTCCTAATAGGATAATAAAAAAACTGTATGGAAAATAGTTCTCATACAGTTTTTTGTACTATCAATTTTATTACTATGCACAGTTTACTCACTATTTTTTGATCTGTCAGCGTCATTTATCTATCTGCTTGTTATCCTAATTCCTCTACTTCCTGCAGATACTGTTTCATTGTTATAAGACTCTCTTTTATTTGCTCTATATCTTCCATGTTTTTGCATTCCTCACCCGAATAGATCTTACTCTTAATATCAAAGACTTCCTGAGTTTTCACTGCCATTGGATGCTGCATCTCTTCTGTATTTATATCATGATCAATGCAATATGTTACATAATCAGCCCATATTCCAGCAGCATACTCATTTACTACATCCAGTTCTAAAACAAAATCATAGAATTCTTGTGTTTCTTTGGAATTCATAATATAATTTTCTTTACCACACAGAATATTTTATCACTTTCTTACTCTCTAAAAAATCCTATGTTTTTGTACACACAAACCGTTCTGTACTGTATACAATATGCCAATCTTAGCTTTAAGAAGTATCAGAGTATCTTTATTAAAGTCAATGAGTTTTCTGCTTCTTTGGCTTTTTTAACAAAATATTTACATTACTCTCAAACTATTAACCAGGAAAAAGTCTATCTTGAAATGTTTGAATACCATACATATTTACATCATTCTCAAACATACTTATAAGTTAAGAGATAGTAACTGAGGTTTGAATACCATACATATTTACATCATTCTCAAACACTTGTGTTTCTTTTTCTTGTCCGGTTCCCGTTTGAATACCATACATATTTACATCATTCTCAAACGGGTCTGCTGCCCACTTTTTCGCCTTCTTGGTTTGAATACCATACATATTTACATCATTCTCAAACGATTCATCAATACCGAAGCCTCGGAAACCTGTTTGAATACCATACATATTTACATCATTCTCAAACTAATACCAATCACTTTAAGTTCTGCACGGGTTTGAATACCATACATATTTACATCATTCTCAAACAATACACACATCCTTTACAACTTTATACTTGTTTGAATACCATACATATTTACATCATTCTCAAACATAAGCATCTTTCACAAATTCAATAACAGTGTTTGAATACCATACATATTTACATCATTCTCAAACCCTGTTAATGCGCTTGTAACGATTAGACTGTTTGAATACCATACATATTTACATCATTCTCAAACCTAACGGTATAGCGATTATAGGAGCTAATAGTTTGAATACCATACATATTTACATCATTCTCAAACAACCGCCGCCCCCGTCCTGCCGTCCCAGGTGTTTGAATACCATACATATTTACATCATTCTCAAACTATTAATGGATTGGATATGAATGTTCTTAGTTTGAATACCATACATATTTACATCATTCTCAAACGACAGAACTGTGGAAAAAGGCGGCAAAATGTTTGAATACCATACATATTTACATCATTCTCAAACTATATTTGTTTTGAACACTGGCATAATGAAGTTTGAATACCATACATATTTACATCATTCTCAAACACCATCCTACTGTATACCTCTATTAGCTTTGTTTGAATACCATACATATTTACATCATTCTCAAACCTCAAATCCAAAAATGAAATGCCATCATAAGCATAAATACTGGTATTCAAACTACGAAATCAAAAGATTTCGCAATAATCCTTATCAATTATATACTGATTTCTAGTTTTTGAAAAGCCCCATTGCCTATTTTCAATTAAAATTAAAGAGAACTCACAATAATCGGCGGTTTTCCATAATTCCTCTAACTGTTTTTCTGTAATATAAGACTGGATATTAACCATAACAATTATTTTCTTCCCCAATAACTCTGTAATCAATCTTAAATAAGATATCATATTTTCAAAAAAATCTGTAGCAGAATGTTCTATTTTTACTCCAATTGATTTCAAAAGTACAGTCATATCTATTTCTGAATCCGATTCCAAAACAAATGAACTTAACTGCTCTAGTTCTAAAAAATAACTTTGTATGTTATGTTTTATCTCTTGTGTCGCTAAATACATCACCTCCCCCGCCGCCAGCTCTGTTAATTCTACATAAAGTTTACTTAATATTTTTTTATCGTTTACATTTAAAGCAAAGGGATTTACGATTACCTCCATATTTTTAGAAATATTAAGTTCTTTTCCTTCCTCGGACAAGACAAAATTCCCTGCCTCTCCTTCTGCCTGGCAAATCAATTCCCCTACATATTTTGCCAAAAGCTTTGGTGATTCTATAATCCATTCACATCCATCTGGGTAATCCAAACAAAACTGATATTGTAAATCTGGATGTACCAGTTTCATAAAATCACCAGCCTTTCATCACTATCCAATACTTCACTCTTGACCTCACCTACAATGAAATCCATCTTGGCATATTGCTTTTCTGTTACGGTCAATAATTGCACCAACCCTTCCTGTGGACTATTTTTATGCACTTGATCTACAATACCTCTTACCACTGTTCCATTTAACGCAAGCTTACAGTACACGGATTCTTGAAGCATCATAAAACCGCTTTTCAACAAAAACTTCCGAAATCTAGCATAATTTCTACGCTGTTCCCCAGTAGTAACTGGAAGATCAAAAAATACCAAAACTCTCATAAACCTATAACTCAATTTGATAAAATCGAATCAAGGAGCTATCATTTTCATTCAAGGCATCAAACACACTTTTGCAATATATTTTAATGGCATTGTTTACATATTGTATTTTACCATCAATTCTGATTTCCTGATTTAAAATATCTACAAGCTGCATTTTTTCCTGGTGTCCAAAGTTTTCCAATGTCATTCCAACTATTGTGCGGTCTATCAGAATACGATATGGTTCCATTAGATCTGAGGCAAGATTAAATTGGTTAAACATATTGTCATGAAACAGTCCCAATTGTGTGAGATAGCCGCTTGCTGTAATCTCCCTGTTAAATGCCGATAAAATAATTGTATATCCATAATTTAATGCTGCATTGATCAAATGATCTGCTGTTCTTGTAAAATCTAAGCCAAATAAAGCGTTAAAATAAACTTTAGCAGCATGTCCCTCTCGATTTGTCTCATCCTTCCAGACAATTTCCTTTAAATAGGAATCCAATAGCTCCGATTCCTCCTTCCCCAAATATTCCAACAGTTCCTTTTGCTTTCTTATTTTCTCTGTCACAATCTCTGTCCACACTGCTTCCTTGCTGCTTGGCAGCCATTGTACCTGTTTTCGTACTTTATTGCTTGTATCATGGCTGCCATAATAGCTGACCAGCTCTGACGACGGATTTCTTTTTTCATCACAAAATACCACTTTAATTTTCTTTTTTGTCAACTCTGACAATAAGGCTGTGGTAATGGAAACCGCTGTGGATTCAATTAATAAAGTGGAAATTTCCCCCAGATGGATCTTAGTGGTCTCCTCGCTGCGTACAACCAGATATCCCAACTGATAGTCCAGTTTTGCCCTTCTGGAGATCACCACAATCCGCCAGCTCATAATGTCTTTAAATCAATCTCCTGCTGATAAATACCTGTGGGAGACTGATTGATAATAGATACTGTCTTGAGTGCAGTAATATTATTATTTATCTTTATAATCCCTGCACTTCCAGGTCCACCGATCAACTTTAGATTTGCAAAACCACTTTGACATTGGAACATATGCAAGATTTCCGAAAGAACTATACATTTTTCTTCCAGAGACAACTCCACAAACTTATTCCGCTTGTCAAGCAATGTTTTTTCCTGGGCGCTTAATCGAATATGATAAACCGTATTACGAATTTTATTCAAAAAGGTATCATATAACTGCAACACATCCTCCTGTGTGAGATGATCATAAGGATGAATCTCTATATTCTTGTTTTCTTTCTTTCTCTGAACAAATTTCAGAACCTTTTTGAGAATTACTTGTTCCTGATGGCAGAGCAGCAATTGATTTGCCCCTTTAAACAACAATTGATCCCCTGTTCTTCCTGACAGCCACATCAAAAACCCATCCACATGAAACAATGTATCGAATTTTATCTTGTTCATCAATACTTTGGGATTTTTCAAATTTCTCTCTGCAAGCAAATACTGTTTCATTTCTTCTTCGCTGCTTTCCAACTGCTGGCAGAGATAAAGCGGTATATACTCAATTGTCCTTATTTTCTTTCCCTTTTTATCCTCAGATTCCACCAACACAAAATATGTTCCAGTCGCTTTATTATATCCACCATATTTCTCAATGGCACATAATCGCTCATCATTTCCCTTAATAGGCACCTGACCTTTTCCCTTTTTCATTAACTGCTGGTCAAATAATCCTCCCTTTTGCTGATAAGAACGTCTCGTCACCAAAATATTGTTTTTATTCATCACTTTTCTCACTGTACAGATCGTACCCTTCTCCCCAGCTCGCCATGCAATCTCACCATTTCTTACAATATCCTCTGAAACAAACATTTTTTTCAGGTTATAACTTCTTCCTGGATATTTTTTTATAAACCATGCTGCACTCTTCGTAAACTTTGTAAAATATGTATTTCCAACTACGATATTCAAATAAGCGTCTTTGGCATGGTGCAAATCATTTAATTCCCGCACCTTGATAAATCCAAAATCCTGTCGAAACTGTGATGTGATTTTTGCCTTGGTATAGACAATTTCTGTCTCAGGCAGCACTTGTTTTAAGATTGAGGCAACTGCTTTTGTTCCTTGCCGTGTCTCTACAAGCTGTCTGGCGATAAATCCTGCCAATTCCGAATCATCAAATTTTGTCGCCCTTGTCAGCCTCTGATATTTCTCTTTTGTGATAAACCCTCCATCCAGCAATGATTTCCAAAAAGGTTTTCTTGCACTGCGGATTGTGTCTGCAATTGGATAATCATCCGTTTTGTCTGAATTATATTCCCGTTTTACCAATACACGATTATCTAAACTATCATCCATTACTTTTGATTGCGGATAAATATGGTCAATATCATATTTCTGGTTGTCCCACAAATCTGCCAGGCGAATCGATTCGCCTGAATACATACAACGCCCTTTTTGCGTATAATACAAAAATAGTTTATCCCTCCGAAATTCTTGCTCCTTGGTATCATTTAATTCTTGTAACCAATCTCTCTCCTCTTCACGGCACTTTTTATAAAGCTCCATCAATTTCTGTTTTCTGGAAATCGTTCGTTTCGATTCCATTTTTTCACGTGCCATTTCAATAAAAACACGTTTGGGAGGATTGTCCAATACTTTAGACAATTCTTTTACAACTAAAAACGTCTGCCAAATCTGACGTTTTACTGCTGGAGATACAGCCATCTGCTCCACCATCTGATATGTGAGTTCCTTCGCTTCATCCATTCCATTTTCTGCTTCCACACTTTCAGCAAACATATACTTTTCGCTGAGAATCTGCATCAAATTGTCATTACTCTCCCACAATGCCTGTATGATACTCCACGTTTCCCCAGTTTCTGGAGCTGGTGCAATGATCTCTTCTAAAAATTTTCTGGATAACCGTCCCCAACCTTTATAAGACAAGGTACATAATGCTTTGACTTGATGATCTGTAAGATTTGGAAGCATTGCCATAAGTCTTTTTTTCAATAGTTTTTTATCATCTCCAAATAACGTGAGATCCAAAATGATTTTTTCTTTTTGCTGATCACTCAACTTACACCCTGTCAGTTTTTCCTTAAAATCATGATAAGCTGTCAAGGAACCCTTAAAATCTCCATCTATTCCTGTAAGATCCAAATCATTGATCTGATCTGCTGCCACAATTCCCTCCATTTTTAAATAATTTTTCAGAGCTTTTTGAGTGACTTTTCTTTTTCTTTGGAAGAGATCTGTATAAATTTTCTGTTTCAATTTCACACTGATAGGAGTTCCATTCAGACAAAGATTGTTTAATTCATTTAATACCATAAATTTACTGTACAGCATTGAATTTTTCGGAAGCACGTCTTCTCTCGGCAAATAAGTACATTTATTTGTCATCCGTCGGATAAATTGTTCCGCACTTGCCTCTCTATCTACCACCTCTTCAAAATTCCAGGGATAGATCTTTGTCTCCTTTTTTCTCTGTAGCCAATTTGTTGTCTGTTTGCCTTTGCAAATTCCATTCAAGGGTCCAACATAATAAGGAATCCGAAACTCAAATATTTGACATATTTTGTCTCCATTTTCTCTCAAAACTGGTACACATTCCTGCAAATTTTCAATTATCCTTTTTAACTCTGCCAAATGTAACTGATATGGGATCACACCATTTTCTTTTGTCACCTGCCTAGGCAAAAACGTTCCCTTTTCTATCTCCGCCTTAAGATATAGAATATCCTGATCTTCTGGAATTACTTTGAGAATTTTCTTTTTCAATAAATCATAAAACTCCTTCTTTTCACATCTTTTTCCTCTCAACTCACATTTCTTTCCATTTACTTTTGTCATGCCAATATAAGCACTGTAATTTGCCAATTTGTCTTCTGTATTGACAAAAATCTCTTGATATACCTCTCTGTTAAACTTTTCCCTCACTAGTTTTTTTAAATATTGCAAATCTTTTTTATGCTTTTCGTAAAGCGCCACCTTTGCTTCTGATATAGTGGTATAAACTCCTAAAATATCTGCTAAAATAGACCAGTCATATACCGCCTTTGCATGTTCTATGATAACGAATCTTTCTCCTAATTCTGTCTCTATATTAGAACTATTTTCCTCAAAAGAATTGTCTGAAAAAGAAATCTTTGGCTTTTCGATTTGATTCAGATTCGGATCTGCAAATATATCACTTAATTTCACAGTTCCTCCCACAATTAAATTTAGAACTGCTTTTTCACATAATGTTTTCGCTCCTGTCAATCTCACTAATTTCGTTTTCTTTGTGGACTTGGTTATGGATTTATCCTTTAATGTGTTCTCAAATTCTGTCCATTCTTCCTCCTCCAACTCTATGTGAAAATCTAATTCTTCCTCTCTTATTCTCTGTAAAAATCCTTCAAATATTTGACGAAAATTTTTTATGCTATCAATGGTTCCTGAAAATAAGAAGTGGCCTCTATGCTTCATCATATGGTGTAACGCCAAATATACTAAGCGAATATCTGGCACCTGATTGGTATTCATAAGCCATTCTCTTAAATGATAAATGGTAGGAAATTGTTCATGATATTCTTGATCGGTATATGAGTTATCCACAAAAAAAGCATAGGGAAGCTCTGGACAATTGCCCTCTAAATCTCTCTTATCTTCTTTTGTATACCTGCTCTCTTTCATTCGCAGATAAAATCCTGGATCTACTTTATAGATCTCCTCTGCAAATATTTCTTGTAATAACTCTATGCGCCAATTTCTTCTTGCCAGCCTTCTTCTCCCTGTGCGAAATGTTCGGCGTTCTTCTGCTGTCTTTGCACTTTCAAATAACCGTACACCCCAAAGTGCTTTTCCATGTGCTCTCATGATTTCATAATCCATCGTTGTTACTGCCCACCCCAGGGAACCTGTTCCTAAATCCAATCCTAGAAAATATTCTTGAGCCATAGTCATACTCCTTCTCATTTTTCCTTTTATTCTACCATAATTTTACATATCTTGCATTTATTTTATTTTTTATACCATAAAACTATCACTTTCATCATAAAAACAATCGTGTAATTTTTTCTAAGAAAAATGAGAATTGTTTACACCACAAAAAAAGCCTGCAAAGCAGACTTTTTTGTTCACACACTGTGAGCCATCCAAGATGACGTTTTGAATAAATTTTTATTTGAACTTATGATGTAAATTTAGTATGGTACTAAACTAAAATACATTATAAAACATATTACTTCATACGTCAAGAATTATTATTCCCGATGCATAGAGAAGCTATCCATCTCATAATTGCTCAAATTCTCAAGAATTCCGCGCTCATCTGCCTGAGAAAGCAGAGTATCACGGTTTCTCCTGGAAGTTATCTGATCGTTATAAGCGCTTGGCCCGCCGACACAGCCTCCATCACAGACCATGCCCTCAATAAAGTCTTCCGGCAGCTTCGCAACCTTAAGAAGAAGCAGCGCTTTCTTACATGCTGCGGCGCCATTTGCCTTGCAGACCTTGGCATTGATCTCATTTTCAGACTCTTTTAAGCTCTGCAGTACTGCTTCTGTAACGCCGCCAGAATTGGCAAACCTCTTACCATACACAGATGCAATCTGATCACTATTTTCACATGGCTTCAAAGTTACCTCTTTCGCCCTCATAATCGCCCGAATCTCGCTGTAAGTCAACACATAATCTGCATTTCCTGGGATCTGCTGATCTGCCACTTCCGATTTCTTAGCAATACACGGCCCAATAAATACTGTTATCGCATCTGGATCCTTCGCTTTAATCAGTCGAGATACGGCACACATCGGGGAAACCGTAGTGGACACACACTCCGCAAGTTCTGGATAATGCAGACGCACCATATTGACAAATGCTGGGCAGCAGGAAGTCACTTTCTTCTTGCCATCCTTATAAGCCTCTGCCCATTCCTCAGCTTCATAGGCAGCCGTCATATCGCCGCCAAGTCCAACATCATAAAAATCATCAAAGCCTAACTCTTTCATGGCTTTTCTCCAGCTTGCCATAGTGATATCTGCGCCAAACTGTCCTTCTGTTGCCGGTGCTGCCATCGCATAAACTTTTCTGCCAGATTTCAGTGCTTCCACAACATCTACAATATAGGTCTTAGAACCGATTGCCCCAAATGGACAGCTATGAATACATTTTCCGCAACGGATGCATTTTTCCTTGTCAATAATAGAAATTCCGTGCTCGTCGTATGTAATAGCATCCACCGGACAGCTATATTTACATGGCCTTTTTAAATGCGCAATCGCATTGTAAGGACAGGCCTGTGCACATTTTCCACACTCTTTGCATTTTGAAGCATCAATATGAGAACGCTCCCTTCCTGTGGAAATAGCGCCAAAATTACAAGCGTTGATACATGCTTTACCAATACAGTTCTGGCAGTTCTCTGTCACAGTGTAACTGGAAATTGGACAATCCTCGCATGCAGAGCTGATTACCTGGATAATGTTTCCGTCATCCTTTGACCCTGGCGCCTTGCCCTCTGCCAGACGAACTCTTTGACGAATAATCTCTCTCTCTTTGTAGATACAGCAGCGAAACTGCGGTGTGGGGCCTGGAATCAATTCCACCGCAATATGATCTCTTTTGGCCTCCAATTCTCCGGCAAATGCAAGCTTTGCCACTTCGTAAAGTACATCATGTTTAATCTTAATCACATTTTCATCAGCATACATCGTATTTACCTCTACCTCTCTATTTTCTCTGTATTGTTATTTTAACATTGCACCATTCCTTCTTGCAAGAAAATTTTCACTTGTATTGCAGAAAATACGATCTTTTTTGACGATTGACATGCTACAAAGCTACTTCCTAACCTGATCTGGCCTATTCACAGCCATTTTCTGGAAGTTGTTACAAAAACAGGGAACCCACCTGATACACCAAAACCGCTGCCAGCCACGCCACAACCAATTGAAAGACAATCATTTTCAGCGTAAATGTAAGTGAATGGGATTCTCTCTTAATCGTGCCAATGGTCGCTGCACAGGGAACATACAAAAGACAAAAAACCATCATACTATAAGCATTTAACGGTCCAAAGCCGACCTGCGCAAGCTGCTCAGACATAGCCGCCATACCTGCCGCAGAATTGACATTATTAATTCCAAACAATACACAAAAACTACTCACTACCACCTCTTTGGCAGATATGCCAGAAATCAGCGCCACGCCAATCTGCCACATTCCCAGTCCTGCCGGCGCGAGTATAGGCTCCATCCAATGCCCCAAAACAGCGCCGAAACTATCCGTCACTTCTTTTGCCATGCCATCAATGCCAAAATTAAGCAAAAACCAGATAATAATAGAGGCGATAAAAATCGTCGTTCCTGCCTTCGTCAAATAATCCTTAATTTTCTCCCAGACATACACCGCGATCGTGCGCGCATTCGGCGTCTTATATTCTGGCAGCTCAATCAACAGTGTATGGTGCTCTGTATGTGTTTCCAGCCGATGGATGATGAAAGCAATCATGATTGCCACCACCATACCAATAAAATACATGGAGATTGCTGCAAACATTGCATATTTTCCAAAAAAGATTTCTGCAAACAGCACATAAATAGGCAGCCTTGCAGAGCAGGACATAAATGGTGTGATCAAAATTGTTCTTCTGCGGTCTGACTCCTTCTCCAACGCCCGTGTAGCCATTACTGCTGGAACGGTACAGCCAAATCCCAACACCATAGGAAGAAAAGCTTTGCCAGACAGTCCAAGATGGCCCATCAATCCGTCCATCACATAGGCAACTCTCGCCATATAGCCGCTGTCCTCCAAAAGTGCGAGCGCTAAAAAAAGAATGAAAATATTGGGCAGAAACGTTAAAATCCCACCTACTCCAGCGATAATCCCATCTACCACTAATGAAATCATCCAGGGCATCACATGCATTTGCTCAAGAAGTTTAAGCACACCGCCAGAGACTGAATCTAGAATCACTTCAAACCCACCCTTTAAAGCATCTCCCACAAAAAATGTTAGGAAAAATACAACCGCCATCACAGCGAAAAAAATAGGCATCCCCCAAACAGGATGGGTCAGTACTTCATCTACCTTATCCGTAAATGCCGCTTTCTCTGATTTATAGAACAATGTATCTTCTATAATCTCTTCTATGTATTCATATTTCTGGTTGATGACATCCTTCTCATAACTTCGATCAAGGACTTCTGGCAGGTCAATTGGAAACTCCTCCATGAGTTCCTGATCTTGCACCAACAACTTTATTGCATACCAACGGACATTTTGCTCTATCTGATATTGTTCCTTAAGTTTATCCTCCAATACTGTGATTTTTTCTTCCATATAATCATGATATGTCACCACATCTGCCCGATGTTTTTCTTGATAGTGGTGTACTACCGCATGAAGCAGCACATCCAAACCACTACGCTTTCTGGCAGAAACGGGCACTACTGGTATTCCTCCCAGCATTTCTGGCAAGCGGTGCAGATCAATCTCCATGCCCCGTTCCTCGACAATATCCATCATATTTAAGGCCAGAATCACTGGTTTCCCCAACTCCAAAAGCTGCATTGTGAGGAATAAATTCCGCTCCAGCGCGGAGGCATCCACAATATTGATAATCACATCCACCTCATTTTGCATAATACAACGCCTGGAAACTTTTTCTTCAATAGAATAGGAAGCTAGGCTGTAAATACCTGGAAGGTCAATTAGTTTCAGCTTGTGTCCCTTATAGCTGGTCTCTCCCTCTACCTTCTCCACGGTTACGCCTGGCCAATTTGCTACCTTGAGATTTGCACCAGTGTACGCATTAAACAGTGTTGTCTTCCCACAATTGGGATTTCCCACAAAACCAACTCTAATCGTTTCCATTGGCTTCCTCCTCTGCTGTTACGACCTGAATGCCTCCTGCTATATCCCGCCCTATCGCCCAACGGGTTCCGCGAACCTTGACAATCACAGTTCCATTTTTCTTCTGGTTCATCATCTGCAGTTTGGTACCGCTGTTAATCCCCAAAGATTCCAGACGGCGCATCACCGTCTCATTTATTACAATGTCTGTCACGATATAATCATGTTTGACTTTTCCTTCTAAAATTGTCATCTTGTTTGTTCTGACCTCCTCTTTGGTTCTATATAACTAACTCAATTATATACCAACTAACTTTAAATTGCAACACTGTTTGCAAAGCATTATCATGCTGTAAAATTCATATATGCGGATTTTGAACCATTTATGCTTTTTTTCATATCTTATAGGGAACGGAGTTATTTGAGAAAGGATATAGCATTATGGCAAATTATAATATGCACTCTGACTGTGGCTGCAGCCAGAAAATGCCACAGCGCACAAACACCTGCTCTCCCAATATGGCAAAACGCCCCATGAGGAACCATCCCCCTATGCAGCAGCCCTGTCATGACAAATCTGATCCTTTATCTGGCATGGCCATTGCAATGGCTTATGTACCCTGGCAGTTTATGCATGAAACTTATGAACCAGATAAAGCGCTTCAATATGGTACAATTTTCCCAGAACTGAATAAACCATTTTATGGGAAAGGGGGATGTATGAAATGAGAGGAAATCAAATGGAACAAGTAAAATTATTCCAATGGATTAACATGGTAAGTTTCGCTGTAAATGATATTGTTCTCTATCTGGACACCCATCCCACCGATCAGGAAGCACTTGCTTATTTTAATCATTTTCGAGAAGTGCGCAAAAAAGCATTGAAAGAATACGAGGATAATTTTGGCCCTCTTACCCTTGACACAGCGAAACCAGAACAGATGTGGTTATGGGCCACACAGCCCATGCCCTGGGAAGGAGGTTATTGCTAAATGTGGAATTATGAAAAACGCTTACAATACCCTGTAAATATTACACAATCAAACCCCCAAATTGCCCAGGTAATAATCAGTCAATTTGGCGGACCCGACGGCGAATTGTCCGCTTCCATGCGTTACCTGTCTCAGCGCTACACCATCCCTTACCGAGAAGTAGCAGGACTGTTGACCGATATAGGTAGAGAAGCCCCTGAAATGTTCCATCTCAGGGGCCTGCGCTTTTTTTAGCGATTTACCCTGCGGACAGTTTACGCTTTTTGCAACTGTATAGCTCCATTTGAGAGGGAGCAGGTTCAAATACACATCAATATGGTCTTTGTCGTTTACAACCATTTTATCTAAGATTTCTTTGTAAAAATCATCTTCATATTCCACGCCGTTTATAAGCTCATTCATCGCTTCTGTAATTTCAGCGACAAGCTCTTGCTGTTTTTCTATCATCTCCCTTTGTTTGTCTATGCTATCTATCACGGATTGCAGTTCGGCAATCTCATTCTCGCACTTTGCTCTTGCTGCTGAAAATTCATCTCTGGTAATATCTCCAGATGTATAAAGGTCAATGAGGTTTGTGCGTTTTTGTTCAATGGCTTTTATTTGTGATTTTAGTTTCTCACTGTCTGTACCTGCGGTATCCATTGCGATAATAGACTTGATAATAGCAAGCAGATTATTAGTGATTTTCTCCTTATTGTATTTTAAGCTGCTCGTGACAAGGTACATGATGTGGGTTGCATCTTCGTTGCGTATGCTAAGTCCACTGCATCCAACTTTATTCCCTGCTTTGTCCACATGAGGGCTTCCATGTCTTGCAGCTTCAAGACACCGCCACGCCTTATAGCGGCTTCCATTTTTTCGGGTTTTATATCTCGCCACATAACTTGAACCGCAGCATCCGCATTTAATTTTCCCAGAAAATGGATAACGGTTGCTGTGTTTTGCTTTGCCCTCCTGTGAAAGCGATTTTTCATCCAAAATGCGGTTTGCCTTATCGAAAAGCTCACGGGAGATAATCGGTTCATGATGGTCTTTGATAATCACAAATTCCTCTTGTCCTCGGTTATACTTTTTTTCATGGGATAAAAAGTCTGGCGTATAGGTTTTCTTCTGCACCAAATCACCGCAGTATTTTTCATTGCGGATAACACGGAGAATGACTGTATTCTGCCATTCTTTTACACGCATGGGCTTAATTCCCTCCTCCCGAAGCTCACGGGCAATCACATGAGTTCCTTTCCCCTCATTTACAAACTTATGGAAGATAAGACGGACAACTTTTGCCCCATCCTCATTAATATACATTTTGCCATCTTTCACATCGTAGCCAAGCATACTCCGCCCAAACACAACTCCCTGCTCCATCTGGCGTTTCTGCCCCCATTTCACACGCTCGGAAGTCTTACGGCTTTCCTCCTGTGCAATCGAGGACATAATGGCAAGGCGAAGCTCTGCATCGCCGTCTAAAGTGTTGATGTTATCATTCATAAAGATAACACCCACGCCGTGCTTTTTGAGGTCACGGGTATAGAATATACTATCAAGGGTATTCCTCGCAAAACGGGAGATTTCTTTTGTTACAATCAAATCAAAATCACCGTTCTTTGCACACGCAATCATGCGGTTAAATTCTTTCCGTTTTTTTGTATTCGTACCAGAGATGCCTTCATCTGCGAACACTTCGTAAAGCTCCCAATCGGGATTACGTTCTATATATTGTCTGAAATAACGCTGCTGGCTTTCAAATGAATTTGCCTGGTCTTCGTTGTCCGTAGATACACGGCAGTATGCGGCAACCTTTCTCTTTGTGTGCTGTATCTTCCTTTCTTGGTTTAGTGTTTCGTATTTATCTATTGACATAAGAATATCTCCTTTCCCGACAATCCCTTGCCGTATTTTCAGTATAGTTAATTGAAAATGGCATGTCGAATGTGCAAATTTGTAATTCTCACACTTGACTATGTAAAAACGTCAAGCGGTTATGCCTGACGTTGCTTTTTTCTAATTTAGACGATATTGTTTTTCAAGCTCAAGCAAACAGCGTTCCCGCTGTGATGCGGTCAACAGATTCCGTTTTTCTAATGATAAAAGGATTGACCTTTGAAAATTCATAAGAAATGCTGTGTGTTCCTGCTCATTCAATTCTGGAACAGGCTCGCCAACATATCTAAATTCTCTATGCTTCAACAGGCAACACCTCCCTCATTCTCAATGTATGAGCGAATGATTGTACCATATAACGAGAGGGCTAATCCTTTTTTTGAACGCTGTCATCATGCAGCGGACAACATTCATGAGCAGGTAAAGAAGCCGAGAGTCTGCCCTGCTTCATCGGGCATTGCGAATATCCGTTTAAACCAATACTAATTGCCAACGCTTTGTCCATTGCAGGAAGAAAACGCCTGTCAAGAGTTCCCATATATTCCCGCAAACGTCGCTTATCAATCGTCCGTATCTGTTCAAGCAGGATGATAGAGTCCCTGTCAAGCCCCTCAACATCCTTTACTTCGGTATGTGTCGGTAATTTTGCCTTTGTCTGTGTTTTACCTGTTATGGCTGCGATAATGACTGTCGGGCTATGGCTATTTCCTATATCATTAGAAATGATAAGTACGGGTCGTATGCCGCCCTGCTCCGAACCGACGACGGGATTAAGCTCTGCGTAGTAGATGTCGCCACGCCTAATTGTTCTTTCCATATTCTTTAGAACCTCCTATCTGAATTTAGGCAGGAATACCCTGCCTATGTAACAGCCAGACACAAGGAAGTATTTAAAGTCGGAAGCACATAAAACAAGCCCTGTTCCGATAGACCGCCCTGCATCTGGCATTATGATAAAAGGCATTTTCTATTTGTCCCCGACACCCCGAAAATGCTGATGCGTGATAACGCAAAGGGAAGTCACCAAACGGTCAGCAGCAAACTGACGCCACGGGAGTTACACCCCAACTGTCGGTCTGACAGAGCCGCCCCCATTGCCTGCGGCGGATTGGTTACCGCTCGGACTGTGGCTGGACGGGAGTATCATTATCCTCTTTGTGGGTCATGGCGGAATCGGGAGCTGCCCGATATTTTCAGTCGATAATTTTCGCTTACTGCCTTTCGGCGGGTCATGGCGTATCGCTGCACACGCTTACACTTATTACAGCCACAAAGAGAATGTATTTGGTGAATGGGTATTCGGTTTTCAAAGAGCCGTCCCGTTTTTGCCATAACGGAAAACAGGTGAAAGGGTTTTTAAGCCCCTTCACCTGTTTGCTCACTCAACTGCCACAACACAAGGCAATTATTTCATAAATTTTTTTATCGCCTTTAATGCCGCTTTTATGGAACACTGGACAGCTTGATATTTGCAGCCCTCCAGCTTCGCAATCTGCTCATAGGTCAGCTCCCCGAAAAAATAAAGCTTCAGCCTGCGCCGCTGCACTTCGGGAAGTTTGGAAACCGCCCTATGTAGCTGCTCGTATTCGATGCTCTCTGAAACAATATCCTCAATCCGTTCTGCCTTATAAAAAGCTCTGTCATTCAGCGTTTCTTCGGTCAGCTCGGAGTGTTCAATGTGCCTGCTCACCCTGTTCAGATGGGATATGTCCTCAAGCTCAAATCTGTCAAACGTCTGGTACAGCATTTCGTCAATCTCAATATTCTGCTGCTTTCCACGCCCGTCCTTAAAAGAGAGGTAATAATGTCCCTCGGTTATCGTCAAAGTGTACGGATTATACTTGTCCTTTTTTCGGTTTGGATGCTTTTCAAGCATTGTAATTTCCTCCAATCAATCTGAATTTTTTTGAAAATCCAGATTGAAAGGCGGAGAACGGCATCCCACGTCAAAAACAGCCCTACGGCGTGTTCTAACAAAAAACGACAAAAGAAAAACCGCAAAGGCTGTCATGCCCTCACGGTTTATAGATATAATTATTCTTATATGTAGAGATTTGACTTCTACTTCTTGGGTAGAAAGCCCCCTTGCATTGACAAGGATTTTTTTAACAGGCTGTCCACCCATCCCCGATATGATATATGTAAATGAAAATTGCTATTTGCAGGCAATAAAAATCCCCCCAAACTTGAAACAGGTTTGGAGAGTGCTTGTTAAGTCTTTCGGGCATAGCAATACCGCCCACCAAATCGCCGTTTTTTTTAATTTGGTGGACGTGCCTGCCTTTAGTTATGTAAAAAGAAAAGCCGACAAACCGTGATTTTCTCACACGTTCATCGGCTCTGCATCTAATGTGTCTGGCTCTGTGATGACTATTGTTTGTAAATTTCTCACTTCTATCAATCTTTCCTGCCTGCATTTCGGGCAGTAGAGAGGATAATTTATCAGAATAGTATCCTCCCTAATTCTGCTGCGGGTTTTGCTCCCGCAGACAGGGCATAATATCCATTCTGTCTGTTTCAATTTCTTGCCTGCCTTTCTTTCAAAAATAATGGTACTGTTTCCGATGCCTGCATATCAGATATGCCGTCAGCATAAGCGTGAAAAGCTCCGCAAGCGGTACTGCAAGCCATACGCCCGTTACCTCTAAAAATCTCGGTAACGCCAAAAGGAACACCGTAATAAATCCAAACGTCCGCAGGAAAGATATGGTTGCAGACGCTTTCCCATTGGACAATGCCGTAAATAAAGCGGATGAAAAAATATTGCATCCAGAGAACAGAAAGCTGAATGAAAAAATGGCAAATCCGTTCTTTGTAATCTCAAAAACATTCCTGTTATCCTCGGCAAATACCTTTGCAATGCTTTCTCCACCAAGCAGGGAAAATAAAAATACAAATATGGAAATCCCCGCTATAAAGCTGAAACAAATACGGACGGTCTTTTTTAGCTGTTTTACATTCTCGCTCCCATAGTTATAGCTTACGACGGGGGCTGTTCCCATAGAAAAGCCAATATAAAGCGTTGTTAAGAGGAACTGCGAATAGATGAGTACCGTAATCGCCGCCACGCCGTCCTCGCCCAGCAGCTTCATCATCGTTATATTAAACAGAAATGTCGTTACGGCAGCCGAACACTGACTTACCAGTTCCGACACACCGTTGGAACAGCTTTTCAGCAGAACGGATGCATCCATATTAGGCTTGCAAAAGTGCAATTCACTTCTTTTCATCAGAAAAAATATTGTACCGATAATTGACGGTATCATATATCCGATGCCTGTCCCAATAGCACCTCCCTTGATTCCCATTTGCAGCAAAACGATAAAAACATAATCAAAAACAATATTGGTAATCCCCGCCAGAACAGCAAGCACGAAACCTAATGTCGGTTTCCCCGCCGTCACAAACAGATTCTGATATAGCACCTGCATCATGTTAAAGGCGGCGAAAATGAGCTGTATGGTCAGATAATCCCTGCAATATGGGAACAATATTTCACTCGCCCCCAATCCCCAGATGATTTCATCCAAAAAGAGATGCCCTGCCGCTGTAATCAGCAGACCGATAACCGCCCCTGCCACGATAATCAATGTGAAATTGCTTCGGGCTTCCCTTATGTTTCCATTCCCCATTTTCTTCGCAACGACCGCACTTCCTCCTGTCGCAAGCATCGTCCCCAGACCGACAATCAGATTGATGACGGAGCAGACAATATTGATGGACGACAAGGCATTCGTGTCTACAAACCGTGCGACGAAAATCGTGTCTACAATAGTGTATAATCCCATAAACAGCATCATCACCATGCTTGGGAAAGCAAATCGGATAAGGGATAGGGCGTTAAAGCTCTCTGCTAACGGGTTTTTCTGTGTTTCGTTCATTCCTTGTTTCCCCTTTCCTGCCCGTATTTTCGGGCATAGAGGTATACCCTTGCGGTATTTCCTCCTTGTTTTTCGGTGGAAGCACGAAACGCTGCGTCGGGTAGCCATATTCCACAAGCAGTTCCCGTTCTGCAAATCCAAGACGGCGGTATTCTTCCCGCCAGCCCGTATCTGCCTTATCGCCTGCACGATATGTCGTCAAGGTAATCTCTTTCCCGCAAAGTAATTCCTCTGCCAGCTTATCGAGGAACAGCTTTGTAATGCCGAGATGCCGATACTGTGGATGGACAGCCAGAAAGTCTATGCTTCCTGTGTCGGGCGAAAATCCCATCACACCAATAGCCATATCGTCATCCCGTAAAATCAAAGCCTTTTTATCCGCAATATACCGATGCAGGTTTGCGGTGTAATCTCCCTTATCCAGACATGGATAGCCGTCAATCGTGAGGCTTACCAGTTCCATCCAGTCATCCACATCTTCGGGCGTGGCAAATGTTATATTGTCTTTTGTCAAATCCATTTTTATAAGTTCCTCCTTCAGATAAATTTCAAGCTGTAACGGGTAGAAGTTTTCCGCTTCTCGAAATTCCGCAGGGGAAGTCTTATACATCGCCTTAAAAATATCCGTAAATGCCTGCTGGCTTTCATACCCGCTCATAAGGGCAATCTCGATAATCGGTTTTGCAGAAAACACCAGAAGTTTTGCCGCTTCTGTAAGCTGCCGCCGTTTTGCGTAGTCATGGATAGTCAAGCCGACGGTCTTTGTAAAAATCCGATGCAGGTGGTATTTGGAATAGTGCAGTGCCGATGCCACCATATCTAAATCCATCTTTTCGTGCAGATGTTCTTCGATATAGCGGATAGCCTGTGAAACAATGCGTACTGTCTGACCTTGCATTTTGCGACCTCCTTTCTTCATTCTCACCCATGCTTTATGGGCATAGAGGTACACCCTTGTGGTGTTTCCTCGTTTTCACCCGCATTTTTTTAACATTACGAAATGTCAAAGCAGGGGTTCAATGAGATATTGTAGCACAAGGAGTTTTCTATCTTTTCATCATTCTTGCTATGTTTTAAACCATCTTCATTTACAGCAGTTCTTCTTTCAATGCCCTTATCCATTCTTCGATTGCCTGCACTAATCGAAATTGCTGTTGCAGAACTGCCATGCCCGTGGCAGGAACATCGGGAGCGTTTTCTTTTAAGTCCATGTTCTCCTCAAGATAGGATTTCAGCATATTGATATTACTTTCAATGTTATCCAGACATTCCCTCTGCTGTTCCTTTTCCATGCTTTCTAAATTAACAATAACCGCATTAAAATCCAAGAATATGTTAATCGGCTTGCAGGATATTTCGAGCATCAGCTTCTCAAATTCCTCATTTCCTGCATCCGTCAAGGAATATACCGCCTTTTCGGGCATTTTTCCCTCTTTCTCCGTGCGGCTTGTGATAAGCCCCTTTTCTTCCAACTGGATAACCTTTTTATAGATGGATGGTGTGCTGATTTTTACCCACTTTGAAATGTTGCGGTATTCCACCAGTTTCTGAATATCGTATGCACTCATTGATTCCCGTTTCAACATTCCCAATACAATCAAGTCAATGGTCGCCATTTAAAATTCCTCCTTTTTCTATTGACAACTACTATAAATTATAGTATTATAATTCCCGCAACACAACTACTATATTTTATAGTAGTATAAATAGCACTATTTGTCAAGAGAAAGGAGTTCAAAATGAACAGTCAAAGTAAAAAGATGGAGCTGCTCGGCAGCACATCCATACCAAAAGCACTTTTAGCAATGGGCATCCCAACAATGATTGGCATGTTGGTAAATGCTTTCTACAACCTTGTTGACGCTTATTTTGTCGGCGGGCTAGGGGAGAGCCAGATGGGGGCAATCTCCGTGGTCTATCCGCTCGGACAGGTTGTTGTCGGTCTTGGTCTGCTGTTCGGAAACGGTGCGGCTTCTTACATTTCCCGATTGTTAGGTCGTGGGGATAAGGAAAATGCAGATAAAGTGGCAAGTACCGCTTTATACAGCAGCGTATCCGTAGGGGCGGTCATCATTCTCATTTCTATGGTGTTCCTGCATCCCATACTGAAGCTCTTGGGGGCAACCGACAGCATCCTGCCTTATGCCGCCACATACGCAGGAATTTACATTGTTTCCTGCATCTTCAATGTGTTCAATGTCACGATGAATAACATTGTGACTAGCGAAGGAGCAGCTAAAACAACCATGTGTGCCTTGCTGACGGGAGCGGTACTCAATATCGCCCTAGACCCGCTGTTTATTTATGTGTTTGATTTAGGCGTGGCAGGAGCGGCGATAGCGACCGCAATCTCACAAATCGTTTCAACCTGCGTATATCTGACCTATATTTTTCGGAAAAAGAGCGTATTCCATTTTCGGGTTAAGGACTGCACATACGCAAAAGAAACCATGTCTGAAATTTTCAAAATCGGCATCCCGACATTGGTATTCCAGATTTTAACGAGTGTGTCCATTTCCTTAATCAACAATGCCGCTGGCGATTACGGGGACTCTGCCATTGCAGGCATGGGCGTTGTTACCCGCCTTATTTCAATGGGCAGCTTGTCCGTATTCGGGTTCATCAAAGGCTTTCAGCCCATTGCAGGGTACAGTTACGGGGCGAAGAAGTTTGACCGTCTGCGTGAAGCAATCAAGACTTCCATCCTATGGTCTACGGCTTTCTGTGTAATTTTCGGTGTGATACTGGTTCTGTTCCCTACGTCTATTGTTTCCCAATTCACAAAGGGCGACGCCGAGATGATTCGCATCGGAGCAGCGTCTTTGAGGGCAAACGGCATTTCCATTATGCTCTTTGGATTTTATACGGTGTATTCTTCCCTGTTCCTTGCTTTGGGAAAAGGCAGAGAGGGTTTTATCCTCGGAGCTTGCAGGCAGGGGATTTGCTTTATCCCCGTTATCCTGCTTCTTCCGATTGTCTGGGGGCTAAATGGAATTATGTACGCCCAGCCGATTGCCGATGTGCTTTCCGCAGTCATAACGGTATTCATGGCGATACCGCTCCACAAAAAGCTGAATGATATGCAGAAACAAACTACCGCAATAAGCACGAAAGACAACGACTAAATATTTATTCTTTCTGACAAATAGAGCCGATGAGCTGTGAGGTTTTCCACAAATTCATCGGCTCTGCGTCTGTGCGTCTGGCTCTTTCATAACAACTACTTTTAATGATTTTACATTGATTAAACTTTCTTGCCTGCATTTCGGGCAATACAGAGGGAAGTTCCTTATTTCTGTATCTTCCCTTATTTTCATGCGTGTCTTATTTTCGCATACAGGGCAATATATCCAATGATACCGTTCCATATCTTTCTACACTCCAAAACAAAACTATTTTACAATTACTGTTCCGCTGTTGCTCATGATAGATAAACTGTTTTCGCCCTTTCCGATGCTCCCATCCTTACATCCGTCTGTATCGGTACTGAATTCCGCATTCTTAAGCTGTACGGTTACATCGTCCGAACCACTGGATATATGGCAGGATAAATTATCTGGCATCGTTTCATGGGACAATGTTATATCTCCCGAACCCGTTTCTACAGATAGGGAATCATAGCTGTTTATGTTGCTTATATTCACTTCGCCAGAATCTGTCGAAACAGCAGCCTTTCCAATAACTGCATTTTTCATAGTAACATATGCAGATTCTGTATTGATATTAGAATCCGTACATGAAGCATCTGTTATTTTAATATCGCCTGAAAGAGATTTTATTTTTACGCTTTCAGCTATGAAATCAGACATCGTTACATAGCCAGACTGGTTGTTCAAGGACAAAGCGGAAATGCTGACCGCTTCCAACTCCATCTCTCCCGAACCATTGTTCATGGATAATGAAACAGCATTATCTTTAGGAATATACAGTATTATCTTCCCTGCTTCACCAAACGAAAATTGCTCCGCCAGATTTTTGTCCGTATCATCATCCTGCTGTACCATTAGTTTTCCATCTTTCTGCACAACCTGCATATCACGGTCATTTTCTACTTTTCCTTCGCAGGCTATGTGTACTTTGTCATCACTGGAAGCCATCACTTTTAAATTCCAAGAGGAAATATCCAATACAATTTCTGAAATGCCTTCCGCCGAAAATTCCTCGTTAGAATCTATTTTTTCCTTGTTTCCACATCCGCATATGCCAAAAGCTATCACTAAAATCCCCGCTAACAGTATTTTTTTCACATTCATAACCCCGCCTCCTACATTAAATCTTTGCTTTCCACATTTATGATTGACAAAGCGGCAAAAAGCAAAGAAATAGCCGTCAAAATAATAGGAAATACTGCGTTGCCTGCCATTGTGAAATCGCCAATGTTCGCCTGCGTGAGAAAAATCAACAAAAATGAAGTGACAATCGTTGCCTTTGAAGATTTTAAAGCCATCCCGACAAACAAGGCAATAAAGCTCATGCTGACGATTACCACTGATTTTAGTATCAGTTGTATATAAAATGACAGACTGCCTATTGAAAAATCAACGACAAAGGATGACTGCATAAATTTTGCCCCAAAGAACACACACATATAAATTGCCAGTTTTGTTAAAATGAGTGCGGCAAAATTAAAAGTCCAGACCGCAATCATTTGGGAAGCTAAGATTTTCTGCCGCTTAATAGGGTAGGAAAACATCAGATTCATGGTCTTGTTTTTGTATGCGCTTACAATAAAGGTCGCCAACATTACACTGGTGTAAATAAGAAAAGCCATGCTGGTAAATAATTCAATGGGAGCGGAGATTACATCTGTCCCAGGCGCAGCATCCAGTGTTCCGTCGGGGTCGTTGGCAATACCCAAAAACGCTAACGCAAAAACAAATAAGCCAAGCAGAGCCGCCATAATGATTACGCCTTTGATATATTTCCCGATATTATTCTTTTTCCATTCAAGTCTGACAAGCTTTAACATGATTTTCCCACCTCCGATGTAATTTTTAAGAAATAGTCCTCCAATGTTTCGGTATGTTGGCTGATGGAAGCAATCTCTACATCATTTGCCATCAATTCCCTCGAAATCTTTTGTGTGGTGATACCCTGCTCATAAATACGAATCGCCGAATCGTTTACGATTTTAAAATTACTTAACTGCATTTTTTCAGCTAAAACATACGCCGCTTTCTTTGTATCCTCTACGGCAAGCTCGATATACGCCGTATTTGTTTCCGCAATTTCTTTCATGGATATTTCTTTCATCATCTTTCCATGATGGATAACGCCAACCGTATCGGCAATACTTTCTATTTCTGGGAGAAGATGACTGGATATCATAAACGTCATTCCATACTCGGTACATAGCATCCGAAACAAATCTCTGATTTGCTTCATTCCTGCGGGGTCTAAACCATTTGTCGGCTCGTCAAGGATAACTAACTCTGGCTTGCACAATATGGCACGGGCAATCCCCAGACGCTGCTTCATTCCTAAAGAATAGCTGCCCGCAGGCTTATCCGCCGCATCCGAAAGCCCAAGCATCCCGAGTGCTTCCTCCACGCTGCCTTTGTTATAATATCCCATATACTCACAATGAAGCTGTAAGTTGTCCTTTCCGCTCATATGGTCATAAAATGTAGGAAATTCAATGATGCTTCCCATACGCTTCAGCACCTCGTAAGAGTTTTTTTCCAATGCTTTCCCGAACAGCGCAACCGTGCCGCTTGTCGGTTTCCATAGATTTGTAAGCATCTTCATCACCGTGGTTTTTCCTGCCCCGTTCGGTCCTAAAAATCCATATACCTCACCTTTCTTTACATGGATATTCACATCTGTAACTAACTGTTTCCCATCTATCGTTTTGCTTAGATGGCTTGTTTGCAAAATATAAGACATTTTTTGCCTCCTTTCCTTAATGTTGCCAGCTTTTTGGCATAGAGGGATACCCGTAGGGTGTTTCCTTAGTAACGCCTTTTTCGGACATAGCAATACGCCCAAAGGTGTTTTATGAATATCATTATAGCGATATAGATTTTCAAAACTCTTGACTAATTCTTACGAATTTCTTTCGCAGGGAATTTAATAAGTTATTTTTTTGAGGCTTACTGTAAAAGTTGTTTTGACATTCGGTATGCTGTTTAAAAATATATCGCCCTCTAACTGCTTTGCAAGGTTCTTAGCAATCGTTAAACCTAATCCGTTCCCTTGTATTTCCCTGTTTCTGGAATCTTCCATTGTATAAAGCCTGTCAAACACATTCGATGCAAATTCCTGTTCAATCCCTTTCCCTTTATCAACCACATCAATATATACATTACCCTTGTCTTGACGCAAAAAAACTCCTAAATATTTGCCGTCGGAGCCGTAGCGTATTACATTTGACAATAAATTGTATAAAATTCTTTGCAGGGCTTCTTTCTCCCCCTGCACAAAAATAGCTGTTTCTGGAATAAACAAATCAACATCAAAATCTTTCTGCAATAAAATATCGTAAAACTCCAAAACATTCTCTCTGCATATCTCGTTGATATTGACTTTGCCAAGATTTATATTTGTATCGCCAGATTCCAGTTTTGCCAATGTAAAAAACTGATTGATAAGGTTCATAACTTGATTCGCTTTTGTTTCTACTTTTTTCAACATCTCATTATCTGCATGGTTCAAGCTCATAATTTCCAGATAACCCAATATGACCGTTAGCGGTGTTTTTATGTCATGGGAGATATTCGCCAGCATCTTTTTAGAAGAAATTTCTTCCCTTTTAAAATCTGCCCTTATTTTCTGTCGGTCTATCAGCAGGCGGTTGATTTGTCCCCCTAATTCCATCAAAACAGGGTTGTCCGTAAATACCATTACTTTCTCGTCGCTACCAGTTTCTAAAATTTCCTCCAACTTTTTATTCATCCGTTTTATCTTTGCCTGTATTCCCCTGCCAAAAATAAAACGCTGGTATAAAACCACAAGGAATAATAAGCAGACAACAACTGCCAAAAAGAATATGATTGTTTTATCGCTCATCCTTTCACTCCCCCAATTTGTATCCGATTCCCCATACCGTAATCACATACTGCGGTTCACGGGGATTATCCTCTATTTTATTCCTCAATCTGCTGATATGGACATTGACGGCATTTTCATCACCATAATAGGTATCATTCCAGACAAGGGAGTAAATCTGTTCTTTCGTATATACTTTCTTTGGATTCTGCAATAACAGCTTTAAAATTTCAAATTCTTTTGATGTAAGCTCTATTTTACAGCCGTTTTTTGTTACAGAATACTCATTCAGATGCATGACAAGGTTTCCCGTTTGAAGTATTGGCTGCTGTTCTGTTGCACTTGCAGCATACTGTGTAGTTCTTCGGATATTTGCTTTTATCCTTGCCAATACTTCTGTGACAGAAAACGGTTTCGTTATATAATCATCTGCTCCCAAACCTAAACCAAGCGTTTTATCAGAATCGGTATCTTTTGCCGATATAATAATAATCGGGACAGTGCTGTTTTCTCTGATTTTTTCCATGACTTCAATTCCGCTTATTTGAGGAATCATCAAATCAAGCAAAACCAGACTGAAACTATCCGAAAAGAACCTGTCGAGGGCATTTTTGCCATCATACGCTGTAATTACCTCAAATTTTTCTGTGTGCAAAAAATTCTTTAGCATGGTACTGATTTCCATATCATCTTCAACCAATAAAATCTTACTCATTGTCTGATTCCTCCTTATCTCTTTTTTTAAAACGCCCGTCTATAGGCTTTGATGCAGTCTTTGGAATCAGCCACACATTGCTGATTCGCATTACATCGGGGATTCGGTTTGTAGCGCATAATACCTGTATCCTCCGTTCGGACAATCCCCATTTTTCAGCCGCTTCTTTTACATTCATGTAATCAAACATTGAAATAACCTCCTTCATAACTGATATTATAATGCGTCAAAACGAATAATACAATTATAGAAAAAGTGTTATTGAGAAAAGCAAGAGATAATTTTTCCTAAAATAAGAAGTACAGTTTCTTATGTATGGAAATTTCACATCGTTTAAGCAGAACTTTCACTTCTGTAAAATATAAGGGAAAAATTAATGAACAGGTGGTGAAAAAATGAACGAAGCCGTAGGAAACCTTGACTTTATGGAATTGGGGCAGGCTATCCAAAAAGCCCGTGAGAAGCAGCGAATTACAAGAGAGGAATTAGCCGAGGAGCTTGGCATTTCGGCAAGGCATTTGCAATCTGTGGAGAAAGAGGGGCAGTATCCGAGCTTTCGGCTGTTTATTCAGCTTGTGACAATGTTCCACATATCCGTAGACCAGTACATACACCCAGACAGTCCGATAAAGAAAACAACTTTACGTCGGCGTTTAGATGTGCTTCTTGATACTTTTGATGATGCGGAATTGACTATTATAGCAGGGACGGCGCAGGGGATATGTAAGGCAAAAGAGCAGCCAGAGGATTGACCTCTGGTTTCCTTTTACCTTGTTCAACTAATAGTTTGGACATCCGTAGCCGTATATTGAACCGCTCCCGACTGGATAGCTCCGCTGTTTGCAGGCGTCCCCAGAGTTGCCCTCCACGGTGTAGACCGTCCCATTCTCGCATTTTTCCACGATTCCCACATGGTCGATTGAGCCGTTGCTCCCCCAATCAAAGAAAATGAGGTCGCCTGCCTGCGGCTCATAGTTCTTATCCTGCCATTGCCCTTTGCCCTTGAACCAGTTCACGCCGTCCGAGCAGAGGGAGAATTTCGGGATAATGCCGCTTTCCAGATAGCCGCACTGGTCGGCACACCACGATGCGAAGCAGGCGCACCATTCCACACGCCCGCCAAAGCCGTACCAGCTCCAATAGGGCTGCCCGCCCTCGTTGCCGAGCTGTGTCAAAGCAACCTCCACAATGGCTTGGTTTCCTCCGCTTGTAAACGCCCGCCCGTATGGGTAGTAGCGCAGCACATGGGCGGGGTACTGCGTGTCGCCGTATTTCTCCCAACCGAGCCGCTGTGCCTGCATAGCGGAAAACTCCACCGCATTTGCATAGGAATAGCCGCCGTAGTTGGTCTTTGCCCATGAGATATACCCGTTGCCGAAGTTGTAGCCCTGCAAGGCGAGCTTGATGCGCTCCATGTCAATCGGGTTCTCCACCTCGGCTGAAATGAGAGCCGCCTTTAATCCCTGCACGCCGCACTCGATGGAATATTCGGGGTCTTTGATGCCGTTCGGCTCATGGGGGTATTTCTTGTTGAAGCTCCCCTCCGCCGCCTGCATCGGGTCAAGTCCACGTCCACCGCTTTCCTGCATCATTACCGCCTTGATAAGCTCCACATATTCGGGGATGCCGTACTGCTTTGCATACTTCTGTATCAGCGGCGTGTAGGCTTCGACCTCCGCACTGACAGGGGTATAGGATGTGCTGTCGCTGCCGCCCCCGAACAGGGACACGGCACACCCAAGCAGGACGACGATAAGAATTATCACAATGGCAATCCAGCCGCCTGCGATAAGGGCAGAAATTAACGCCTTAGTCCCTGCGATAATCGCCCTGACCGCCGCAATGGTCGCCTTGACCGTGGCTTTCGTCGCTTCGGCTGTCGCTTTTGCGGTGACTTTTGCCGTCTGCGCCGCTTTCTGGGCGGCTTTGGCAGATGCTTTCGCCGTTTTCTGTGCCGCCTTTGCGGTCTGCTCGGTGGTCTTAATCGCTGTCTTGGATGTCGCCTTTGCGGTTTTCACGCCTTTTTCCGTCGCCTTGACTGTGCCTTTTGCTGTGGTCTTGACGGTTTTTTCCGCATTTCTGGCGGTTGTCTTTATCGTCCGCTTTCCCTGCTGTCTGGTCTTTATCAGCGAGTTTGCCGCCGTCTGGGGCGTTTCGGTCTTGACAGGAGCAGCGGAAACAGCGGGACGGCTTGCAGTCCCTTGTATTTCCTGCAAGCCGTCCTGTCCCATTGTACGCATGGCGTTTTGTTCTGCCTTATTCCGCATTGTTTTCTGCTCTGCGGCTTTCTTCGCCCGCTTTGCCTTAAAATCGGCGATTTTATCCTTTGCCTTACCGATATTCTCCCTTGTAATCTGGGCGTTTTTCTGCCCCTGCTTATTAAATTGGTGGATGCCCTCGTCCTTAATACGCCCCGAAGCATGGGAAACCTTGTCGGCGGCATATTCCGTGGGGGAATTTTCCTCCGCATAATATCCCTGCTCCGCCTTGTCCTTTGTCTTTGCGTAAGCGGATTT